>NZ_JACRUK010000005.1 GCF_014305155.1 Flavobacterium muglaense
CAATTATGAAAGTGATTATTTGGTGAAATTAAATCCAGTTATATGAAAATTGAGAATACTTTTTCAGCAAGCCCTAATTAATCTGGTTTTAGTTGATTTTTAATACGGAATCAATTACCCAAGCTGGGCCTATTAGTAGGAATTGTAAATCCTTGATAAAGGAAGGTTTTTTACCCTCTATTTGGTGTCCATAGAATTGACCAATCCAGCCGGCTGCAAATAGCGCTATAGAAAAGTATAATAATGGCACTGCTTGTCCGATGTAATAATTACCAACAAGGCAAATAGCTGTAAATAACAGCATTTTTAAACCCATAGCTATTGAAAGTCTAAAATAGAATAGCAAAACAAATAGTAAAACTACAAAAGCCCAGTTTACAAATATAGAAGGCAAGAATGCTAGTGGTTGCAGTAGTCCGTTTGGGATGCTCATAAACAGTCCAACAACTGAGAAAAAGATCAAAGGCACGCAGATGTAGTGTATTTTTTTATTAGTCACATTTTTGTGACTTACACCGTACTCGTCAAACCATTCGTTTAATGTTTTCATGTTTTATTTTTGTTATCGGTCGCTAATTTACTGAAAAAATACACAATCACTAATTTTATGGTTTTTTTATTATCGATTTCTGTGGTGGGGTTGTTTTTATTTGGCTGAGGGATTGAAGTGGAAATCCTTTTATGAGGTTTTTTTACCTCATAAAAGATTGCAACGGAAAGCGCGACCCGCTTTTTTTGCGGGGCAGCCCCTGAAAATAAATCTAGTCCTTGTAGGTGTCAAAAAGATATTGGAGGGTTTCGGGAATATTGTTGGCTTGAATTTTCGGGTATTTACAGTCTAGATTGATCCAGTTTTCGATGATGGTGTTAAAGTCTTGGCCCACTTCATAAACCACGGGAACGCCAAGCTTTTTCAAGGCAGCCGCGTTGCATTCTTGTTCATAATGGTTGCGAATGGGGATGGAAAGCACTTTTTTGCCAAGGTATAAAGCTTCGGCGGGCGTCTCAAATCCGCCACCGGTGATGATACCGTCACAGCTAATAAGACTTTTGTTGAATTTTTTGTGGTCCACAGGAAAATAGGTAATGTTGCCCACGGTATGGGTATGGGTGATGGTGTTTAAAAACCAATGAAACTGTAAGTCGGGCAAGCTATTGAAGGCTTTTTCTAGGCAATCTTTGTCAAATGAAGGCAGGTAAACCGTGATGTGATTGAGGTTGTTGGGTTGTGCATTAACAATGTCGTCCTTAATGATGGGTGGCCGAATAAAGGTGTCGTATGACTCAAAATGTAGACCAATGTTTTTGCGGGACGGTGCGTAATGCTTTAAGATGAGTTCACCCATGACGCTTTTTTTGTCAGGCCTTGGTGTTTGCGGCGAAATAAAACTGGCTTGGTGTCCCAGTTGAACCGAGTTGATATTTTGCATTTTGCAAGCCAGGGAGGTAATGCTGTCAAAATCATTGATGACGATGTCGTAGTGTTTTAATGGGAGTGATTCGGCATCTTTATAGATTTGTCTTGGTTTGATGTTTTTTACAATATCCCAGTAGTTGAGACCGCCACATTTGCTGTAATGCAAGCTACAGCCATTGCTCTTGAACTTTACAGGTAGCTGCGTTTCCAGACTGGCGTTATTGCCGCTTAAGAAGAAATCTACGGTGCCATGTTTTAATAAATACGGGTACAGTTGCATAGCTCTTGAGATGTGGCCGTTTCCTGTGGCTTGTATGGCGTAGAATATTTTCATAGTCCTTGTGTTTTAGTAAGCGAATGTGTTTGCGGTTTGCTATAGTAAATGTAATTCTAGCTTGTTATGTAAAGGTTCTTTTAAGTTTTCTAATTCATTAAGGTTTTTAGAAATAGGATGTTTTTTATGTTCGTTAAAAGACTTTTTATTCCTTTAAAATTTCCTTATTTTTGAAAAATGAAATACATTTTATACTTCATTTTGTTTTTTCCACTTTTGGTGTTGTCTCAATCTAATTTTGATAAAGGACAAGGTTTATTTGAAGCTGGGAAAATGGATCAGGCCGAAAGTGTTTTTGAAACTGTTTTAAGAACGGAGCCATCCAATTTAAAAGCCATTGAATATTTAGGCGATATCGCAGGACAAAATAAGTCGTGGGACAAAGCAATTATGTACTATGAAAAGCTAAAGGTTTTAAAGCCATCTGAAGCAAATTACTATTACAAATACGGTGGCGCTCTAGGAATGAAGGCGCTGGAAGTTAATAAGTTTAAGGCGCTGGGGATGATTGATGATATTAAAGAGTCGTTTGAAAAAGCGATTCAGCTTAACTCACGTCATATCGATGCGAGATGGGCTTTGATAGAATTGTACATCAAATTACCTGGAATTGTGGGTGGTAGTGAGTCTAAAGCAATTCAATATTCGAATGAGTTGTTGCGACTATCAACAGTAGATGGGTACATGTCTCGAGGGCATATTGATGAATATTTTAAAAGATATACAAGAGCCGAACAGCAATACAAAAAGGCAATTGCAGTGAGTAATTCGGTAAAAAGCTACCAATTACTCGCCAATTTATACAAATACAAAATGAAAGACAGCGCGAAAGCAGAGGCTGTTTTACAAACCATAAAAAAAATAAATTCAACTTCTAAGTAAAATATATGAGAACGCACTTTATCGCTATCGGTGGTAGCGCCATGCACAATTTGGCTTTAGCTTTACATAATAAAGGGTATCAAGTGTCTGGTAGTGATGATGCCATTTTTGAGCCATCAAAATCACGTTTAGATAAAAAAGGAATTTTACCTGCTGAACTGGGTTGGTTTCCTGAAAAAATAACACAAGATGTACAAGCGGTGATTCTAGGTATGCATGCCAAAGCGGATAATCCAGAATTATTGAAAGCACAAGAATTAGGGTTGAAAATCTATTCGTATCCTGAGTTTTTATACGAACAATCTAAAAATAAAACCCGTGTGGTAATAGGGGGTTCACATGGTAAAACGACGATCACATCGATGATTTTACATGTTATGCATTACCATGATATTGCGGTAGATTATATGGTGGGAGCACAGCTGGAAGGGTTTGATACCATGGTTCATTTGACCGAAGAGAATGATTTTATTGTCTTGGAAGGGGATGAATATTTGTCATCGCCTATTGATAGACGACCGAAATTTCATTTATACCAACCCAATATTGCACTAATATCTGGGATTGCTTGGGATCATATTAATGTTTTTCCAACTTATGATTATTATGTAGAGCAGTTTGAGATTTTCATTGGCAAAATTACAAATGGCGGGATCTTAGTGTACAACGAAGAAGATGGCGAAGTAAAAAGAGTAGCCGAAGCAGCAACAAACCCTATTAGAAAATTAGCTTATACCACACCAAATTATAAGGTGGAAGATGGTGTAACCTTATTAGAAACTCCCGAAGGGGATATGCCCATCGAAGTTTTTGGTGGACATAATTTAAATAATTTGGCTGGAGCCAAATGGATATGTCAAAATATGGGCGTTGACGAAGCTGATTTTTACGAAGCCGTTGCCAGTTTTAAAGGCGCTTCAAAAAGATTAGAAAAAATCGCCGAAAGTAAAACAGCGGTAGCCTATAAAGATTTTGCACATTCACCAAGTAAAGTAGCTGCAACTACTAAGGCGGTGAAGGAACAATATCCTAATCGTACTTTGGTAGCTTGTTTAGAATTGCACACCTATAGTAGCTTAAATGCCGAGTTTTTGAAGGAATACGAAGGGGCTCTAGAACATGCAGATGTTGCTGTGGTGTTTTATTCGCCAGATGCAGTGAAGATTAAGCAACTGGAGGAAGTGACTTATGATCAAATTGCAACAGCTTTTAATAGAAAAGATTTAATTATATACACCAATCCTGTCGAATTTAAAGAATATTTGTTTGGTCTTAATTTTGACAATTCGGCTTTGTTATTGATGAGTTCAGGGAATTACGGCGGTTTGAATTTTGACGAAGTTAAGAAGATAATAGAGTAATCTTGAATAATGGAACAACAAATTAAGATTACTAGAACTACGAGCGAGGATAAAGATTTTATTGCGTTAGTAAGAGAATTAGACAAAAGTTTGTGGGAGACCTATCCTGAGCTACAGTCGAATTATTGGGGCAATAATATTATCGAATTAAACCCAAATGCAATTGTGGTTTATATTGATAATGTGGCGGTTGCTTGTTCTTGTTTTAAGAAATACGATTCAAATACAATCGAAATAAAACGTATGTTTGTTTCTCCTGACGCACGCGGGAAAAGATTGGCGCAAAGAATGTTACAGGAGTTAGAAGCTTGGGCAGCTACGATGGGTTTTTCTTTTTCGGTTTTGGAAACCTTGTATAAGCAAGAAGCGGCGATCGGGATGTATCAAAAAGCGGGTTATAGTATCATAGAGAATTATCCGCCTTATGAAGGGTTGAAAAATAGTATTTGCATGAAAAAAAGTATTTAAACTCCGTTTCATATTGGGTTTAAAGAGAGCATGATTTTTGTATTTGTATCAATTTAAATCTTTAAATGTGGAACAAAATAATTTTCCGATTACCCATTGGTCCGAAGACGACAAGCCTCGTGAGAAGTTGATGTTAAAAGGCAAAAGCGCTTTGAGCGATGCCGAGTTGATTGCGATTTTAATTGGATCAGGCAGTAGAAACGAGTCGGCGGTGGAGCTGAGTAAGCGTATTTTGGGTAGTGTAAATAACAACTTGAATGCTTTAGGAAAATTGTCTATTGCGCAATTGATTGCATTTAAAGGAATTGGCGAAGCCAAAGCAATTTCGATTATTGCAGCTTTAGAATTAGGACGACGCCGTAGAGCCGAGGATGCTGTTCAATTGGTAAAAATTACTTCGAGCAAAGCTATTTTTGAGTTAATGCAACCCATAATTGGAGAATTACCGCATGAAGAATTTTGGATTGTGTATTTGAATAATTCAAATAAAGTGATTTCAAAATCCCAGCTGAGCAAAGGCGGAATTACCGGAACTTTGGTAGATGTACGATTGGTTTTTAAAAATGCTTTAGAGCTAGGCGCCACAAGTTTAATATTGTGTCACAATCATCCATCGGGAACGTTGATTCCTAGTGATGCTGATAAACAGATTACTAGAAAACTAAAATTAGCAGGAGATAGTCTCGAAATAAAAGTCTTAGACCATTTAATCGTCACGGAGACCAGTTATTTTAGTTTTGTAGACGAAGGAATATTTTAATAAAAAGAAATAAAATGAAGATTGATAATATAAAAGATGTGTTTTTTGATTTAGATCATACCTTATGGGATTTTGATAAAAACTCAGAAATTACTTTTGAAAACATATTTAGAAGGAACCACCCAACAGTTGAAATAAAATCATTTATTGATCAGTATATACCAATTAATCAAGCGTGTTGGAAACTGTATCAGTATGACAAAATAACCCATCAAGAATTACGTTATAATAGATTGAAACAGTCATTTGATGCTTTGAATTATATTATTTCGGATAAAGAAATTGATCTCATAGCAGACGAATATATTGCGTACTTGCCAGATAATAATCATCTTTTTGATGGGACATTCGAAGTTTTGGATTATCTGAATGGTAAGTACAATTTGCACATTATTACCAATGGTTTTGCGGATGTGCAAACTAGAAAAATTAGTAATGCTCAGCTTTCGAGTTATTTTAATACGGTTACTAATTCAGAAATGGCGGGAGTGAAGAAACCAAATCCAATTATTTTTGAGTACGCTTTAGATTTGGCTAAAGCCAAAAAAGAACATAGTATTATGATTGGGGATTCGTTAGATGCCGATGTGCAAGGTGCTTTGGATTGTGGGTTAGACGCTATCTTTTTTAGTGAAATTGCAAACCCTGTAGGAAATGATATTAAACAAATTAATCATTTATTAGAATTAAAAAAATATTTATAAATTATGAAGAAAGTATTAGTATTACTTGTTATGTTATTGTCTTTTAACGGATTTTCACAATCGATCAATAACTATAAATACGTTGTTGTGCCTTTGAAGTTCGATTTTATCAGTAGTGATAATCAATATCGTTTGGCTACTTTATCGAAGTTTAATTTGAATAAAGCTGGTTTTGCAGCTTTTTATGATAATGAGTCTTTACCTAGTGAAAATATTCAAAGATGTGATATATTATCGTTTGATGTTGTTAAAGAAAAATCGTTTTTAACAACAAAACTACATGTTATTTTTAAAGATTGTTATGGCAAGGTGATTTATCAATCAGAGACTGGCGTGAGTAAACAAAAGGATTATCAACTAGCTTACACCGAGGCTTTGAATGATGCTTTTGAGTCAATTTATGCTTTAAATTATAAATATACAGGTCTTGCTAATGCAGTTGCAAAAGTAGCTCCGAAAGCCACAGTTGCAAAAGTAGAGACGGTAGTTGTACAAGAAAAGAAGGAAGTCGAAGAAAAATTAGTTCCTGTCGCTAAAAAAGAAATAATGCAAGATGGTAGTTTTTTATATGCGCAACCGGTTTTAAATGGGTTTCAGTTAGTGGATACTACTCCAAAAGTGGTGATGAAAGTTTTTAAAACATCAATAGCTAGTTGTTATATTGCTGATAAAGAAGGTGTAAGTGGGGTTTTGATCTCTAAAGAGGGGCAATGGTATTTTGAATATTATAAAAACGACAAATTATTTTCAGAGAAAATAGCAGTTAAGTTCTAGTTTTAAGTCGTTAGTTACTAATAAAAAAAGCAGATTATTCAATTAGAATAATCTGCTTTTTTTATTAGTAACCATATTTATTTTTCCATCGGTTTTTTAAGAATTCTCGTGTCGTGTTTTCTCTTGAATTGTTGCCAGGAATGTAAATTGGATTGTTGCTTAGCTCCTGTGGTAAAAATTCCTGATCCGCAAAGTTGTTAGTATAATCATGCGAATATTTATATTCTTCTCCGTAACCTAACTCTTTCATTAATTTGGTTGGTGCGTTTCGCAAATGAATGGGCACAGACAAATCTCCAGTTTGCTTCACCAGTTGTTGCGCCGTTCCTATGGCAAGGTAAGAGGCGTTACTTTTGGGTGATGTAGCAAGATAAATAGCACATTGACTTAGTATAATCCGGCTTTCAGGATAGCCAATAGTTGCTACCGCTTGAAATGTATTATTGGCCATAATAAACGCAGTAGGATTTGCATTTCCAATGTCTTCACTGGAAAGAATCAACATGCGTCGGGCAATAAATTTGACGTCTTCACCGCCTTCAATCATTCGAGCCAACCAATAAACAGCTCCATTAGGATCGCTTCCGCGGATCGATTTTATAAAGGCCGACACAATATCATAATGTTGTTCACCACTTTTGTCATACAAAACCGTATTTTGTTGCACGAGCTCAAATACTCTTTCGTTTGTAATCACAATTTTGTCTGCAGCGGCTGCATTGATAACGAGTTCAAAAATATTCAATAGCTTGCGCCCGTCACCACCAGATAATCGAAGTAAGGCTTCGGTTTCTTTCAGTGTAATGTCTTTCGTTGCTAAAAACGAATCAGTCTTTAGTGCGCGTTGTAGTAAGGATTCAAGATCTGCTTTGGTAAAGGCATTTAAAATATAAACCTGACAACGTGATAGGAGGGCAGGAATTACCTCAAAACTGGGGTTCTCTGTAGTCGCCCCTATTAAGGTTATCCATCCTTTTTCAACTGCTGCTAACAATGAATCTTGTTGCGATTTGCTAAAACGATGAATCTCATCAATAAACAGTATTGGGTTTTTGGCAGTAAAAAGGCCACCGCTTTGTTTTGCCTTTTCGATCACATCACGAATATCTTTGACACCTGAGTTGATCGCCGATAAAATATAAAAAGGACGCTTGGATTCTTGTGCAATGATTTGCGCCAAAGTAGTTTTTCCTGTTCCCGGCGGCCCCCATAGTAGGAGTGACGGGATGATTCCTTTGGCTATTTGATGTGTCAAAGAGCCGTTAGGCCCTACTAAATGGGACTGACTAATGTAGTCTTCTAGTTTTTGTGGACGAATTCGTTCTGCTAATGGTGCTTCCATGTTGTAAAATTACTATTTTTTATTTGAAGCTATTCCAGCTATCCACTATATCTTTTATTTCGTTTGCTCGTTCCTCGCCACGATATAAAAGGATGCCGTTCCTATCTGGGCTAAAAACGATTTGAGATTTTAATTAACAAGCTATTATATGACAAAATAGCATTATTTTTTATTTGGAAGAATTTTTGAGTATCAACTACCTATAAAAATTAGAACATGGAAAAGGATTTTAGATATTCAAACTGGGTTATTGCATTGCCACTATTTTCGGTACTGTTATTATGGTTTGTGTATTGGCTCGAAATCCGGTATGATTATGATTTTGTTGAAAACGGAATTTTACCTAGAACATTTTCGGGCTTACAGGGAGTTATTTTTAGTCCATTCATCCACTCCGATATGGAGCATTTATACAGTAACTCCATTCCTTTATTGATTTTATTGGCTGCCTTACAGTTTTTTTATGCTAAGCAGTCTTTGCTTGTTGTTACATTGGGAATTATTTTTTCTGGTCTTGTAACATGGTTTATAGGTAGAGATAGTTATCATATAGGCGCGAGTGGACTTATTTATGTCTTAGTAAGTTTTATCTTTCTCAAAGGAATTTTAACAAAGTACTATAGACTAGTAGCGCTGTCACTTGCTGTGATTATGTTTTACGGCGGAATGATCTGGTATGTTTTTCCAAAAGTTGATGAGACTATTTCGTGGGAAGGTCATCTTGCCGGAATGGTTACAGGATTTATGTTGGCTATTTTTCTAAAAATACCGGACTATGAAAAGGTCATAAAGTACGAATGGGAACATCCTAACTATGATCCTTCGCAAGACAAGTTCATGCAACGTTTTGATGAAAATGGTGTTTTTGTGAATCTGCCTCCTGTAGAAATAGAGGAGGAGATGCAATCGTATTATTCTTCAAACTATGTTGTTAATTACGATTTTATCGAAAGCAAAAAAAATGAACCAAAACCGGAGTCTTGATTCATTTATTATTTTGATTTTATTCTTAGCTTAAAAATAAATTTTTGTATTAGCTTCTTTGACGTACCGCTTCATATAAAAAAGCACCACAAGCTACAGACACGTTTAGTGAACCTATAGTTCCAAACATTGGTAGCTTAGCTTTTTCGTCAACAATTTTTAGTACAGAAGGGTTTACACCACGATCTTCAGATCCCATAATAATCGCAACTGGCTCGTTAAGCGAAATATCATAGATGTTTTGATCTGTTTTCTCAGTAGCAGCAACAGTTTTTATTCCGCTTGCTTGCAAAAGAAAGATAGCGTCTTTTATATGTTCTACTTTACAAATAGGAATGTTAAAAACAGCACCTGCAGATGTTTTTACCGTGTCACCATTAACTGGCGCCGATCCTGCTTTTTGAACGATGATTCCATTGACTCCAGTACATTCAGCAGTTCTGATAATCGCACCAAAGTTACGGGCATCAGATATTTGATCAAGAATTAAAAATAATGGAGTTTTACCATTTTCTACCACAGTATTAATTAGTGTCTCTAAATCAAAAAATGAGATAGGAGATATAGTTGCAACAGCACCTTGATGATTATTTGGTGTTAGTCTGTTTAGCTTTTCAACTGGAACATAAGAAAAATTTATGTTACCGCGTTTCATGACTTTCATCAAGTCTTTCATTAGTTCGCTGCTTGCTTCCTTTTGAATGTAAACTTTATCAACTGTTGCGCCTGCTTGAATCGCTTCAATTATCGCTCGTATTCCAAATATTTGATGTTCTTTTTCCATGGTGCAAATATATAAAAAAAAACCACCACTAATGAAAGTGATGGTTTTTTACAACTTGTTAATTCAAATTAATTGTGAACTGGTGTTTTAGTTACAATTGATGGAATTGGACTTGGTGTATTTGGATTTGCGTTAATCTCAACTTGTGGATACAAGAATCTCTGAGGAGTTCCAGCTTTTCCAGTTTTTAGTTGAATTTCAGCAATATTTTTACTTCTACCAAAGTCTGTATAACTTTCAAATGATCCCATGAAATAAATGTATCTTTCTTGATAGATTTCTCTCAATAATGCATTTTGTGAAGTTAATGATCCCGTGGTGTTTTCTACTCCTCCTAGTACAAAATCAGTAGCAAGATAAGGTAGGTAGCTAAATGTTGCAGAGTCGTATCCTGAGTTGTCTATTCCTATAGAATATCCAGTATTCAATAAAGCTCTGTAGTTGTTGTAAGACGTTAATCCTGCTGCAAATGAAGTTCTAGTATCAGCTTCTGCAATGATTAATAACATTTCTCCGTATGTTACCAAAGGCATTGGTGAATCACTACCAAATTTACCGTTAGTTCCACCGTAGTCACCACCATAGATGTTTAGACCGTAAGGAGACCAATATTCGTCGTTGTAGCTAAATGCTAATCTAGCGCTTTCATCAGTTTTAGCATTTCCTCTGTATAATGCATTTGTTGGGTCTAACAATCTAGCTGCATAACCATCTCCAGACATATAATCATCTCTGTCAATAACTAAGAATGAGTAGAAAGGATTGAAACTTTGTCCATAAGAATTAGCAAATTGTGCTTTGAAATCATCAGCAGCACTGCTCATTCCTAATACTGCATTTGTTTTTGCTAATGGATAGTTTCCTACGTGAAGGTAGTATCTTGCTTTAAGTGAATAAGCAAGTTTGATCCATTTTGCTCTGTCTCCACCGTAATACAAATCTTTAGCAGCTGGAATCGTTCCAGTTGAGTTTAAATTTGTAATTGCGTTAGTAAGTAAAATTTGAAGGCTGGCATAGATTGCAGCTTGTGAATCATACTTTGGATTTGGGTTATTACCAGTAATGTCCAATTCAGAGTATGGAGCATCACCCCATAATGAAGTTACAGTTCCCATACAATGCGCCTCGATTACTTGAAGAGCACCTTTTAACTTTGGATTTACTTCTGCATCTGCTTTAGCTTGAGCTATTTTAGATTGCGTAATACAGTTTACATAAGCTGTATTCCAACTATCGTCAAATTCTGAAGCAGTTGTGTTGTTCCAATCGTTTAATGCAACATATTGTCTGTTTTCACCATTTGCTTGATTCAACCAAATCATTACATCTCTAGTTGTTGAACTAGTTTGAAAGAACTGATCAGCCAAAAGAACTCCTTGAAATAAGTTCGAAGCATCTGAGTCCGTTAATAAATCTGGATCAACGTTCATGTCTTCTACATAACTAGTACAACTAAATATAGTTGATACTGCTAAGCATAGACTTGCTATTTTTATAAAAGTATTTTTCATGTTTTTAGAATTTTAAATTAACGCTAAATAAAATTGATTTAGTGTTTGGGCTATTGAAATATTGTAAACCTCTTCCGTTTGAACCACCTGTAAGGTTAGTTTCTGGATCTTGTCCAAGGTCTTTGGCTTCAGTCCATAACCATAAATTTCTTCCTGTTCCTGTGAAAGTAATACTTTCAACTCCTAATTTAGAATCTTTTAATTTTAATAGGTATGACAAGCTTAGTTCTCTCCATTTAATCCACGATGCAGATTTTACGAATTGCTCTCCAACTGGTCCAAATCCTCCACCAATTGATTGGTACCAAGATTGATCAAGTAAAACATTACCTGCTCCAAAGTCTCTTAAGTTACCTCTTATGGTTCCTACAGGAATTGTTGCTCCTGCGTAGTTTACTGTAGGGCTTGTCAACGTAACTTCGTTAGCTGTTTCCCATGTTCTACCAAAGTTGTTTAATGCTCCGTTTGTTCCATCCCATAAGTCTCCACCGATAGAGGCGTCAAACAATGTGCTAAGTTTGAAGTTTTTGTATGAGATAGATGTTCCAATGGCAGCTCTAAAATCAGGGTTAGGGTTTCCTATTACTCCTTCAGCATCTGCAACAGTTGGGAATCCATTTGCATCTAGTATCATTGCTCCATTTGCATCTCTATCAAATTTACCACCCCAAAGTACTCCTAAAGGCTGTCCTAGAACGGCACGAGAAGATGATCCTGTAAATCCATTTAAAAATAATGATTCAGTTCCTGTTAATTTAGTAACTTCATTCACGTTTTTACTCCAGTTACCAAAAATGGTCCATTTGATTGGTGAGTCGTAAGATAGCATGTTTGCATCAAATTCTAACTCAACTCCACGGTTTTGAATTGTAGCAAAGTTTCCATAACGACCACTGTACGTAGAACTACCGTTTAAGGGTACGTCAACTAGTAAGTCTTTTGTTTCGTTTGTATAGTAAGTAAGGTTTAAGTTGATTCTTTTGAAGAATTCTAAATCTGTTCCTACTTCAAATTCAGTTTTAATTTCTGGTTTTAAATCTGAGTTTCCACGTGTTGCTGATCTTTGGAATGAACCGTTATAAACTCCTGAATCGTATGCTGGCCCCCATCCTTCAGCTCCTGTAGCAGAATTGAAGTAAGTAGTTCCTGCGTATGGTCTAGGAATAGAAGCAATTTGTCCAAATGTTAATCTTAATTTTCCATTTGTTAAAATTTGACTGTCTAAATCCTTAGTGAATTTATAAGCAAATTCTGCAGTTGGATAGAAATATACTTTTAAGTTCGGAGCATAAGATGAAGCTGTTTCAAAACGACCTCCTAATGTTAAAAATAAGTAATCTTTGTAATCAAACGCTGCTGAGAAATAAGCTCCGCTTAGTTTTGAGTAAGTTCTGTCTAAGAAAGTTGTTTTGTCATTGATAAGTGCATTGTCATAAGAGAATTTATCTGTATCAATTAAGAAATTTTTATAGGTTCCTCCTCTTTGATCGTAGTTTGTTTGAGCAAAGTTGATTCCTGCAAGGTAATTTAAACCTAAGTCTTCGTTGATGGCAACATCACCTAAAGCCATAAAGTCAACGTTGAATTGTTGGTAATCAGTTACGCTTTCACTTGCACTACCGCCTCCACCGTTTTCTGCTGAGTTCATCGGGAACATTGAAATCCTTTTGTCACTGTAGCCGTCTAAACCAAGTCTAGCAATTAACGACATGAATTTGTTTACTTCGTGTTTAAGTTCAAAACCAGCAACATAGCGCTCCACTGTGTTAGGGTTCTTTTGTACGTCAGTTGTCCACAATGGATTGTTGTAACTAGGGTTTCTGTCAGTAGCGTTTGTCCCTACGTCTTGTCTGTAAGCTCTTTGGCTGTTTAGTGAAGGAACTCCGTTTCTGTAATTTGTTCCTAGGAAATCTCTGTTGTCAAAGTCAGCTGGAGTTCTGTATAGTCCTAAAAATAATCCAGCTAAGTTAGATCCTGTTTGAACTCTGTTTGAGTTAACTGAAGAGTATCCAAATTTACTTTTAAATGTTGTTTTGTCACCTATTTTTGATTCAGATGAGAAATCAACACTTGTTCTTTCGTAAGTTGAGTTTCTTACAACTCCTTCTTGGTTCGTGTTACCAATTCCAAGGTAGAAGTTGGTGTTTTCTCCACCACCACTAATTCCAATGTGGTTATCAATGTTGTGTCCGTTACCTATTACCGAATCCATGTTAGAGTCGTTGAAATTGGCAGTACTGTTTTTTGTTGATACAGGGTAGATTGTGTTACCGTTATTAGATATGAAATACTGACCTGATGTGTTGAATACGTCATTTCCTCCAGCTCTTGTAGATATTTTATCACCAAACGAGTTAGCGTTATTTCTTACGGGTGCACCATTAGCTCTAAATTGGCCTATATTAAGTCCGTCGATTCCTTGTCCGTAAATATTTTGTAGATCCATTTTTACATTCACCTTGTCAAATGACACGCTAGAGTTAATGTCTACAGATATTTTTCCTTTTTTTCCTTTTTTAGTTGTAATTAACACAACTCCATTGGCAGCTCTGTATCCCCATAATGCAGCAGCAGATGCTCCTTTTAGTACTTGAACAGAAGCGATATCATTTGGATTGATGTCATTCATTCTACTTTGTTGACCAACTCCATCAGTTCCACTTCCTAATTCGTCACTTGACATTGGTATACCGTCAATAACAAATAATGGTTGTGTAGATCCAGTGATTGAGTTTTGACCTCTAATTTGGATATATGCTCCAGATCCTGGGTCTCCAGAGTTTGATACGATGCTAACACTTGATGCTTTTGCAGATAAACCTTTTAATAAAGATGTTTCTCCTGAATTTGCAATAACGTCTCCTTTTACTTTTGAGTAAGATGAAGCACTTTGGTTTTTCTTAACCTCGATACCTAATACGTTAATTGTAACACCTTCAAGTTCTAGTGCATCTCCTTGAAGTTTTACGTTGATTGAAGATGAAGAAGCCTTAAATTCTTGTGTTTTCATACCAATGTAGCTGAAAATTATAATTTGGCTTGCAGCAGCTTTGATAGAATATTTTCCGTCAAAATCAGTTTGTGTTCCAGTCTTAGTTCCTTTAACTAATACGCTTACACCTGGTAAAGGCATTCCTGTATTGTCAGAAACAACTCCCGTAACAGCTCTCTCTTGCGCAAATGTTAATTGCGCCATAAGTACTATTAATAGCACTAAGATTCCATTGAACTTTAGTTTCATTTTAAATTGTTTTGAATTAGTTTGACAAAACTCTTAATAATTTGTTAACTTTCCTAATAACTAGTTTGTTATTTTGTGTGCATACTTAAAATTTAACATTATAACTAATATATAGGATTGTGTTATAAAATTTTATTGCTTCGTTTTTTTGACTGCCGTTTGCAAGAGATATTTTTAAGTTTCCATTCTTCATTTCGGCACCTAAACCGAGGCCTGTACTTAGTAATTTTTGGTTTTTGGTGGTTGAGGAATTCGCGAAGGGGTTTTTTAATATGCTGTAATCTAGTATAGTATGTATGTATAGGGATGTTGTTAGTAAATAGCGGTATTCTGTCGCTAGTGTTGTGGAGTAGGATGCTTGAAGGGAGTTTTCGTTGAATCCACGAATGCTGTTTATGCCGCCAAATCTTTGTAATTCGTTGATGGTGTATGTTTTGCTTTTTAAATAGTAAGTAAGTAAATGTGTATTAAAGTAGTTTTTTTTATTTATGTTAAAATTATGTTGACAATCAATTTGTAGGAATGTTTGTTTCGGGTATGGGTTGGTGTTGTCTTTGCCTGTGTTTGTTCGCGTACCTGTGCCGGTTTTGATAGATAGATTGGTTTTTTTTTGGAAAATAGTGTTGTTCTCGTTTTTGGTATAGGTTAAGTTCACTGTGTAGAAAGCGTTTTTGTAGTCAGAGATTGTTGTGCTGTTTGTGTTTTGTATGTCGCTCGATGTTGTGGATTGTTTTCCTATTAGAATGCTTGTTTTTGGATTTAGTAGGTATCCGAGTTCAAAACTTGTTTTCGTATTTTGAAAGATGCTGTCTTGTTTAAAAATTTCAATTTGGCTATGCAGGCTTAACGGGATGTTAAATAAGTAAGGTATTTGAACGTTGGTTCGAAAAGTGGTTTGCTTGTTGTTGTCGTTCTTCCAAAATAACGTCAGTTGTTCTCCTGCTAGTAAAATGTTTTCTAGTTTTAGATCAAGATAGCCGTTAAGTGTTAGTTTGTTTTGTTT
Source organism: Flavobacterium muglaense (assembly GCF_014305155.1). Classification (GTDB taxonomy): domain Bacteria; phylum Bacteroidota; class Bacteroidia; order Flavobacteriales; family Flavobacteriaceae; genus Flavobacterium; species Flavobacterium muglaense. The sequence goes on from NZ_JACRUK010000005.1 coordinate 15,566, forward strand.
GTCAGTATTAAAGCCGATGTATCCGTCAAAATTGTTTGACTTTCTTTTTTTAAGGTAAATAAAAACTTTGGTGGAGTCTGTGGTGAATAGTATTTCGGGATATTTTGTTTGTGTTGCGTAGGAGATGCTTTCGAAATCTTTGTATATTATGCTTGCGGTTTTTTGATTGTAAATTTGCTTGCTGTATTTTTTTTTAATTTGTGTTAAAAAGCCTTTTGGTAGAAAGTGCTTGTTGTTAGCGTAGTTTATGGTGATGTCGTCTATTTTTCTTTGTTTTTCGGTCTTGAATAGGAGTTGTGCATGTAGAGTTTCGTTTGCTGTGTAGATCTTGGTTAGTTTTAGGGTGGTGAATGCGTATCCGTTTTTTTCTAAATATTGAATTTGATTATTGAGGAAAGTTTCTAGTGCAGCGTATGGTAGTTCTATTTCTGTTTGATCGGGGGCGTAGGATAGTTTTTCTTTGAAGTTTGTCGCGTCTTTTATGTTGATGATTGCTTTTTTTATTTGCTTCCGGAGTGATAATGTTCCGGTGTATAATGAGTCGTTGGTTTTTGTGATTGCGATTGTTTGAGTGTTTATAAATCCTTTTTTGGTTAATTTTTCTACAGTATTTTTTATTTCGTTTTCTATGGATTTAGTGTTTAAGTGATTTTTATTGTAGAGGGTGGAGTCTATTGTTTGGGTTTCATAGGTTGATTTTCCTATCAGGTTTAGTTGTATGGATTGGCTATAGCAGGTGATGCTTGTTATTAATAGTAATAGGTATAGTAGGGCTTGTTTCAATGGGTTTGTTTTTTGTGATAAAAGTAATATAAAATTCTAAGTCTTTGCTGTAGAATTAATAGGGAGAAATAATCTTATTGAAAATTAATGAATTAACGTTTGTAGAGTGAAAAATAATTTATACATTTGCAACCCCGTAAAAAGCGGGAATTAAATATACATAATAAATTTTTAGTATTAATTATGCCAACAATTCAACAATTAGTAAGAACAGGAAGAACTCAGATAACTAAGAAGAGTAAATCGGTTGCTTTAGATTCTTGTCCTCAAAGAAGAGGGGTTTGTACGCGTGTTTACACTACAACACCAAAAAAACCAAACTCTGCAATGCGTAAAGTAGCGCGTGTACGTTTGACAAATGGTAATGAAGTAAATGCCTACATCCCTGGTGAAGGACACAATTTACAAGAGCACTCGATAGTATTAGTTAGGGGTGGAAGGGTAAAAGATTTACCAGGAGTTAGATATCACATCGTTCGTGGTGCACTTGATACGTCAGGAGTAGCAGGAAGAACGCAAAGAAGATCTAAGTACGGAGCAAAACGCCCAAAAGAAGCAAAAAAGTAATTTAAAGACTTATGTTTATGGAGACGCGAGTAATCGTGTCTAGATAAGTATGAATTTTTATTAAAAAAAAGACATGAGAAAAAGAGCGGCAAAGAAAAGACCACTTTTACCAGATCCAAGGTTTAACGACCAATTGGTAACACGTTTTGTGAACAACTTAATGTGGGATGGTAAGAAATCAACAGCTTTTAAAGTTTTTTATGATGCAATTGACATTATAGAGGCTAAGAAGCAAGATGCAGAGAAACCATCATTAGAAATTTGGAAAGATGCTTTAACTAATGTTATGCCTCACGTAGAAGTACGTAGTCGTAGAGTTGGTGGAGCTACATTTCAAATTCCAATGCAAATTCGTCCAGATAGAAAGATTTCTATGGCGATGAAATGGTTAATTCTTTATTCAAGAAGAAGAAACGAAAAATCAATGGCTCAAAGGTTAGCTTCAGAATGTTTAGCTGCGGCTAAAGAAGAAGGAGCTGCTGTAAAGAAAAGAATGGATACTCACAAAATGGCAGAAGCTAATAAAGCTTTCTCTCACTTTAGATTTTAATTCTAAGAAATGGCTAGAGAACTTAAATATACAAGAAACATAGGAATTGCTGCTCATATTGATGCTGGTAAAACAACAACTACTGAGCGTATATTATTCTATACTGGAAAATCACACAAAATTGGTGAAGTACACGATGGTGCTGCAACAATGGACTGGATGGCACAAGAGCAAGAAAGAGGTATTACAATTACTTCTGCTGCTACTACTTGTGAATGGAATTTCCCAACGACACAAGGTAAGATTTTACCTGAAACGTTACCTTATCACTTTAATATCATTGATACTCCAGGACACGTTGACTTTACAGTTGAAGTAAACCGTTCTTTACGTGTACTTGATGGATTAGTATTCTTGTTTAGTGCTGTTGATGGTGTTGAGCCTCAATCAGAAACTAACTGGAGGTTAGCTGATCAATATAGAGTTCCTCGTATTGGTTTTGTTAATAAAATGGATAGACAAGGTTCTAACTTTTTGATGGTTTGTCAACAAGTAAGAGATATGTTAAAATCAAATGCAGTTGCGATCACTTTGCCAATTGGTGAAGAAAATGATTTCAGAGGTGTTGTGGATTTAGTAAGAAACCAAGCTATTGTTTGGGATGATGCTGGAATGGGGGCGACCTATGAAGTTGTTGATATTCCTGCTGATATGGTTGATGAAGTAAAAGAATACAGAGATATTCTTATCGAAGCAGTAGCTGATTATGATGAGAATTTACTTGATAAGTACATGGAAAATCCAGATTCTATCACAGAAGAAGAGATTAACATTGCTTTAAGAGCTGCTGTAATGGATATGGCTATCATTCCTATGATTGCTGGTTCATCTTTCAAAAACAAAGGAGTTCAATTCATGTTAGATGCTGTATGTAAATACTTGCCATCTCCAATGGATAAAGAAGGTATTGAAGGGATTCATCCTGATGATGCTGAACTTTTAGAAGAAGATCAAACTAAAATATTACGTAAACCAGATGTAAAAGAGCCTTTCGCTGCTTTAGCATTTAAAATTGCTACTGACCCATTCGTAGGTCGTTTAGCTTTCTTCCGTGCTTATTCAGGACGTTTAGATGCTGGTTCTTATGTATTAAATACTCGTTCTGGTAACAAAGAAAGAATTTCTCGTATCTACCAAATGCATGCAAACAAACAAAACCCAATCGATTATATCGAAGCTGGGGATATTGGAGCAGCAGTTGGATTTAAAGATATTAAAACTGGAGATACATTGTGTGATGAAAAACACCCAATTATTCTTGAGTCTATGAAATTCCCTGCGCCGGTAATTGGTATAGCTATTGAGCCTAAAACTAAGGCTGACGTAGATAAAATGGGTATGGCTTTGGCTAAATTAGCTGAAGAAGATCCTACGTTTACAGTTAGAACAGATGAAGCTTCTGGCCAAACTATTATCTCAGGAATGGGAGAGTTGCACTTAGATATTCTTGTAGATAGAATGCGTCGTGAATTTAAAGTTGAAGTGAACCAAGGTGAGCCTCAAGTTGAATACAAAGAAGCATTTACAAGAAGTGCTCAACATAGAGAAACGTACAAGAAACAATCTGGAGGTCGTGGTAAATTCGGTGATATCGTATTTGTTCTCGAGCCTGCTGATGAAGTTGATGGTAAAGCTCCAGTTGGATTGCAATTTGTTAACTCTGTAAAAGGGGGTAACGTTCCTAAAGAATATATTCCTTCTGTAGAGAAAGGATTTAGAGAAGCTATGAAAACTGGTCCTTTAGCCGGGTACCAAGTGGATAGCTTGAAAGTAACTTTGTTAGATGGATCTTTCCACCCTGTGGATTCTGATGCGCTTTCTTTTGAGTTAGCAGCTAGAATGGGATATAGAGAAGTGGCTAAAGCTGCAGGTGCTGTTATTCTTGAGCCAATCATGAAAATGGAGGTTATTACACCAGAAGAAAACATGGGGGATATCGTAGGTGATATCAACCGTCGTAGAGGTCAGGTTAATGATATGGGAGATAGAAATGGTGCTAAAACTATTAAGGCTGATGTGCCGTTATCTGAAATGTTTGGATATGTTACAACTTTAAGAACTTTGTCTTCAGGTCGTGCAACTTCAACAATGGAATTTTCACACTACGCAGAAACGCCTTCTAATATTTCAGAAGCAGTAATCAAAAAAGCAAAAGGAAACGCTTAATTTTAAGAAAATGAGTCAAAAAATCAGAATAAAACTAAAATCTTACGATCACATGTTAGTAGACAAGTCTGCTGAGAAGATTGTAAAAACAGTTAAAACTACTGGTGCAGTTGTTACAGGGCCAATCCCGTTGCCAACTCACAAAAAACTTTTTACAGTGCTACGTTCTCCGCACGTTAATAAAAAAGCGAGAGAGCAATTTGAAGTAATGTCATATAAGCGATTAATTGATATTTATTCATCTTCATCTAAAACTATTGATGCTTTAATGAAATTAGAATTGCCTAGTGGAGTTGAAGTAGAGATTAAAGTTTAGTTTCTAACAAGAGAAAATTAAGAGCACTTTGTTTAAGTGAAAACTTTTTTTGGATTGTGTGTAAATAAGTTATACTTTTGCACCACTTTAAAAATAAGGGTTCGCTTAAATGATGTGTTCTATTTTTATATTTAATAATTAATAATTAATATTTATGTCTGGGTTAATTGGTAGAAAAATCGGCATGACTAGCATTTTCGACGAAAACGGGAAGAATATTCCTTGTACAGTAATCGAAGCGGGTCCATGTGTTGTTACCCAAGTCAGAACCAAAGGTGTTGACGGGTACGAAGCGTTGCAATTGGGTTTCGATGACAAAAACGAGAAACATTCCACAAAAGCGGCTTTAGGTCACTTTAAAAAAGCGGGAACTGTAGCTAAGAAAAAAGTCGTTGAATTTCAAAATTTTGCAACAGAACAAAAATTAGGGGATCTTATTGATGTTTCTATGTTTGTTGAAGGAGAATTTGTAGATGTACAAGGTGTGTCTAAAGGTAAAGGTTTTCAAGGGGTTGTAAAACGTCACGGATTTGGTGGTGTTGGTCAAGCAACTCACGGTCAACACAACCGTTTAAGAGCGCCAGGTTCTGTAGGAGCTTCATCTTATCCATCTAGAGTATTCAAAGGAATGCGTATGGCTGGACGTATGGGAGGCGAAAATGTAAACGTTCAAAACCTTAGAGTTTTAAAAGTAGTTACTGAGAAGAATCTACTTGTGATCAAAGGATGTGTTCCTGGTCATAATAACTCTTATGTAATCATTCACAAGTAATGGAAGTAAAAGTATTAGATTTCAACGGAAAAGATACTGGAAGAAAAGTTCAACTTTCTGATTCAGTATTCGCAATTGAACCAAATAATCACGCTGTATACCTTGATGTTAAGCAATATTTAGCTAATCAAAGACAAGGAACGCACAAGGCTAAAGAAAGAGCTGAAGTTGCAGGAAGTACACGTAAGATTAAAAAACAAAAAGGAACTGGTACTGCTCGTGCGGGTAGTGCAAAGAATCCATTGTTTAAAGGTGGAGGAACAGTTTTTGGACCTAGACCAAGAAGTTATTCATTCAAATTGAATAAGAACTTGAAACGTTTGGCAAGAAAATCTGCGTTCTCAATGAAAGCAAAAGAATCAAATATTATCGTTCTTGAGGACTTTAGTTTTGAGACTCCAAACACTAAAAATTTCATTAATGTTTTGAAAGCTTTAGAGTTAGATAATAAAAAATCTCTTTTTGTGTTGGGCGATACGAATAAAAACGTATATTTGTCATCACGAAATTTAAAGGGCTCTAATGTAGTAAGTAGCTTAGAATTAAGCACTTACGCTATATTAAATGCTAATAACTTAGTTCTTTTAGAGAGTTCTTTAGAGATAATTGAAGAAAATTTAAGCAAATAATAGGATATGAGCATCATAATTAAACCTATAGTAACGGAAAAAGTAACCAAAGAAAGTGAAGTTTTAAATCGCTTCGGATTCGTTGTTAACAAAAAAGCAAATAAAGTTGAGATCAAAAAAGCTGTTGAAGCTGCTTATGGTGTGACTATTTTGAGTGTTAACACGATGAACGTAAGACCAGATAGAACTACAAAATACACTAAAAGTGGTTTAATTACTGGAAAAACAAATGCAATCAAAAAAGCAATTGTTCAAGTAAAAGAAGGAGAAACAATTGATTTTTACAACAATATCTAAGATAGAAAAATGTCAGTAAGAAAATTAAAACCTATTACCCCAGGTCAGCGATTTAGAGTTGTGAATGGTTATGACGCCATTACAACTGATAAGCCGGAACGCTCTTTGATAGCGCCGATAAAAAACTCTGGAGGTAGAAATAGTCAAGGAAAGATGACCATGCGTTATACGGGTGGTGGTCACAAGCAGAGATATCGTATCATTGATTTTAAACGTACAAAAGATGGAATTTCAGCTACGGTTAAGTCAATTGAATATGATCCAAATCGTACTGCATTTATCGCTTTATTAGCTTATGCTGATGGTGAGAAAACTTATGTAATTGCACAAAATGGATTGAAAGTTGGTCAGAAATTAGTTTCTGGTCCAGAATCTCAGCCAGAAATTGGAAATACAATGCCTTTAAGTAGAGTTCCACTTGGAACTGTAATTTCTTGTATTGAATTGAGACCAGGTCAAGGAGCGGTAATTGCTCGTTCAGCTGGAACATTTGCTCAGTTAATGGCAAGAGATGGAAAATATGCTACAATTAAAATGCCTTCAGGGGAAACAAGATTAATCTTGTTAACTTGTTCTGCTACAATTGGAGCTGTTTCTAATTCAGACCACCAATTAGTTGTATCTGGTAAAGCAGGTAGAACACGATGGTTAGGTAGAAGACCTAGAACAAGACCTGTAGCGATGAACCCTGTCGATCACCCAATGGGTGGTGGTGAAGGACGTTCTTCTGGTGGACATCCACGTTCAAGAAATGGAATACCAGCAAAAGGTTATAGAACTCGTTCTAAGAAAAACCCGAGTAACAAGTATATCGTAGAACGTAGAAAGAAATAATAAGATATGGCACGTTCATTAAAAAAAGGACCTTTCGTTCATTATAAGTTAGACAAGAAAGTTCAAGAAAACATCGCTGGTGGAAATAAAGGAGTAGTAAAGACTTGGTCTAGAGCTTCTATGATTACTCCAGACTTCGTTGGACAAACTATCGCAGTTCATAACGGTCGTCAATTTGTACCAGTTTACGTAACAGAAAACATGGTAGGTCACAAATTAGGAGAATTTTCACCAACTAGATCTTTTAGAGGTCATGCTGGAGCAAAAAATAAAGGTAAAAAATAAGAAGCAATGGGAGTTCGTAAAAGAGAAACAGCAGATGCGAGAAAAGAGGCTAATAAGTCTATTGCTTTCGCAAAATTGAATAACTGCCCTACTTCACCTAGAAAAATGCGCTTAGTAGCGGACTTGGTAAGAGGTCAGAAGGTAGAGAGAGCATTAAACATTCTTAGATTTAGTTCTAAAGAAGCTTCAAGAAAATTAGAAAAATTGGTTTTGTCTGCAATCAACAATTGGGAGCAAAAAAACCCTGAAGCTAGTTTAGAAGAAGCAGGTTTATTTGTTAAAACGATTACAGTAGATGGTGGAATGATGTTGAAAAGACTTCGTCCAGCTCCACAAGGTCGTGCACACAGAATTAGAAAACGTTCTAATCACGTAACAATCGTGCTTGGATCTATTAATAACACACAAGCAATTTAATACAAGATGGGACAAAAGACAAATCCAATTGGAAATAGACTTGGTATCATCAGAGGATGGGACTCAAACTGGTATGGTGGAAATGATTATGGTGATAAACTTGCCGAAGATCACAAAATCAGAAAGTACATCCATGCTCGTTTATCAAAAGCTAGTGTATCAAAAGTAATCATCGAGAGAACTTTGAAACTTGTAACCGTTACTATCACTACTGCTAGACCTGGTATCATTATCGGAAAAGGTGGACAAGAGGTAGACAAGTTGAAAGAAGAGCTTAAGAAAATTACTGACAAAGAGGTTCAAATCAACATCTTTGAAATTAAAAGACCTGAACTTGACGCGTATCTAGTTGCTACAAGCATCTGTCGTCAAATCGAAAGCCGTATTTCTTACAGACGTGCAATCAAAATGGCTATTGCTGCTTCTATGCGTATGAACGCTGAAGGTATCAAAGTTTTGATTTCTGGTCGTTTGAATGGTGCTGAGATGGCACGTTCAGAAGGTTTCAAAGAAGGAAGAGTTCCTTTATCAACTTTCAGAGCCGATATTGATTATGCATTAGCTGAAGCGCATACTACTTATGGTAGAATGGGTATCAAAGTGTGGATCATGAAAGGTGAAGTTTACGGAAAGAGAGATCTTTCTCCGCTTGCTGGAATGGACAAGAAACAATCTGGCGGAAAAGGTGGAGATTCTCCTCGTGGGAAATCTAACTTTAATAAAGGTGGAAAACCAGACGCTCGTAAAAGAAAGTAATTTTTAAATTAAAGAAAAATGTTACAGCCTAAAAGAACAAAATACCGTAAGGTACAAAAAGGTAAAATGAAAGGGAACTCTGGAAGAGGGCATGAACTTTCTAATGGAATGTTTGGTATTAAATCTGTACATGAAGATGGAATGTTTTTAACTTCTCGTCAAATTGAAGCAGCTCGTATTGCTGCTACACGTTTCATGAAAAGAGAGGGACAATTATGGATCAAAATATTTCCAGACAAACCAATTACTAAGAAGCCTCTTGAGGTACGTATGGGTAAAGGTAAAGGAGCAGTTGAGTATTGGGCTGCCGTTGTTAAACCCGGAAGAATTATGTTTGAAGTTGGTGGAGTACCTTTGTCAGTTGCAAAAGAGGCGTTACGTCTTGCAGCTCAAAAGCTTCCAGTAAAAACTAAATTCGTTGTTGCTAGAGATTTCGAAGCATAATCTATATTATATTATGAAACAATCAGAAATAAAAGATCTTTCTGCAGCGGAGTTGCAAGAAAAACTTAGTCAAACTAAGAAGGCATATGCCGACCTAAAAATGGCTCACGCTATTTCTCCAATTGAGAATCCACTTCAAATTAGAGGTGTAAGAAGAACAGTTGCAAGATTAGCTACAGAACTTACAAAAAGAGAGTTACAATAATTGTAATCTGCTGAAAGATGGAAGAAAAAAGAAATTTAAGAAAAGAGAGAATTGGTGTTGTAACTTCAGACAAAATGGATAAATCTATTGTTGTTGCAGAAGTACGTAAAGTAAAACACCCATTATACGGTAAGTTCGTGTTGAAAACAAAGAAATATGTTGCACACGACGAAACAAACGACTGTAACATTGGAGATACTGTAAGAATTAGCGAAACGCGTCCTTTAAGTAAATCAAAATGTTGGAGATTAGTTGAAATCCTAGAAAGAGCTAAATAATTATGGTACAACAAGAATCAAGACTAAAAGTAGCAGATAACACTGGAGCAAAGGAAGTTTTAACTATCCGTGTTTTAGGAGGTACCAAAAGAAGGTATGCCTCTGTTGGTGACAAGATTGTAGTTTCTATCAAAGATACAACTCCAAACGGAAGCGTTAAAAAAGGAGCTGTTTCAACTGCAGTTGTTGTACGTACCAGAAAAGAAGTGAGAAGAGCCGATGGTTCTTATATCCGTTTCGATGACAATGCATGTGTTCTTTTGAACGCGGCAGGGGAAATGAGAGGAACTCGTGTTTTTGGACCGGTAGCAAGAGAACTTCGTGAAAAACAATTCATGAAAATTGTATCATTAGCACCAGAAGTGCTTTAATTCGTTTTAAGATGATAAAGCTAAAAATAAAAACAGGTGACATCGTAAGAGTAATTGCTGGAGACCATAAAGGTGAAGAAGGTAAAGTATTACGTGTTGACCGTGAGAAAAACAAAGCGATCGTTGAAGGTGTAAACATGGTTTCAAAACATACGAAACCAAGTGCAAAAAGCCCTCAAGGTGGTATTGTGAAAAAAGAAGCTTCTATTCAAATATCTAATATCTCTCTAATTGATCCTAAAACAAAGGAAGCAACTAGAACAGGAGTTAGAGTTGAAGGAGATAAGAAAGTAAGATTTTCAAAAAAATCTAATCAAGTACTATAGTAATGGCATATACACCTAGACTAAAAGAAGAATATAAGAGTAGAGTTATCTCTGCTCTTACAGAAGAGTACGGATATGTAAACGTAATGCAAGTTCCTAAATTGGAGAAAATCGTTTTAAGCCGTGGAGTTGGAGCAGCAGTTTCTGATAAAAAATTAATTGACTATGCAGTTGATGAATTAACAAAGATAACTGGACAAAAAGCAGTATCGACTATTTCTAAGAAAGACGTTGCGTCTTTTAAATTAAGAAAAGGGATGCCAATTGGAGCTAAAGTTACTTTACGTGGAGAAAGAATGTATGAGTTTTTAGATAGACTTATTACTTCAGCTTTACCACGTGTGAGAGACTTTAGTGGGATTAAAGCTACAGGTTTTGATGGAAGAGGAAATTATAACCTTGGAGTATTAGAGCAGATCATTTTTCCAGAAATTGACATTGATAAAGTAAACAAGATTTCAGGAATGGATATTACTTTTGTTACTACTGCTCAGACAGATAAAGAAGCAAAATCGTTATTGACTGAATTGGGATTACCTTTTAAAAAGAATTAAGATATGGCTAAAGAATCAATGAAAGCCCGTGAGGTTAAGAGAGAAAAAACGGTAGCAAAATACGCTGAGAAAAGAAAAGCTTTGTTAGAAGCTGGAGATTTCGTAGGTTTGCAAAAGTTACCGAAAAATGCTTCGCCAGTTCGTTTGCATAATAGATGTAAATTAACAGGTAGACCAAGAGGGTATATGCGTCAATTCGGTATTTCACGTGTAACATTCCGTGAGATGGCTAACAATGGATTGATTCCAGGTGTTAAAAAAGCATCTTGGTAAAAAATTGAGTTTTAATTGGTTAAAGGTTTTTCAGAAGGTCTGAAGAAAACCATAACCGCAAATATGTACATATGTATACAGATCCTATTGCAGATTATTTGACTAGAGTTCGTAACGCTGTGGCTGCAAACCACAAAGTTGTTGAAATTCCTGCATCTAATCTAAAAAAAGAAATAACTAAGATCTTATTTGATCAAGGTTATATCTTAAGTTACAAATTTGAAGACAACGCTGTTCAGGGTTCGATCAAAATTGCTTTGAAGTATGATAAAGATACTAAAGAGTCAGTAATTAAAGATATCCAAAGAATTAGTAAACCAGGTTTACGTAAATATTCAAGTTCAGCTTCTATTCCAAGAATCCTTAACGGATTAGGAATTGCTATCGTTTCTACATCAAAAGGTTTGATGACTGGAAAGAAAGCCAAACAACTTAATGTTGGTGGAGAAGTAATTTGTTACGTATACTAATAAAAAGACTATAAGATGTCAAGAATAGGTAAAAATCCAATTGTAATCCCTGCTGGTGTAACTGTAGAAGTTAAAGACGGTATTATTACAGTTAAAGGAAAAAATGGTCAACTAACACAGGAATTCTCAGAAGTTACTGTAACAGTTGAAGACGGTCAAGTTCAAGTAGACAGATCGTCTGATCACAAAGACCACAGAGCAAAACACGGTTTATATAGATCTTTAATCAATAACATGATTATCGGTGTAACTGACGGGTTTACAAAATCATTAGAATTGGTAGGAGTTGGTTATAGAGCTTCAAATCAAGGACAAAAATTAGATTTAGCTCTTGGTTTCTCACATAATATTGTTTTAGAAGTAGCTGCTGAAGTAGTTGTGGAAACAATATCTGAGAAAGGTAAGAACCCAATTGTTAAACTAACATCGTTTGACAAACAACTTTTAGGTCAAGTTGCGGCAAAAATTAGAGGTTTCCGTAAGCCTGAGCCGTACAAAGGAAAAGGTGTTAAATTTGTAGGTGAAGTATTAAGAAGAAAAGCAGGTAAATCAGCTTAAAAAATAAGATTATGTCATTAACAAAACCTGAAAGAAGACAACGAATTAGATTCAGAATTAGAAAAACGATTAGTGGTACTGCTACTAATCCAAGACTTTCTGTATTTAGAAGTAACAAAGAAATTTACGCTCAACTTATTGATGATGTAAACGGAGTTACTTTATTGGCTGCTTCTTCAAGAGAAAAAGAAATAGGTAAAGGTACGAACATTGAAGTTGCAACAGCAGTTGGAAAACTTGTTGCAGAGAAAGCTTTAAAAGCTGGGATAGATGTAGTAACGTTCGATAGAGGAGGTTATTTATATCACGGTCGTATTAAATCATTAGCAGAAGGCGCGAGAGCGGCTGGGCTTAAATTCTAATAGTATGTCTAATAGTAAATACAAGAATGTAGAGTTAGTAAAGCCTAGTGGTCTTGAATTAAAAGATCGTTTGGTAAGTGTAAATCGTGTTACTAAGGTTACAAAAGGAGGTAGAGCATTTGGTTTTTCTGCTATTGTAGTTGTAGGTGATGAAAATGGTGTTGTTGGACACGGATTAGGAAAATCTAAAGATGTTTCTGAAGCAATCGCTAAGGCGGTAGAAGATGCTAAGAAAAATTTAGTAAAGATTCCTTTGAATGGTCAATCAGTACCTCACGAACAAAAAGGTAAATTTGGTGGTGCACGTGTGTTTTTAATTCCTGCCTCTCATGGTACAGGAGTTATTGCTGGTGGAGCTGTTCGTTCAGTTCTTGAGTCAGTAGGTATACACGATGTATTATCTAAATCTCAAGGATCATCAAATCCTCACAACGTAGTAAAAGCAACTTTTGATGCTTTATTACAAATGAGAAGTGCTTATACTGTTGCAAAACAAAGAGGGCTTTCTTTAGAAAAAGTTTTTAAAGGTTAATTCAAGGAAATTATGGCTAAATTATTAGTAAAACAAGTTAGAAGTAAAATCAACTGTCCACTTGATCAAAAAAGAGGATTAGAGGCTTTAGGTCTACGTAAAATGGGTCAAGTTGTAGAACATGATTCAAACCCTGCAATCCTTGGGATGATAAACAAAGTTAAACACTTAGTTTCTGTCGAAGAAGCTAAATAACAAATACTGTTATGAATTTAAGTAACTTACAACCAGCTGAAGGGTCAACGCACAATCAAAATAAAAGATTAGGTAGAGGAGAAGGTTCTGGAAAAGGTGGTACTTCTGCAAGAGGTCACAAAGGAGCAAAATCTCGTTCTGGTTATTCTAAAAAGATTGGTTTTGAAGGAGGGCAAATGCCACTTCAAAGACGTGTACCTAAGTTTGGTTTTACAAACATCAATCGTAAAGAATACGAAGGTGTGAATCTAGATACTCTTCAATTATTGGTAGATAATGGGATTATTACTGATGCTGTCGATATGACAACATACGTAGCAAACCGTTTGGCTACTAAAAATGAGATCGTTAAGATTTTAGGAAGAGGAGAATTGAAAGCAAAATTAAAAGTAACTGCTCACAAATTTACTGCTACTGCAAAAGCTGCTATTGAAGCTGCTGGTGGAGAAGCTGTAACAATATAATTTTTCAATTTATGAAGAAATTTATTGAATCAATAAGTAATGTTTGGAAAATCGAGGAACTAAAAAACAGAATCCTAATTACATTAGGTCTGCTTTTAGTTTATCGTTTTGGAGCACACGTTACGCTTCCGGGAATAGATGCGACACAATTAAATAGTTTAGCAGGTCAAACCAAAAGTGGTATTGGATCTATTCTAGATATGTTTACTGGTGGAGCGTTTTCTAAAGCGTCTGTTTTTGCTTTAGGAATTATGCCTTATATCTCGGCATCTATTGTGGTTCAGCTGATGGGAATTGCTATTCCTTATTTGCAAAAGCTGCAAAGCGATGGAGAGAGTGGTAGAAAAAAGATAAATCAGATCACGCGTTGGTTAACTATAGTTATTACTTTAGTTCAAGGGCCTACGTATATCTACAATCTTTATAGAACTTTACCTGGTAGTGCATTTTTATTAGGGTTTAATTCTTTTGAATTCTTATTTTCTTCAGTAATTATCTTAGTTACAGGTACAATTTTTGCCATGTGGTTAGGAGAAAAGATCACTGATAAAGGAATTGGAAATGGTATTTCTCTTTTAATTATGGTTGGTATACTTGCTAGATTTCCTCAAGCATTTATTCAAGAATTTACAACCAGGGTTACAAATAACAACGGAGGACCAATGTTATTGGTTATCGAAATTATTATTTGGTTATTGGTTATTATTGCTTGTGTTTTATTAACTATGGCAATTAGAAAAATACCAGTTCAGTATGCTCGTCGTACTACATCAGGAGATTATGAACAAGATTTAATGGGTGGTAATAGACAATGGATTCCTTTGAAGTTAAACGCTTCAGGAGTTATGCCTATCATCTTTGCTCAAGCGATTATGTTTATCCCTGCTGCTGTTGCTGGGTTATCAAAGTCTGACGCTTCACAATCTATTGTGGGTGCTTTTAGTAATATGTTCGGTTTTTGGTATAACTTTGTATTCGCAACATTGATTGTTGTGTTCACTTATTTTTATACTGCTATTACTGTTCCTACTAATAAAATGTCTGATGATTTGAAAAGAAGTGGTGGTTTTATTCCAGGTGTTAGACCAGGGGTTGAAACTTCTGATTTTCTTGACAAAATAATGTCATTGATAACTTTCCCAGGATCTTTATTTCTTGCTTTGATAGCTGTGTTCCCAGCGATTGTTGTAAGTCTTATGGATGTTCAACAATCTTGGGCAATGTTTTTTGGGGGTACCTCGTTAATCATTATGGTTGGTGTTGCAATCGATACAATTCAGCAAATTAATTCATATTTGTTAAACAAACATTATGATGGTTTAATGAAAAGTGGAAAAAATAGAAAAGCAGTAGCTTAATTTTATGGCAAAACAATCAGCAATAGAACAAGACGGATCAATAATTGAAGCATTATCAAATGCGATGTTCCGTGTAGAATTAGAGAATGGACATATTGTTATTGCTCATATATCTGGAAAAATGCGTATGCATTATATCAAGTTATTACCTGGTGATAAAGTGAAACTAGAAATGAGCCCTTACGATTTGTCAAAGGCAAGAATTACTTATAGATATTAAAGGATATTCACAATGAAAGTTAGAGCATCAGTAAAAAAGAGAAGTCCCGAGTGCAAAATTGTGCGTAGAAAAGGGAGATTGTACGTTATAAACAAAAAGAATCCTAGATTTAAACAAAGACAAGGATAGTTATGGCAAGAATAGCAGGGGTAGATATCCCAAAAAATAAGAGAGGTGTTATAGCACTTACCTATATCTTCGGATTAGGAAATAGTAGAGCTATTGAGATTTTAGAAAAAGCTCAAGTAAGCCAAGATAAAAAAGTTCAAGACTGGAATGATGACGAGATCGGAGCAATTCGTGAGGCGGTATCTGTTTTCAAAATTGAAGGAGAATTACGTTCTGAAGTTTCTTTAAACATCAAACGTTTAATGGATATTGGTTGTTATAGAGGTATTCGTCATAGAACTGGTCTTCCTTTAAGAGGGCAAAGAACTAAGAATAACTCTAGAACTAGAAAAGGTAAAAGAAAAACTGTTGCAAACAAGAAAAAAGCAACTAAATAATAAGTAATATGGCTAAAGCAACTGCAAAAAAACGTAAAGTTATCGTTGAATCAACGGGAGAAGCTCATATTTCTGCTACCTTCAATAACATCATCATTTCTTTGACAAACAAAAAAGGTGAAGTTATTTCTTGGTCTTCAGCTGGTAAAATGGGTTTTAGAGGTTCTAAAAAGAATACTCCATACGCAGCCCAAATGGCAGCAGAAGATTGTAGTAAAGTAGCTCTTGAAGCAGGACTTAAAAAAGTGAAAGTTTATGTTAAAGGACCAGGAAACGGACGTGAGTCTGCTATCCGTTCTTTGCACAACGGTGGAATTGAAGTTACAGAGATTATCGATGTTACTCCAATGCCTCACAATGGATGTCGTCCTCCAAAAAGACGTAGAGTTTAATAATATATTTAAGTATAACTAGGTAGAATATACGATTATCGAAGGATATGACCTGAATTCATAATCTCTACCTTAAATAAATTTTTTAGAAATGGCAAGATATACTGGTCCAAAAACTAGAATTGCTCGTAAATTTGGCGAAGCAATATTCGGAGATGATAAATCTTTCGAGAAAAGAAATTACCCACCTGGACAACACGGGATGGCTAAAAAAAGAGGTAAAAAATCTGAATATGCTATCCAGTTAATGGAGAAACAAAAAGCTAAATATTCTTATGGAATATTAGAAAAGCAATTTAGAGGTTTATTTAAAAAAGCATCAGCTACTAAAGGTGTTACTGGTGAAGTTCTTTTACAATTGTGTGAAGCAAGATTAGATAACGTTGTTTTTAGAATGGGTATTGCTCCTTCTAGAAGAGGTGCTAGACAGTTAGTTTCTCACAGACATATCACTGTTAATGGTGATGTTGTAAATATTGCTTCTTACCACCTTAAGCCAGGTGATAAAGTTGCTGTTCGTGAAAAATCTAAATCATTAGAAGCTATCGAACGTTCTTTATCTAATTCAAGTCATGTTTATGAGTGGATTACTTGGAATAATGACGTTAAAGAAGGTACTTTTGTTACTGTACCAGCTAGACTTCAAATTCCAGAAAACATTAAAGAACAATTAATCGTAGAGTTGTACAACAAATAATAATTGACTTAGTCGAAATTTATGGCAATATTTAATTTTCAGAAGCCCGATAAAGTTATCATGATCGATTCAACCGATTTTGAAGGTAAGTTTGAATTCAGACCTTTAGAACCAGGATACGGATTGACCGTTGGTAATGCACTTAGAAGAGTTTTGCTTTCAGCATTAGAAGGTTATGCAATTACATCTGTCCGCATTGAAGGTGTAGATCATGAGTTTTCTACTATCTCAGGAGTTGTTGAAGACGTTACCGAAATTATTCTTAATCTTAAACAAGTACGTTTTAAACGTCAAATTGAAGATATAGATAATGAAGCAGTTACTATTTCTGTTTCGGGTAAAGATCAATTAACGGCAGGTGATTTTCAAAAGTTTATCTCAGGTTTCCAAGTTCTGAATCCAGAACTAGTGATCTGTAATTTAGACAGTAAGATCAAACTGAATTTTGATTTAACAATCGAAAAAGGTAGAGGATATGTTCCTGCTGAAGAGAACAAAAAACAGAATGCTGCAATTGGAACCATTTTTACAGATTCAATTTTTACTCCGGTAAAAAATGTAAAATATGCAATTGAAAACTTCCGTGTAGAGCAAAAAACAGATTATGAGAAATTAGTTTTTGAAATTAAAACTGATGGATCTATTAATCCTAAAGATGCACTTACAGAGGCTGCCAAAGTTTTAATTCACCATTTCATGTTGTTTTCTGACGAAAGAATTACACTTGAGGCTGATGAGATCGCACAGACAGAATCGTATGATGAAGAATCATTGCATATGAGACAATTGCTTAAAACTAAGCTTGTCGATATGGATTTATCTGTAAGAGCATTAAATTGTTTGAAAGCGGCTGAAGTTGATACACTTGGTGATTTAGTATCGTTCAATAAAAATGACCTAATGAAATTCCGTAATTTTGGTAAAAAATCTTTAACTGAGCTAGATGAACTTGTAGCTGTTAAGAATTTGAACTTCGGTATGGACTTAGCGAAATACAAACTAGATAAAGAATAAATTACTCATATTTTGCTCTCCATAGAGGATAGTAGCAAGATGAGGGTTTAAAAACACACGTCATGAGACACGGAAAAAAATTCAATCACTTAAGCAGACAGACTGCGCATAGAAAATCTATGTTAGCTAATATGGCTTGTTCTCTTATTGAGCACAAACGTATTAATACTACTGTTGCTAAAGCAAAAGCGCTTAAACAATTTGTTGAGCCTTTAATAACAAAATCAAAATCAGATACTACTCATAACCGTCGTATCGTTTTTGCTTATTTACGTAGCAAATATGCCGTAACTGATTTATTCAGAGACGTAGCTGCTAAAGTAGGAGACCGTCCAGGTGGATACACTCGTATCATTAAAGTTGGAAATCGTTTAGGAGATAATGCTGATATGGCAATGATCGAATTAGTAGATTTCAATGAACTTTACAATGGTGGTAAAAAAGAAGTTAAGAAAGCTAAAAGCCGTCGTGGTGGAAAAGCTAAAAAAGGAGATGAAGCTACTGAAGCTCCAGCTGCTGAGACTGAAACATCTACTGACGCTGCTGAATAGTTATGAAAATAATCATTCAATAAAATTAAGGATAAGCTATTTATAGTTTATCCTTTTTTTTTGTTTTTACTAATTTATAAAATAATTGAAGTATGATGATATATAAACTTTATGTGGGTATATGTTCTTGTTGGTGTTTTTCTATTTTGGCTCAAGATACAAACAATTTAGGTAATAAAACTGCAATGAGGGCTTTTGATAGTGAAATTAGTATTGGTAAATCAGGTTTGTGGGTTCCTAAAGTGGCCAGTAGTAATACTGTTTCAGGCTCCGTTTATTTATTTGATAATTGGATTGGTTTATATACTGTTGTTGGGAAGAATCATAATACTACACAGATTTTAAATTTAAATTACAACCTACAAACTAAAAATTTAGAATCTTCAGTAGGGAAAGATTCGATATTTCAATACGATTTGGGTGAAATAGATCTTGTGAAGGAAGGTCAGACTGTTTATAAGGTGGTTCGTAATGAACAAGTTAATGGTTTGTTTGTAGAATTGTATGCTGGTAGTCGTTTTCAGATCTATAAAGAGATGCAATTAGGTATTAAAAAAGGTGCTTTTGATCGCCTAACTCAAGCTAAGGTCGATGATGACAGGTATGTTCAGGTGCCTGTGTATTATGTTGTTCAGGCTGGTGTTTTTCAAAGAGAAAAGATGTCAAAAAAATTAATTTTAAAATTAGTTCAAGATAAAAAAGAAGCAGTAAGTAAGTATGCTTCTCAGTATGATTTAAGTTATACTAACGACGCGGACTTATCCCGAATTTTGATTTATTATTCAAGTTTGTAAGGTGCGGTTTTAGTTGAAAGTTATGATTGTTGTAACTTTTTTGCGCGATAATACAATTTAAAAGTTTGCATCCATTGTTTTATTAATTTAAATTTGCACAATATTTAACTACACATGAATTATCGGTTTTCGATTTCATGAAAATATAAAAAATAACCAATGAAATATACAACACGACAAAGTGCTATCCTTTTATTAAGTGATGGTACTATTTTTCACGGAAAGTCTATTGGAATTAGCGGAACTACATTTGGAGAGGTTTGTTTTAATACAGGAATGACTGGTTATCAAGAGATTTTTACTGACCCGTCCTATTTTGGACAAATTATGGTTGCGACCAATCCGCATATTGGTAATTATGGGGTAAATGATAAAGAAGTCGAATCAGATGGGATTAAGATAGCAGGTTTGGTTTGTAAAAACTTCAGTTTCAACTATTCTCGTGAAGATGCTTCTCAAAGTTTAGAGGATTATTTTATAAAAGAAAACCTTATTTGCATCTCTGATGTTGATACAAGAGCATTGGTTAGTTATATTAGAGATAATGGAGCTATGAATGCGGTTATATGTACTGATGGGACTGCTGTAGCAGATTTAAAGTTGGCTTTGGCTAATGTTCCTGATATGAAAGGTTTGGAATTAGCTTCAAAGGTGTCGACTTCAACTCCATATTTTTATGGTGATGAGAATGCGACTTATAAGATATCTGCTTTAGATTTAGGGATTAAAACTAATATTCTTCGAAATTTAGCTAAGAGAGATTGCTATATCAAGGTTTTTCCTTTTGATTCAAGTTATGAAGATATGGCTTCTTTTGAACCAAACGGGTATTTTCTTTCTAATGGGCCAGGAGATCCAGAACCATTAGCTAGTGCTATAGCAGTAGCTAAAAACATTTTGGCAAATGATAAGCCGTTGTTTGGTATCTGTTTAGGACACCAAGTTATAGGTTTGGCAAATGGTATTTCTACTTATAAAATGTTTAACGGGCACAGGGGGATAAATCATCCTGTTAAGAATTTAGTTTCTGGTAAAGGGGAGATAACTTCGCAAAATCATGGTTTTGCTGTAAGCAAGGAAGAATTGGAGTTGAATGCTGATCTTGAGATTACGCATTTACATTTGAATGATGGTACTGTAGCCGGGATGCGAATGAAAAATAAAAAATGTTTCTCAGTTCAGTATCACCCTGAAGCTAGTCCAGGGCCTCATGACTCTTCGTATCTTTTTGATCAGTTTGTCGATTTGTTAAAGTAAAATTATATTTTAAGGGAACTATTTGTTTTAAATAGCTCCCTTTTTTTTAGGTTATATTGTCATATTTGTAATGTTTGGGTATTTTATTTAAAGGTTCTGTATTTGTTATAAGTTCATTAAAATTGATCCGAAATGAGTGATAGTTTTTGCAAAATCAGTATTTGTTGATTTTTATTGAATAATTATAACGTTTTCGTTAATAACATTCATAATTTTCATTATATCATTACAAAAGATAGAATATATTTGTAATTAAAAATTTAAAATTAAAGTAATATGAGTATTATCATTAAAATTCACGCAAGACAAATTTTCGATTCAAGAGGTAATCCTACTATCGAAGTAGATGTAATAACTGACAATGGTGTTTTAGGAAGAGCAGCGGTTCCATCTGGCGCTTCTACTGGAGAGCATGAAGCAGTTGAATTACGTGACGGTGGAAAAGCTTTTCTAGGAAAAGGAGTTTTAAATGCAGTGAAAAATGTTAATACAATCATTGCCGAAGAATTAGTTGGTACGTCTGTTTTTGAACAAAACTTGATCGATCAAACCATGATTGATTTAGACGGTACTCCAAATAAATCAAATTTAGGGGCTAACGCGATTTTAGGAGTTTCTCTTGCTGTTGCAAAAGCTGCTGCTAATGAACTTGGTTTGCCTTTGTACAGATATGTTGGAGGAGTTTCGGCTAATACGTTACCAGTTCCAATGATGAATATCATCAATGGAGGTTCGCACTCTGATGCGCCTATTGCATTTCAAGAATTTATGATTTTCCCTGTAAAGGCAACTTCTTTTACGCATGCTATGCAAATGGGTACAGAGATTTTTCATAGTCTTAAAAAAGTATTGCATGACAGAGGTTTGAGTACTGCTGTGGGTGATGAAGGTGGTTTTGCACCTAATTTACCTGGAGGGACTGAGGATGCATTAGATACTATTAAAAAGGCAGTTGAGAATGCTGGTTATACTTTTGGTGACGAAATTATGATTGCTTTAGATTGTGCTGCTGCTGAGTTTTATGTAGACGGTAAATATGATTATTCTAAATTCGAAGGTGCAACAGGAAAAGTAAGATCTTCTGCAGAACAAGTTGATTATTTAGCCGAATTGGCTGCTAAGTATCCAATTATTTCTATCGAAGATGGTATGGATGAGAATGACTGGGATGGTTGGAAATTATTGACGGAGAAAATCGGTGATAAAGTACAATTAGTTGGAGATGATTTGTTTGTTACTAATGTAACGCGTCTTTCTACAGGTATTCAAAAAGGGATTGCAAATTCAATTTTGATTAAAGTAAACCAAATTGGTACTTTGACAGAAACTATTGCTGCTGTAAACATGGCTAAAAATGCTGGTTATACATCTGTAATGTCACATCGTTCTGGCGAAACTGAAGATAATACTATTGCCGATTTAGCAGTTGCTTTAAATTGTGGTCAAATTAAAACAGGTTCAGCTTCAAGATCTGACCGTATGGCTAAGTACAATCAATTATTACGAATTGAAGAAGAGCTTGGTAATACAGCATATTTCCCTGGAATTAATGCTTTTAAAATCAAATAATATTTTTGTATTGTTAGTATATAAAGCCATCCTTTTAATAAGGATGGCTTTTTTTATTAAATTTAACATTATCATTGTGTTTTTCTCTTTTTATTTAATGTTATTATCCTTAGATTTGGTAAATTATTAAATGTAAAGATTTATTTCCAAAATATTATGTCAAAAACAGCTATATTAGAATTTGATGGTAAAAAGTATGAGTTTCCTGTAGTTAAAGGGAGCGAAAATGAAGAAGCTATCGATATTAACAAATTACGTGATTTAACAGGAGCTATAACTTTAGATCCAGGTTACAAAAATTCAGGTTCATGTACAAGTAAAATCACTTTCCTTGATGGAGAGCTAGGTATTTTACGTTACAGAGGATATTCAATTGAAGACTTAGCAGAGAAAGCAGACTTCTTAGAAGTTTCTTTCCTATTGATCTTTGGTGAATTGCCTACGGCTGCTCAATTGAAGCAGTTTGAGGTGGATATTAGAAAGCACACATTGGTGAACGAAGAGATGAAAAACATCATCGATGGTTTCCCAAGAACAGCCCATCCTATGGGAGTTTTAGCTGCTCTAACAAGTGCTTTAACAGCTTTTAATCCTAAGTCGGTAAATGTAGATAATGAAAAAGAAATGTACCATGCAGTTTGTAAAACTATGGGTAAATTTTTAGTAATTGCTACTTGGACGTATAGAAAAAGTATGGGGTATCCTTTGAATTATTACGATAATACGAAAGGATATGTTGAAAATTTCATGCGTTTAATGTTTGAATTGCCTACTGAGCCTTACAAGCCTAATCCAATTGTGATTGATGCATTAGATAAATTGTTTATTCTGCATGCTGATCATGAGCAAAACTGTTCTACTTCAACAGTAAGAATGGTTGGTTCTTCTCATGCTGGATTATTTGCTTCGATCTCTGCGGGAGTTTCGGCATTATGGGGGCCTCTTCATGGTGGAGCAAACCAAGCGGTACTTGAAATGTTAGAAGAAATTCACGCAAATGGTGGAGATACTGATGCTTATTTGGCGAAAGCCAAAGATAAAAATGATCCATTCCGTTTAATGGGATTTGGTCATAGAGTATACAAGAACTTTGATCCACGTGCAAAAATCATTAAAAAAGCGGCAAATGAAGTGTTAGCTACTTTAGGAGTTGATGATCCAATTCTTGAAATTGCTAAAAAATTAGAAGCTGCTGCTCTAGAAGATGAGTACTTCAAAGCAAGAAATTTATATCCTAATGTTGATTTCTATTCTGGAATTATTTACAGAGCACTTGGGATTCCTACTGATATGTTTACTGTAATGTTTGCAATTGGTAGATTACCAGGATGGATCGCACAATGGAAAGAAATGCGCGAAAATAAAGAACCAATAGGGCGACCTAGACAAATTTATACTGGTGAATCCTTAAGGGATTTCAAAAAGCCAGAATAATAAAAACAACTAAAAAGCTTCACTATCTAGTGAGGCTTTTTTTTATCTTTGTAAAAATAATAAAATAACGTATGCTAGAGTTAAATGTAAATAACGAGACTTCAAGGTTAAGAGCTGTCGTTTTAGGGTCGGCAGTTAATAATGGGCCTAGCCCAACAATTGACGAAGCATATGATCCTAAGTCCTTAGAACATATTTTGGCCGGTTCCTACCCAATCGAGCGTGATATGGTGGATGAGATGGAAGCGTTTAACGCAGTTTTGAAGAAATATAATGTTACTGTTTTTAGACCTGAGTTAATTGAAAATTACAATCAGATTTTTTCACGTGATATAGGATTTGTAATTGATGATGTTTTTATCAAAGCTAATATTTTGCCAGATAGAGAACGGGAATTAGACGCGATTCAATATGTGATTGATACTATGAATCCTGCCAAGGTTGTGCGTCCTCCTGAGGAGGTGCATATTGAAGGTGGTGATGTTATGCTGTGGAATGATTATATTTTTGTAGGAACTTATAAAGGGAGCGATTATAAAGATTATATGACCGCGCGTACCAATATGAAAGGGGTACAGTTTATTAAAGATTTGTTTCCAAATAAGATTGTCAAAGAGTTCGATTTAGTAAAGTCAAAATTAGAAGCGAGAGACAATGCCTTGCACTTGGATTGTTGTTTTCAACCAGTGGGCATAAATAAAGGGATTATCTATAAAAGTGGTTTTCGTGAAGAGGCTGATTATTTGTATTTGGTAAACCTGTTTGGTAAAGATAATTTGTTTCATATCACAAGGGACGAAATGTACAATATGAATTCGAATGTCTTTTCAATTGATACAAACGTTGTTGTGTCTGAAAGAAATTTCACGAGATTGAACAATTGGCTGCGTTCAAATGACTTTATTGTTGAAGAAATTCCTTATGCCGAAATTTCAAAACAAGAAGGTTTGCTACGTTGTTCTACCTTACCATTGATAAGAGACTAGATTATAATGGAGATGTTGTTTAGGCCATCTCAACTAAATATAAAAAATAATACTATAAAAATGAAACAAACAACTAATTCAATATTGATGATCCGCCCCGTTGCGTTTCGTATGAATGAGCAAACGGCTGTAAATAATTATTACCAAAAAGTACTTGATGGACTTTTGCCGGCGACTGTAAATGCTAAAGCACAACAAGAGTTTGATGATTTTGTAGAAAAGTTAACAGCTGTAGGTGTTGATGTAACGGTGGTTGATGATACTTTGAATCCTGATACACCAGATAGTATTTTTCCTAACAACTGGGTATCATTTCATGAAAATGGAGATGTTACTTTGTATCCTATGTTTGCCGAGAATCGTCGTGTAGAACGTCGTGAGGAAATATTTGATGTTTTAGAGGAAAAAGGATTTAAGATTGTCAATATTGTTGATTATACTTCGGCAGAGGAAGATGGTTTTTTTCTAGAAGGAACAGGAAGTTTGCTTCTTGATAGAGCCAATGAAAAAGGATATTGTGCATTGTCGCCTAGAGCAGATGAAGAATTGTTTATTGAGTTCTGTGAAGATTTTGATTATGCACCTGTTTTATTTGAAGCTTTTCAAACGGTGGATGGGGAACGTAAGTTGATTTATCACACGAATGTAATGATGTGTTTGGGTGAAACATTTGCTGTTATTTGTGCGGATTGCATTGATGATAAAAAAGAACGCAAAATGGTTCTTGAGTCATTGAAGAAAGATGGTAAAGAAGTCGTTCTAATAACCGAATCTCAAGTTAATAATTTCGCTGGAAATATGCTTGAAGTTCGTGGAGCCTCTGATAAAAGATATTTAGTAATGAGCGCTGCTGCACATCAAAGTTTGACCACTAAACAAGTCGAGCAGTTAGAAAAGCATGCAATTATATTGAGCTCAAGTCTGGATACTATAGAAGCATGTGGTGGTGGAAGTGCGCGCTGTATGATGGCCGAGATATTTTTGCCTAGAGCCTAATTCACTTTTAAAATTAAAAAAAAATGCCCCATGAAGTTTAAAACTATTTGGGGCATTTTTTATGGAAAGAAAAGTTGGGTATTGTTTATTTCATAAAATTAGTTTCAACAATTGTAATGATCGAACTGATGATGTATTGAACTCCAATAGCAATAACGATAAATCCCACAATTCTAGAGATGGCTACAATTCCGGATGCTCCAAGTAGTTTTGCTAGAAAATGGGCACTTCTCAAGGTTACGAAAATAGCAATGGCTACCGCTAGAATGGCCAAAATTGAAATGATGATGTCGCTTGTGTTTTGATGTTCATGGTAAAAAGCGATCAATAATGAGATTGATCCTGGTCCAGCAAGCATTGGGATCGCTAGAGGAGTAAGAGCAATGTCGTTTCTTCTTTGCGCGTCATTTTCCACCTTTTTATTTACACCTCTCTTCTTATTGAAATTGCCGGTCAATAATGAAAATCCCGAAGTAGCAATGATAATACCTCCCGCAATGCGCAATGCTTCAATGCTAATACCGAAAAATGACAATACATATTCTCCAAAAAAGAATGAAATAATTAAGATGATAAAAACATTGATGGCGGTCCATAATGAAATCCTAGAACGCTCTTTTTTATCGTCGTCCATCGTTAGGCCAACAAATATTGGGACAGTTCCTATAGGGTTTATAACAGAGAAAAGTGCGGCAAATAAGTAAATAAAAAGTTCCATGTTTTTTTTGCGAAATTAGGTGGTTCGGTTTAAGGAAAACACTGCTGTGAGATTAAGAAAATGTTATAATTAATCAATTGATTGAAGTACTTTTCCTTTAGAAAAAAATGAAAGATATTGATTTAATTGAAAACAAGCTATAGTATTTTAGTACTTTTGCTAAAAAAATAATTGCAACACAATGAAAAATAAGAAAACTTTAGTACTTGGTGCTTCGACAAAACCAGAGAGATATGCTTTTAAAGCCATTACAATGCTTGTAGATAAAGGGCATTCGGTGCTGGCGATCGGTCAAAATAATGGTGAAGTAGCCGGCATAAAAATCAAGACTAAAGCTATTCCTTTGTCAAATATTGATACTATAAGTTTGTATTTAAACCCAGCTCGCCAACGTGATTATTACAATTATATCGTAGAAGCTAAGCCAAAACGAGTGATTTTTAATCCAGGAACAGAGAATCCAGAGTTAGTTCAACTTTTAGAACTGAATAATATAAAATCAGAGGTAGCTTGTACTTTGGTGCTATTGACTACTAATAGATATTAATTTTTTTAGTAGATAAACCTGCTATTCCTTGCACCTATGCAAAGCGGATTGACGGACTAATCTTTTCCTTTTTTTAAAGAAAAAAAATGGAAAAGGATTTCCACTGCTATCAGGACTAGAAATCTAAAACGATATCTTTTCTGATGAAGGTTTGCTAATTAATAATAAACCAATAAAAGTAATCAGGCCGTTGATGATGATTAATTCGTTGTCAAAAACGTACCCAAAAAACAAAGCTTTAGAATTCTCGGTTATTAAAAAAGTAAGCGCTGGAGCAAGGATACAAATCAAAGGGACATATTTATCAATTACGGTTTTTGATTTCATAAAAAGACCAAAACAATACAGTCCTAATAAAGGGCCGTAGGTATAGGATGCAACTCTAAAGATCATACCTACTACTGAGCTGTCATTGACAGCATTGAATAAAATGATCACCAAGAACATTAAAAGCGAAAAACCTACATGAACAAAATGTCTTGTTCGTACTACATTGGGTTTATTTAAGTTTTCGGTTTTGTCCATGTGTAAAAAATCTACACAAAACGAAGTAGTAAGTGCTGTTAAAGCCGAATCGGTTGTGGCAAATGTTGCGGCTGTTAAGCCTAGTAAAAAGATGATGGATGGGACAAAACTTAAATGATGAAATGCTATTTCAGGGAAAAGCAAATCGGTTCTAGGTTTTCCAGTAATCAAATCAGTAGGTACTTCAATTCCGTTTCTGTTGGCATAAATGTATAAAAGCGCACCTACACTCAAAAAGAAAATATTGATCAGGACAAAAATCCCTGTAAAAGTGAACATGTTTTTTTGTGCTTCTTCAATAGTAGCGCAGCTCAAATTTTTTTGCATAAGATCTTGGTCCAGTCCTACCATGGCAATAGTTACAAATATCCCACCTAGTATTTGTTTGATAAAATGAAACTTACTCGAAAGGAAATCATCAAAGAAAAATATTTTCGAATAATTACTATTCTTGACTTCTTCAAAAGCATCAACAAAGCTCAGGTTTAAGCTTTGGCAAATAAAGTAAATGGTCAAAAAAACTGAACTTACTAAAAAAAGTGTTTGTAGTGTGTCTGTGATTATGATCGTTTTTAAACCACCGCGATAGGTGTAAGCAAAAATTAAAGCGAGTGAAATTAAGACAGTAGCTGCAAATGGAATGTTATAAAAATCAAATACAAAGCGTTGCAAAACGATAACGACAAGGTACAATCTAAACGCTGATCCAATTGTTCTACTAATTAGGAAAATGGTAGCTGCCGTTTTGTAGGAATAAGTACCAAGTCGTTGTTCAATATAGCCGTAAATAGACGTCAAGTTCATTCGGTAGTAAAGGGGTAATAAGACCTTGGCAATAATTATAAAGCCTATTGCGTTTCCCAATACAAACTGAAAGTATTTGAATTGCTCTCCACTGGGTGCTCCCACCTCACCGGGAACCGAAATGAAAGTCACACCCGAAAGTGCTGTTCCAATCATTCCAAAAGCGACGAGATACCATTTAGAATTCTTGTTGGCTTTAAAGAACGCTTCGTTGCCGCTATTGTTTTTGCTGGTAAAATGCGAAATGGCAAATAAAATCCCGAAGTAGATTAGGATTAAAGTGAGTATAGTAGCTGGTGTCATGTATGGTAATTTGAGGAGGCAAAATACAATTTTTTGTTTAAATCAAGATTTGTTAAATTGTTTATTTAGAAAACCACCAATTTTCCTAGGGTATTCCTGAAATTACCCTTTAATTGAATAAACAAATTATTACATTTGTAGTTATGGAATTTTCGTCAAAATTAATAGAGAAAGCAGTAAACGAGATATCGCAGTTGCCTGGAATCGGAAAAAGATCGGCCTTGCGATTAGCGTTGCATTTATTGAAGCAGCCTAAGGAGCAAACGCGTTTTTTAGCGGAAGCGTTACTAAGCATGAGAGCGGATATTAAGTATTGTGATAATTGTCATAATATCTCAGACAGTACCACTTGTGAAATATGTGCTAATACAAACAGGAATCATCAAATAGTATGTGTGGTTGAGGATATTCGGGATGTAATGGCAATTGAAAACACGGGTCAGTTTAGAGGTGTTTATCATGTATTGGGCGGAAAAATATCACCCATTGATGGAGTTGGCCCAAGTCAATTAAAAATTAGCACGCTGGTTGAAAAAGTAAAAACAGGAACCGTAAGCGAAGTTATTTTTGCGTTAAGCTCAACGATGGAAGGCGATACAACTAATTTTTATATTTTTAAACAAATTGCCGATTGTGATATTGTTGTTTCAACTATTGCCAGGGGTATAGCAGTAGGAGACGAACTTGAATACGCAGATGAAGTGACATTGGGACGTAGTATATTGCATAGGGTACCATTCGATAAGGCTTTTAAGAACAATTAACCCAGATAAAAATAACATAACTTTAAATATAGTAAATGAAAAGCTATATTTGTTATTCAAAATAAAGTAATGAGCAAGTATATATTCTTTTTATTGTTAACTATTGGTGTTTTATTTACTTCTTGTATCTCCACTCAAGATTTGATTTATTTACAAAATAAGGACGCTGCTACAACTGATAATTCGATAGCAGCGGTCATGTCAAAACCATATCGATTGCAAACTAATGATGTTTTGAGTATCAATATCAAAGCAATTGACCCGAAACTAGTAGCTATTTTTAATACAACAGAAAAAGCCGAATCGGAAAAATCAGATGCTGGTTTGTATTACAATGGATTTACCGTGGACGATCATGGTAACATTAGGATGCCTATTTTGGGAGAAATCAATGTCATAGGGTACACTGTTGAAGAGGTAAGGGTTAAAATTGAAAAACAATTATTAGAAGAATATTTTAAAAAAGAAGCTAATATTTTTGTCACTGTAAAGTTGGCTGGATTTAGATATACCATCAATGGTGAAGTGGGGAGTACTGGTACAAAAGTGTTGTATCAAGAGCATGTTAATATCATGGAAGCTATTGCTAATTCTGGCGATATCACAATAACCGGAAATAGAAAAGCGGTTACAATCATTAGGCAGTCGCCTACAGGTAGTGAAATGCATGATCTCGATTTAACCGACAGGAATGTGATTAATTCGCCTTATTTTTATTTGCAACCTCATGATTATATTTATGTGAAACCGCTCAAACAAAAAACGTGGGGAACAGGAAAAACAGGTATAGAGTCATTGGGTACAATAATCACATTGTTGTCTTTGGCTACGACCACCTTTTTATTATTAAAAAACTAAAATACTGTTCAAAGAATGTTAGATATAAAAGATTTTGCAATTTTTGAAAATCAAGTCAGTTTTGATTTCAAGGGGTTTTTAATAAAAATCGCGAGTTATTGGAAATGGTTTTTGCTTAGCTTATTGATTACATACACGATAGCTTATCAAGTTAATATTCGTAAGGAGAAAGTGTATAGCATGGAAACGCTAATTTCGGTTAAGGAAGAAAGTAACCCTCTTTTTACATCTAGCACTAATTTAGTTTTTAACTGGGGAGGAACCTCAGATCAGGTTCAAACTATTTCTACTACATTGCAATCTCGCTCTCACAATGAACTTGTGGTTGATAAGTTGCAATATTACATTGACTACTTATCGCAAGGAGAATACAATATTGTTGATGCATACGGCGCGGTTCCTTTTTATGTAAATATTGATAAAACCAAAGGGCAAATAGCGGGTACTTTGGTCAAAATAAAATTTTTGTCTGAGACTGATTATCAAATCGAAATTCCATTTGCTACTAATTCGGTTTCTGTTATTACCTACGCCGATAATACCTATGGATCTACTGCTGTTGCGGTGGGTGATTTTGTTAAGAAATATAAAGTTGGCGAACAAGTTGCTTTGCCTTTTTTAAACTTAAAATTACAAATAAAAGACAATCCAGGAATCTATAAAGGCAATGAGTATCTCATACGGTTTAATGATTTTAATGGAACAGTTTCGCGATACAAAGGCATAAATGTGCGTTCGGATGATAAAGGTGGTTCTATTATTACCCTAGGAATGCAGGGGGAGAATAAGGCAAGAATGGTCGAGTATTTGAATGCAACCGTAGCAATGTTGATTAAAAGACAGCTGGATGCTAAGAATCAGTTTGCAACTAATACGATTGCGTTTATCGATAGTACTTTGGTGGCTATGGAGTCGCAGTTAAAAGAAACGGGAGATCAGTTAAAGACTTTTCGTCAAGGAAAAAACATTTATGACATCGAAGAAGGTGGCGGTAAATTTTCGGATAAAATTTCAGGTTTTGATGTCGCTAAGGATGAGCTCACGCGCAAGCTAGCCTATTATAATTCTTTGAAAGCCTATTTAAAAAACAGTACAGACTATTCTAGATTGCCCGCGCCATCCGTGGCGGGTATTGATGATCCAAATATTGTGGTCAACGTATCCAAGTTGATTTCTTTGTCAACCCAAAGGTCTGAGATGGCGTATGCTGTAAAAAGCGATAAGATTTTCAAGGATTTTGATAATCAAATGGAAGCCATAAAGAATGTTTTGTTGCAAAATATTATTTCGGCAAAGTCATCATTGCAGTTTGATTTAGGGATGATTAATAGTAAAATCAATCAGGCCGAAAACACCATTAAGGCGCTGCCAGATGATCAACAAGAGTTAATCAAGATCAAACGAAAGTATGATTTAAGCGATAATATTTACAGTACGTTTTTACAAAAAAGGAGTGAAGCCGATATTGTAAAAGCAGCCAATTTATCGGATATTCATTTTATAGATCCTGCCAAAGATGTTGGTGGTGGATTGATAGGTCCTAAGACTTCGGTGAATTATATCATGGCGTTGTTTCTAGGTATTTTGTTTCCGTTATTGTTTGTATTCGCCATTTTTTTTATCAATAATTCGATTCAAAACACGGAGGATATCAGTAAGCTAACCAAAATACCTTTGATAGGTGTCGTTGGTTTAAATAAAGAAATTACAGATTTGGCGGTGTATGATCGTCCAAAATCAGCCCTTTCAGAATCTTTTAGGGCTATTCGATCTTCATTGCAATTTTTATATAAAAAGCAAAATGTGGATGGAGCAAAGACTTTAATGATTACTTCATCTGTGAGTGGTGAAGGGAAAACATTTTGCTCTATTAATATTGCTACAGTTTTTGCGCTTAGCGAAAAACGCACAGTGATTGTAGGTCTTGATTTAAGAAAACCGAAATTATTTGACGAGTTTAATTTATCAAATGATGTGGGTATTGTAAACTATTTGATTCATCAAAAAACGGTTGACGAGATCATAAATCACACACATATTCCGTATCTTGACGTAATCCTGTCGGGACCTATACCGCCAAACCCTTCGGAGTTGATTATGAGCGACGGTATGGTTGCTTTAATAGAAGAGTTAAAAACCAAATACGATTATATTATTCTGGATACGCCACCAGTTGGTTTAGTGTCAGATGCTTTAGAGTTGGCTCAATATTCTGATGTGACTTTGTATATTGTGAGACAGAATTTTTCTAAAAAAGAAATGATTACCTTGTTGAATAATAGAATAAAAAGAGGCGAACTCAATAATGCGAGTATTGTTTTTAATGGTTTTGAACATAAGGCAAAATACGGTTCAGGTTATGGATACGGTTACGGCTATGGTTATGGCGCTTACGCAAATGGGTACCATGACGATGAGCAACCAAAGACCATAATTGACAAAGTGAAGGACAAATTTCGAAAAAAATAAATTGATTTGTATCAAATTAAAAAATAATGACAGAAGGAACAATAAATAAAATTTTAATTACCGGTGGTGCTGGATTTATAGGGTCCAACTTATGCGAGTATTTTTTAGCCAAAGGACATGAAGTGACTTGTTTGGATAATTTTGCAACGGGTCACAGGCATAATTTAGTACAATGCATCGATAACCCAAATTTCAAGTTAATTGAAGGTGATATCCGTATTGCGGCTGATTGTCAAAAAGCAGTGGCTGGTATTGAATATGTTTTTCATCAGGCGGCTTTAGGTTCTGTGCCACGCTCTATAAATGATCCTGTGACGACAAATGATGTCAATGTCTCGGGTTTTTTAAATATGTTGGTGGCTTCCAGAGATGCGAAAGTAAAACGTTTTATGTATGCGGCTAGTTCGTCTACTTATGGAGATTCAGAAGGGTTGCCAAAAGTAGAAGATGTGATTGGTAAGCCATTATCTCCTTATGCCATTACAAAGTATGTAAATGAATTATATGCCGATATTTTTAGTAAAACGTACGGAATCGAAACGATAGGTTTGCGTTATTTTAATGTTTTTGGAAGAAATCAAGATCCTAATGGCGCTTATGCTGCGGTAATTCCTAAATTTGTCATGCAATTAATGCAGTTAGAAAGCCCTAGAATTAATGGGGATGGTAATTATTCAAGAGATTTTACCTATATTGATAATGTCATTCAAATGAATGAATTGGCGATGAATACTACCAATAAGGAGGCAGTAAATACGGTGTATAATACAGCATTTGGAGATCGCAATACGCTGAATGATTTAGTGAAGTATTTAAAAGATTTTTTATCGAAATACAATCC
Organism: Flavobacterium muglaense; assembly: GCF_014305155.1. Classification (GTDB taxonomy): domain Bacteria; phylum Bacteroidota; class Bacteroidia; order Flavobacteriales; family Flavobacteriaceae; genus Flavobacterium; species Flavobacterium muglaense. The sequence goes on from NZ_JACRUK010000005.1 coordinate 48,573, forward strand.
AGAAATTGCAAATGTAGCAATAGAGTATGGTCCAAACCGTGCAGGTGACATCCCGCATTCACTAGCTAGCATTGATAAAGCCAAAGGATTATTGGGCTACGACCCAAAATTTTCTTTGCAAAACGGATTAGAAGAAGCAGTGGCCTGGTATTGGGAGAATCTAAAATAAAATGTAGTTCCAATCCATAGCATTCATACAAAGCATAATAAAATAGAATAAATGAAAATTACAAAAATTTGTTGCATCGGAGCTGGTTATGTAGGAGGTCCTACAATGGCTGTGATTGCACAAAAATGCCCTCATATACAGGTTACAGTTGTTGATTTGAATCAAGAAAGAATTGCGGCTTGGAATGATCAAGATGTTAAAAATATTCCTATTTACGAGCCAGGGCTGGCAGAAGTTGTTGGTGAGGCAAGAGGGCGAAATTTGTTTTTTTCTACTGATGTAGATAAAGCGATCGATGAGGCTCAGGTTATTTTTATATCGGTAAACACGCCTACTAAAACCTATGGAAAAGGGAAAGGGATGGCTGCTGATTTGAAGTATATTGAATTATGTGCGAGACAAATTGCTAGAGTAGCGAAAGAAGATAAAATTGTGGTCGAAAAATCGACGCTACCGGTACGAACTGCCGAAGCTATTAAAAGCATACTGGACAATACAGGAAATGGAGTACAGTTTCAAATTCTGTCCAATCCTGAGTTTTTGGCCGAAGGAACTGCAGTGAGCGATTTATTGGATCCTGATCGAATATTAATTGGTGGGGATGAATCTGTTGAAGGGCAAAAAGCAATTAATGCGCTAGTCAGCGTGTATGCGAATTGGGTTGCTGCCGATAAAATTTTGACTACTAATGTTTGGTCGTCAGAATTGTCAAAGCTGACTGCTAATGCTTTTTTGGCGCAACGTATTTCGTCTATAAATGCAATGTCAGAGTTGTGCGAGAAAACAGGTGCTGATGTCAATCAGGTAGCAAAAGCTATTGGAATGGATAGCCGCATCGGTTCAAAGTTTTTGAAAGCTTCAGTAGGTTTTGGTGGTTCTTGTTTTCAAAAAGACATCTTGAATCTAGTGTATATAGCTAAATCGTATGGTTTAAATGAAGTAGCCGATTATTGGGAGCAAGTCATTATCATGAACGATTATCAAAAAAGACGTTTTTCTAATAAAATAGTTCAAACATTATACAATACAGTATCCGGAAAGAAAATCACGTTTTTAGGATGGGCTTTCAAGAAAGATACGAATGATACCAGAGAATCAGCGGCAATTTATGTGGCAGACGATTTGATGAGTGAACAAGCACAAATTGTGGTGTTTGATCCCAAGGTTTCTGAAAAGAAGATTTTAGCCGATTTAGATTATTTAGAAACAAGAACATTAGATCAAAATAAGGCTTTGATTGCGGCAGTTGAAGATCCTTATGAAGGGTGTAAAGGCGCACATGCTATTGCTGTTTTGACCGAATGGGATGAATTTAAAGAATACGATTGGCAAAGAATTTATGATGGCATGCAGAAGCCTGCTTTCATTTTCGATGGAAGAAATATTTTGAACGGACAAGAATTAAAAAACATAGGATTTATATACCAAGCCATTGGTTCTTAGTAGTTGTATAGTACTGTTTAGGACAAATAAAGGGCTTTAAAGATATAAATGTTTAAAACAATGCAGATGAATTGGTATGTAGTTTATACAAAACCGAAATGGGAGAAAAAAGTAGCAGAACAATTATTAAAAAACAATATTGAATGTTACTGTCCACTGACGATTCAAATAAGGCAATGGACGGATAGAAAGAAAAAAGTAGAAGTACCTCTTTTTAATTCGTATGTTTTCGTACGTTTGGAAGAAAAAGATCGCAATGTTGTTTTTGAATCAGCGGGAGTTGTTCGCTATTTATTTTGGTTGGGAAAACCAGCTATTGTAAAGGATGACGAAATCAATACCATTAAAAAATGGTTGGATGCCTCGGATGAGTACGAAGTATTGGTTGATACGGTGAAAGTAGGAGATCGAATTACGCTAGATTCTGGACCATTTGCGTCTCAGCAAGCAGTGGTTCAAGAAATAAGTAGCAACCATTATTCACTGGTTTTAGAAAACCTGGGTTGTGTGTTAAAAATTAAATATAATAGATAAATAGAATGAGTGTCAGTTCAAAAATAGCAATTATAGGTCTGGGTTATGTGGGTTTGCCATTAGCTAGATTGTTTGCTACAAAATATCCCGTAGTGGGTTTTGATATTAATACAAAAAGAATATCAGAATTAAGAGCGGGAAAGGATACCACCTTTGAGCTGGTAGAATCGGTTTTGAAAGCGGTGCTTTTAGAATCGAATCCAGTTTTGGACGCCCATCCAGCAAATGGTTTGTTTTGCTCGTCTGATAGCTCGGATATAAAAGAGTGTACTTATTTTATTGTTACCGTTCCTACGCCTGTTGATAAAAACAATCGACCAGATTTGACTCCTTTGTATAAGTCGTCCGAAACCGTTGGGAGCGTATTGAAAAAAGGAGATACTGTGATTTACGAATCTACCGTCTATCCTGGGGTTACAGAAGAAGAGTGTGTACCTGTTTTAGAAAAAGTATCGGGATTAAAATTTAATGTCGATTTTTTTGTGGGCTATTCGCCGGAACGTATTAATCCAGGTGATAAAGAGCATACGGTAGATAAAATTTTAAAAATCACTGCAGGCTCTACTCCAGAGGTAGGTCGAGCAGTTGATGCGCTTTATAACAGTGTGATTACCGCTGGAACGCATTTGGCTCCTTCAATAAAGGTAGCTGAAGCGGCTAAGGTGATCGAAAATTCGCAACGTGATATTAATATTGCTTTTGTGAATGAATTGGCTAAGATTTTTAATCTTATGAATATCGATACCACTGCCGTTTTGGAAGCAGCAGCTACCAAGTGGAATTTTTTGCCTTTTAAACCGGGTTTGGTTGGCGGTCATTGCATCGGTGTTGATCCGTATTATTTGGCTCAAAAAGCCCAGGAACTAGGATATCATCCGGAGATTATTTTGGCAGGAAGACGGTTAAATGATAGTATGGGATCGTATATCGCTTCGCAAATTGTAAAGCTGATGATTAAAAAAGGGATTTCGATTAATGGTGCAACGATCCTGATGTTAGGAATCACCTTTAAAGAAAATTGTCCTGATGTGCGCAATACTAAGGTGGTTGATGTCATTACTGCCTTGTCTGATTATGGCATTGAAGTAAGTATTTATGATCCTTTGGCTAATCCTGAAACGGTATGGGAGGAGTATCAATTAAAAATGACTAATGCTATACCTACTGATAAATATGATGCAGTGGTTTTGGGAGTGGCGCATAAAGTGTTTTTAGATTTAGATTTTTCTCAATTGATGCATCCTTTAGGTCTTTTATATGATGTAAAAGGAGTGTTAGGGGATCAAGCTGGAGGTAGATTGTAAATAAAGTAAATAGATACGAATTTAAAAAAATAAAATATGGAAAGTAAATCAATTACACATGTTATCCTTACAGGAGGAGTGGGAAGTAGATTGTGGCCTTTGTCTCGTAAAAGCAGACCCAAACAATATTTGGATATTTTTGATGGTAGATCGTTATTTGAGTTAACAGTTAATAGGAATAGGGATATTGCGACTAAAATAATGGTGGTTGGAAATATTGACAATTGCCATTTAAGTAAGGCTATTTTAAACAAAACCAATACTAATTATGTAGATATTATCGAGTCTACGCCTAGAAATACGGCTGCAGCTATTGCTTTTGCTGCTTTTGGATCTGCTGCTGATGATATATTAATTGTAACGCCTTCAGATCATATTATTGATAATATGGCTAGTTATAAGCAAGCTATTAGTCAAGCAACGGATATGGCTTCTCAGGGTTATATTGTGACTTTTGGAATTGTACCTACAAAACCAGAAATTGGGTATGGCTATATCGAAAGAAAAGGAGATGATGTAATTTCTTTTAGAGAAAAACCAAATCAAGTAACCGCTGCTGATTTTATTGCCAAAGGAAATTTTCTATGGAATAGCGGAATGTTTTGTTTCAAAGCCGCTGTCTTTTTAGAAGAATTAAAATTATACGCTCCTGCTGTTTATGAAAAATCGAAAATAGCTTGGGAGAAAAGTGTAAATGGTATTGTGGATCTGGAGGCTTCTCTGGAAATCCCTTCTATCAGTGTCGATTATGCAGTAATGGAAAAAAGTAAAAAGATAAAAGTAGTTGCTTCGGAATTTGTCTGGTCTGACTTAGGGTCTTTTGAATCGGTATATGATTATTTGGTCACTATAGGGCATCCAGTTGATAAACACAGGAATATGGTCATAGGTACGGATAAGTATACAGCGTTTATTGGAATGAAAGATACTATTTTTATCTATACCGATACTGCTCATTTGATTCTTCAAAAGGAGTTTTCACAAGATGTGAAAAGTTTGTATGGAACATTGGAGCGTGAAATACCTGAATTGTTAGAGTAAGTGTGATTTTTCTTCCAGATTTAATTGGTGAAATTGGAATGGATTGCTCTAACCAAATTAGGTGATATTTTAGGTTTTAATCCATTGTTTTTCAATGTGTAAAGAGCTTTGGTTTTTAGATGATTCTTTTTGATTCCTTTTAAACTTCATTTAGGATTTCTTTTTTTCTATATTTGCCAAAAATCAACCGCAGCGTTTTTAAGTGATTTTGAATCGGTTGTATAAAGTGTAATAATAAATAAAGTGTGTAAATCCCGATTTAATGGGGTTTACTGCGGCGAAGCCGTTGCTATCAGTAAAGGTTTATGATAGTAAACAGATAAATATAGTATAGTAGTATGAAAAATGTAATTTTTGCTTTTGCGCTTTTAGGAGCTCTTTTAATGGCACCTCAAACAAAGGCTCAAGATCTATTGCAAGCAAAGGATGTAAGTTCGGTTAATGTGGATAATCTTTCTGAGGCCGATTTGGCTAAGATTCAAGCACAGCTAAAGACCAATAACATGACTATTGAGCAGGCAGAGCCAATGTTGTTGTCCAAAGGAATGACAGCAGCTAATGTAGCTAAATTGAAAGCGAGACTCAGCGCTAAGTCTGTTGCTAGTGGAAGTCAAACGACTAGCACGCCAAACGGCGGACGCAAACAAGTTCTGGAGACAAACATTAAAGTAAAAGACGAAGCCAATGCCTTAGTTTTTGGTTCTGAGTTATTTGATAATCCTACGTTGGATTTCACAGCCGATTTAAAGCTAGCTACGCCTGTTAATTATGTATTAGGACCTGGTGATGAACTGCAAATTAGTGTATACGGGGTGCAACAGTACTCTGCTAGTGTTCCTGTTTCGGTTGAAGGTAGAATTGCAATTGATTATGTAGGGCAATTAGCGGTTTCTGGGATGACCATAGAAGCAGCTACTCAAAAAATAAAAGGAGCTATTGCAGGAGTGTATAGTACAGTTGCTTCAGGGCAATCGCAAGTAAGTGTAAGCTTGAGTCAAATACGTACTATTAAGGTGACGATTATAGGAGCCAAACAGCCGGGAAATTATTCCGTTTCTTCTTTGGCTACTGTTTATAATGCTTTGCATGTAGCTGGTGGGCCAGCTGTTAATGGAAGTTACCGTAATATTGAGTTGATCCGTAACAATAAGGTTTATAAATATGTGGATATCTATGATTTCTTAGTCAAAGGAGATCAGTCTGCTAATATTGGTTTGAAAGACAATGATGTGATTCGAATTCCAGCTTATTTGAATAGAGTAACACTAGAGGGTGAAGTGAAACGTCCGGGTATTTTCGAATTGAAAAAAGGGGAGAGTTTTCAATCTTTATTATCGTTTGCCTCTGGGTTTAACGAGTTGGCTTATACCGCTTCTATAAATGTAATTCAAAAAACGGCTAAGGAATTCAAAGTAACAGACATTAAGCAAGCTGATTTTAAAACGTATTTGCCACAGTCAGGAGATGTTTTTAGAATTACAAGAATTTTGAATCGTTTTGAAAATCGTATCAAAATTGAGGGAGCAGTTTTTAGACCGGATACCTATTCTTTTTATACTGGAATGCGTATTTCGGATTTAGTAAAAAAAGCCGATGGGTTAAAAGAAGATGCTTATGGCAAAAGAGCGCGTGTTACAAGATTAAAAGGCGACTTAACGACTGAGGTTCTCCATGTTGATTTAGACAAAGCACTTACTGGAGATATGGAAGCAAATTTGGTGTTGAACAAAGAGGATGTTTTAACGGTCTATTCTATTTTGGGTTTTGTAGAGGTCTTTAAAGTAATCATTGATGGAGAAATTAAAAACCCTGGTACGTATAGGTTTTATGAAGGCCTTACATTAAACGATTTGTTAGTTGAAGCTGGTGGTTTAACTGGTTCGGCTTCTAAGAGAGTCGAAATAGCAAGAATGTTAATTTCAGAAGAAATTGATAACACCAATCCCAATAAAGCAGAATTGTTCAATATTGATATTACGCCTGAAAATAACGAACAGTCCAAAAATTTTAAATTAAGTCCTTTTGATGTAGTGAACATTCGCAAGATGGCAGTGTATGAAAAACCAGAAATGGTTGCGGTAACTGGGGCCGTACATTACGCAGGGAAGTACGTGCTAGCTAGTAAAAAGGCAAGGGTGTATGATATTATCGAAAGAGCAGGTGGATTAACATCTCTGGCTAATATTGATGGGGTAAAGATCAAGAGACCCATCAAAGCAAAGCAAATTGAAGAACTGGAGAGCGTGGACTTGAATTTGGGTAAAAAAGACAGTATCCAAAACAAGTTGGAAAAGAAATTAAAAGAAGATTTAAAATATGCAATTATCCCAGTAGATTGGAAGTCAATTGTGAAAGATCAAAGAAGTAGTACGAATGTTACTCTTTTTCCTGGGGATATAATAGAAATAGCAGATTTTAACGAAGGGGTAAAAGTTACTGGAAATGTATTATTAACTTCGGAGATTCCGTTTAATAAAGGTAAAGGATTCAATTATTATTTAGATGCGGTTGGTGGTTTAGATAGTAAAGGCTGGCGAAAAAAAGCGTATATTATTTACCCTAATGGTAAAGCGGCGGTTACACATTCGTTTATGTTTGTAAAATCGTATCCAAAAGTGACACCAGGGGCGCAAATTATTGTACCTGAAAAGCCGGAAGTGAAGAAGATGAGCACGGGAGAGTACGTGAGTATTGGGAGTGTGATTGCTAGTTTAGCCTTATTAATTGTGACGGCTTTTAAATAATACCTATAAATGAATATTGAGAATAAAAATATAGAAAAAGACGAATTATCTGTTAAAGAATTGATGCAAAAAACAAAGGAGTGGTATCTCTACTTGTTGGTGCATTGGAAAATTATCATTTTGGCAATATTCGTAGGGGCTTCTTTAGGTTTGGTGTATTCATTCGTGAAAAAACCCGTATACACTGCTAGTTTGTCTTTTGCATTAGAAGACGAGAAGTCTGGTGGTGGATTAGGTAGTGCTTTGGGTTTGGCTAGTTCATTAGGTTTGGACGTTGGTGGTGGAGGTGGTAGTATTTTTACTGGCTCAAATCTAACAGAGTTGTTCAAGTCGCGTGTTATGGTTGAAGAGACTTTGCTATCACCAGTTAGATTAAATGGTAAAGTGGTTTCTTTAGCTGAAATGTATATTCAAAACAGTGATTGGAGAGATAGTTGGAACGATAATCCCAAATATAAAAATATTCAATTTTTACCCGAAACAAAAAGAAAGTATTTTACTAGAGTACACGATAGTATTTTGGGAGTGATCTATGAGAATTTGTATAAAAATTCCTTGTCAGTCGACCAAAAAGATAAAAAAATTGCTATTGTAACTATTGATGTGCATTCGACGGATGAATTGTTTGCCAAATATTTTACGGAAGCTCTAGTGAGAGAGGTATCTGATTTTTATGTTGCTACTAAAAGCAAAAAAGCTCGTATGAATATGGACATTCTTGAGAGGCAGACAGACTCCATTCGAGGTGAACTAAATGGGGCTATTACTGGAGTAGCGGTTGCTAATGATAATACTTTTAATTTAAATCCAGCTTTAAATGTGCGTCGCGCCCCTTCTGCTCGCAGGCAAGTTGATGTTCAGGCAAATACTGCGATATTAACAGAGTTAGTAAAACAATCCGAGTTAGCTAAGGTTACTTTACGTAAGGAAACGCCGCTGATTCAGGTTATTGATGGACCAATTTTGCCCTTGCCAAAAGAGAAATTTGGTAAAGCAAATGGAATTTTGTTGGGTGGTTTTACTGCTGGTTTTTTATTGGTTTTAGTACTGATTGTGAAACGAATTTTAAGAGAATTAGTATAGGGGTAGGAGCTTAATGTTTAATTATTACTTTAAAAATCATAATGATAAAAAATTTAATCATTTTTGGAACCAGGCCAGAAGCAATTAAAATGGCTCCTTTAGTAAAAGAATTTCAAAAACAAACGGGATTCGATACTAAAGTTTGCGTTACTGCTCAACATAGGGAAATGCTAGATCAAGTTTTGGATTTTTTTGATATCGAACCGGATTTTGATTTAGATTTAATGAAACCTAATCAAAATTTATTTTCTTTAACATCGGATATTATCTTAGGATTAAAATCAGTATTAGAGGAATTTAAACCAGATTATGTTTATGTACATGGGGATACGACTACGACGATGGCAGCTAGTATAGCATCTTTTTATGCTGGAGCAAAAGTTTGTCATGTGGAAGCCGGTTTACGCACAAATAATAAATATTCGCCTTTTCCTGAAGAAATGAACCGACAAGTAGCGAGTCGAATAGCTGATTATCATTTTGCGCCAACTACTAAATCAAAGGAAAATTTATTGCAGGAAAACATTGCAGAAGACACAATAGTTATCACAGGAAATACTGTTATTGATGCTTTATTAGAAAGTTCGGTAAAAGTACATAGTATTGAAAATATTGAAATAGAAAAACTTAAGACTATTGTAGATAAATCAAAAAAATTAATTCTAGTTACAGGTCATAGACGAGAAAATCATGGACAAGGATTTATCAATATCTGCGAAGCATTAAAAGAAATTGCTTTAAAAAATGAAGATGTACAGATTATTTATCCAGTTCATTTAAATCCTAATGTAAAAGAACCTGTTTACAAAATTTTAGGGGGAGTTAATGCTATTCATTTAATTGATCCATTAGCATATCCAGCTTTTGTGTGGTTGATGAATGAATCTTATTTAATAATCACTGACTCAGGAGGTGTACAAGAGGAAGCACCAAGTTTAGGAAAACCTGTTTTGGTGATGCGTGACACAACAGAACGCCCTGAGGCTGTTGATGCAGGAACAGTAATTCTTGTAGGTACTGATAAAGAAAAAATTGTACAAGAATGTAATGACCTATTAGTAAACATACAGAAATATCAAGAAATGAGTGCTTTACACAATCCTTACGGAGACGGGAAGGCTTGTGAGCGTATAGTAGAACACATAATCTTTATAAATAGATAATATGAACAACGAAAGTGTAGTAATGATTGGTTTGGGATACATAGGTTTGCCCACAGCAGCGCTTATAGCTAATAATGGTATACATGTGCATGGTGTTGATATAAACCCAGAAGTTGTAGAAATTATTAATGCTGGTAAAATACACATTGTAGAGCCAAGTTTAGACGAAGCCGTTGCTACAGCAGTTTCAAAAGGATTCTTAAAAGCAGCAACAACACCTATAGTAGCAGATGCGTATTTGATCGTGGTTCCAACTCCTTTTAAGGCAAAAAATGAGCCTGATATTTCGTTTGTCGAAGCTGCGACAAAAGCTATTATACCGTTGTTGAAAGAAGGTGATTTATATATTATTGAATCAACTTCACCTATTGGTACAACTGAAAAAATGATGCGCTTTATTTATAGTGAACGTCCGGAGTTACGGGATAAACTTTACATAGCGTATTGTCCTGAACGTGTTTTACCGGGGAATGTAATGCATGAATTAGTATATAATGATCGAGTGATTGGGGGGGTTGACGACTTGTCAACTCAGAAAGCTATAGCATTTTATAGTCAATTTGTAAAAGGAGAATTGCATCAAACTAATGCTAGGACAGCTGAAATGTGCAAGCTAACTGAAAATTCCTCACGTGATGTTCAGATAGCTTTTGCCAATGAATTGTCGCTTATTTGCGACAAAGCAGATATAAATGTATGGGAACTTATTCGTTTGGCAAATAAACATCCAAGAGTAAATATTTTGCAACCAGGTTGTGGAGTGGGTGGTCACTGTATTGCAGTTGATCCTTATTTTATTGTAGCCGATTATCCTTTAGAATCTCAAATTATCGGAAAAGCAAGAGAGATTAATAACTATAAGTCGTTTTGGTGTGCAGAGAAAGTTAAATCAGCAAAACTGGAGTTTCAATTAAAACACGGACGAAAAGCTAGTGTTGCTATCATGGGGTTGGCTTTTAAGCCCAATATTGATGATTTAAGAGAGTCTCCTGCAAAGTATATAGCGCAGCGTATATTGCAAGATTCGCATGACGATAGTTGTTTTATTGTAGAGCCTAATATCCAGGATCATAAAGTTTTTAAATTAACGCCTGTTGATGAAGCTGTTGATAAAGCAGATATTGTAGTGTTTTTGGTGGCACATAATGAATTTAAAAAGCTTAATATAGACGAGTCGAAAATTGTTCTAGATTTTTGTGGAGTCTTAAATTTAAATAATTAGAATATGTTTAAAAATAAAATATTATTAATAACTGGAGGAACCGGGTCTTTTGGTAACGCTATGTTGAAAGGTTTTTTAAATTCAGACTTAAAAGAAATTAGAATTTTCAGTAGAGATGAAAAAAAGCAAGAAGATATGCGTATCGCCTACAAAAATGACAAGTTAAACTTTGTTGTTGGGGATGTTCGTGATTTTGATAGTATTAATAATGCGATGCGAGGAGTTGATTTTGTTTTTCATGCAGCTGCATTAAAACAAGTTCCTTCTTGTGAGTTCTATCCAATGCAAGCTGTTCAGACGAATATTCTTGGAGCTGAAAATGTATTAGAAGCAGCAGCCAGAAATAATGTTCAGAGAGTTGTAGTATTAAGTACTGATAAAGCAGTTTATCCAATTAACGTAATGGGAATATCCAAAGCGATGATGGAAAAAATGGCAGTGTCTAAAGCAAGAGATTCAAGGGTTAAAGAGACCAAAGCTATTTATACAGCAACACGTTATGGAAATGTAATGTGTTCAAGAGGTTCGATTATTCCATTATTTATAAAACAAATAAAGGAAGGTAAAGCACTTTCTATTACAAATCCTAAAATGACTCGTTTTATGATGTCATTAGATGATTCTGTTGAACTAGTAATGTTCGCTTTTGCGAATGGAAATCCAGGAGATATTTTTGTGCAAAAATCGCCTGGAGCAACAATTGAAGATTTAGCACAAGCATTAAAAGAACTATTTAAAGCCGATAATGAAATAGTTATTATTGGGGAAAGACATGCTGAGAAAATGTATGAAACTTTGTGTTCTAAAGAAGAAATGTCAAAGGCTGAAGATTTAGGCAGATTTTATAGAGTTCCTGCAGATTTTAGAGATCTTAACTATACAAAATATGTTCAAGAAGAGGGACCTAAATTAGTTGAAGGGGAATATAATTCAGATAATACGGAACGATTGAATGTTGAAGAGTTGAAAAAATTATTGCTTACCTTAGAATATGTTCAAGAAGAATTAGCTTCACATACCAAATAATTTATTTTATGATTCCATTAATAAAAACAAGCATTCCTCCTAGAGAAGTTCTAATGCCAAGATTAGAGCAAGTTTTGTATAGTGGCTATGTCGCGCAAGGGGAAGTAGTTGAAGAATTTGAGAGAAAATTTGAAGAATATATTGGAGGTGGAAATACACTTTCTTTAAATTCAGGAACAGCAGCTTTGCATATTGCTTTGATTTTAGCAGGAGTCAAAGAAGGTGATGAGGTAATTAGTACAGCTTTGACGGCTGAACCAACCAATGTCGCCATTAAAATGGTAGGAGCTAAAGTAAGATGGGCTGATGTTGATGCTACTACAGGAAATATTTCGGCAGCTGCAATTGAAAATGCTATCAACTCGAAGACAAAAGCCATTATTGTGGTTGATTATGCAGGGATTCCAGTAGATGTAAAAGGAATTAAAGCGATTTCCGAAAAGTATAATATTCCAGTTATCGAAGATGCAGCTCATGCATTAGGGGCTAAATACCAAGGCCAAAAAACAGGAAATCATTTTCCGTTTACGGTTTATTCTTTTCAAGCCATCAAACATTTAACAACGATTGACGGTGGAGCTTTGCAAATTGCTGATAAGGAATTGTATGAAAAAGGCAAGGTGATAAGATGGTTTGGTTTAGATAAGAAATTAAGCCGTTTAGACAATGATATTACTTTTCAAGGCTACAAATACCACATGAATAATGTGAATGCTACCATTGGATTGATTCAATTGGAGAATATAGAAAAACTTATTCAAAGATATATCGAAAATGGGCAGTATTTTGACGAGCAACTTAAGGATGTTAAAGGAGTTGAAATGATCGAATATTATCCTGATTCAGAACCATCTTATTGGTTGTATACTATCAAAGTAGATAATCGTGATGGATTTGTCAAAATGATGGCTGAGAATGGAATTATGGCTTCGGAACTTCATAAGCGAAATGATTTGCATACCTATTTGAATGATTTTCCAACTAAATTACCCAATTTAGATTTGTTTTATAGTAAAATGGTGCATCTTCCTTGTGGATGGTGGGTTTCAGATGAAGATAGAGAAAAAATAGTAACTTTAATAAAACAAGGCTGGTAATGATTCCAATTTACAAACCCTATATGCCGGAAAATTTAATTACCGGAATAAATGAAATACTTTATTCTGGACAGTTAGGTTTTGGAAAATATGGCAAGCAATTTGAGTCTCAGTTGAAGGAATTTATAGGTTGCAATTATATCTTGACTATTAATTCTTATAATACAGCTATGCAGGTGGTGTTGTCAACTTTAGGGTTGCAATTTGGTGATGAGGTAATAGCAAGTCCTGTGAGTTGTTTGGCTTCTAATCAACCTTTTGCCACAAAAGGATTAAAAGTTATTTGGGCGGATATTAATCATGAAACAGGAACTCTATGTCCTACTGATGTTGAATCTAAAATAACTAAAAATACTAAAGCTATTTTTCACAATCATTTCTGTGGATATGTTGGAGATATTACAGCTATTAATACTTTAGGCGAAAAATATGGAATTCCTATTATTGATGATGGAATTGAGGCTTTTGGTGCTGAATATAAAGGGGAAAGATTAGGGAATGTAGGGACAGATCTAACTGTTTTTTCTTTTCAGACCGTTCGATTGCCCAATACAATTGAAGGAGGGGCTATAGTATTTAAAGATAAAGCTTTATATGATAAGGCAGTATTAATTAGAGATTATGGTATAGATAGATCGCAATTCAGAACAGCTGATGGAGAAATCAATCCTGACTGTGATATACAATTAGAAGGATATGGGGGATTAATGAGTGAAGTAAATTCATTTATTGGTACAAAGCAAATGTTAGGTATTGATCAATTATTAAAAAAGCAACAACAGAACGCTATAAAATGGCAAAATGAGTTGCAAAATAATATTGAAGTTAGCCCATTAGTTATAATGAAGGATAGCCAACCTAATTACTGGGTTTTTGGTACGCTTTCAGAAAATAGTAAGGAAACAATAGCCTATTTTAAATCAAGAGGTTATTATGCCACGGGGGTACATATTAACAATAATATTTATTCTGTTTTTAATAATAAAATTAATTTAGTTGGAGTAAATAAATTCAAACAACAATTTGTAGCTATTCCTTGTGGATGGTGGTTTGATTGGATGAAAAAGTAAAATTCAATGGAGTACTTAAGTATTGTGAAGCAAAAGGATATTTCGGAACAAGAATTGTTAGAAGTATGTAAGATTAAATCTGTTTTTGGGGATTATAGTATAGGTAGTCAAAAGCAATGGATTTTGAAGAATTTATATGAAGATGATCTACATTTTCTTCTATACAATGATGATGTATTGGTTGCATATCTTAATTTAGTAGATGTTCGATTATTAATAAACGGAAATTTATGGTCCGTATATGGTATAGGAAATGTTTGTTCAAGTAAAAACGGGAGTGGTTTTGGAAGTAAAATAGTAAGAAAATTAAATGATTTTTTAGTTTCTGTAGATATTCCGGGGTATTTATTTTGTAAACAGAATTTAATTTCATTTTATTCAAAAAACGGATGGGCAATTTTGGATTGTGATAATTCTAATGTTTTAAAGAATATAGAGATTAAGTCTATGATTTTTAACTTTAAGGAGAATGTTAATAATATAGATTATACGGGAAGGTTATTTTAATAATTGAAAAAAAAATATAGAAATTTATAGACCTATAAATTCAAGTTCTAGTTTAGCAAAACTGTATGTAGTGATATTTAATTAAAAATTTTTAAGATATTTAATATTAAACAGGCAAGTTTTTATCATTTTGATGGCAAAATTTTGTTTTGATAGGACTAAGAGTTATTTACGAATCAAGTTTGATTGTAGAAGTTATTATTTTATTGATTAGACCTATAGAATAAGAATAAATTATAGAGAAAAGTGTTTTTGTGCTATGTGGTTTTTGGTGTTAGTTTTAAAAAAAAATTTGATTGAATTAACAATTTTGAAAAATCTATTTTTTGTAGATTTTTTTTTTTGAAGAATGAAGTATAGGTTGTCAATTCTGTAATTAGTTTGTCTAAGAGTAATATTATTATGAATGACGAATATTTGGATAATTTTAATTGAGTTGAGGGCAAAGTTTAAGTTGTTTGAAATAGTTTTCTGAATAATAAATAGTAATACTTTGGAAATTTTAAAAACAGTCCCAGTAGATTAAATGGTGAAAAGGAATAGCTTGTAGGTAAGTGAGGAGCTTTGTAAGATAAGAATATAGAAATTATTTTTGAGGTGTGAAAAATATAATTAAAGGATAAAAGTGAGGATAGCTGCTATAACAATAACGTATAATGATGATTACAAATATAAAGAATGGCAAGAACATTTTTTAGAATATGAAAATGAAATTTTTCTTCATGTAATCGTAGATAATAATTCAGAACAAGGATATAAAGAAAAGCTTCAAGAAGGATTTAGTCGATCCCACATTATATACAGAACTTCTAACGGTGGGTGTACAGGAGCGTATAATGATGGAATTAGGTATGCGCTTTCTATACCTGATGTAGATGCAATAATGTTAATTGGAAATGACATAAGATTAAAAGTAGGGGCCTCGACAATAATGCACAGAAGATTGTTTTCTGACGCTAAATTGGGTATGATTGCTCCAATATTATTGACTAAAGATTCTATGATTGTTGAAGATTTTGGATGTTCGATATCTAAAGCTTTGATAATGATTCCATATTGTGTAGGGAAAGTTCATTCTAATATAAATGAAAACATTCATTATTGTGAGGCTTTAACTGGCGGTATGAATCTTTCAAAGAGAGAGTTCTATGAGAATGTGGGTTTACAGGATGATAATTTATTTATGTATTCGGATGAAGTTGATATGGGTTTGAGAGCTAAAAAAAGTGGATACACATTGGCGGCTATCAGTGATGCAGTTTCATGGCATCAACATATTAATAAAGATACGAACACAAACAGAAGAGATCCCTATACAAAGTATTTGGCGGGTAGAAATAAGGTCTATGTGGCTAAAAAGCATTATGGTTTATTAAGAGTAATCTATGTTTTTTTATTTTATGTGTTTGGGTCTTTATATAAGATTTTAATTAATCTAATTAAGGGGAACTTTTATCAAATTAAAGAATATTTTTGGTTAATTTTTGGAGCTGTAATGGGCTTATTAGGGAATATGAAACCCAATCGTTTTTCGGTACCCAGCGAAGACGTAGAATTACAAAAATAAGGTAGCTTTAGTTTATGTCAGAAAATAAAAATTATGATGTTATATTCAAGAGTACTTTTCTTTTTGCATTCGTACAGGCATTTAGTATTCTTGTAAAAGTAGTCCTAAATAAAGTTGCTGCAGTTACTCTTGGTTCTGCGGGGATCGGTATGATTGGTCTTTTTTCTTCTGCCATAGGAATGTTAAAGACGGGAACGAGTTTAGGTATTTCACAAAGTGCGGTTCGAGATATTTCGGAAGCTAATCAAAATAATGATATAGAAGCTTTTTCAAAAACGATAATTGCTACACAAAAAATAATCGTAATAACAGCAGCTATTGGTTTTGTGATTACAGCAGTATTGTCGCCATGGTTAAGTGAATGGTCTTTTGGTAATAACTTGTACACTACGAGTTTTTTGTTGTTGTCTATAGCGGTAGCTTTTATCACTTTATGGGAGGGTCAGTTGGCTATTTTAAAAGGGATGAGGCATCTTAGATTATTGGCAAAAGCAAATGTTTTTGGATCACTAGTGGGGCTTTTTATTTCTATACCTTTATATTTAGTATTTGAGATTGAAGGTATTATTCCAGTTTTAATTATAACGCCAATATGTGCATATTTATTTTCATATTATTATGTTCGTAAGATAGAATACAGAAGAATAAAATTATCAAAAAGAGAATTAGTTCAAAAAGCTACACCCATGGTAAAAATGGGTGTTGCCTTGTCTATCACGACTTTTCTTAGCCAATTATCTGTTTTTTTGGTTTCTAGCTATATTGGTAAAGAAGGGGGGCTTCAGTCTGTAGGATTTTATAATGCAGGTGTAATAATTATGGTTGGATATTTTAGTGTAATAATTAATGCTCTTACCACTGATTATTACCCTAGGATCGCTGCGGTTAATAATGATAATGCTAAAGTGCAAAATGAATTGAATCAACAATCAATAGTAAGTTTGTTAATTTCTTTTCCACTGATCGTCTTATTTTTGATGGTATTGCCTTTTCTGATTACGCTTTTGTACTCCAAAGAATTTGATCCAATAATTAACTTTATTAGAATTGGTATCTATGGTGTTCTAATTACTATAATTTCAAATCAAGTTGATTTGATTTTGATAGCCAAAAACAATACTAAATTTTTTACAATTTTAGCAATTGTGTATAGAGTTATTGAGCTTGTTTTAAATGTTGTTTTCTTTAAGTTTTACGGTTTAATCGGCATGGGAATTTCAATGGTTCTTGGTGGAGTTATTCACATGGTATTTATGACAGTCGCGGTTAAGAAGCTGTATTTAATTAGGTTTGAAAAATTGTTTGTTAAAACGGCATTACTCGCATTACTTTTTATTTTTCTTACTAGTTTTATAAGTATGGAAGAAAATGTATATATACGATATTCAGCTGGAGGATTGATGTTTGTTTTGTCCTGTTTTTTCTCTTATTATTTTTCAAAGAAATATTTGAATTTTAATCTTTTAAAAATGAGATCTAAATGATAGTTGCTTTTCGGGTTAGAGATAATTTTAATGATTTTAAAAATGGGTATTTGAATGAATAATTGGATTTATACGAAAGAAAAAAAATGGATTGATAAATGGAATGATTTTATGTTGTCTGACGAGTCAAGTTCATTTGTTCAGTCTATATATAGAGTAAAAGCCTATGAAAAATACGGAATGGATTGGGAATTATTATTATGTGTTGATGAAAGTGATACTATTCAAGTTGGATCAGCTAATGTAATAGTTACACTACCTTTTTTTAAATTATACGTTTGTTCTTATGGGCCTACTATGAGTAGCAACATAAAAACCATTTTTGATAGTAATGAGTTTATTAAACAATTTATAAATAGAGGGAAAGAATTAAGGGCTTTTAGTTCTCAAATAACGATTCCAATGGATTTGTTGGTGGATGCTTCTTTTAAAAGTATTGAGGGTCGTATATTTACTAATATTTCTAATCCGAGGTATTCTAATTTAATTAATCTTAAGTTAAATGAAGACTGGTTGTCTAAAGAAGAATTAATCAATTCCTTTTTACCAAGAGGGAGAAGGGACGTTAGAGCTTCTTGTAGAAAAGGGTTAGTGTCTCAGTGCCCAACAACAGAGGATGAATTGAAGCAGGCTTATTTGTGTTTTGAAACTAATGCAAAAAAGAAGGGCTATCATGTAAGAAGTTGGGAGGATATGAGGGATTTTGTGATTGAAAGTGTTCAAAACAAAACAGCATTTGTTATCTCCGCATGGTATAATGATACAATTCAAGGGGCCATTTTTCTAGAAAGATCTAGTAATGTTTTAAGTTATACAATGGGAGGTGTTTATCGTAACAGTCCTGATTTGCTTACGGGCTATTTTTTGCAACTAGAAGGAATGTTACTTGCAAGAAGTATGGATTTGTCGTTTTATGATATTTCGTATGGCGGTCCAGATGAAGTACAACGTTTCAAGAGTATGTTTAATCCAGTTTTAAAGGAAAGTTATAGGACTGTATATTTTAAGAACAACAATATTAAATTTTTTATTTTTAAAAAAGTATATAGCAGTTTTAAGAGTTTAATACCAAAGATTATTTCAATAAAAAGAGCCATAATTTCATGAAGAAAGTATATTTAACAGTTGATATTGAAACTATTGTTTCGGGAATAAGTCGTAGTGAAAATTATTTAGCGGGTGTGTATTTGGCATCAATGTATATGGCGGAGGAGTTGCGAAAAAGGGATTTAAAAGCCACATTTTTTATTAGCCTATCATCAAAACAAGCAGGAATTGATCAAAAAGAATACACTGAATGTGTAAAATGGTTAATACATAGTTTAAGTGCTTACGAGAATGTTAAAATTGAGCCTCACATTCATGCCTTTAATTTACCCGTCAGTTTTGAATGTAAAGATGATGCGTTTAATAAATACAATCAGTCACAGCAGACTGAATTGTTGACTTTTGCAAAAGATTTTTTTAGTAACCAAGGCATAGAGGTAGAGTCATTTAGACCGGGAGGGTTTAGTGCTAATGATTCCTATTATAATTCATTAGTTGATGCAGGCTATAAAAATAGTTCTTTACTTCAAAAAGAAAAAAAGATTAATTTGGATATGCTAACTGGTGAGGTTTTCGAAGCAGAAGTGTACAAAACCCAGTCTGGTATTATTGAATATCCTGTGACCTCTGTTAGAATAAAATCAATTAAAAATAAAATTGAAATTGTAAATTTATCACCTGATTTTTTTAAACTGTCGTCAGTAGAAAATTGTATTAGAGATTTAAATTATATTAACATTAATTTTCATAGTTTTTCAATTTATTTAAATAGATTGATTAGAGAAAACCACAATGGTTTATTTACAAATAACATTAAATTTCTGTTTTTTGAAAATATATTAAATAAATTACTTAAATCAACTTCTATTCAAACTATTAACACAAAAACTATTGTTTGCAGAGAATTTATTAACTGGATAGATTTTATTAAGAATAATAAATATGAGACTTTTTTTATTGGTGAATAGTAAAAAAAGTATAATATATAAATGCATTCAATAATGACAATTGCAGAGAAAAGTATAAATGATGCCAAAAGCAATACGTTATTAGTTTTGTTGTATTTTTTTCAATACGGTTTGTTAATCCCTATAACCGTGGTGATGAGAGGTCAATACCCTATAGCTATTTTTACCGTTTTGTTATTCTGTTATGCATTGGTTAATAATAGGATTATTATTTCATCTTATTCGGCTTTATCGTTTATTCTTCCATTAAGTGTTTTAATAACAAAGTTACCTTTTGAACGTTATGTTGCAGAAACTAATGTGGCAATGGAATTGATAATTTCTTTTTTTGCAATAGGAATGTCGGGTATTTTGATAGGTTCCTTGAGGTTTTCGCAAGATCATTTTTTAAGCTATGGGTATAAATTAGGCTTGTTGAATTTCTTTCTATTAGGTGCAATTCCATTTACTTCATTGTATTTAGATGAAATAAATTATATGCGTTTTGGATATGCTATATTGCCTACAGTTATATTTTCATTTCTTTTTTTATTTAGAGATAATAATAAAAAGTGGACTTTTATTGTTTTTTGCTTATCGTTTGCAGAGCTTCTATTGTTTGGGGCGCGTGGTGCGATGTTAACATTTATTTTATTTGCGCTGATCTATTTGTTTTTTATTTCAGATGTCAGTAAAAAAATTAAATTGTATATACTTTTTTTTCTTTTTTTAATTGGTGCAAGTTTAAAGTTTGTTTTAGAATATTTACTTGAAAGTTTGGATACTTTTGGTTTGTATTCCTATTCCTTAACTAAGTATTTAAATCTTTTTAATGGAGATTCATTGGCTTCGACTAGTTCTGGACGAGACGATATTTATGGATTAGCTTTTAAACGGATAGATGAGTCTTTTTGGTTTGGTTCTCCCTTGAATACTTGCTTTATCGATACGGGGTCAACATATTATCATAATATTATTTTAGATATTTTGGTGAATTTTGGAGTGATAGGTTTTGCATTTTTCTTTTTATTTATTTTTTACAATATTTTTAAAGTTGTTAGTAGTACTAGTAAGGAAAGAAAAATGATTTTTTTTGTACTTTTCTTGATTGCAATGGGACGTTTGTTTGTTAGTTCTTCATTTTGGCAACGTCCTGAATTTTGGATTTTTGTTGGCTATTGTGTGAATTACACTTCTAAAAAGTTTGATATTAGTACAGTATAGTTAATTTAAATAAAAGTAAATTTGCCTTAGATTATGGCTCGCTAATAAAATGAATCGTGTCCTATTACGATTGTAGTTTTAACTTGTTTTTGCAAAATTGTTTTTATAGCTTTTTTTGTATTGTTTATTATATTAATTTTTTATTATGAGAATACTTTTACTTCATCAATATTTTTTAGAAGACAATGATCACGGTGGTTCCCGTTGGAATGAAATTACCAAGCAATGGACCGAGGAAGGAAATGACGTTACGGTTATAG
This sequence comes from Flavobacterium muglaense, assembly GCF_014305155.1. Lineage (GTDB taxonomy): Bacteria > Bacteroidota > Bacteroidia > Flavobacteriales > Flavobacteriaceae > Flavobacterium > Flavobacterium muglaense. The sequence continues at coordinate 69,505 of NZ_JACRUK010000005.1, forward strand.
CAGGGATGATGCACTATAGTTCAAGTTGTAAAAGACCAGAATACAAAGGAAAATGGTTTAAGAAAAAACAACAAGGTGCTGTAAATATCATTCGATGTCATGTTTCAGAGAGTTATAATTCTAGTTTTGTAGGTAGATTATGGGGGTATTTTTCCTTTGTTTTTTCAAGTTTGTGGGCTGGTTTGTTTATGACCGAAGGAAGGTATGATGTTATCATTGTAACGTCTCCACCTTTATTTGTAGGTATAAGTGGGTATTTGATTTCTCTGTTTAAAAGAACTCCTTTTGTTTTCGAAATTCGAGATTTATGGCCGGAATCAGCTATAGATACTGGCGTAGTAACTAATGGTATAATTATAAAGTTGGCTTATGCATTGGAGGCTTTTATCTATAAAAAAGCAACACTTATAAATGTCTTAACACCTGCTTTTAGAAATGTTTTAATCGAAAAGAAAAAAGTAAGTGCTGATAAAATCATTTTCATTCCTAACGCTGCTGATTTTACTTTGTCAGATAAGCTTGTTGAGAATTTTGATAGTGCTGTTTTTAGAAAGGAACATAATCTTGTTGACAAGTTTGTGATAACGTATGTTGGAGCACATGGCGTTGCAAATCATTTAGAGCAAATCATTGAAACTGGATTATTATTGGCTGATACAAATGTCTTATTTCTGTTGATAGGAGATGGTATGGAAAAGAAAAAACTGATTACGTTGGCGACAGAAAGGAAAGTGACTAATGTTCGTTTCTTGGATCCCGTTCCAAAAGGAGAAGTTTTCAAATATATTTTGGCATCCGACATGGGAGCTTCAGTACTTAAAGATGTGGATACTTTCAAAACTGTTTATTCTAATAAAACGTTTGATTACATGTCTTGTAAACGTCCTGTTTTAATGGCTATTGATGGGGTTTCAAAAGAATTAGTAGAAGATGCTGAGGCGGGGGTATTTGTTAAGCCAGAAAATGCCAAAGATTTTGCTGAGAAAATTAGAATGTATTTAAATGACCCAATGCAAGTTAAAACACAAGGAGAAAATGGATATAGATTTGCAAAAGCAAATTTTGATAGAACTATTTTAGCTAAAAAGTATATTGAATTGATGCGAAAACATATGAATATTAGATAATGTATAGATTTTTTTTTAAAAGAATAATAGATTTTATTTCTGCTGTGGTAGGCTTACTACTTTTAAGCCCTTTTTTTGTTTTAATAACTGTTGGTTTGTATTTTGCAAATCAAGGCAAGCCATTTTTTTTCCAGTTACGTCCAGGATTAAATGGAGAAATTTTCAAAATCATCAAGTTCAAAACGATGAATGATAAGCAAGACTCTTCGGGTAGTCTTTTGTCTGACGCTGAAAGACTTACGAAAATAGGTTCTTTTGTTCGAAAGACGTCCCTTGATGAAATTCCACAATTAATAAATGTTTTAAAAGGCGATATGAGTCTTGTAGGTCCCAGACCTTTATTACCAGAATATTTGCCTTTGTATAATGAAAAACAAAATCGGCGACATGATGTTAGACCAGGAATTACTGGTTGGGCACAAATCAACGGGCGCAATGCAATATCATGGGATAAAAAATTCGAGTATGATTTATTCTATGTTAGTAATTTAAGTTTTGTGTTAGATTTCAAGATATTTTTTTTGACAATTAAAAAAGTGTTTGTAAGTGAAGGTATAAATATGAAAGGTCAGGTAACGACCGAAGCGTTTAAAGGGAATTAAATATGGATAAAATAGCAATCGTAGGAGCTGGGGGGTTTGGTCGGGAAGTCAAATTTTTAATCGATCAAATTAATATTGAAAAAAACAAGTATGAGTTTGTTGGGTTTTTTGATGATGGTCTTGTTAAAGGGGATATCGTAAATGGCTTTCCAGTGTTAGGTAAGGTAAGTGATATTAATAATTTGAATGAAAGTACAGCTATAGTAATTGCAGTAGCAATTCCTCAAATTAGAAAAGATATCTATAATAAAATAAGTAATAGTTTTGCTTATTTTCCTACTTTAATTCATCCGAATGTAATAATAGGTACTGATTTTGTGACTGTAGGTAAAGGTTCGATTATTTGTGCTTCTACAATTATTACTGTTAATATAAATATAGGTGAATTTGTGATTTTGAATTTGCAATGTACAGTAGGACATGATACTATTATAAAAGATTTTTGCTCTTTTATGCCATCTGTTAATGTCTCAGGTGAAGTGATAATTGAAGAATGTGTTTATGTAGGTACAGGGGCAAAGATCATTAATTTGTTAAATATTGGTAAAAACACTATTGTTGGTTCCGGTGCTGTAGTTGCTAAATCACTTCCAGGAAATTGCACTGCAGTAGGTATTCCTGCAAAACCAATAAAGTTTCATGAGTAATAAAAATTATATGAATAACACAAAAATATGGCTTTCGTCTCCACATATGGGAGGATCCGAGCAAAAATTTGTTAAAGAGGCATTTGATGCCAATTGGGTTGCTCCATTAGGGCCTAATGTAAATGGTTTAGAAACTGATTTAGAAAATTATTTAGGGAATAGTGCACATGTTGGAGCATTAAGTTCAGGTACAGCTGCAATACATTTAGGATTAATTCTACTTGGTGTGCAAGCAGGTGATGAGGTGATATGTCAGAGCATGACTTTTTCTGCTTCAGCTAATCCAATTTTGTACCTTGGCGCTACTCCTGTTTTCATTGATAGTGAAGATGAAACTTGGAATATCTGTCCAATAGCTTTAGAGGAAGCTATTATCGATAGGATTGCGAAAGGTAAAAAGCCAAAAGCTATAATAGCAGTTCATTTATATGGAGTGCCATATAAGATTGAGGCTGTTAAGGCTATTTCAGAGAAACATGGAATTCCAGTTTTAGAAGATAGTGCTGAGGCATTAGGAAGTAGCTATAAAGGACAAAAGTGTGGTACTTTTGGCGACATAGGAGTTTTGTCATTTAATGGTAATAAAATTATTACTACTTCAGGGGGTGGTGCAATAGTTACTAAATCGAAGGAATTGAAAGATAGAGCGGTGTTTTTTGCTACACAATCTAGAGATAACGCGCCACATTATCAACATAGTGAGATAGGGTATAATTATAGAATGAGCAATATTTGTGCTGGAATTGGTCGAGGGCAAATGCAAGTTTTAGACGATCATGTTGCCTTGCGAAGATCAATGAATGATTTCTACGTAGCTTTATTCAAAGATATTCCAAGTGTAACCGTTTTTATTTCACCTAATGAAGATTATTATGCTAATTATTGGTTAAGTGCTATAGTAATAGAACCGAATAAAGCACTTGGAATTGATAGGGAAAGTTTACGTTTGGCTTTTGAAGATGTAAACATTGAATCTCGACCTTTATGGAAGCCTATGCATTTACAGCCTGTTTTTGCTAAATATCCTTATTATGGAACTAAAGTAGCTGAAAATTTGTTTGATAATGGTTTGTGCTTGCCTTCGGGTTCAAATTTAACAGATGAAGATCGGGAAAGAATAGCTAATGCTGTTACTTCTTTTTTTGGAGTAAAAAAATAGTAAATCATATGAATATTGAAACCAGTGAAATTAAAGATTTGGTAATTCTTACTCCAGATGTATTTGAAGATGAAAGAGGCTTTTTTTTTGAATCCTTTAATAAAAGTAAATTAAGTGATTTAGGAATTAATTTATCTTTCATTCAAGATAATCAATCTTTTTCAAAGCAAGGTGTTTTGAGAGGACTACATTATCAAAACCCACCTTTCGCACAAACAAAATTAGTTCGAGTTTTGCATGGTGAGATACTTGATGTTGCGGTAGATTTAAGAAAAGATTCGCCTACATTTGGGAAATCTTTTAGTATTTATCTTACAGCTGGGAATAGAAAGCAATTATTAATACCCCAAGGTTTTGCACATGGTTTTTCGGTAATAAGTGACTCTGCAATTGTGATGTATAAATGTGATAATTGTTATGATAGAGAAAGTGAAGGAGGTATTCGTTTTGATGATAAGACTTTGAATATAGATTGGGGTATTAATTTAAATGAAGCCATTATTTCAGGAAAAGATCTTGTTTTGCCTAGTTTTGAAAATTGCAATAGTAAGTTTTAATGCAAAAATTTTTAGTAACAGGAGCTACAGGACAATTAGGTTTGGAATTAAAAGTATTATCTGTCAATTATCCGCAATACGAATGGGTTTTTGCAGATAGGACACAAGTTTCATTAGACAACTTGTCTGTATTGAAAAGTCAATTGGAAGCTATCCAACCAAACATTATATTGAATTGTGGAGCATACACGGCAGTGGATAAAGCGGAATCGGAAACGGAATTAGCTGATCTTGTCAATCATCAAGCTGTTGCAGTGCTTGCTACCTTTGCAAAAGAACATGGGGTGAAGTTGATACACATTTCGACCGATTACGTTTTTGATGGAACGTCGTCAACTGCGTTGAATGAAGAAGCTATTACCAATCCGATCAATGTATATGGCGCTACGAAACGCGCAGGAGAGTTAGCTGCTTTGATGTTTAATACAGATGTTTTAATTCTTAGAACGTCATGGGTGTACAGTCGTTTTGGGAATAATTTTGTTAAAACAATGCAACGTCTACTGCATGAACGTGATTCATTAGGCGTGGTGAATGATCAAATAGGATCACCTACCTACGCTGCTGATTTGGCGCAAGCCATGATGGACATCGTATCAGCGAAAGAATGGATTCCTGGAATTTACCATTATTCGAATGAAGGAGCCATCAGTTGGTACGAATTTGTATTGGCGATACAAGAAACTACTGGAGATAGTTGTAAAGTAAGTGGTATACCCTCTTCATCGTATCCAACGCCTGCTGCGAGACCTGCTTTTTCATTATTGGATAAAACTAAGATTAAAGAGGTTTACGGTATTACTGTGCCGCATTATAAAGAGAGTTTGAAAAAATGTTTAATGTTTAAAATTGTTTAACAGTTCTCAAGACAATTTTATAAATTTACTCGGGCTGACGAATATAAAAATAATATATAAATGAAAAAAATAGTAATCACAGGAGGTGCCGGATTTATAGGTTCTCATGTGGTACGCCTTTTTGTGAAAAAATATCCTGAATACCAAATATTCAATTTGGATGCTTTGACTTATGCAGGTAATCTGGAAAATATCACTGATATTGAAAACGAACCGAATTATACTTTTGTAAAAGGAGATATTGTAGATGCTGCTTTTATTGATGCCTTGTTTGCGGAACATCAGTTTGATGGGGTTTTGCACCTAGCTGCAGAGTCGCATGTGGATCGTTCTATTACAGATCCGTTATCATTTGTGAAAACAAACGTGATAGGTACCATGAATTTATTGAATGCTGCCAAAACGATTTGGAAAGATGATATGGAAGGAAAACGTTTCTACCATATCAGTACTGATGAGGTGTATGGAAGTTTAGGTGCTGAAGGCTTGTTTACTGAAACTACAGCCTACGATCCTAATTCACCGTATTCGGCATCCAAAGCCAGTTCTGACCATTTTGTACGTGCGTATGGAGAGACTTATGGTTTGCCTTATGTTTTGACCAATTGCTCTAATAACTACGGACCTTTTCACTTTCCTGAAAAATTGATTCCGCTATTCATTAATAATATTATTCAAAATAAACCTTTACCTGTTTACGGGAATGGTAAATATACGCGTGACTGGTTATTTGTAGAAGATCATGCCGTTGCTATTGATTTGGTTTTTCATGAAGGGGTAAATCACGATACCTACAACATTGGAGGCTTTAATGAATGGCAAAATATTGATTTGGTAAAACTACTTTGCAAAATCATGGATGAGAAATTAGGTCGCGAAGCAGGCACGTCAGAACAATTGATTTCGTATGTGAAAGACCGTCCAGGTCACGATTTACGGTATGCTATCGATGCCAATAAAATCAATAAAGAACTAGGGTGGAAGCCTTCGGTTACTTTTGAGGAAGGCTTAGAGAAAACAGTGAATTGGTATTTGGATAATCAAACTTGGTTGAATAATATCACGAGTGGGGAGTATGCAACGTATTATGAGAAACAATACGCGAATTGAAAACGAATTTAAGTCGAATTTCACTAATGGATTCGAGCAATTAAATACTTTAAAAAGAAGAGCTATTTGGTGTTATTGAGACTTGTATTAAAGTGAGGATTACTTATTTGTAAGGATATGATTTTCTTTTTGCTTGATCAAAAAAGAAACATAAAAATTAAGTCTCCACATCCTCGTCGGTCAAATTTATTTTCGAATATTAAAAGAAAAAAACTCGGACTACGTACTCAAACACCTTTTCTTTTTGCGCATTCTTCAAATATTTGACACTCGACTGCGTATGTTAAGGACGGTTAGTTCTCGCAAATAATAGCAATTTGGATTACTTTTAAAATCGCAAAACTTCAATTAATATCGCTTTATTTGCTGTGATGCAATTACTGTAGAGATAAAAGTAGTATCACAAATACGAGTTGCATTTTATGCACAGTTGACCAATTATTTAAAATGTACAAAAATGGAACTGGGTATGTTAATAATTTTGGCGCAGCTTCATTAAGCTATAGAATAATGGTTAATTTTAGAAATTCGAATTACTAATAACAAAATAAACTATGAAAGGAATTATATTAGCAGGTGGTTCAGGAACACGATTGCATCCGCTGACATTAGCGATGAGTAAGCAAATGATGCCCGTGTATGACAAACCTATGATATACTATCCGTTATCTACATTAATGATGGCAGGGATCAATGAAATTTTGATCATTTCAACGCCTCACGATTTGCCTAATTTTAAAAAATTATTAGGAGACGGTTTGGCAATCGGCTGTAAATTCAGTTATGCAGAGCAAGCTATTCCTAATGGTTTAGCTCAAGCTTTTGTAATTGGAGAAGAATTTATAGGTAAGGATGATGTAGCTTTGGTATTAGGAGATAATATTTTTTTTGGAGCTAATATGCAGGAGTTGCTTCGATCGAATACAAAACCGCAAGGCGGAGTGGTTTTTGCGTACCATGTTTCAGACCCGGAACGTTATGGTGTGGTAGAATTTGATAATGAATTCAAAGCACTTTCTATTGAAGAAAAACCATTAGAACCAAAATCAAATTATGCCGTTCCAGGTTTGTATTTTTATGACAATTCAGTAGTTGAAATTGCCAAGAATATTAAACCAAGTCCGCGTGGCGAGTATGAAATCACCGATGTGAACAAAGTCTATTTGGAACAAGGGAATCTGAAAGTAGGTATTTTAAGTAGAGGTACCGCTTGGTTAGATACGGGAACATTCAACAGTTTGATGCAAGCGGGACAGTTTGTTCAAGTATTGGAAGAACGTCAAGGTTTAAAAGTGGGATGTATTGAAGAGATTGCTTGGAGACAAGGCTTTATAACAGAACAACAATTAAGAGATTTAGCTGAGCCTTTAAAAAAATCAGGTTATGGGGAGTACCTACTAGGGTTAATAAAACAGAAGTTTTAAACTTTAGAATAGGCTAAGGTTAGGTGATATGTGTTTTATGGAGTTTTAACTAAGGTAAATTCTGCTATAATAACTTCTCGTATTGGTTATCTTAAAAACAAAATTATTTTTTTTGATACAAATAATTGTATTTTTGACTCAGTAAAAATTAAACATTAAAAAAAAACATATTCTATTTTGAACACAGACGAAAATCCGAAGCTAGGCAACATTATCGCTAGTTTTTTTTCAAGAACAAATCATAAGATCAACATCCATAATATGAGCTATTTGCCACGATGGATTATTGTTTTTATGGATTTAGTTGTTTTAGTTATAGCGTTTATATTTACCAAATTAATTTTTAATGGTACCGGTTTGCCGTATATCATTGTTCCCAATAAGCTCCTTTTTTTAGTTGCTTTTTTTGGTGTCAATGTATTTTTCTTTTGGTTGTTTAGAACCTATTCAGGGATCATTAGGCATTCCTCTTATATCGATGCCTTGAAACTTTTATTTTCTCAAATATCAGTTTTAGTGGTTTTTTTAGTGGCTAATTTTGGTTTTTCATTATATTTTGGTTATAAAGCTTTTTTAAATACAGCCCTGTTTATTAACATGCTACTTGCTTTTTGTGGGTTGTTTTTGTACCGAGTAGTGATCAAGCAAACCTTTGAAAGGTATTTTGCCGAAACGAATAAAGTAGAGTTAACAAGAACTTTAATCTATGGTACAGATGCCAATGCTATTTCGGTAGCAAAAGCGCTGAAGTTAGAAACGCCTCCTCGTTTTAAAATTGTAGGATTTGTAGATAAAAACAATCAGAATTCTTCCAAACGAATGTTGGACTTACCCATATTTGTTCAAAAGAAAAAATTACCTGTTTTAATGCGCTCTATAGGCACTCAAGGGGTTATTATTGCAGACAAGAGTATGTCAAAAAAAGAACGACTGACTATTGTAGACCAATGTCTAGAGTTCAATTATAAAGTATATATGGTGCCTTTGATTACGGATTGGGAAAACCAAAAAGAAATCTCTCAAAAGGTAAAAAACATTCAGATTGAAGATTTATTAGAAAGAAAACCCATTGTTTTAGACAATAAAGGAATTACGAAACAGCTCAAGGATAAAACCGTTTTGATTACTGGTGCTGCGGGTTCTATTGGTAGTGAAATCGTGAGACAAGTGCTGCTTTTTAATCCAAAAACGGTATTGGTTTTGGATCAAGCCGAAACGCCTTTGCACCATTTGTACCTAGAAATGGAAAAAAGTGAGTTCAATTCTAAGATTATTACGATCGTAGGTGATGTAAGGAACAAGGAAGCAATGAATAATGTGTTTAGTACCTATTTGCCTCAAGTTGTTTTTCATGCTGCTGCTTACAAGCACGTGCCTTTGATGGAAGAAAATCCATCGCAAGCAATCTTAACCAATATTGGGGGTACTAAAATTCTGGCCGACTTGTCGTGTCAATACCAAGTGAAGAAATTTGTAATGGTGTCTACTGATAAAGCAGTTAATCCTAGCAATGTAATGGGTGCTAGTAAAAGAATTGCCGAGAAATATGTGCAGTCATTGCAATTGAGAAGCCAAGAGCTAAATGAATTAAAAGCCACCAAATTTATTACAACACGTTTCGGAAACGTATTGGGCTCGAATGGATCAGTAGTGCCTTTGTTTACCAAACAAATTGCCGAGGGTGGACCTGTAACAATCACGCACCCCGATATTATTCGCTATTTTATGACGATTCCAGAGGCTTGTCAGCTAGTGTTAGAAGCTGGAGCAATGGGTAACGGAGGGGAGATTTATATTTTTGACATGGGGAAACCAGTTAAGATTATTGATTTGGCCAAGAAAATGATCAAGTTAGCTGGATTTGTGCCGGATAGAGATATCATGATTAAAATTGTAGGCCTACGTCCAGGTGAAAAATTATACGAAGAATTGTTAAACGATACTTCAAAAACGATTCCAACCTATCACGATAAAATTATGATAGCCGAAGAAATTCAGGATGAATATGAAGTATTGCATTTTGATATTAATGAGTTAATCCAAATAGCAAACAATTTCAACAACGAACAAGTTGTAGCCAAAATGAAAAAAATAGTTCCAGAATTTAAAAGCATGAATTCGGAATTTCAATTATTGGATAAATAGTTAATTTTCATTAATGTAACTAATAGTAAACAAAAAACACAAAGATTCTCTTTGTGTTTTTTGTTTTAGTAAAAAGGGGTTTATTTCTCAAAATTCATTAATTTAGAAAATTGTATTACCCTGCAGCGCTTTAAATACCACCAATGAATAGCCAAAAAAACAATGCCAATTGGTTGTTTGAAATAACACCCAAAAATAATTTCTTCACGCTCAATCTTAAAGAGGTTTGGCAATACCGAGACTTGCTTACACTTTTTGTCAAGCGAGATGTGGTTACGGTTTACAAACAAACTGTTTTAGGGCCACTTTGGTATTTAATTCAGCCTTTGTTTACTTCGATTACCTTTACGATTATTTTTAATAATTTGGCAGGCATCTCTACTGGATCCGTTCCGCCTTTCTTGTTTAACTTAGCAGGAATTACTATTTGGAATTATTTTACGGCTTGCTTTACTGGTACTTCAAACACTTTTGGTGCCAATGCAGGAATTTTTGGAAAAGTATATTTCCCTAGGATCATCGTCCCTATTTCTATTGTAATCTCTAATTTATTGAAATTCGGAATCCAATTTTTTATTTTCATTGCTTTTTATATTTACTATTATTTACAAGGAGCTCCAATAGGGTTGAGTATTTGGAGTCTGGGTTTTCCTGTTTTGGTTGTTCTAATGGGCGTTTTAGGACTCGGTTTGGGGATGATTATTTCCTCAATGGTTACAAAATACAGAGATTTTAGTTACTTAATAGGTTTCGGAATTCAATTATTGATGTACATCTCGGCGGTAGTGTATCCCATGGCTTTAGTACAAGAAAAAATGCCCGAATACGCTTGGATTATAAAATACAATCCCTTGGCTTACATCATAGAATCTACTCGTTTTATGTTGTTGAGTGTAGGTAGTATTTCTGTTTTAGGATTGCTTTATACAGCAGTGGTAACGGTGGTTTTATTTTTAGTAGGCATATTGGTTTTTAATAATACTGAGAAGAGTTTTATAGATACGGTTTAAATTCCTCCCCCCGGCCCCCTCCGAAGGAAGGGGAGTCGCTGCGGAGTCTTTGTCATGACAAAGAGTACTAACGAATAAAAAAAATAAAGTAGCATCTGCTGTCAATAAAATGTGACTCAGAATGCGAAGCAGTATCTAAGTTTTAGCTAATTCTGTTTACGTGAGGAGTGAGAAGGTAATTCTTGACAAGCGTGGAACGATTTAAATTATAGTATTTTTAATAAATGAATTTATTTCTGAGTTTCCTTTTATATGGGACTCAGGGATGCGTAGCTGTGGGATGATATTAAGTAATTTTGTGATTTACAAATTGCAAATGTATTTGATTAATAATAGAAAATTAGAGCGAAGGACTTGATACAGTCAAAAAATAAAAATGAGTAAAGACATTATTCTAAAAGCCGAAAATATTTCAAAGCAATACCGCTTAGGACAAGTAGGTACGGGTACGCTCCGTCATGACTTGAACAGGTGGTGGCATACCATACGTGGTAAGGAAAACCCGTATTTACAAGTTGGTGATACTAATGACCGATCTACCAAAGGGGAAAGTGAGTACGTATGGGCGTTAAAAGACATTAATTTTGAAGTTGAGCGCGGAGAAGTATTAGGAATCATTGGTAAAAACGGTGCAGGGAAATCTACGCTATTAAAAATTTTATCACGAGTTACAGCTCCTACAACAGGGAGTATCAAGTTTGGTGGCCGTGTGGCATCCTTACTAGAAGTAGGGACGGGCTTTAACGGTGAAATGACGGGCAGGGAAAATATATTTCTAAACGGTGCCATTCTTGGGATGACCAAAAAAGAAATTGCCTCCAAAATAGACGAAATCATTGCCTTCTCAGGTTGTGAGCGTTATATCGACACTCCGGTTAAAAGATATAGTTCCGGAATGACGGTGCGTTTGGCATTTGCCGTAGCCGCATTCCTAGAGCCCGAAATTTTGATCATCGATGAGGTTCTAGCTGTAGGTGATGCTGAATTCCAGAAAAAAGCCATTGGCAAGATGCAAGATATTTCTAAACAAGGCGGGCGAACAGTGTTGTTTGTGAGTCATAATATGGCGGCGGTGAAAAGCTTGTGTACTAGGGGTATTGTATTAGAGTATGGTGGAGTTGTTTTTGAAGGTGGGATTGATGATTGTATTGAGAAATATAACTCTGATTCAGTTTTTGAAAATGAAACTCAATACAATGGAAGTAAGATTATAAAAAAAGCGTTATTACACACTTCTAATGGTTTGATTAAATACAATTGTAGTTTTAAGTTGGAAATCTATTTTGAAGCAAAAAATAGTATAACAAATTTAGTTCTTGGTATAGTTATAAAAGATTTAAATGATGTTGAGTTAATAGGAGTTAATAACAGACATTATCATCAAGAAAAAATTAATAGTTCTAATATCTATAATGGTAGGGTGACAGTTTATATTGAATCTTTAAAACTTTTTCCAGGTGAGTATAAAATAGATTTGTATTTAGGGGACTCTGTAACTGATATTGAAATTGTAAATGACGCTATAAAGTTTACTGTAAGTGAATCTTTTCATAATGGAATACTTAATAGTTTGAATTTTAAGCTTAATAAAGTGTTTCACGATAAGATTGTTTGGAAGTATAATAAAATAAATGATTAGTTAATGTTTAGAAAAGCTATTAATTTTTTAACAAAGGTTTTTCAATCAGAAAATCAAAAAGAAACAGAGTTTTATAAAAAAATGTTTGTTGAAAACTCCTATTGGAATTCAACTGAGCCAAATGAAGAGGAAAAAATACGATGGAAAATTATTGAAACTTTTTTGAAGACAATGGAGTTTAAAAAAGGGTTTAATAACTTTTCTATTTTAGATTTAGGATGTGGGAGAGGATGGTTGACTAATTTGCTTTCAGATTATGGAGATGTGATTGGGATTGAGCCAGTAAGACCTGTTGTTGAGTACGCAAAAAAAATATTTCCTGAAATAAAATTTATCTGTGGGACTTCAAAAGATTTGCTAAAAAATCGGGAAATTGAAAAGTTTGATTTAATTGTTACTTCAGAAGTCATTGAACATGTTCCTGATAATAGTAAAAAACAATTTATTGAGGATATCTTTAGATTATTAAATGATAACGGACATTTAATTGTGACTACACCAAGAAAAGAGGCTCAAAAGGAATGGGTTAAATATAGTAACCCAAATCAGCCAATTGAAGACTGGATTTTGGAATCAGAATTAGAAAATCTTGTCACCAATAATGGTTTTACCAAAAAAATGTTAGATCGTTTTTCTATTTCTCCAGATAAAGGTAAACCAAAAATTGAAATTTATCAATTATGGTTATTTCAAAAAAAAACTAATGAATAGTCCTAAAATATCTATCATCGTTCCTTGTTTTAAGCAAGCTCAGTATTTGCCTGAGGCATTACAGTCTGTATTGAATCAAACGTATAGCGACTGGGAATGTATTATTGTCAATGATGGTAGCCCAGATGATACTGATATAGTTGCGAAAGAATGGCTGATTAAAGACCCTCGTTTTAAATACATTTATAAAGAAAACGGTGGTTTGAGTAGTGCTAGAAATGCAGGGATTGAATCATCAAAGGGTGATTATATTCAGTTTTTGGATGCTGATGATCTCATTGAAAGTTATAAAATAGAATATCAGATTCAATTCATGCTAAATAATCCGACTATAGACATTTCTATTTCGGGTTACCGGTATTTCGAATCTAATTCCAGTACCTTAAAAATTTTAGGAAGGAACGGCTTTAAACCTGAAGTATTTTTAACGAGGTATGACATCGATATAAAAGAAGTTTTATCTTTCGGCAACCCTATGGTTATTAGTGCACCAATTTATAAAATAGAGGTTTTTAATTTAGTTGGTTTTTTTGATCTAAGCCTAGCGGCTTTAGAAGATTGGGATTTTCACTTTAGATGTGCATTACACAATTTAGTTTTTGAACATATTGGCTATGCAAACAACACCAAAACTTTGATCAGAATTCATCCTGAAAGCATGACGAGTAATGCTGAGAAAACTAGAAATCAAGTTGTGCTATTCCAAAAACACATCCAGAAAAACATATTATATGTTAATTATTTTAATGTGAGGACGGAAGATAAAAGTATTAGAAAAAGAAATAAAAGGGAAAAAATGACAGATTTAATAGTTGCTTTTATACCACCAATTTTTGTAAAAATTTATAGGTATGTCAAATCAAATTAAACCCATTGCCATTTATTTACCACAATTTCATCCAATTCCTGACAACGACAGATGGTGGGGAAAAGGGTTTACGGAATGGACAAATGTCGCTAAAGCGAAACCATTGTTCAAAGGACACTATCAACCTCACTTACCTGCTGATCTAGGTTTTTATGATTTAAGATTGGAAGAAACTAGATTAGCCCAAGAGCAATTGGCAAAAGAATATGGTATTCATGGTTTTTGTTACTATCATTATTGGTTTAATGGCAAAAGGCTCTTACATGAACCTTTGGATCGTAAATTAAAAAATCCAAAGGAAAATTTGCCTTTTATGCTGTGTTGGGCAAATGAAAACTGGACTAGACGTTGGGATGGTGAAGAGCAAGAAATATTAATGAATCAAGAATATAGTTTTGAAGATGATGCACAACATTTTAATTTTCTCTGTCATCATTACTTTACTGACGAAAGATATATTAGACACAATGGTAAACCAGTTTTTATTATTTATAGACCTAAATTGTTCGCTGATATTAATAAAACTATAAAAATTTGGAGGGATATTGCCATAGAAAAAGGAATTGGTGAAATGCATTTAGGTTATATGCAGAGTTGGGGGGTTTATGATGACCCCTTACTTATGGGTTTTGATTTTGCTGTAGAATTTCAACCTGTTTTTCCTAAATCAGCAATTTATAATAGTCCTAAGTCTGAAAATATTTTAAACAGAATATTATCTATTTTTACCTCAGAAGAAAAAAATGACACAAGCAATATTGTTTTTGACTATAAAAAATTAGTTGCTATTCAAAAGCAAAAAAAGTTTGTTAGTAATGTAAGTCCATGTCTTATCCCTATGTGGGATAACAGTGCTAGAAGAAAAAAAAATGCAGCTATATTTATTAATTCAACACCTGAAATTTATGGCGATTGGTTGGGGTTTATAGTAAAAAACTTTCCTTGGAAACTTAACAATGAAAAGTTTTTATTTATTAATGCTTGGAATGAGTGGGCGGAGGGTAATCACTTAGAGCCATGTCAAAAATGGGGTAAAAAATATCTAAAAATCACAAAAGAAAACCTTGAAAATAATGGCCAATAAAATACAATTTTTAGCTTATTATTTGCCTCAGTTTCATCCTATTCCTGAAAACGATAGTTGGTGGGGCAAAGGCTTTACAGAGTGGACTAATGTTACCAAAGCACAGCCTTTGTTCAAAGGACATAATCAACCAATTATGCCAGGCGAATTAGGTTTTTATGATTTACGAATTCCCGAAATTCAAGAGCAACAAGCACTATTAGCTAAGTCATACGGTATAGATGGTTTTGTATACTATCAGTATTGGTTTGGTAAGGGGAAAATGCTATTAGAAAAACCCGCAGAAGCCATGCTTAGCAATAAGAATATAGATTTCCCTTTTTGTTTTTGTTGGGCAAACGAAACCTGGAAAGGTATTTGGCATGGTATTCACGATCCAAGAGTCTTAATAGAACAAACGTATCAAGGCAAGGAAGGTTACCAAGCCTATTTCGAATATTTACTTCCTTTTTTTCAAGACAAACGATACATCAAAGAGCAGAATAAACCTGTTTTTCATGTGTATAAATTAGATGATATACCAGATATAGCCGTCTTTGTAACTACTTTTAATGAACTTGCTATTCAAGAAGGATTTGATGGTATACATTTGATAGCCACGATATGCTCAGAAGCAGTGTTAAATAGCGATTTTGTTTATGGTAAAGTTGGAGTAGATGTTTTTATGAAAATGCGCTACAGTCAAAAAACTATGTCTCTTAAAAATAGCATTTATCTTACACTAGAGCGAAAATATAATAAGATTACGAATAGTTTATATAGAAAGAATAAATCAATTGATGAAAGATCAAAACCTTTAATTTTCGATTATCAGAAAGGTGTGGCAAAAATGAACTCTAGTTTCACAAGTTTAAAACATATTTCTTGTGTATTTCCAAATTGGGATAATACCGCAAGAACAGGTAAAAAAGCGATGATCTTCATCAATGCCACCCCACTGTCTTGGAAGGTTCATTTGCAAAATACGGTCAATGAATTATTGAAAAACCCGCATAATCCTCAAATTGTGATTATCAAATCATGGAATGAGTGGGCTGAAGGTAATTATATTGAACCCGACGCTACTTACGGCAGGCAGTGGCTCGAAGTTGTAAAAAGTGTGAAAGTGAATTTATTATCGCGTTAGATGTTATAAAAAGCAAAGTGAAAAATAATAATAGTACAGTTATGAAATCATTAGTTTCGATTATTATCCCTTGCTACAACCAAGATCAATTCTTGGATGAAACTTTGCAATCTGTTTTTAATCAAACGTATTCAAATTGGGAATGTATTATTATAAATGATGGCAGTGTAGATCGTACCGAAATTATCGCAACGGAATGGGTTACTAAAGATAATAGGTTTAAATATACAAATCAGGTAAATAAAGGCGTTAGTGCAGCAAGAAACAGTGGGCTAACACTCGCAAAAGGAGAATATATTCAGTTTTTAGATGCAGATGATGTACTAGCAGTAGATAAAGTACAAATTTCTCTTGAGGCAATATTTAAAAACAATGTTCAAGTTTGCTGCTGTAATTATTCAATGTTTACCAAATCGACGATACATGTATTACCTCCTTTCTCTAAATTAGCCTCTTTTGAATTTAATTTTGAGAATCTTGCAAGGTATTGGAATGATGGTTTTACAATTCCTATTCATTGTTGGTTTTTTAAGGCAGATTTATTTGATGCTGTTATATTTCCTGAGGGTCTAACTGCTCAGGAAGATTGGATAGTTTGGCTTAGAATATTTCAGAAATCCCCAAAGACTTTCTATATTGATGAACAGTTGGCTTTTTACCGTTTAAATCCAAAAGGACGCACACAAATCAAAGGTTTTTTTAATGAAACGCTTGAAGCCATTCATTATTTAAAAGATTTTTTAAATGAAGCTGAATTTCAAAAACTTTACGAATCGGCCATAATTAGGAATCATAACGGGATGACTTATTGGAGAGAAAGAGAAGTGAATTTAAAAAAGTCAAATACCTATCAGTTTGGTTTGTTGTGTAAAAAAGTAACTGAGAAATTAGGTTTGTTAGCCTTTGCAAAAGCAGTCTTTTTATATCTTAAATCTTTAAAGTAAAAGCATTGGTATTAGCTATTGTTATTCCGTATTATAAAATCCGTTTTTTTGAAGCTACCTTGCAATCGCTGGCGCTTCAAACAGATAAACGCTTCAAAGTTTATATTGGAAATGATGCTAGTGATCAGGATCCATCGAAACTTTTAGAGAAATTTAAAAGTCAATTTGATTTTGAATATCAGTATTACGAAACTAACTTAGGCTCGATATCGTTAACACAACAATGGGAACGTTGTTTGGCTATGGTCGGCAACCAAGATTGGGTAATGATTCTAGGTGATGATGATACTATTGATGCTAATTGCGTGGCACTATTTTACCAAAATAAAGATCTGGTTGAAAGTAAGAATTGCAAAGTGATTCGCTACGCAACGCAAGTAATCGATCAGAACGATGCAACATTATCTGGTATATATACACATCCTATGTATGAGACTTCGGCTGATTTTTTGATGCGTAAGTTTAAGGGTGGCACCCGCTCTTCGTTAAGTGAATTTATTTTTAATAAAGATGCTTTGCTCAAGCATAAATTTAAGGATCTTCCTTTGGCTTGGTTTTCGGATATTTTAGCGGTGCTCGAAGTGTCCAATTTTGGATTAATTTATACGATTAATGAGGCCGTTGTGCAATTTAGGTTAAGTGGTGATAACATCACATCTAGAGCTGATAATTTAGTTTTAAAAAACGAAGCTAGTTTTGAGTTTTTCTATTATTTGATCAAGGAGAAAAAGGGATTTTTTAGCGACCTTCAAATCCCTGTTTTACAAGAGAATCTTGAAAAAACGTTTTTATATAATAAAAAAAACATTCGGTTTTGGGTACTTTTTACGAAGTTGTACTTGAGCAAAGGTTACTTTAAAAAATATATTAAGTTCCTGATAAAAAGTGGACTGATGGTTCTAAAAAAAATATCATGAAGATATTAATAATTGTTCAAGATCTTAGGGTTTCAGGAACTAGTGAAGGGATCGTTTCTCGTTCTTTTATTGGTAAGTTGTCCCATTTATATCCCAATGCAGTGCTAGATGTGCACTATTTCATGTACTACAAACACGAGTATGACAAGGAGATTTTGCCGGTGAATAGTATAACTGAATACCTAATAAAAAGGAAGCCCTCTTTTTTATTAAAAATTACTAATGCCATTTATAGAAGAGTTTTTACAAAGTCATTGTACAAATTGTTTTTATTAAACCAGTATAAAAAAGCAATATCAAAAATTAATGCAGATGCTTATGATTTGGTTTTTGTTCGTAGTGCAGGGTTAGAGTATGAAACTATTTTAGGTTTAGAAGGCTTGCCTATTTTGTCGAAAGCTATTATTAATTTTCATGATCCGTTTCCACTGTTTTTTGATTCCTCAGGAACTGGTCCTCTGACAGAAAAAGACTTAATTGATTTTAAATCAATGTATTCTGTTGTTCAAAAGGCCTTTCGCTGTACAACACCCTCGCATTTACTGTCAAAAGATTTGCAATTGATTTATGGTAATCAAAAAAAGTTTTATACACTGCCACATCAGTATGATAAACACGTTTTTGACTTGTCTAAAGTAACTCAGGTTCGGAAAAAACAAAAGCCAATTTCTATTTCCTATCATGGAGGGTTACAATTTGGTCGGAACATAGATATTCTAATTGATGCATACATATCGTTGATTAGAAAAAACAAATTGATTTTGGAGCAGTCGGAATTAGTTCTCCGCTTGAAGAGCTCGGAAAATAATAGATTAAAAGAAAAATACAAAGTATTTGATACCATTCATATTTTAGATAGTTTGGATTTTTCAAATTCTGCAAACGAACAGAAAGAGGAAGCTGATATTATTGTTTTAATAGAAAGTGTGTTAGATTATAGCAATATCTTACTTGGGAAAGCGCCATTAGTAGCGTCACTCGATAAGCCGGTTTTAGCGTTATTGCCAAAGGTATGTGAATTGCGCACTATTATAAATGATGATAAATACATGGCCACAAGTAATGATCAAAACGATATAGCAATAAAATTAGAAGCATTAATTATAACTACTTTAGATAAAAAAGAGATTTCGGCTGCCTTTGGTAATTATTTTAGTGATGTACAATTTAATGATAATATTGATTTTATTATTAATTTGGAACCTTTTAAAAATTAACTCTAATGAGAAAGATTATTTACACATTGATCTCCAAATGTGGATATAGGATTGAAAATAAAAACAAAATTAACGTCGAAAATTTAAAATTTGTAAATCAATTTGAAGCAAGAATTAATCAGCATTTGGTAGTAAAATCAATAGAGTTTATTAAGGAAATTTTGTATTCGTTTCCAGATCTGCAAATCAAGGACTGTGACTACGGACTAAATTTTAATTTCCAAGAAATTAAAATCTATGTAGAAACGTATGAGGAAATATTAATAATTTCAGAGATTTTTGTGAAAAAGGAATATGATTTTTTTACAAGTGAAAAGATAGTTTTATGTGATATTGGTGCAAATATAGGTTTAGCATCGATTTTTTTATCGCTTAAAGAAAATATAGAAGCTATTTATGCATTTGAACCGGTTCGTCAAACTTATCATCAAGCGTTAATTAATTTTAAAATGAATAGTCATTTTTTAAAAGTCAAATCTATCAAAAATTATGGATTAGCTAAAAATGACCGAGATCAAGTTTTTCTATTTAATAGTAATGTAAAGGGAAACACGGGAATACGTGGATCTAAAAGCAGTAGTTTTGTTGCAGAAGCGGTTACTAATGTCAATGTCAAATTGAAAAACGCTTCCAATGAAATTGAAATGATACTTAAAGAGCATCCTAATTCAAAAATAGCAATTAAGGTTGATTGCGAAGGTGCCGAGTATGAGATTTTTGAGGACTTAAATGAGTCTGGATGCCTGAAGAAAATAGATTATATCATTTTGGAATGGCATGATGAAGGTAGTTCATCATTGGAGTTGATCTTAAGGGATAATAAATTTGAATATTTTGCACGCAATATGGCTTTAAGCACAGGAATGATATATGCGATTAATAGAGGTAAGAACTTATGATGGTTATTTAGAATCTTTATTGTTTTGAAACTTTTTAATAAAATTATAATGAAAATTAATAATCGATGAATCCTTTAATTTCTGTAATTATTCCCACTTATAATAGAGCGGATTTAATAGGCGATACATTAGATAGTATTGTGGATCAAACATACTCAAATTGGGAATGTATCATTATTGACGATCATAGCAACGATGATTCATTTTCTGTAATCAGTAGGTATGTAGAACTGGATTCTCGCTTTAGATATTATTCTAGGCCGATAGAAAGACCTAAAGGAGCCAATTCTTGCAGAAACTATGGATACAAGCTGTCGAAAGGAATTTACATTAATTGGTTTGATAGTGATGATTTGATGTGTCCTACTTGCTTAGAAAAGCAATTGAATTCCTTGTCTTTGGGGGCAGATGTAAGTGTTTGTAAACTAGAGTATTTTGATGCGGAATCAGGGTGTTGGGACAAAATAAATAATATCTACTCTGAAAATTTGATTCAAGATTATTTAATTGGAAAAGTACAGTTTTATGTTTCGCCGCCAATGTGGACAAAAAAATTTCTTGCAAATCAAATTGAATTATTTGATGAAACCATAAGAAATTTAGACGATTGGGATTTTAATTTAAGAATGATATATCAAAAGCCTAAAATCACTTATCTAGATGAAGTACTTATTAAGTATAGAGTTCACAGTAGATCATTGTCGCAACAAATTAAAAAGCTAGATATAGATGAAGTTAAGTCGGAGTTTAGAGCTAGGCATAAACATTCTCAAATAATAAAAAACAATAATCAAATTGATCTTTCAATTGTTCAGGTGTATATAAAAGATCGTTATAAGTATTTATTTCGGGAAGCAATGGTTAGGCGTGACGAACATAACTTGTATTATTTAAAAGGTCTTCTATTTTCACAATTATATTTGTTTGATTTTTTAGGTGTTTTTAAAACCTTATTTGGTTTTTTGGTGTTCCGTATATTTAATAAAGGTTATAAATTGTTGTAGCAAATGAAGATACTTTTTGTTTCGATGAATTCAATTCATTTTGTTCGATGGATCGAGAATTTAAAAGACTCTGAACATGATTTATATTGGTTTGATGTTTTGGATAGAGGGGAATTACAAACTTTCCCCAGAGTGAAGCAATATGCCAAATGGAAAGAACGAAAAATGCCATATATAAAAGGGGAATATTTTTTGAAAAAAAAAATGTCCACAGTTTTTAATATTATCCAGCCTTTGCTTGAAGTTACTATTGACGAAAAATTAAAGCAAATAATAGAAGAAATTAATCCTGATGTCGTTCACAGTTTTGAAATGCAAAATTGTTCGTATCCAATTTTGAGGACAATGAAGAAATTTCCTAATTTAAAATGGATCTATTCGTGCTGGGGAAATGACCTATATTATTACAAAGATTTAAGCAGGCATAATGCGAAATTAAGAAAGGTGTTGCAGAGGGTTGATTACCTGCAAGCGGATTGTGAACGTGACTGTAAACTAGCAGTTGGATTAGGTTTTTCTGGATATCTTAATGAGGTAATCCCCGGAGGAACTGGATATATGGTTGAATCTTTGGCGAAGCATAAAAAGGAAATTGCAGAGCGAAAAATAATTTTAATAAAAGGGTACCAACATATTTTTGGAAGAGCTTTAATTGTTGTACAAGAAATGGAAAAGATACAGTTAACTTATCCAGAATATGAAATCGTAATATTTGGGTCTCACCAAGAAGTGTGCTCTTTTATCGAAAATAAAAAATTGCCTTTTAAATTTTTCACACGTAACGAGTTATCTCAACAGGAATTACTTCAATTAATGGGGCAATCCCTTTTATATATTGGCAACAGTATTTCAGATGGTATACCTAATACTCTTTTAGAGGCTATTGTCATGGGAGCTTTCCCTATTCAGTCTAATCCAGGAAACGCAACCGCTGAAATTATAGCTGATGGTATAAACGGTTTTTTAATTAATGATCCCGAGTGTAACAACGAAATATATTCTATTATATGTAAGGCTTTGAATAATAAGTCATTAATTGCTAAAGCATATGCTTTCAATGAAAATATTGCCAAACTACGTTTGGATTATGCTATTAATAATATAAAAGTTAATAATTTGTATCGAAAAATTGTAAATGAGAGTCGGTCATAACCCACATAAAGATCAATTGTTAAGTGCACCAGATTATCTACATCAGGTGGTTATTCCGGTGTATATACCGCATCAAGAAGATTATTTTAAAGATAGTTTTAGGATCTTACAATTATGCATCAATTCGTTAGTGGCAACGGTACACGCTAAAACATGCATTAGTATTGTTAATAATGGGAGTTGTGATGACGTAAAAATATATCTCAATGAATTATACGAACAAAAGCTAATTCAGGAATTGATACATACCGAGAATATTGGCAAACTAAATGCTGTTTTAAAAGGAATTGCAGGCAATGCAATTCCATTAGTCACAATTGCAGATGCCGATGTTTTGTTTTTAAATAGTTGGCAAAGTGAAACGACAAAGATTTTCAATCAGGTACCGCAAGCGGGCGTAGTGGGTATAGCGCCTCAATTTAAAATGTATGAAGGCCATTGCGGTAATGTGTTATTGGCTAATTTGTTCAATGGTAAAATGTGCTTTAGTCCCGTTAAAAATCAAGAAGCCTTAATTCGTTTTTATCACAGTATAGGATGGGATAGAAATTATAATCAAGATTACTTAAAATACAATTTGTCATTAACCATTAATCCAGATCTGAAAGTATTGATTGGATCAGGACATTTTGTAGCGACTTATAAAAAAGATGTTTTTGAAAATATAGTGAGTTATATAGGTTACAAAATGGGAGGAGACAGCGAAGGCTATCTGGATAAATTACCTTTAGAAAAAGATTATTGGCGTTTAACAACTCAGGATAATTATGCCTTTCACATGGGTAATGTGCATGAAGATTGGATGGTCGTACCTGCAAAAAATGAGCTAAAAGTAGATTTTCCTACCATCAATTTCTCAAAAAGAAAACCCATTAATACAGTCGTGTATTTTGTTAAAAACAGATTGTTTGTAAAATTTTTATCGTTTGGTTGGCTGAATACACTTTTTTTACGTTGTAAAAAATTACCAAAACACATGATTAAAAGGTATTAAAAATGGAGTCGATAAAACCTTCTTTTACGATTTTAATAACCACAAAAAATAGGGTTCATGATCTTAGGATTACTTTAGCTAAATGTACCGATTTGTTTAGCTATGATCAAGTGAACTATATAATTTGTGATGATGGCTCGACTGACGGAAGCCATGATTTTATTGCAAAACAATATCCTTTTATTCAATTAATTCAAAACAAAGAAAGTAAAGGATTAATATATAGTCGGAATAGATTACTTGATTTAGTCACAACACCATTCGCTATTTCTTTGGATGACGATGCCCATTTTATTACCCAAAAACCATTACCAATAATTAGCGCATATTTCGATACCAATCCAGCGTCCGGTTTACTTGCGTTTCGCATCTTTTGGGGGCTCGAAGCACCTATTACGACCAGCACAAACGAAAAAGATCAGGTAGTGCAAAGTTTTGTAGGTTGCGGACATGTGTGGCGTATGGAGGCATGGCGTAGTATTGCAAATTACCCAGAATGGTTCGAGTTTTACGGCGAAGAGGATTTTGCTTCTTATGAATTGTTTAAGAACAATTGGTCTGTTGATTATGTGCCTCAAGTTTTAGTACAACATCGTGCAAATGTCAAAGCCCGAAGGAACGATTTGGATCATAATTTGCGTTTAAGACGCTCTTTACGCTCGGGTTGGTATTTGCTTTTTATGTTTATTCCATTGCATTTAGTGCCACGAAAATTTAGTTATTCAATCTGGATGCAGTTTAAACGAAAAGTATTCAAAGGAGAATTAAATGTACTGTTGGTGTTGCTATTAGCATTCAAGGATTTAATTGTAAATTTCCCTAAACTCTTTAAACAGGGCAAGAGATTGTCTCCCAAAGAATGGGAAGTGTATTCAAAATTAAGCCCAACAAAAATATATTGGCAACCAAGCCACGAAAAAATTACGGATGATAAACTATAAAAACTTAGATCGCGGTCAGTGGGCTGAGACAAAATTAAAGCAAGTTGTTACTCAAATGCCAAATAAAACAGTAAGTGATATTGGCGCTGGCTTTGGCTGGTTTCAGCCTATAGCACAGGAATTTCAACTGGACTGGCAACCCTTTGATTATATCAGGAAAATTGATGCATCTGTCATTTGGGATCTCAATAATCCAGCAGCTATAACAGCCAACAAGCCTGGGTTTGTCATTTTTTTGGAGGTTTTAGAACATTTATCAAATCCAGAAGTAGGTATTAGGAACATTGCTAACCATATTGAAACAGGAGGGTTCATAGCTATTACTACCCCAAATCCGTTAAGCGCAGCAAGTAAGTTCTCACTGTTATTCAAAAATGCGCTCTATGCTTTTCAAGAGAAACATTTAGTAGAACACCATGTTTATGTTCCCTTGCCACATATTGTAAAATTTCATTTAGAAAACAACGGCTTCGAAATTATCGAAATGGCAACCATTGGAAAATTAATAGCTCCAAAATTTCGTATTCGTTTTAATTATTTAAAAGATGTAGCGCGTTACCTTATATTGCAACTATTTGTTTTACAAAGAGCCGAATCACGCGGTCATACGCAAGCTTATTTTGCAATAAAAAAATAAGGATGTTGTGAAAAGCGGTTTTAATTTTAAATAGAAGTGATATGAAAAACATTGTCATTGTACCAGCACGAGGTGGTTCCAATCGCTTACCAAACAAAAACATTATGCTATTGGGAGGGTTGCCACTTTTAGTTCATTCTATCGCTTACGCAAAAAAAAATCAGGAAATTGTAGATGAAATATATGTAAGTACCGATGATCCTTTGATCAAGAAAATAGCACTAGAGCAAGGAGTTCGAGTAATCGACAGGCCGGTTAATATTGCGGGAGATTTAGAACCTACAATAACTGCCTTGCAACATGTTTTAGAGTCCATTGAGCATGAGGTTGCAAATGTCATCGTATTGCAACCAACAAATCCATTACGTCCCGAAAATTTATTGAAAGAAGCCTTTGCTACATTCAGCAACAATCAGTCGAGTAGCTTATTTACGGTAAGTCGCAATGAGCATAAACTAGGGAATATTGTAGAGGACCGTTTTATTCCAATGAATTACAAAGCTGGTCAGCGTTCTCAGGATTTAGCCCCGCTTTATTTTGAAAATGGGCTGTTGTATATTTGTGAAGCACAACAAATTGTAAAGGGCGAAATTATGAATGAAAGTAGTTTTCCTTATCTTGTAAATCATATTTTTGCTACTGTGGACATTGATGCCCAAGATGATTTTGACTACGCAGAATATTTATTTCAAAAATTCCTAAAAACTAATTGATAACACAATTATGAATACCTATATAGAAATAGCAGGCCGAAAAATAGGGCCCGATTTTCCGCCTTTAGTAATAGCCGAAATTGGAATTAATCATGAAGGTTCTTTGGCAGTTGCCAAACAAATGGTTGATGCCGCTCATCGAGCAGGAGTGGAGGTAGTAAAACACCAAACCCATATTGTAACAGATGAAATGAGTGGTGCTGCCAAAAAAGTTATTCCAGGCAATGCAGATGTTTCGATATACGAAATCATGGAGCGCTGTTCTTTAAATGAAGCAGACGAATTAAGCTTAAAAGAATATGTCGAAACTAAAGGCATGATCTTTATTTCAACACCATTTTCAAGAGCGGCGGCAAACAGATTAGAAAAATTTAATGTACCGGCTTATAAAATAGGTTCTGGAGAATGTAATAACTATCCTTTGCTAGAACACATTGCTTCGTTTGGCAAGCCCGTTATCTTGAGTACAGGTATGAATACCATAGAAAGTGTGGCAAAGGCAGTTGCCATTTTTGACAAACACAAAGTTCCAGTAGCGCTATTGCATACCACCAATTTATATCCTACGCCTATTCATTTGGTTCGTTTTGGCGCTATGACACAACTGCACGAATCATTCCCGGATAAGGTTTTTGGTTTGTCAGATCATACTTTAAATAACAATGCCTGTTTGGGTGCAGTAGCTTTGGGCGCAAGTATTTTAGAGCGTCATTTTACAGATACCATGCAACGCACAGGACCAGATATTGTGTGTAGTATGGACGAGAAGGCAACAAAGGATTTAATTGTAAGTTCTAATGAAATCTGGCAAATGCGAGGTGGCACTAAAGAACCAGCCAAAGAAGAACAAGTCACTATAGATTTTGCTTTTGCAACCGTGTGTACAATTAAGCCAATAAAAAAGGGAGAAGCTTTTACCATGGATAATATTTGGGTAAAACGCCCCGGAACGGGTGAAGTTTTAGCCGAACGATTTAATGAGTTGATTGGTAAAATTGCTTTTAGGGATATAAAGAATGATGAACAATTGAGATTGGAGGATATTGAGTAAATGGGTTTCGACTCCGCCGAAAAATATCGTTTGTCAATTAGAGCTGAGTCGAGAATCTAGTTTAGATAAAAAGTAATTTCACAAAAGGGCTTCGACTCCGCTCAGCCTGACAATCGTGCATGAAACAACAATTGTCAATTCGAGCGGAGTCGAGAATCACTTTAACACAAAACGTGATTTGATAAAAGGGCTTCGACTCCGCTCAGCTTGACAATTAAGAGGTTTATGAGAAATATTGTTTGTCAATTCGAGCGGAGTCGAGAATGTTGTTTATTAGGGTTATGATTGTAAAAGAGTTTCGACTCCGCTCAGCTTGACAGTGGTGCATGAAACAACAATTGTCAACTCGAGCGGAGTCGATAATGTTGTTTATTAGGGTTATGATTGTAAAAGGGTTTCGACTCCGCTCAACCTGACAATTGGGAAGTTGATGAGAAATACGATGTCAAGTCGAGCGGAGTCGAGAATCTTGTTTACATGAAACGTGATTTAATAAAAGGGTTTCGACTCCGTTCCCCCTGACAGTGGTGCATGAAACAACGATTGTCAATTCGAGCGGAGTCGAGAATCATTTTAATATAAAACAGGTATTTATAAACAAAGGCTTCGACTCCGCTCAACCTGACAGTCGTAAGTGAAACAACAATTGTCAATTCGAGCGGAGTCGAGAATCTAGCTAAAATAAAAAAGAACTCAAATGAAGTTTTACTATGTTTATTTGTTAAAATGTAAAGACGGCTCCTATTACGTAGGCGTTACATCAAATGTCGATAGGAGACTGATGGAGCACAATGCTGGCAAATACCCTGACGCGTACACTTATAAACTTAGACCAGTAGAATTAGTGTGGTATCAAGATTTTCTAGATCCAAATCAAGCAATTGTTTTTGAGAAGAAGATAAAAAAATGGAGCAGAGCTAAGAAAGAAGCGCTCATAAATGGAGAATATGATCTGCTACCATTTTTATCAGAGTGTAAAAATGATTCACATGCTAAAAACAAAGGCTTCGACTCCGCTCAGCCTGACAGTGGTGCATGAAACAACGATTGTCAATTCGAGCGGAGTCGAGAATCTAGTTTAGATGAAACGTGATTTGATAAAAGGTCTTCGACTCCGCTCTGCCTGACAATGGTAGATGAGATAACGATTGTCAATTCGAGCGGAGTCGAGAATCTAGTTTAGATGAAACGTGATTTGATAAAAGGGTTTCGACTCTGTTCCCCCTGACAATGGTGCATGAAACAACAATTGTCAATTCGAGCGGAGTCGAGAATTTAGTTTAGGTGAAACGTGATTTGATAAAAGGGCTTCGACTCCGCTCAGCCTGACAGTGGTGCATGAAACAATAATTGTCCCTTCGAGCGGAGTCGAGAATCTGGTTAAATGAAAATATGATTTAATAAAAGGGCTTCGACTCCGCTCAGCCTGACAGTGGTGCATGAAACAATAATTGTCCCTTCGAGCGGAGTCGAGAATCTAGTTTAGATGAAACGTAATTTGATAAAAAGGCTTCGACTCCGCTCAACCTGACAGTGGTACATGAAACAACAATTGTCAATTCGAGCGGAGTCGAGAATCTAGCTAAAATAAAAAAGAACTCAAATGAAGTTTTACTATGTTTATTTGTTAAAATGTAAAGACGGCTCCTATTACGTAGGCGTTACATCAAATGTCGATAGGAGACTGATGGAGCACAATGCTGGCAAATACCCTGACGCGTACACTTATAAACTTAGACCAGTAGAATTAGTGTGGTATCAAGATTTTCTAGATCCAAATCAAGCAATTGTTTTTGAAAAGAAAATTAAAAAATGGAGCAGAGCTAAGAAAGAAGCCTTAATAAATGGAGAATATGATCTGCTACCATTTTTATCAGAATGTAAAAATGATTCACATGCTAAAAACAAAGGCTTTGACTCCGCTCAGCTTGACAGTAGTACATGAAACAACAAATGTCAATTCGAGTGGAGTCGAGAATTTAGTTTAGGTGAAACGTGATTTGATAAAAGGGCTTCGACTCCGCTCAGCCTGACAGTGGTGCATGAGATAACAATTGTCAATTCAACGGAGTCGAGAATCTAGTTTAGATGAAACGTAATTTGACAAAAAGGCTTCGACTCCGCTCAGCCTGACAGTGGTGCATGAAACAACGATTGTCAATTCGAGCGGAGTCGAGAATCTAGTTTAGGTGAAACGTGATTTGATAAAAGAGTTTCGACTCCGCTCAGCTTGACAGTAGTACATGAGATAACAATTGTCAATTCGAGCGGAGTCGAGAATCATCTTAATACAAAACATGTATTTATAGACAAGAGCTTCGACTCCCCTCCGCCTGACAATAGGAATTTTAAAATAATTAATGAAAAAAATAATATTCTTAACAGGCACTCGTGCTGATTTTAGTAAAATAAAATCATTAATCTCTATTTTGGATCAACATCCAAATTTTGAGGTTTTTGTTTTTGTTACCGGTATGCACATGCAGGAAGAATACGGTTTTACACTATTGGAAATCCAACGCTGTCAGTTTAAAAACATTTATACGTTTGAAAACCATACCGACGAAGCCACAATGGACTTAACGCTGGCGAAAACTATTGAAGGGCTATCCAGTTATTCTAAAAAAATAAATCCTGATTTAATCGTGGTGCACGGTGACCGAGTAGAGACGCTGGCGGGTGCCATTGTAGGTTCTTTGAATAATATATTAGTGGCTCATATTGAAGGCGGTGAATTATCAGGAACTGTAGATGAATTGATTAGGCATAGTGTGAGCAAGCTAAGTCATATTCATTTTGTTTCGAATGAGGAAGCGGCCAAAAGACTGCTGCAAATGGGCGAAGTTGCTTCCTCTGTTTTTACGATTGGTTCTCCGGATATTGATATTATGTTTTCGAATACCTTGCCTAGCCTTGAAGTTGCTAAAGAATATTATCAAATTGATTTTGAGAAATTTGCCATTGTTATGTTTCATCCCGTAACTACCGAGGCAAATGAAATGGAACAATACACAGATAATTTTGTCAATTGTTTGCTAACCGATGATCACAATTATGTAGTTGTTTATCCCAACAATGATTTGGGCAGTAAATATATTATTTCGGCTTTTGAAAAACTTAAAAACAATAGCCGTTTCAGAGTTATTCCTTCTTTGCGTTTTGAGTATTTTTTAACCTTACTCAAAAACGCACAATTTATTATTGGCAATAGTAGTGCAGGAATCAGGGAAGCTCCGTATTACGGATTGCCCATCATCAATATTGGAACAAGACAACAAAACCGTGCGGTACATGCTGATATTATTAATGTAGATTATTCGGTGAAGAGCATCAGTAGTGCTTTGAAAACTATTGACGAACATCAAACAGTAGTCGTTAATCCTGATTTTGGTTCTGGAAACAGCAGCGCATTATTTTTACAAGTAATCGAAAAAGAAACGTTTTGGACAATCAATCATCAAAAGCAATTTAGAGGAATCTAATAATTCCAAAAGAAATGAAAAAACTAGGAATAGTAATAACTGATGGGGTTGGTTTTCGTAATTTTATTATGAGTGACTTTCTTGCAGCCGCAACTAAGGAATTTGATTCAGTAACTATTTATTCGGGCCTACCTATTAGTGCTTTCCCAACAAAGTTGATAGAAACGGTTGCTATAAGAGAATTAACAGTTTTTGAGGAGCCTAAGCTAACTTGGTTTTTTAGAAAATGGAAAGAAGTGGCACATTTGCAAAGATTTAAATCTTTTTATGGAATGAGCGACACATTGAAATCAGGTTATCCTAAAGAGAATTCATTGAGAGCTATTTTAGTAAAATGTATTTATGCGGTTACCAGAGTAATCCACTCTGATTGGAGTATTAAGCAAATCGAAAAATTACAGTTTTTTAGTTTTTCAAAACATGAAGTAACGCAATCGTATATTCATTTGTTAGCAAAGGAGGAACCAACACAGTTGTTTTTTACCCACCAAAGACCGCCTTATTTAGCTCCTTTTTTATATGCTGCTATCAAACATAAAATTCCAACAACTAGTTTTATTTTTAGTTGGGACAATTTGGCTTCAAAAGGAAGGATGTTAGGAACCTTTGATTCTTTTTTAGTTTGGAGTAATTTGATGAAAAAAGAGTTGTTGCATTTTTACCCTAATGTTACTGCAGATAAAGTAAAAGTGGTAGGTACACCTCAGTTTGAACCCTATACAATGGAGCAATATAGTTGTTCTAAAGATGAATTTTATACCCTTTTTGATTTAGATAAAAATAAGAGAATTATTTGCTTCAGCTGTGCAGATGCTAGTATTGGAGGGAATGATCCAATAGTTATTAAAGCGATAGTTAAAGCGATTCGAGCTGGTAAGATAACGAATTGTCAACTTGTAGTTCGTACTTCTCCAGCCGAAGAAGCAACTCGGTTTGCTGCAATCAAAGCGGAATTTCCAGAAATTAGTTGGAATAACCCCAAGTGGATTCTAACTCGCGAAAACCATGCAGAAGCCTGGTCACAACGCATTCCGTCTATAGAAGATATCAAAGATTTACGCGCACTATTGCAATATGCTGATCTCAATGTGAATATGTGCTCGACTATGAGTTTGGATTTTATGCTGTTTGATAAACCCGTAATCAATACTGTTTTTGGTAATCTTGAAAATGGGTTGTACAATGATCAACGATTTTTAAATTACGATCATTATAAAAAAGTGATTGATAGTGGAGCAGTTACTATTGCTAAAGATGAAAAGGAATTAGTTGAACAAATAAATGAAGCACTAGCAAATCCTGCTGGTCGCAGCCTTCAACGAAAAGGGTTGGTAGCCATGCAAATCAGCGCATCTCTTGAAGGAACCAGTAAGCGTATTGCGCAATCTCTAGCACAACTCAATGGATAATTTAAAGAAAATTGCTATACTTTGTAATTATGAATTGCTTCCCGAACGTGTAGGAGGTATGGATTATTTCTTTTGGGAGTTTGATGCCAGTTGTAAACGGAACAATATTCAAATAGATTGGTTTTTTCCCAACAAATCGGATCATGGTGACTATAACAAGCTCACTATTTATGCAAGCGGGAATCAAAGTATCGAAGCTTTTTTTCTGGATTTCAGCAAAAAGCACGAGCCTACTTACACCCATATTATCACCCATTTTGTAGCATTTTGTACGCCGTTTTTTAAAAAAATAAAACAACAGTTATCGACTGCTGAGGTAATTGGAGTCGATCATAACCCTAGGCCGTTGCACGGGTATCCGTTAAAAAAGAAAGTCGAAAAAAGACTAAAAGGATTGCTGTATTCTCGATATATCGATCAATTCATTGGGGTGTCTCCTTTTTCGGTTCACGCGATGATCCAGGATTTTGGGAAACAAATAAAATCCAAAACGAAGCTTGTTTATAACGGATTGCAACAAGGCAACTTTAAACAAAAAACCAGTTTTGTTACAAATAATCGTTTTGTAGTTGCCTCGCATTTGCGAAAAGAAAAGGGAATTCAAGATTTAATTTTGGCTGTAAAATTATTGAATGATGAGGTTAAATTTGACTTTACCATTGCTATTTATGGCGAAGGTTATTACCAAACTCATCTAGAAAACTGTATTAAAGAATACAATTTGCAAGATTATTTTAGTTTTAAAGGGAGTGTTTCTAATCTCAAAGAGTTGTATGCCAACTATGATTATTTAATACATCCATCGCATGGAGAAACTTTTGGTTATGCGGTTTTAGAGGGGTTGTTTTCTCATTTACCAGTGGTAACTACTGCTAATCAAGGAAATGTTTTGGGATTAGTAATCGACAATCAAAACGGGTTTTTGTTTCAAGAACAAGATGTGGAAGGATTAAAAACAATTCTTCAAAATATTTTAAGTTCAAAAGCAGCTATCACTAGGGATGCCTTTACAGCTGATTTAAGTGATTTCTCGCTCCATAAAATGGTTGAAAATCACCTGCAATTACTCTCTCAAAAATAAGTATAACGCTCCTGAAATAGTATATTTGCGCCTTTCATTTATTATAACTTATGTTTTTTAACTCCCTAACCTTCGCGGTTTTTTTACCCATCGTTTTTGTATTATACTGGTTTGTTTTTAATAAAAACAAAAGCAGTCAAAACCTACTTTTAATTCTAGCGAGCTATTATTTCTATTCCTGCTGGGATTGGCGTTTTTTATTTTTATTGGTTTTTTCTACTTTTCTGGATTATTATACCGGAATCCAAATAGAAAAAAACAAGAACGAAAAAATTAGGAAATTCTGGTTCTGGTTGAGCATCGGAATCAATTTAGGGTTTCTTGGGGTTTTTAAATACTATAACTTTTTTGCGAGTTCGTTTGCGACACTTTTAAGTGATTTCGGACTTAAAACAAGTCCGTTTTTGCTAGACGTCGTCTTGCCTGTGGGGATTTCATTTTATACTTTTCACGGTCTATCGTATGTAATTGACATTTATTACAAAAGGATAAAAGCCGAATACAACTTTGTGGACTACTCTTTATTTGTGAGTTATTTTCCGCTTTTAGTTGCTGGGCCAATTGAGAGAGCGACGCATTTACTGCCGCAGGTCAA
Source organism: Flavobacterium muglaense (assembly GCF_014305155.1). Classification (GTDB taxonomy): domain Bacteria; phylum Bacteroidota; class Bacteroidia; order Flavobacteriales; family Flavobacteriaceae; genus Flavobacterium; species Flavobacterium muglaense. Next base: position 102,607 of record NZ_JACRUK010000005.1, read on the forward strand.
GGTAAAAAGAACGTTTGACTATGAGAAAGCCAAGCAAGGTGCGTATCAATTTATATGGGGACTGGTAAAAAAAGTGGTTATTGCCGATACTTGTGCCACCTATGCCAATGCTATTTTCGACAATTATACCCAGATGAATTCGTGGTCCTTAGTGTTGGGAGCGGTTTATTTTGCCTTCCAGATTTATGGCGATTTCTCCGGCTATTCGGATATGGCATTGGGAATGTCTAAGTTATTCGGGATGGATTTACTACGGAACTTTAATTACCCTTATTTTTCGAGAGATATTGCCGAGTTCTGGCGTCGTTGGCACATTTCCTTGTCCTCTTGGTTTCGGGATTATTTATATATTCCGTTGGGAGGGAGCAAAGGGTCTAAAATGAAACAAGTACGCAATGTGTTTATCATCTTTGTAGTCAGTGGTTTTTGGCATGGCGCTAATTGGACGTATCTGGCCTGGGGATTTATCAACGCCTTGTATTTCTTACCGCTTTTAGTACTCAATAAAAACCGTTCGAATATGGAGATGGTGCAGTTGCAATGGAATTTCGCTTCCGCAAAAGAGATTCTGCACATTTTTTACACTTTTGCATTAGCGTGCTTGGCTTGGATCTTTTTTAGAGCGAAGTCGATTACAGATGCCGTTTTGTACATCAAAAGAATATTCACTGAGGGGAATTTTAGTTCGCAATACCTTACTAACGAACGCTACAATTACGAACTACTGTTGATGATTGCACTTTTTGTTGTGGTCGAATGGAACTATCGATTCAAAGAAGAACCACTTTCGGGTAAAAACAGTTGGTTGAAGGTCGCTTTAGCAATTGCTGCTATTATTGCCTTAGGAACCTACTCTGATTACAAAGAATTTATCTACTTCCAATTTTAAAAATATATAGTACTAATTGATATGAAAAAGTTTTTACTTTTTATTTTAAAAATAAGCATCGTTCTTGTAGTTGTTGCTATTGCGCTAGACTTTGGTTTTACAACCATTTACAAACAATCTAAAAACAGAGGGAAAATCGATTATGTTTTTAATTCAAACGCTCGTAAATATGATGTGGTAATTTTAGGTTCGTCAAGAGCCAACAATCATTTTGTTTCTGATTTGTTCGAAAAACAAGGCTTAAAAACATTCAATTACGGGATGAGTGGCGGGCATTTATTTGAAGCGGATTTGCTCCTGAAATTGATGATCGAACGAAAATACCAAATCAAAAATGTAATTCTTGAAGCCGATTTGAATCTATCAAATGACCAGCAATCAGAGGGGGTTTCAGCCAAATACTTACCGTATTTACATAGCTCAGAAACCGTACGAAAACATTTTGAAAACGAACAAGATTTCAACGAGCTCTATTATATTCCTTTTTATAGGTATTTGAAGTTTGAAACTAAGATAGGGTTTCGTGATATGTTCAAAGTGGCAACCAACGAAAAAACGTCAGTTTTAAATAACAAAGGCTATTACTCTTTAGGGAAAACCAAAGGGAATATGAAAAACAATATTGTCAATTTGAATCCGTTGCCTCACAACAAATATTATGAAGAGATAAAAGCTTTATGCAGGGCCAATAATATTCATTTCATTGCCATCATGACACCTATGTGTGAAAATGTTACCGGAATGAATTATTTTGATAAAGTACACAAAGCGTATCCTGAAATTCACAATTACGAAAATGCAGTGGTAGAAAACAAGTATTTTTCTTCTTGTGGTCACATGAATGATGAAGGCGCGCGCCTGTTTACAAATGTTATTATACACGATTTTTTTAAATCAAAAAAATGAAAATAGCTTTTCTTACACCAGAATATCCGCATGTTCTTACTGGAAATTCAGGAGGGATAGGTACTAGCATCAAGAACCTGGCGGTAGGACTTGTTGCAGCTGGTTGTGAAGTACATGTTTTAGTGTATGGACAAGATCAAGATGCCGTTTTTAAGGATGAAAAGGTGGTGATTCAACGCTTAAAAAATATTAAAATTAAAGGCTTGTCTTGGTTTTTTACTCGAAAAAAAATCGAACGCATTATCAATCAATTGCATAAAAGCAACCAAGTCGATTTAGTTGAAGCGTCAGATTGGACGGGAATCACCTCTTTTATTAGCCCGAAAAAATGCCCGATAGTGATTCGTTTGAATGGTTCAGATACCTATTTCTGTAATTTAGACCATCGCAAGGTAAAATGGAAAAATAAATTTCATGAAAAACGGGCATTACAAAAGGCTGACGCGTTACTCTCTGTTAGTCAGTTTACCGCTGATCAAACGAATGCTGTTTTTGGGCTAAATAAAAAATTCACTATCATCCCTAATTCGATTGACGTCAGTTCGTTTGATCAAAACGAAGATAGCGTTGTTATACCCAATACTGTTTTGTATTTTGGAAGTCTCATTCGAAAAAAAGGACTGCTAGAACTGCCATTCATTTTTAATGAATTGGTCGCACTAAATCCAACTGTACAATTGGTTATAGTAGGTAAAGATGTGCCAGATATTATTTCGGGTGCTGCTTCAACTTGGGAAATGATGCAAGAGCTGTTTACGCCAGAAGCTTTATTGCGTGTCAATTATGTTGGAGCGGTACCGTATGCAGCAATTCAGCAGCATATAAATGCAGCAACCGTTTGTGTTTTTCCTTCGTTTGCGGAGGCTTTACCAGTCTCGTGGATAGAAGCAATGGCGTTAAGAAAACCAATAGTATCTTCCAATATTGGCTGGGCTTCGGATGTAATTGATGATGGTATAAATGGATTTTTGGTGCACCCAAAAGAACACTCCCTTTATGCTGCTAAGATAAATTCGATATTAGAAAATGCAGCTTTACAGCAAAAGTTAGGTTTAGCCGCCAGAGAAAAAGCAATAGCGAAATTTAGCATTGCAGTTGTAGCAAAGCAAAGCATGGATTTTTATAAAACTGTAATTCAATAAAATTTGATTTTTATATATCATACTAACAATGCCATTTCAAGGGTCGAAAATGAATTAGGAGAACTGATTGATTTTGACGCTACCGTTTCGGTCTCTTTCGGATTGCGACAAATAGCGGCCAAGAATCCGGATGTTGTTTTAGTATGGTGTCACGTAGATTACGCGAAGGGTTTGAATATTGAGGTTGTAAACAAGTTGTTTCACCACAATAAATTAATGCTTTCTTTTAACCCAAATAACAGCTTTTTTATAAGTGAACAAATTGGGTATATTGATGAGTCATTATTTGTGAATGTCAATAAAAAAGTGCGTTTTCCTACTTGGCAAATGAGTAGTGCTGTGGGCATGATTCATGCTTCGGTACTTGTCAAGTTAGAAAGTATTCCTTGTCAAAATAATTTGGATTATTATTTGAGCTCGATAGCAAAGTTAGCAATGCCAAAAGGTTTGCTGTGCTATTCAGAACCTAGATTGCTATTCGACCAAAACAATAGTAAGGAAGTAACAGCGTCAATGTTCACTTTGTTTCGATTTGTAAAACAACATTATAAAACGCGTTGGGTCTTTTTATTGTTTCTTAATTTATTATGGTACGAAAACAAGCTGCCGATTTTTCCTTTTTTTCTTTCGCTGTTTTATAAAAGAAGAGTAGCAAGTAAGATTAATTTAGAGGATATAAAAGTCGCCTCAAATGAGAATGTTGTACAACAGAAAACCATTGATGTTATTATCCCGACTATAGGGAGGGAAAAATACTTGCACGATGTTTTAAAGGATTTAGCAAAACAAACAGTATTGCCGCAAAAGGTCATTGTTGTAGAGCAAAACCCAGTTGATAAAAGTGTTTCCGACTTAGATTATCTAATAAAGGAAAGTTGGCCTTTTGAAATTAAACATATTTTCACGCATCAAGCAGGAGCTTGTAATGCTAGAAATCTCGCATTGCAAGAGGTAGAAAGTGAATGGGTTTTTCTAGCGGATGATGATAATCGTTTTGAATCTACTTTAATAGAAACTGTTTTTGTACAACTGACGCAGTATGGAGCTTATGCAGTTTCGGTGGCCTATCCTCAAAATAGAGAAGCAGTTTTGATTTCGAATGTAAAGCAAGCTGAAACTTTTGGAGCTGGAAATAGTTTTGTAAAAAAGGAACTGCTAAACGGAGTTTCGTTTCAAAAAGGTTATGAATTTGGTTATGGAGAAGACAATGATTTCGGGATGCAAATTAGAAATCAAGGTATTGATGTGTTGTATTTGCCTGAACCTCGAATTTTACATTTAAAAGCGCCAATGGGTGGTTTTAGAACCAAACCCAAACTAGCTTGGGAGCATGATGAAATTCAGCCAAAACCCTCTCCTACGGTAATGTTGTTTCAAATTAACCATAAAACAAAACAGCAAAACTTAGGCTATAAGACTATTTTATTTTTTAAGTATTACCAGCACCAATCCATAAAAAACCCATTTACTTATTTCATAAATTTTAAAAAACAATGGAAACGCAGTATCTATTGGGCAGGTAAATTAAATACTACAGTATGAAATTCTCTTTGATTATTTGTACCTATATGCGTCCTGAACCTTTGCTGAAATTATTACTATCAGTACAGCAGCAAACGGTATATCCAGACGAAATTTTAATTGTTGATGGTTCTACGGATGACGCTACAAAGGCAATTTTGCAGATGCATGTTATTGATAATATAAGATATTATAAGGTTTTAGACCACGAACGAGGTTTAACCAAGCAACGTAATTATGGTGTTGCACGTGTGGGTGAGGAGATAGAAGTGGTTTGTTTTCTTGATGATGACACTGTTTTAGAAAGCGATTACTTTGAACAAATTTTAAAAACATATAGTGATTATCCTGAAGCTCTAGGGGTAGGAGGCTATATTATAAATGAAACTAAAAGTGAGTTTGTAGGCTATGATTATAAACCAATAATTAAAGAATATTATTTTGATGGCTGGAAGCAAAAAGACGGTAGTCGTTTTGTGATGCGCAAAAAACTGGGTCTCGATAGTGATTGCCCGCCCGGATATTCATCCATGTATTCGCACGGACGCAGTGTGGGGTTTTTACCTCCAAGCGGCAAAATATATCCTGTAGAAATGTTGATGGGAGGCGTTTCGTCTTTTAGGAAAACAGTTTTTAATACCCTTCAGTTTTCCACTTATTTTGAAGGTTATGGTTTGTATGAAGACGCCGATTTTACATTGAGAGTTTCTAAAATAGGGAAATTATATTTGAATACTGCAGCAAAACTAAATCACTACCATGATGCCGCTGGTAGACCTAATCAGTACTTATATGGCAAAATGGTGGTACGAAATGGCTGGTATGTATGGCGTACTAAAAATCCAAACCCAATATTTAAACATCAATTAAAATGGCACGCCATTACTATTTTATTAACGGTGATTCGTTTTACAAATGTAATTACAAGTTCAAGTAGAAAAGAAGCATTTACCGAAGCCTTGGGTAGAACGGTAGGTTGGTGGAGTTTGTTGATTAATAAACCAAAATAATTTTTCTATTTGCGATTGCACTGATATATGATGAAAAAGATAGAATTACTAAATATTCCTAATTACTATACCTCCTATTATTTATTAGGATTACAACAGGTCTGTATTTTAATTTTTAAAATGGATATTAATTTTATTGGTTATAATAATAAACCAGTCCTTGTTTTTAGAATGGATGGTAAAATTGTAGTGATTGACAATGATGATCCTGTAGGGGTACATCAAGATTTATATGATATTTGCAGTTTGTATTTTGTTACAAATAAGTTAATGGGGCATGCTGCTTATGAGCAGCCTAAGGTTAAACCTTTATATCCTCATTATCCTGTCAATATAGTCACGCTGTATTGTCGTGTTTTTGGTATTGGCTTGTTTCGTTTTTTGAAACTGAAAGAGGTAGTTAGACAGTTGTATATACTAGTTCGAAGACCAGTGTATGAAAATTACAAAGTTAGATTTGAAAAGGAAAATTTTATTTTTTTCTCGTCAAATATTTGGAAAAAAGAATCGGAGACTAATGAAATAAGAGCGGCGTTTATTCGTTTTTGTAGAGCAGATAGCAGAATAAAATTTGAAGGAGGTTTTGTTCCTCGGTCAGATGGTTTTAATTATGGTTATGATAATGAGCTTAATAGTAAAAAGTATTCGCCAATGAAATTTTCAAAATTGAATGCTAAATCATTGGTAGCCTTAAATAATCCCGCTGTTTGTGGTGCCATAAGTTGGAGATTAGCCGAATATTTAAATCAAGGTTTATTTGTTTTGTCGTTTCCTTTTAAAGTTCAATTGCCCAATGATTTTGTGAATAGTTCTGGTATTTATTCAATTACAGCTGTAGCACACTACAAAGAGGTACTGGATTATGTAATTGAAAATCCTGAAGCTCATAAAGTCATTGGCGCTAAAGCTAAATTATACTTTGACACCTATTGCACACCATTGGCTCAGGCACATTATATTATTAATTCTCTTGTTGAATAGTTAATACTGCTGTTCGCCTTTTAAGTTCATAAATATGCGATTTTTAATCTTAACTCATGTTCCACATATCATTGAAAGTGATCACTATTTTGCTTACGCACCTTACGTTCGAGAGATGAATATTTGGACACCAAATATTGATGATGTAGTTATTGTAGCTCCAGTTGACAATAGTTTGAAAACAGCTATACATTTGGCTTATGAGAAACAAAACATTCGGTTTATAAGCATTGAAAATTTTGATGTTTTAAGTTTAAAAGGCAGTTTGCGTACTTTTGTTAAAATCCCAAAAATACTGTGGATATTATATAAATCCATGCGTCAGGCAGATCATATTCACCTTCGTTGCCCTGGAAATATAGGATTACTAGCTTGCTTTGTTCAAATTTTATTTCCAAACAAAAAGAAAACAGCCAAGTACGCAGGGAATTGGGATCCGAAATCAAAGCAGCCTTGGACTTATAAATTGCAGCAGAAAATACTTCAAAATACTTTTTTGACTAGAAATATGCAGGTTTTAATTTACGGCACATGGGAAGGGCAAACTAAAAATTGCAAATCATTTTTTACAGCCAGTTATTTTGAAAACGAAAAAAAGGATTTGGTGGTTAAAAATTTAGATTCAACTATTAGATTTATGTTTGTTGGTGCCTTGGTGAAAGGAAAAAATCCTTTGTATGCCATACGTTTAGTAGAGGGTTTAATACGTAAAGGGTTCAATGTTGGCTTGGATTTATATGGTGATGGTATTGAAAGAAACAATTTAGAAGCCTATATTGCAGCAAATAGTTTAAGTAGATTTATTACCCTACAAGGGAATCAAGATAAAGAGGCTTTGAAAAAAGCATACCAACAAAGTCATTTTACACTGCTGCCTTCTGAAAGTGAAGGTTGGCCAAAAGCAATTGCTGAGGCCATGTTTTGGGGATCAGTGCCTGTTGCAACTGCAGTTTCTTGCGTTCCCTTTATGTTAGATTATGAAAGTAGAGGAGTGTTGTTGACTATGAACATAAATGATGATATCGAAAAATTGATCACTATTTTACAAAATAATAATGACTATAAAATAAAGCAAAAACGCGCCTTCGATTGGTCTCAACAGTATACGCTTGACCTTTTTGAAACGGAAATAAAAAAACTATTGATCTAATGCGTATTATTCAAATCATAGATTCTCTTGAAATTGGCGGTGCAGAAAGGATGGCTGTTAACTATGCTAACGCACTAGCGGACGAAATTGATTTTTCGGGATTAGTAGTGAGTCGTAAAGAGGGAGCGTTGCAGGAGCAACTGAATGAAAAAGTTGACTATCTTTTTTTGAATAAAAAGGCGAGTTTTGATCTCTGGGCGCTTTGGCGATTGAGAAAATTTGTTTTAAAAAATCAAGTAGCAATAATTCATGCTCACAGTACTTCTTTTTTTATTGCATTTCTTTTAAAGTTAATTTGTCCATCAGTAAAAATGATCTGGCATGATCACTATGGAAATAGTGAGTTTCTGGATAAAAGATCAGTTTGGTTACTAAAAACGATTTTGCCTTTTTTTGCAGGCGTTATTGTGGTTAATCAAAAACTAAAAAATTGGGCCAGTAATGAACTGCATTTTAGTAATAGTCTGTATTTACCCAATTTTGTGAGCGAGCAAAATTACAATAACGAGAATAAAACAACAATTTTGCATGGTATTGATGGCAAGCGAATTGTATGTTTGGCAAATTTGCGATTTCAAAAAAATCATTTTTTAGTTTTGAGACTGGCTGAGAAATTGCTCAAAACGAATCCTGATTGGACATTTCACTTGGTTGGGAAAGATTTTCAAGATGAATATGCTACTACAATAAAAAATCAAATTACAGACAAAGGATTAAGTGAGCAGGTTTATTTATACGATAGTATAACAGCTATAGCTGCCGTTTTGGAGCAATCTACAATAGGTATTCTTACATCACAGTCCGAAGGTTTACCGCTTGCTCTATTAGAATACGGATTATTTAAGAAACCTGTTGTAGTTACAAATGTTGGTGAAGTAGCCACGGTAGTGACTCAGGATGTCAATGGCTTGGTGATTGCTCTTGATAATGAGCAATTGTTTTTGGATTCATTAGTAAAGCTAATTAATGACGAAAGCTTGAGAGTACAATTAGGTAATAGGTTGTATCAAACAATAAATGATAAATACACGGGGGAAAGTGTAGTTGAACACTATATGAATTGGATAAAACGTACGATTAAAAATGAATAAAGAAGAAAGTAATTATCTTAAAGTAATTTTATTCCATGTTGGGATCGGTTTGTTGATATTCCTCTTTCCCTTTATGTCAAAAATTTATGGGTATTCTACTATTATACTGGGACTTTATTATGTGATAAAAACCGAAAATAAGAACAACGAGGCTTTACTTGTTGCGGGTTATGTTGTAGGTAGTGAAGTGTTGCTGCGTATGACAGGTGGTAATGTTACCTATGAATTTTCTAAGTATGGGGTAATGATCTTTGTGTTGCTGGGTATGTATTACAGTGGGATTTCTAAGGGTGCGATTCCTTATTGGATCTTTATATTGTTACTGATTCCTGGCGTGGTCCTGTCTACTTTTGTGCTTAATTTTGACTCGAATTTAAGAAATAGTATTGTATTTAATATTTCCGGTCCTATTTGTTTGGCATTAGCTTCATTGTACACGTATAGAAGGAGGGTTAGCTTGAGGCAAATGAATAACATCTTGTTATCGATTGGATTACCTATTGTTTCCTGTACCGTTTATTTGATTTTTTATACGCCCAATGTACAAGATGTTGTTACGGGCACACAGTCTAATTTTGAAACTTCGGGAGGATTTGGACCTAATCAAGTGGCTACTATTCTAGGTTTAGGGGTCTTTATCTTTTTTTCTAGAATTATCTTGGAGTCCAAATCGAAGTATGTGTTATTAATCAATTTGATTGTGGTTTTTAATATTGGCTATCGCGGTATGGTGACTTTTTCAAGAGGAGGAATGATTACCGGTTTTTTAATGATTGTTTTATTACTGCTGTTCTTGTATTATAAATCTAATAAAGGGGGTAAAATAAAACTCAATTATATTTTTATATTGGTTTTCATTATGCTAGCCGCTATTTGGAGCTATACCTCTTTGCAAACTAATGGACTAATTAATAAAAGATATGCCAATCAAGATGCTGCTGGTCGTGCGAAGGAGAGTCAGTTTACAGGACGGGAAGAAGTGGCTCAAAATGAAATACAACTTTTTCTCGATAACCCTCTTCTAGGTGTTGGTGTTGGTAAAGGGGTTGAAATTAGAGAGCAACAAACCGGGGTTTTTATCGTTTCCCATGATGAGATTACGCGCATGCTTGCGGAACATGGTACACTTGGAGTTTTGGGATTGCTGATCCTTTTTTTGACACCGCTCGTATTGTACCTCGAAAATAAGTTTAACATGTATTTGTTATGTTTCGTTACCTTTTGGTTTTTAACCATTAATCACGCAGCAATGCGAACCGCTGTTCCGGCATTTATATACGCCTTGTCTATTTTACAGGTGCAATTGGGAGATTCAAAAAAAGAGACTTAGAATAGTTTTCTTTGTTACTTTTTTTGCGCTAAATTGCGACAATTACCACAATTATTATGTCAAAACACAAAATGCATTTTGAAATATCAGAGCGAAAGATGATTCTTCATTTCTTTGATGTGGTTTTTGTATTAGGGGCTTTGTATCTGGCAGGGAGTGTTTTCGAATTGGAATACCTTAAATTTTCTGTTCATAATCCTTTATATACACTATTCTTGATTGTATATCTCAACGTTTTTGGGATCATTTTCGAATTATACAATCTTCAAGTTGCAAGCAGTGAATACCTAGTTTTAAAGAGTATTTTACTAACAGTTTCTACAACAGTTTTAGTCTATCTATTGACTCCATTTATTTCTCCTGTCCTGCCTTCTAATCGGTTGCAAATTTTGGTTTTCTTCCTAGTCTTTTTCTTAATTTTGGTCCTTTGGCGACTTTTTTATGTTCGGTTTTTAGCCTCTACGCGCTTTATTCAAAATGCAGTTTTAATTTGTGATAAGGAGGAGGTTGAAGAGTTGATTGTAGGTCTCGAGAATATTGATCCTCATTATCGAATTATTGCTTACGTCAATGCCGACTCGATTATTGATGATTACTCACAACATGATTACGTACAGCATGTTAAAAGAGAAGATTTAGAATTTTTTGTAAAGGAAAAAGGAATTTCTGAGATTGTTATTGCTTCCAAAAACACACAAGGAATTACCTCGGACTTATACCATCAGTTATTAATGCTTTTAGAATCAGGAAAAGTGATTCGGGAATACACCCAAGTATACGAGAGTAAAACACAAAGAATTCCAGTGCAGTTTATGGCGCGTGATTTTTATCGATTTTTTCCATTCAGTCGTTCCAATCATAATAAATTGTACTTGTCTATTGTTCGAATTTTAGAAGTTGGGATTTCTTTGATTGGTGTAGGGGTAGGCTTGTTGCTGCTGCCGCTATTGGTAGCTGGTAACGCCATTGGTAATAAAGGAAAGTTGTTTTATAGTCAGCAACGTATAGGTAAGGATGGACAAGTGTTCAGCATCTTGAAATTTAGGACTATGGTTGCAAATGCAGAGCGCAATGGTGCTGTTTTTGCGGTTAGCAATGATGTTCGAATAACCCGTTTTGGTACCTTTTTACGAAAAACAAGGATTGATGAATTGCCACAATTTATCAATATCTTAAAAGGAGAAATGGCTGTTATAGGACCGCGTCCTGAGCGTCCCGAAATTGTAAAACAAATTGCGGGAATGATGCCTTTTTACGAAACCAGACATATTATAAAACCTGGACTTACAGGTTGGGCACAAGTGAAATACTCCTACGGTGAAAATATTGACGACAGTTTAATCAAACTACAGTATGACTTATACTACATCAAGCATCGTAGTTTTTATCTGGATTTAAACATTACTCTTAAAACAATTACGACTGTTTTATTCTACAGAGGGCAATAGTTTTTAAGCCCGGATTTTGTTCGTGTGCATTTTGTTTTTCTGTATTCTTAAAATGATTTTGATCAATAAAAAAGCACTAGTTGCGATCAAAGGAAGTACAATCAATAAATGGGCTTTATTGGCTACTATAACTAGATATACAATCAAAGAAGCGATGTTAAAATACACCAGATTTCGCATCATTTTACTGTTCTTTATCCAATAATAAAAGGCAAGAATTAATAAGCTAGGATTGAATAATAGCGCATTGTAATTGTAGGCTAATTCATGATGCGATGAGTAAAAACCAATAAAAATAAAGAACAATCCCAATATTCCCATAGTGACAAAATAGAATTGGCGTAGGACTTTTTTATTGATGCTTACAATTAATAATAAAAATAGAATATAACTGTATATGTTGTTCCATAAAGAGTTTTCAGGAACGTCGTTTGTAGCGAGTAATATTGTGCTTTCTTTGGCTAATGGCTGTCCTTGAAATTGAACCATTTTTAAACTTTTTAATAGCTCGAATGGTAAAAAAATATGGGTGCCTAATTCGTCTACTTTTGTTCCAAAGATGATACTTGTTCCTAATTGTTCATAGAAATGATTATCAAAATAGGGGTATAGAATGGAGCGATAAGTAATATCGGTATCTGTTTTTTTAACAATTGCTTGTGTGCCTAAGGTTTTGTTGATGATGTCTACAACCATAGACGTACAGTTTTTATCAATAAATTTATAAGTGTAATGGCTGTCTCCAGATGATACAGATTGGTTGAGGTTGTCAAATAATTGTTGTTTTTTATCTAATGATATATTCAATTCCTGCTCATAAACAGCCCTTCTTTCATATTGATATTCATTCATGAAATCGTTAAACGGATGGGTTACTGCAAAATATTGTAGATCTCCTTTGGTGAATTTAGCAACAAAATTGGGTGTGTTAAAGTCAAAAGCGCCATAGTTGTATACAAGATCTATAAAATTAGGAGCATCAGTAATGCGGATCGCAGTATGGCCAAATAGTGAGTACGATTCATTTCCTGTTCCACAAGTTAGGACGCTAACTTTAGCGTCTTGCGATAAAATAGCTGATTGAGCAAAAGAATTGTTGATTCCAGCTATGAAAAGGATGCTGAAAATTATTTTTTGTAAAAGGGAATTTTTCATTATCGAGGTGGTAAAGTGATGAAATATTAGTTTCTAAAAAGGGCTAAATCTACTTTTAAAGAAAAGATATTAGAATATAATGCGGCACTTTGATCTCCTAAATCAGTCAAAGCATAATCTACTTGAATGCCTTTGTATTTAAAACCGAGGCCTATATTGGGCTGAAATCCCACTTTTTTAGTATTGTCTAATTGTTGGATATTTTGAAAGTTACCCACACCTGCTCTCAGGAAAACCAGATTGGTGTATCCAAATTCAAAACCTAGCGCTGGATCAATGCTTACAAAATCAGAAGATACAATGTCATTTGTTCTAGAAAAACGCATGTTTAAATTGGCTGCAGCCAAAAGGCTATAGTCGTATCGGATTATAAATTTTTTTGAAAGTCCTAGCTGTGCTTTTGGTGCAGTAATCTCAGTGCTTTCAGGTAATTCTTGGTTTTGGCCAGGGACAGCATCGGCAATTTTTTGATATTCATCTTCGTTAATATTCCATACATTATAAGTCGTGGTGATGTCTCGAAGCATCAAACCAAAATTCCAATTGTTGCGCTCGTACTGTAAACCTACGTCAAAACCAAAGCCCCAAGAATCTGCAAAATTACCGATGATACGTCTGATGATTTTGGCATTTACACCATATTGAAATCCTTGAACAGGCAGTTTGCGGGCATACGAAAAAGTAAACCCGTAATCAGCAGTCGAAAATAAACTGATGCGGTTGTAATCAATATTGCCTTGACTGTCTATTAATTCGGTGGTGTTTAAGATATCATCAACGCCAAAACGAATCAACGAAATCCCAAAAGCTGAACGATCGTCAATAGGTTTGGCGTATGCTATATAGTCGTACTGCGCAATATTGGCAAAATAATTAGCATGCATCAAACCAATTTGAGTATCTTCTAGTTGTACTAATCCCGCTGGGTTCCAGTAAACCGAATTCACATCATTTGTCGATGCAACAGCAGTGTTTGCCATACCCAGAGCGGCAGCATCAACGCCGATATTCATAAACTCATTGGAATATTTTCTAACAGTTTGTGCGTAATTTACAGTGCAAACTAGTAAGAGAATAATAAATTGATGCTTTTTCAATCTTTTTATTTTTAACTTAGAACATTTAAATTGCATCAAAAATATAATTTTTTAACGAGCTTATTTGACCATTTGTTCAAATAAATGATAAAGATGCTACGGCTTTTAACATTCTCTATTAAAAAGGAAGTTTGCATTGACTTATTATGCTAAATTTGCACGCTGAGATTATAAATTAAAATGACAATGAATATTAAGAAACACGTTCCTAACACGATTACTTTATTAAATCTTTTTTGTGGTTGTATTGCATTGGTTTTTGCAACAAGACTAGATTTTGAGATGGCTTTTTATCTGGTTTGTCTTGGAATCTTTTTTGACTTTTTTGATGGTTTTTTTGCTCGATTGTTTAATGTGTCAGGCCCTTTGGGATTGCAATTAGATTCATTGGCGGATATGGTAACGAGTGGCGTTGTCCCAGGTTATATCATGTTTTATTTACTTTCAAATTGTCAGCATGAAGTTTCGTCTAATTCATGGATTCCGTTTTTAGGTTTTATAATCACGCTAGGTTCGTGCTACAGATTGGCTGTTTTTAATTTAGACACACGTCAAACGAGTTCTTTTATTGGTTTGCCTACGCCAGCAAACGCACTTTTTATTTTAAGTTTGCCATTGGTTTTGAAATTTTCAGACTCGTTGGTAATGTTGGAGATTTTAACGAATCAATGGGTGTTATTAGGAATTACACTTTTTAGTGCCTTTATTTTAAATGCCGAGATTCCGTTGTTTTCATTGAAGATTAAAAAGTTTAATTTTAAGGATAATGCGTTGCAAATTGTGTTTTTGTCGCTTTCATTTGTCTTACTTGTTTTGTTTCAATTTCTAGCAATTCCATTGATCATTATTGGTTATGTTTTGTTGTCCATTGTGAATAACACTTTGAAATTGGATGAGAAAAAAAATAGTTAGACGTAAGAATACTATCATACGGAAACCTAGAAAAAAGAAGTCTTTTTTCTCGGGACTTATTTTTCGTTTAGGGATTGGTTTGCTTATATTGTGCACTGTTTGTGCTGTAGCTTATCATTATAGAATGGGATTGGCGTATTATTTTAGTTTTAAATCCAATCATATTTCAGCAGCTGAAGCCGAGGATAAACGGATTTCAGATGTTCGAAATTATCAAGTTTTGGAAAAAAGCGAAGGCAAAGTCATTGGTATCGATGTATCCGAATATCAAGATGAGATTGATTGGTCAAAAGTGGGTACTTTGGAAGATAAATACCCTGTTCAATTTGTATTTATTCGCGCTACGGTAGGTGATGATCGAAAAGATAAAAGGTTTGATGAAAATTGGCGTAAAGCCAAAAACAATAAAATAATTAGAGGGGCGTACCATTATTATCGTCCCAATGAAAACTCACTGGATCAAGCAGCTCTTTTTATAAAAACGGTTCGTTTAAGAAAAGGAGATCTTCCACCTGTTTTGGATATTGAAAAATTACCCGAAAATCAGTCGTTAGATCGTTTGAAAATTGGTTTGAAACGTTGGCTTATTGCCGTAGAAGCGCATTATCAAGTAAAGCCGATTATCTATACCGGTGAAAAATATTACGAAGATTTTCTGAAAGAAGAGTTTGGTGATTACCTTTTTTGGATTGCTAATTATAATTTTTATCGGGAAGAAGTTGATAAAGATTGGTTGTTTTGGCAATTCACAGAGAAGGCTTCTCTAGATGGAATAAAAGGCAATGTGGATGTAAATATTTACAATGGAGATCTACAGCAATTGCAATACATTACTGTAGAATAAGCGGTCTTATTTTTTGAATATGGTAGAAGCAGCAATTGCCAATGCTAGTAAAGCCAAAAGGACTCCTACTGATTTAGGATTGGCAAAATTAACAGTCCAGCCTGCCCAAGCCATTCTTTTTGGAGGAAAAATACGTGGATCTTCTCGGTTAAAATAAAAAATACCCAAAACCCAATTATTGGGATCTTGATGCCATTTTTCTAAGGTTTCTTTTGAAGGCTTGTTGTTTTCCACGGGGTCGTTTTGGTTTAAAACTCTATTTTCTTTTTACGCAATTCAAAGTTTTGACCTAGGTACACACGTCGAACCATTTCGTCTTCAACTAATTCCTCTGGAACACCTGCTTTTAGAATTCCTCCTTCAAACATAAGGTAGGTTTTGTCCGTAATAGCCAGTGTTTCTTGTACGTTGTGATCCGTAATCAAAATCCCGATATTCTTGTTTTTTAATTGAGCTACGATTCGCTGAATATCCTCTACTGCTACTGGGTCAACTCCGGCGAACGGTTCGTCAAGTAAGATGAATTTTGGATCGGTTGCTAGACAGCGTGCAATTTCGGTACGACGACGCTCACCTCCAGATAGTAAATCCCCACGATTGGTGCGTATGTGTTCAAGACTAAACTCCGCAATAAGGCTTTCCATCTTAGCAACTTGCTCCTCTTTTGAGAGTTTTGTAAGTTGTAAAACACTTAAAATATTGTCTTCGATGCTTAATTTTCTAAAAACAGAAGCTTCTTGAGCCAAGTATCCAATACCTTGTTGTGCTCTTTTGTACATCGGGTAATCTGTGATATTCAAGTCGTCTAGGTAAATATTTCCAGAGTTGGGTTTTACTAAACCTACAATCATATAAAATGAGGTGGTTTTTCCAGCACCGTTAGGGCCTAAGAGTCCTACGATTTCGCCCTGATTGACTTCGACCGAGATGCCTTTTACAACACTTCTTCCTTTGTATGTTTTAATTAAATTTTCGGCTCTTAAGATCATATTCTATGGTTTTAAACGTGCAGCGTTTATTGTTTAAACATTGATTTGTTTATTCGATACAAATTAACGAATAAACAAATCAACAATTAAAGCCGTTAACAATTATTTAGACTCTTCTTCTAGTGCTTCCCAGAACTCGTAAGCTCTACGCAAGTGAGGAACCACAATAGTTCCACCTACTAGTGTAGCGATTCCCATGGCTTCCATCATTTCTTCCTTGGTAACTCCTTCTTTGTGGCTAGTTTCAAGATGGTATTTCACACAGTCATCACAACGCAATACGGCAGATGCAACTAATCCTAGTAACTCTTTAGTTTTTACATCAAGAGCTCCTGCAGCATAAGCATTGGTGTCTAAGTTAAAAATACGCTTAACAATTTTGTTGTTGTCAGCTAGTAGTTTTTCGTTCATTCTTGAACGGTATTCATTGAATTCTTCGATTATAGCAGCCATTTATTCTTTTTCTTTTTTATGTACAAATACGGATATCCAAATACTTGCTTCATAGATTAATAACATTGGTATAGCAACAATAGTTTGACTTACCACATCGGGCGGTGTAACAATAGCCGCGATAATAAGTACAAGTACAATTGCATATTTTCGGTATGTTCTTAAAAAATTTGGGGATACTAGCCCTAGTTTAGTTAAGAAATAGATAATTATAGGTAATTCGAAAAACAATCCGCTGGCAAGAACAGATGTTTTAACCATTCCAATATAGGAGTCTAATGTAAATTGATTTTTTACCATATCACTCACTGTAAAGGTGGCAACAAAGTTGACCGACATGGGGATAACAACAAAGTAACCAAACAGCACCCCTAGAAAGAATAGTAAGGAGGAGAAAAAGATAAAAACTTTAGCATTTTTCTTTTCGTTAGTATAAAGTGCTGGGCTGATAAATTTCCAAACTTCCCATAGTATAAAAGGAAAGGCAAGGATAAAACCGGCCAGTATACAAATCCATATAAAGACATTTACTTGTCCTTCCATTTCTGTGTTTTGAATGATAAAAGGCATCTCAGTAATGCAAATATTATCAGCAAAACCTAATGAATGTGATAATTCACAAAAAAAGGTATAGGTGAAAAAAGTGGGTCTTGTAGGACCAAAGATGATCGTGTCAAATAAGTAATCACTAATGAAGTAAGTGAAAAATGCCATTACAATTATTGCAATGGTACTGCGAACAAGTAACCATCTTAAATCCTCAAGATGATCTAAAAACGACATTTCGTTTTGGTTTTTCTTTGCCATTATAGTATTCCTTCTTTTAAAATGTCATGTAAATGTAGTACCCCTTTGTATGTGTCTCCGTCCACAACCACTAATTGAGTGATTGAAAAACCTTCCAGGATATTAAAAGCATCAACAACCATATCGGTAGATTGAATAAGCTTTGGGTTTTTTGTCATAATATCTTTGGCTGTCAAATCAGCGAAGCTGTCTCTCTCGTTCAGCATTCTTCGAATGTCACCGTCTGTAATAATACCAATTACTTTGTTGTTTTCGACAACAGCTGTGACACCAAGTCGTTTTTCTGATATTTCAAAAATAACTTTTTTAATGGTAGCGTCTGGACTAACTGCTGGCTTTAAAGTATGCTCTAGCATATCTTGTACTTTAAGTAGTAATTTTTTACCTAGAGCGCCACCTGGATGGTATTTAGCAAAATCTTCGGGTTTAAAATCACGCATTTCCATGAGACAGACAACTATAGCATCGCCCATTACAAGTTGTGCGGTTGTACTGCTAGTAGGAGCGAGGTTTAAAGGACAGGCTTCTTGATCTACTGTGGTGTTAAGGACAAAATCAGCTCCTTTAGCAAGAAATGAACTGGTGTTTCCAGTGATGGCGATCAAAGTATTGCCAAAACGTTTCAATAAAGGAACAAGGACTTTTATTTCAGGACTGTTTCCGCTTTTGGAAATGCATATAATGATATCGTCATTTTGCATCATTCCTAAGTCACCATGAATGGCTTCGGCAGCGTGTAAAAACATTGAAGGTGTTCCAGTAGAGTTAAAAGAGGCAACCATTTTTTGAGCGATGATCGCGCTTTTTCCAATTCCAGTTACGATTAATCGACCCTTCGAATTGAAGATTGCTTGTATGGTATCTGCGAAATTATCATCTAAAAAATCAGTTAGTTTTGTAATCGCTTTACTTTCAGATAGTATTGTTTTTTTGGCGGTAGCCAATATTTTTTCTTTAGATATCAAAACAGAATGTTTAAAATTTGTGAATGTAAAAGAATTTAGTATCTTTATGTGATGCAAATTTATACAAAATACCACATAATACCACATAATACCATATAATAAAGAATGAATTCAAACGAAATTGATATCCATAAAGAATTAAAGAAATATTTTGGCTTTAGCCAATTTAAGGGACTGCAGGAACAAGTGATAAAAAGTTTGCTTACAAAGCAAAATACATTTGTTATTATGCCTACAGGTGGTGGTAAGTCACTTTGTTATCAGTTGCCCGCTTTAACACAAGAAGGAACAGCAATTGTTGTTTCGCCTCTTATTGCTTTAATGAAAAACCAAGTTGACGCCATTAGAAGTTTATCTTCAGAAAATGGTATTGCTCATGTTTTGAACTCCTCACTTACTAAAACTGAGATTGCTCAAGTTAAAAAAGATATCGCATCTGGCTTAACTAAGTTGTTGTATGTGGCACCAGAATCCCTAACCAAAGAAGAAAATGTAAATTTCCTTAAAAGTGTTACCGTTTCATTTGTGGCTATTGACGAGGCGCATTGTATCTCAGAATGGGGGCATGACTTTAGACCAGAATATCGAAATCTTAAAAATATTATCAAACAGTTAGGTGATATTCCTGTTATAGGACTAACTGCTACTGCTACTCCAAAAGTGCAAGAAGATATTCTTAAAAACTTGGATATGTGTGATGCTAAGACTTTTAAAGCATCATTTAATAGGCCTAATTTGTATTATGAAGTCCGGACGAAGACCAAGAACATCGAGTCGGATATCATTCGATTTATAAAACAACACAAAGGAAAATCAGGTATTATTTATTGCTTGAGCCGTAAAAAAGTAGAGGCTATTGCCGAAGTTTTACAAGTCAACGGAATTAGCGCGGTGCCTTACCACGCAGGGTTGGATGCGAAAACTCGTGCCAAACATCAAGATATGTTCCTGATGGAAGATGTTGATGTTGTAGTGGCAACAATTGCTTTCGGAATGGGAATTGATAAGCCAGATGTGCGTTTTGTAATTCACCACGATATTCCTAAATCTTTGGAAAGTTATTACCAAGAAACCGGTCGCGCAGGTCGTGATGGGGGGGAAGGGCATTGCCTTGCATACTATTCTTATAAGGATGTTGAGAAGTTAGAAAAATTCATGTCAGGGAAACCTGTTGCCGAACAAGAAATAGGTTTCGCTTTACTACAAGAAGTGGTGGCCTACGCCGAAACTTCAATGTCTAGAAGGAAATTTTTACTGCATTACTTCGGAGAAGAATTTAGTAGTGAAACAGGTGAAGGTGCGGATATGGATGACAACGTTCGCAGCCCAAAAACAAAGGTTGAAGGCCAAGATCAAGTAGTGAAATTACTTGAAATCGTTAGAGATACTAAGCATTTATATAAATCCAAAGAAATTGTTTTTACCTTAATAGGTAGGGTAAATGCAGTTATTAAAGCACATCGTACAGATGTTCAAGCTTTTTTTGGTTCCGGAATTGCCTTCGATGAAAAATATTGGATGGCATTATTGCGACAAGTGCTTGTCTCGGGTTATCTGGCCAAAGATATTGAGACGTATGGTATCGTTAAAATCACCCAAAAAGGACTGGATTTTATACAAAAACCAAGTTCGTTTCTCATGTCTGAGGATCATGAATACAATGAGTCGTCAGATGAAGCAATTGTTACCGCATCCAAAACTACTGCCGCAATTGACGAAGTTTTGATGGGGATGCTAAAAGATTTAAGAAAAAAAGTAGCCAAGAAAATTGGTGTCCCTCCTTTTGTGGTTTTTCAGGATCCTTCGCTAGAAGATATGGCCTTAAAATATCCTATTTCGCTAAATGAATTGATCAATATTCATGGAGTAGGTGAAGGAAAAGCAAAAAAATATGGATCTGATTTTGTCGAATTAATTAATCGTTATGTGATTGATAACGAAATTATGAGACCTGATGATTTTGTTGTAAAATCGACAGGAACAAATTCAGCAAACAAATTATACATCATTCAAAATATAGATCGAAAGTTATCTCTTGATGATATCGCTAAAGCAAAAGGTTTAACGATGGATTTGTTGATTAAAGAGATGGAACAAATTGTGTACTCAGGAACAAAATTAAATATTAAATACTGGGTAGACGATATGCTTGATGAAGACCAACAAGAAGAAATTTATGATTACTTCATGGAGTCTGAATCGGATAAGATAGAAGGTGCTTTAAAGGAATTTGAAGGCGACTATGATATTGATGAATTGCGCTTAATGCGAATAAAGTTTATTAGCGAAGTAGCTAATTAGTATTGAAAGTTTAAAAAATAGAAGGTCTTAGAGTTAGCGTTTTAACTGTAAGACCTTTTTTATTTTTAGATTTCCTCATAAATCTCAGCTCTGTGGGGCTTCAAAGCATCTCGTACTTGTTTCATATGTTCATCTGTTACCACCATAAATGCGATGGCATGAAGTTCTGATCGTATTTCAAACCCTGTGATATTCAAAGGTAATTTTTCGATTGCTATATATTCTTTTAGATGAATTTCATGGTGCTCGGCTGTTTTTGCTCCAGCTGGCCCACGAAAATCCCAAATCATTTTTATTTTTCTAGACATTTTTTATAGGTTTCAAAGATTCTGATTTGCAAAGTTACGGGTCTAAGTGGGATAACCAACCTATTTTAAAAATGGAATCTGTTTTCTATAACCAGAATTCAACACAAAATACTACTTTTGCCGTAGATTATTTTGCCTGCTTATCATGTGAAATATTCTTATAATCGAATAATACAAAAAAAATGCCTCAAGAACTTCTTTTACAAGTCACTCCAGAAATTGCTGCCGATCAAGCGCAACTCAAAAACCATGTAGCAAAATTAATAAAATTGGCTGCCAATGAAATACAGCAACTTGTGATTTTAAAACGTTCGATTGATGCACGTCAAAAAACGATAAAGTTAAACTTAAAAGTAGCTATTTACCTTAAAGGAGAGGTTTTTAAGGAGCTTAAACTAGAGCTTCCTGATTACCCAAATGTAGCTACTGCACAAGAGGTTATTGTAGTAGGTGCTGGTCCTGCGGGACTTTTTGCAGCTTTGCAATTGATAGAATTAGGCTTGAAGCCAATAGTACTGGAGCGAGGTAAAGATGTTCGTGGTCGTCGTCGTGATTTAAAAGCAATTAATGTCGATCATATTGTGAATGAAGATTCTAATTACTGTTTTGGAGAAGGTGGTGCAGGAACCTATTCAGATGGGAAATTATATACCCGTTCTAAAAAACGTGGGGATGTTACCCGAATATTAGAATTATTAGTGGCTTATGGAGCAACTCCAGATATTTTAGTGGAGGCACATCCGCACATAGGAACCAATAAATTGCCTCAGATTATTCAAGACATTCGAGAGAAAATTATAGCATGTGGTGGTCAGGTTTTATTCGAAACTCGAGTGACTGATATTCTTTTGAAAAACAATGAAGTAGAAGGTGTTGTGACTCAAAAAGGCGACACTATTTTGGCAAATAAACTGATTCTAGCTACAGGACATTCGGCTCGTGATATTTTTGAATTATTAGATCGTAAAAAAATATTGATAGAAGCAAAGCCTTTTGCCTTGGGCGTAAGAGCAGAGCATCCTCAGTCATTAATTGATAGCATACAATACAGTTGCGATTATCGTGGCGCGCTACTGCCGCCAGCTCCTTATAGTATTGTGAAGCAAGTAGGAGGTCGTGGTATGTACTCTTTTTGTATGTGCCCCGGTGGTGTGATTGCGCCTTGTGCTACAAGCCCAGGTGAAGTCGTGACAAATGGATGGTCTCCGTCAAAAAGAGATCAAGCCACTGCAAATTCAGGGATTGTTATCGAATTGAAGTTGGAGGATTTTAAGCCTTTTGCTAAGTTTGGAGCACTTGCCGGAATGGAATTTCAAAAAAGTATTGAACAAAAAGCGTGGCATCTAGCAGGGGAAAGTCAAAAAGTTCCGGCACAACGCATGATTGATTTTACCAAAAATATTGTGTCATCTGAAATTCCAAAAACATCTTATGTTCCGGGAACAACTTCGGTTGAAATGGGCCAAGTTTTTCCTGGTTTTTTGACTCAAATATTGCGCGAAGGTTTTACTGAGTTTGGTAAATCGATGCGTGGTTATTTAACAAATGAAGCCATTTTACATGCGCCAGAATCAAGAACGTCATCACCGGTTAGAATTCCAAGAGATCCAATTACTTATGAGCATCTTCAAATTAAAGGATTGTATCCTTGTGGAGAAGGAGCTGGATACGCTGGCGGAATCATATCAGCAGCGATTGACGGGGAAAAATGTGCTTTGATGATTGGCGAAAGCCTGCATAAAAAAACCTCGAATCAGTAATGAATCGAGGTTGGGAATAAAGAATAATATTTTTTATTTTGTAGGTTTTAATTCCATATAATCTAAGGTTAGATTCGTCAATGCTTTTACGCCTAATACAAATCCGCTTTCATCGATATAGAAGTCCGGTGTGTGATGAGAGGCAGTTTCGGATACTGCTTTTCCTTTAGGCATCCCACCTAAGAAGATGAAAAGTCCAGGAACTTTGTCTTGGTAAAAGGAAAAATCTTCGGCTCCAGTCATTGCTGGGGCTAATACTACATTGTTTTTTCCAGCTGTGGTTTCTAGTGAAGGCACCATGGCAGCAGTTAAAATAGGATCGTTGTAAGTAATTAGTGTTTGCTTAGTAATGTTTACCTCTGCGGTAGCTCCTGCACTTTCGGCTATATTTGTTACTATTTTCTTGATGCGCTCGTGAATCATTTCTTGTACTTTACTGTCTAATGTTCGAATAGTTCCGTCCATTTCCAGTTCTTCTGGTATGATATTGCTTCGTACACCTGAGGTAATTTTTCCCACGCTCACCACAGCTGCCGATTCTGTAAGGTTTACATTTCTACTTACAATAGTTTGCAATCCTAGTACTATTTGCGAAGCGGTAACAATTGGGTCAACTCCTTGCCAAGGACTTGCGCCATGGGCTTGTTTTCCTTTTATTTTTATCTTGAACCAGTCTGAGGAAGCCATATATCCTTTTGGGCGATAATTTATTTTCCCTACTTCGGTTTGAGCACTTATATGCAAACCAAAAATCACATCTACTTTAGGGTTTTGCAATACGCCTTCTTTTACCATTAAGGCTGCTCCACCTTCTTCTCCGTCTGGTGCGCCTTCTTCGGCAGGTTGAAAGATGAATTTTACTGTTCCTTTGATGTCGTTTTTAACCGATGCTAGAACCTCGGCTGTGCCTAGTAGGATCGCCATGTGCGAGTCGTGTCCGCAGGCATGCATTACACCTACAGCTTGTCCGTTGTATTCTCCAGTTGCTTTTGATGCAAATGGTAGGTCAACGCGTTCAACTACCGGCAATGCATCCATATCAGCTCGTAAAGCAACTACTGGTCCAGGTTTCCCTCCTTTTAAAATACCTACTACGCCTGTTTTTCCTATTCCTGTTTGTACTTCAATTCCTAAAGCACGAAGCTGATTTGCTATTTTTTCGGCAGTTTTGAATTCTCTGTTGCTTAGTTCAGGGTTTTGATGAAAGTCACGTCTGAAGGCAATTACTTTGGCTTCTAATGTTTCGGCTTTTTGATTGGTTTTAGCCTTCAAAGCAGTGTTTTGTGCCGAAACTGCCATAGAGAAGGATAGGAAGGCAAGGTAAATAATAGGTTTTTTCATGAAATAGATTTTTATTAGTGCTAATAGGTAATAATGAATCCAAAAGCGATGTTCTGCTGCTTTTAGTGAATAAAATTCATTTTGTTGTAAACAAATATAAGCAAAAACGATCTTTGTAGGTGCGTGTTGTTCCTTTTAATTCCAAATTAGTAGGCATAAAAAAACCGAAAATTACTTTTCGGTTTCGATTTTTAATGTTGTTTGTTTTTGAGTTTGTCTTTGAATATTTTTTCAAATTTTTCGACCTTCGGCTGAATTACCATTTGGCAGTACGGTTGGTTTTTATTATTCGAATAATAATCTTGATGTGAGTCTTTGGCTTTATAGAAAGAAGTGAATTTTTCTACTGCGGTTACAATTGGGTTAGCATAGATTTGAGCTTTTTTTAATTCACTGATGATGTTTTGAGCAGCTTCACGTTGCTGTTCGTTTCTATAGAAAACAACAGATCGGTATTGTGTTCCTACATCTGCGCCTTGTCTATTCAATGTGGTTGGATCGTGTACGGTAAAAAACACTTGAAAAATTTCGTCAAGGCTGGTGATGGTTTTATCGAATGTGACTTCTACCACTTCTACGTAACCTGTTGCTCCAGAAGAGACCTCCTCGTAGCTTGGGTTTTTTGTTGTTCCACCTGAAAATCCGGATGTTACTGCCGTGACTCCGTTCAGGTTTTCGTAAACCGCTTCTACGCACCAGTAGCAACCGCCTCCCAGTGTGATGGTTTCAAGGTTGTTTTTGTCGGTTTTTGCAGCTACTGCGCTGGTGTTGCTTTCTTTTTTTTGTCCGCAAGCTGTAAGGGCGGTCAAAATGCAAATTAAAAATGTTTTTTTCATGTTATTTGGTATCAGGTATAAAATCAAGTGCGATCGAGTTCATGCAATATCTCTTTCCGGTTGGGGCTGGGCCATCATCAAAAAGATGTCCTAGGTGTCCGTCGCATCTGCCGCATAGTGCTTCGATGCGCTCCATGCCTAGTGAATTGTCTTTTTTGTAAACGACACTTTTTTTGTTCTCTTGTTCAAAAAAGCTGGGCCATCCGCAATTACTGGCAAATTTTGCGCTAGAGCGAAATAAGGTATTGCCACAGGCGGCACAGTAATAGGTTCCTTTTTCTTCGGTATTCCAGTATTTTCCGGTAAAAGCTCTTTCGGTATCTGCATTACGAGCCACGGCATATACATCATCCGATAGTACTTTTTTCCATTCGGCATCCGTTACATTCAATTTTGTGGTATCGGTATTGGAATAGTAAGGGTTCTCCGGTTTGCTGATTTGGTTTTCTATACGTGCTGTTTTTTTCTCTTTAGACTGTTTTTTAACGGTCTGACCGCAAGCAGTAAGAATAAATAGGGGGAGAAAGAATAAAAGACTTAGAAGTGATTTCGTTTTCATAGGTAAATAGTTTTCATTATTTATAATACAAATTTAAGAAGGTGGATTGGCAACTAATGTCGGTTAGTTTACAATTTAACAACTTATTGTATAAGGTTTAACTATAAATAGATACGTTGTTGCAGTAGTTTTGGATGTTGAACTCCTTTATATTTCCATTCTCATGTTTATTAAATGTTTTTTAAAGCCTACTTTTTCATACGCTTTAATCGCTGAGGTATTGCCATCGTATACATCCAGACGAATTTCGTTTATACTTTGAGAAATACACCACTGCTTTAAAGCTTCGATAATTGTTGCATTTATTCCTTGCCCTCGATACTGAGGTAAGGTAAACATAAAACCAAGGTAACCGTAATTTTGATGTCTCAAATAGGGTTTTGCAGTTGTGATTCGTGCATATCCGGAGCTTACTATTTGATCTTTGATAGCGGCTACTAGAATTGTTACTTCGGGTGATGCAATCATTTGTTTAATATCGTAATAACTGATTTTTGCTTGTTTTAAAGTAGGGTCAAAAGGGCGCTCGGCGGCAATGATTCCTTGTTCGAATTCTAGTAGCTGGGGAAGGTCGTTGTATGTCGCTTTTCTAATTTGGATTGCATTCATTTCGATACTGGTTTAGAATATAAAAGTACTAAAGATTATTTAAGTGTTGGTTGTTACCCGATGTTCGTGATTTTCGGTTTCTTTTGCTTGAACAAAATGAAAGAGAACGTTAAAGCGTTTAGTTTTCTTTAACTTTTTTGTATTTTTGTAAGGCTAAAAATAATTATGATAGAAGAAAACGTAATATTAGTTAATACAGACGATGTTCAAATAGGATTAATGCCTAAACTTGAGGCCCATGAAAAGGCAGTTTTGCATCGTGCTTTTTCTGTTTTTGTTTTAAACAGTAAAAATGAAATAATGCTGCAACAGCGCGCACACCATAAATACCATTCTCCTTTGTTATGGACCAATACTTGTTGTAGCCATCAAAGAGAAGGAGAAACCAATATTCAAGCAGGAAGTCGCAGATTGTATGAGGAAATGGGTTTCAAGACTGAGTTGAAAGAACTTTTCCACTTTATATACAAAGCGCCTTTTGAAAATGGCTTGACAGAACATGAATTAGATCATGTGATGATTGGGTATTATAATGAAAGTCCAGAGATTAATCCTGAGGAGGTTGAGTCTTGGAAATGGATGAGTATTGAAGCGATACAACAGGATATGCAGCAGCATCCAGAGGTTTATACCGTTTGGTTTAAAATTATTTTTGACGAGTTTTATCATTTTCTAGAAGATCATAAAATATAGTTTGAAACGTTTTAGACTTTTTAAAATCAACTAAAAAAAGGAGTATGAAAGTTACCATAAGTAGAAAGGCGCATTTTAATGCAGCCCATCGTTTGTACCGTAAAGATTGGACAGCAGAAAAAAATGATTTGGTTTTTGGTAAGTGCAATAACCCTAACTTTCATGGTCATAACTATGATTTGATTGTTAGTGTGACGGGTGCTATTGATCCAGAAACGGGTTTTGTTATGGACGTGAAAATCTTGGCAGATATTATTCATGATGAAGTCGAAAGTCAATTTGATCATAAAAACTTAAATCTGGATGTGCCAGATTTTAAAGATCTCAATCCAACTGCCGAAAATATTGCAGTAGTGATTTGGAATAAAATAAGAAAAAGAATCAGTCTTGAGTTTGACTTAGAAGTGGTTCTTTATGAAACGGCACGAAATTTTGTAACTTACAGAGGAGCGTAATGGAGTTGAAAGTAGGAGATAAGGTGCCAGTTTTTATGGCCAAAAATACTGATGGAACCCAGTTTGATAGTCTAGAGGTTGTAGGGAAGAAAACTGTTGTTCTTTATTTTTATCCAAAAGACAACACTTCAATATGTACGGCTCAAGCTTGCAGTTTTAGAGATCAATATGAATCTTTTACAGATTTAGGAGCTGAGGTAATTGGTGTAAGTAGTGATAGCGTGGCCTCGCACAGTGATTTTTCTAAAAAATACAAATTGCCTTTTACTTTATTAGCCGACGAGAATAAGAAAATCAGGACATTGTTTGGTGTTCCCTCAAGTTTATTTGGGCTTTTGCCAGGTAGAGTTACCTATGTAATTGATAAAAGCGGTATTGTTCGTATGGTTTTTAACAGTGTCAAAGGACAAAATCACATCACGAAAGCTTTGGATTTTATAAAAAATAATGCAGTATAATAACAAAATTATGCTAATTTAGTACATTAAAATAAAAAGCCCCATTATGAATAAACCAGTGTACCCTTTACAATTTGACCCAATATTAAAAGATAGAATATGGGGAGGCGAAAAGCTAAAAACGATATTGAATAAACCTATTAAGTCAAAAATTACTGGTGAAAGCTGGGAGCTTTCGACTGTTGAAGGTGATGTTAGTGTGGTTGCAAATGGAGATTTGAAAGGAAAATCGTTGATGGATATCATTGATGAGATGCCAAATGAAATTTTAGGAACAGCTGTTTATGAGCGTTTTGGAAAACAATTTCCTTTGCTTTTTAAATATTTAGATGCTCGTGAGGACTTGTCTATTCAAGTGCATCCTAATGATGAATTGGCAAAAAAGCGTCACAATTCTTTTGGAAAAACAGAAATGTGGTACATCATGCAGGCTGATCCTGAGGCACGCATAATTGTAGGTTTTAAAGAAAAATCAAACGCTAAAGAATATATAGAGAATCTTGAAAATAAAACACTGTTATCCATTTTGGATGATGTTAAAGTAAAAGAAGGGGATGTTTTTTTCTTAGAAACGGGTACTGTTCATGCAATTGGAGCGGGATTGGTAGTGGCAGAGATTCAGCAAACTTCTGATATTACTTATCGTTTGTATGATTTTGATCGTGTAGATGCGCAAGGAAATACAAGAGAATTACATATTGATCAAGCGCTGGACGCTATTAATTATGAGAAAGTTGATACTTTTAAAACCTATAAAAAGGTAGAGAATGTTTCGAATACGATTGTAAATTGTCCGTATTTTACAACAAATTCAATTGTTCTAACTGATGCTATGACAGTTTCTAAAACAGGAAATAGTTTTACGGTTTATATGTGTATCGATGGCGCATTTGAATTAGAATACAATAAAAATAGATACAGTTATAAAAAAGGAGATACGGTATTAATTCCAGCTGCTATGGATTATTATGTAGTAAGCGGAAAAGCTTCTCTTTTAGAAATTTACATTTCATAGTAAGTTATAGAAAGATTATGTGTACTTTTGCACACGCAAATTAAAATTAAAGAAAAATGGCAAACGTTAAAAATTTAAAGAAAGACATCAACTACGTTTTAGGAGATATAATTGAAGCAGTTTATTTGTTCGAAATTTCAACTACTGGAAAACCAACAACTGAAACTAATGATTTAATTGATGAGGCTATCGCTGCTTTTGATGTTTTGATCACTAAAGTGAATGCTAAAAAAGTTGAAAACAAAAAAGCACACTTCAAACAAATCAATGTTGAATTGGAACAAACTGCAAATCAATTGATTGCTAAAATCAACGAATTGTAGTCAAAAAAAACAATAAAAAAGTACAGATTTATTTTGGAGAAATCGAATTCATCTGTATATTTGCACTCGCAATGAGACGCCAGCGTAGCTCAGTTGGCTAGAGCAGCTGATTTGTAATCAGCAGGTCGTGGGTTCGAGTCCCTCCGCCGGCTCATCGTAAAACCATCTAACTTTGTTAGGTGGTTTTTTTATGTTTTTTAGTTAGCAAATAAGTGATTATCAGGCGGCAAAAAATAATTTAATAATTTCTTGTATTTTTATTTGGAGATTTAGAATTCATCATTATATTTGCACCCGAAATGAGACGCCAGCGTAGCTCAGTTGGCTAGAGCAGCTGATTTGTAATCAGCAGGTCGTGGGTTCGAGTCCCTCCGCCGGCTCATCGTAAAACCATCTAACTTTTGTTAGGTGGTTTTTTTATTTAAAGCCTATTTGTAATTTGGTTTTCGCTTATTTTAAAGCTGCTGTAGGTACTTTTTTTGTAAAAAGGTATAATGGATGTTTTCGAATAGTTGTTTTGTTTTAAACTGCTGTTTTGTGTTTCGTTGGCACAAAAAAAAACAGCAATAAGCGTTGGCTTACTACTGTTTTTTATTGTTGTTGTTTTTGGCTAGCGATGAAGCTAGAGCGATTGTTTTTTAATTACCATTTGATAATCGCACTCGCCCATGTAAATCCACTTCCAAATGCAGCTAAAACTACGGTGTCTCCAGATTTGATTTTTCCTTTTTCCCAAGCCTCTGTTAAGGCAATTGGAATAGATGCTGCGGTTGTGTTTCCGTATTTTTGAATGTTGTTAAAAACTTGATCGTCGCTAAGTCCGAATTTCTTTTGGATAAACTGCGAAATTCTCAAATTTGCTTGATGCGGAATCAACATATCGATATCGGATACTTGTAAATCATTTGCTTCTAATCCTTCGTTGATTACTTCGGCAAAACGAACTACAGCATTTTTAAAAACAAATTGCCCATTCATGTAAGGAAAGTAGCTTTCGTCATTCGGGTCATTGTCTGCAATAATATCAGTTACCCATCTTGCGCCCATTCCAGGTGCAATTAAAGATAGTTCTTCGGCATGTTGTCCTTCTGAGTGCAAGTGTGTAGAAAGAATCCCTTTGGATAGATCTTCTTCTCTGCTCAAAACAGCTGCTCCGGCTCCATCTCCAAAAATTACAGATACGCTACGTCCTCTAGTGCTCATGTCTAATCCTGTAGAATGTACCTCAGATCCAATTACTAGAATGTTTTTGTACATTCCGGTTTTGATGTATTGATCAGCTACTGATAAAGCATATAAAAATCCTGAACATTGATTTCGAACATCAAGTGCTCCTACCGTACGTAAACCTAGGTCACGTTGTACTAGAACTCCTGGCCCAGGAAAATAATAGTCAGGGCTTAAAGTAGCAAAAACTACAAAGTCAATATCTTCTTTAGTAACTCCTGCACGCTCAATAGCAATTTCTGCTGCTTTTACTCCCATTGAAGTTGTTGTGTCTTCTCCGCGAATGATGTGTCTTCTTTCTTGAATTCCTGTTCTTTCTTGAATCCACTCGTCATTGGTATCTATGATTTTCGACAAATCATCATTGGTGACAACATTGGAAGGAACATAATATCCTAATCCTGCTATTTTTGAATGGTACATATTATTGTTTTATTAAAATAAGATTGCAAATTTAAAAATACTTTAAAATATAAGACCACAAATTACTGATTTTTTAGCAAATAGCAATTTTAAAAATGGGCTAGAAGGGTATAAAAGCGCTTTTTGGGTTGTTATTTTTTTAGTTGGGTAGAAAAGTTGGATTTTGGGTGTAACAAATTCAGTCTATTTTAGTCTTATGTTTTCATATTGATTAATTAAAACAGCCCTTTTATGAAATTAAAAATAACCATGATTTGCTTTCTTGGACTCAGTTTACAAGCTTTTGCTCAAGAAAATCTAACCTATCAAAAACCATCTAAATCAATTTTGGATTTAGTGGATTACGAGCGTGCGCCATCCGTTTCTATGGATACTAAAAAGGAGTATATGTTGCTTTCTTATAGAAATACCTATAAAACGCTGGATGATTTGAATCAAGACGAATTGCGTTTGGGTGGATTAAGAATCAATCCTACGACTAATATTTCGAGTACGGTAACGTACATTAATAACATTAAATTGCGCAAGATTAAGGAAAAAAATGAGATTCAAGTAAGTGGACTACCTGCTAATCCTCGTATTGCTAATCTTTCTTGGTCGCCAGATGATACCAAAATTGCTTTTTCGAATACTACAGCTGCTGGAGTTGCTTTATGGGTGGTAGATGTTGCTTCCGCAAAAGCGACTCAGTTAACCGATGATGCTGTGAATGCTAATTTGGGAAATCCATTTAGCTGGTACAATGATAATGCATCTATTTTAGTGAAAATGCTTCCTAAGAACAGGCCAGCATTATTAGACGAAAAGAAAAACTTGCCTACGGGGCCTATAGTTTCTAATGCTAACGGATCTGTTTCTCAAAACAGAACTTACCAGGATTTATTGAAAAACAAAACCGATGAAATAAATTTTGAAAATATTTTAACAGCTGAGTTGTACAAAGTGAGTTTAACGGGCGAAAAGTCATTGTTTAAAGGAGCGGCAATGTACGCAGGAGAAAATTTCTCTCCAGACGGAAACTACTTAATGATCAGTACGATTCAAAAACCGTTTTCCTATATTGTTCCTTTAAATCGTTTTCCGTCTAAAACGGTGGTTTATGATAAGGAAGGTAAGGAAGTAAAAGTGGTGAATGAATTGCCATTGAACGAAATTATGCCAAAAGGTTTTATGGCTACTCGTACGGGTAAACGTAGTATGAACTGGAGAAATGATGAGGCAGCTACGCTTTATTTTGTGGAAGCACTTGATGAAGGAAATCCAGAAAATAAAGTTGATTATAGAGATGTGGTAATGCAATGGAAAGCACCTTTTGATCAAAATCCTGCCGAATTATTGAAAACAAAACAACGTTACGGTGGAATTATTTGGGGTAACAGTACTACCGCAATCGCATTTGACCAATGGTATGATACGAGAAATACAAAAACGTATTTATTCAATCCAGCTGCTGTTAGTCAAGAACCAAAGATTATCTCTGATCGTAATTCTCAAGATATTTATGCAGATCCAGGAAATTATGAAACGACTAAAAATGCATTTGGTAAAAATGTGTTAGCGATCGAGGATAATAATTTATTCCTTTTAGGAAATGGATTTACTAAAAACGGTCAGTTTCCTTTTATAGACGAGTTTAATATTAAAAGTTTACAAACAAAGAGGGTGTATACTTCGACTTATACCGATAAAAAAGAAGATTTACTTTCGATAGAAGATTTTAAAAAAGGGGAGGTTTTGGTACAAATTCAGTCTAAAAATGAATATCCAAACTACTACTTTAGAAATATAAAAAAGAAAAATCAATTAACGCCAATCACGAGTTTTGCTAACCCATTTGAGAGTATCAAAAATGTCAGTAAAGAGGTGATTCAATATAAAAGAAAAGACGGCGTAGCTTTGTCTGGTACTTTATACTTGCCTGCAGGATATGATAAAGCAAAGAAAGAGAAGTTACCTTTATTGATTTGGGCTTACCCGGCTGAATACAAAGACAAGAACTCTGCTGGACAAAACAATCAAAACCCAAATGAATTTACTTTTCCGTATTACGGATCGTTTGTGTACTGGGTGACTAAGGGGTATGTGGTTCTTGATGATGCGTCGTTTCCTATTATTGGGGAAGGAACAACAGAGCCTAATGATAACTTTATCACACAATTAGTAGACAATGCCGAAGCTGCAATTAACGCGGTTGATGCGTTAGGGTACATCAATAGAAAAAAAGTAGCCATAGGAGGTCACTCTTACGGTGCATTTATGACTGCCAATTTATTGACGCATTCTAATTTATTTGCGTGTGGAATAGCAAGAAGTGGTGCTTACAATAGAACGTTAACGCCTTTTGGATTTCAGTCAGAGCAACGTAATTACTGGGAAGTTCCGGAGGTTTACAACACAATGTCTCCTTTTATGAATGCGAACAAAATGAAAACACCATTATTGTTGATTCATGGAGAGGCTGATAATAATCCAGGAACATTCACTTTGCAAACAGAGCGTTATTTTCAAGCTTTAAAAGGATTAGGGGCACCAGCTAGAATGGTGATATTGCCAAAAGAAGCGCACGGCTATGCAGCCAAAGAAAATATATTGCACCTTTTATGGGAGCAAGATCAGTTTCTAGAGAAATATTTAAAAAATTAATACCAATAAAAAACGCCTCAAAAATTTGAGGCGTTTATTTTTATTACGAAATCATCAATGTAACGGGTTCGTTAGCAGGTAGCGGCCCATCATGCTCAAAGAAGATAACTTTGCGATCAAAGACTGCTTTAATTAAGTAATGGCCACCTTTGAAGTACGATTGTTTAACCATTGCTGTAAGCATACCGTTATCGACTACTTTTAATTGATGTGGATATAATAATACCGTTTCATCATCGCCTTCGATAGGAACAATTTGAGATAGTTTTAGTTCGTTTACTTCGCCAAAAAGGGAAGCTACGTATTTATTAATTGGATTGGTGTATAAATCAAATGAAGTAGATTTGTCTACCATCATCCCTTGTTGTAAAACGATGGTTTCATCAGCGTAGGATAAGGCATCCGTGCTATCGTGTGTGGCTACGATACAAGTAATTCCTTTTGTTTTTAAATAAGCAAATAGATTGCGTCGCAGCGCATTTTTTCTAAAATTATCAATGTGGCTAAAGGGTTCGTCTAGCAATAAAATTTCAGGTTCATTGGCTAATACTCGGGCAAGTGCTACGCGTTGTTGCTGTCCGCCACTGAGGTATTTAGCTTGCACATTGGCAAACTCCGTCATTTCAACCATTTCAAGCAATTGCTCTACACGCAGTTTTTTTAAGGCGTTGAAACCATTCGATAAAAACTTGCCTACATTTTCGGCTACAGTGGTGTAAGGCATTAAATCAAAATCTTGTGCTAGGTATTTGATAAAAGGCATACCGGGAACCAAATTGAACTTGGGTCCAGTTACTTTTTTATCTCCCCAAGAAATAGCGCCTTCGTCTAAATCGTACAATCCATAAATTAATTTAAGCAAGGTGCTTTTTCCGCAACCGCTTTCTCCAATAACAGCAATATTCTGTCCTTTTTCAATGGTGAAATTGATGTTTTTTAAAACTGGTTTTTCGTTATAACCAAAAGAGATGTTTTGAACTTGAAGCATTTTTATAGTATGAAATTTTGAGGGTACAAAGATAGATTTCTTTCATAGAAATAATAGAAATCAAATGATAATTAAAATAAAAAAAGTCGTTTCATCCTAAAACGAAACGACTTTTTTAAAGTGAAAAATAAAATTATATTTTAGTTTCCAGCTTCTTTTTTAGCGTCTTCTTGCATTTTATCATTTGCAGTAATTGCAAACTCTACACGACGGTTTTGGCTTCTTCCTTCTGGAGTATCATTTGTTGCAATTGGATCAGCAATTCCTAGCCCTGTTACATGAAAACGACCAGCTAGTATTCCTTTGCTTACTAAATAATTTTTTACAGCTTCGGCTCTTTCTCCAGATAATTTTAAGTTGTAATCTGCAGGACCTGTACTATCTGTAAAACCAAAAATAGTAATATCAGTATCGGCATATTCTGTAAAAACAGGGATTAATTTGTCAAGATTTGCTTTTGCAGCAACAGTCAAAGTAGATTTGTTAGTGTCAAAACGTACTGCATTTTCGTTAAGAACCAGTTGAATTCCTTCTCCTACACGTTTTACATCCGCTCCCGGAAGCGCTTCGTCAATTTGTCTTGCTTGTTTGTCCATTTTATTACCAATAACACCACCAGCAACACCACCTACAACACCACCAAGTACGGCGCCCATAGCGCCATTACCACCTTTTCCTAAGTTGTTCCCTAGGATAGCGCCGATAAGTGCACCACTGGCAGCACCTATTCCAGCACCTCTTTGTGTATTGTTTGTGTTTTTTACAGCTTCACAGCTTGTGAAAAGTGAACCTATTGACATGATTACAGCCAATGAAAATATAGAAATCTTTTTCATAATTATTGTTTTATAGTATTAGTTTGCTTTTTGAAATTGGTAAACAACAGCTGTCATTTTTGTACCTACGTTAATTTTGTCTACCAATTGAAATGAATTTTCAGTTTGGTTTGCAACTTGTAAAACGTAACCTGCTCTTACTTTCTTTGCTTTTTCACCTGCATCCAAAACTTTTAGAACAAATTCACCGTTTGAATTTACGAACCAAGTAATAGGTGAGCTAAATACAGGGCAGTCATATTTGGTTAAAGCCATTTCTCCTTTGTTGTTGTTTGAAATGAATTTCCACGTACTCCCTACAAAACAGTTTGAGTCTGCAATGTCAAATGAGTTTACTTTGATATACTCAGATCCAGGGTAAGTTACTGCGGTAATCGTCCAGTTTCCTTTTATGGCTACTTGTGAGGTTCTGTCTAGTTTTTTATCAGTAATAGACGAAGTTTTACAAGAAAATAGCAATACGCTCATTGCCATTATTAAAATAATTTTTTTCATTTTTTTTCGTTTTATAATTAATTCTTGTACAAAGATAATCGCTAAAACTGGGAATAGGGTTTCAAAATTGAACTATTTTCTATCAAAATTAACAGTTGCGACAATTTGTCACTTTTTATGCAATTGGTATTCTATTTGAAAGAAATGTAGGAGATTGTAAAACCCTATAAAAAAATTATATATGACAACTGGAAAAATTAATGTTTCGGTAGAAAACATCTTCCCATTAATCAAAAAGTTCCTTTACAGCGATCACGAGATTTTTTTACGTGAATTGATTTCGAATGGGACCGATGCAACTTTAAAATTAAAACATCTAACAAATATTGGCGAAGCCAAAGTAGAATATGGCAACCCAATTATCGAAGTGAAAATTGATAAAGACGGGAAGAAATTACACCTGATTGATCAAGGAATCGGAATGACATCGGCTGAGGTTGAAAAATACATCAACCAACTCGCTTTTTCTGGTGCCGAAGAATTTTTAGAAAAATACAAAGACACCGCAAAAGATTCTGGAATTATAGGTCATTTTGGTCTTGGTTTTTACTCTGCTTTTATGGTCGCTTCAAAAGTGGAGATCATTACAAAATCGTATAAAGATGAACCAGCTGCACACTGGATTTGTGATGGTAGCCCAGAGTTTTCTCTTGAACCAGCTGACAAAACGACTCGCGGTACGGAGATTATCTTACACATTGCTGAGGATTCATTAGAGTTTCTTGAAGAATCAAAAATCAAAGAACTTTTAAACAAGTATAATAAGTTCATGCCTATTCCAATTAAATTTGGAACAAAAACAGAAACACTTCCTAAGCCCGAAGATGCTCCTGAGGATTACGTAGCGGAGACTGTTGAGACGGATAACATTATCAATAATCCTAATCCAGCTTGGACAAAACAACCTACGGATTTAAATGACGAAGATTATAAAACGTTCTACCATGAATTGTATCCCATGCAATTTGAAGAGCCTTTATTTCACATTCACTTAAATGTGGATTACCCTTTTAACCTTACAGGAATTTTATATTTCCCTAAATTAAGTGGTGATTTACAAATCCAAAAAGATAAAATTCAGTTGTACCAAAACCAAGTTTACGTTACAGATAACGTAGAAGGAATTGTACCTGAATTCTTGATGATGCTACGCGGAGTAGTAGACTCGCCAGATATTCCTTTGAACGTTTCTCGTTCCGGATTGCAAGCAGATGGTGCTGTAAAGAAAATTTCGAACTATATCACACGTAAAGTAGCTGATAAACTGAAATCATTGTTTACTGAAAACCGTGCTGACTTTGAAGCAAAATGGAATGACATTAAAATCGTTCTTGAGTACGGAATGCTTTCTGAAGACAAATTCTATGAAAAAGCCGGTGCATTTGTTTTATACCCAACAGTAGACAACAAATACTTCACGCTTGAAGAATTAAAAGAGAACCTAAAAGACAAGCAAACCAACAAAGATGGTAAACTAGTTGTTTTATACGCTGGAAACAAAGAGGCACAACACTCTTACATCGAGACAGCGCAAGAAAAAGGATACGAAGTATTGTTACTTGACTCACCTATTATCTCGCACTTAATTCAAAAAATCGAAGGAGACAATAGCGACATCACCTTTGTACGTGTAGATTCTGACCATATTGATAACTTAATCAAGAAAGATGAAACTACAATTTCAAAATTGTCTGATGAAGAGCAAACAGGTTTAAAAACAGTTTTAGAAGCTATTGTTCCTAAACAAACGTATACGGTACAACTTGAAGCGATGGACAGCCAAGCAGCGCCATTCATCATCACGCAACCCGAATTCATGCGTAGAATGAAAGAAATGAGCCAGTCAGGTGGTGGCGGAATGTTCGGGATGGGCAATATGCCAGAAATGTACAACCTAGTCGTGAATACAAACTCACCATTAGCGTCAACCATTCTAAATACCGAAGACAAATCAAGCCAAGAACACCTTGTAAAACAAGCACTGGACTTAGCTAAATTGTCTCAAAACTTACTAAAAGGAGAAGCATTAACTGCTTTTGTAAAACGTAGTTTCGAGATGATTAAATAATCTCAACTCCATCATTTTAAGGAGATAAAATCAAGACCTGCTAGTGAAAACTGGCAGGTTTTTTTTATGGAGCATAACAAATGAGTTCCATAAGAACTTCCGTCCCGTATACGTTACAATCTTTTTATAGCAAAAAAAGGTATAAAAAGGATTCCCACTGCTATCGGGGCTGCCCATACTATTTTATTTCCAAGATGCACTTTGTAAGAAAAAATACACTACATTTGAAAGTGTATTAACCGTTAGAAACTTTACTTATACGCCTTATAAGATAGGTTGGTGAAGTTTTATTTCGTTTTATAGGTGCTGGCAGATAGCTTAAAAAAGAAGACTTAATAACACAAAACAGCTATGAAAAAAATACTTTTATTTGTACTAATCTTTTTAATGGGACAAAATTTTGCGAATGCACATACTTGTGAAAATGAAACCGTAAAATGTCCAATAGATGGCAAAGAAGTAACATTTTGTGTTACGATGAGCATGTCGGTTTTTGGGTCTTTTAAAGATTTTCAAAAGAAAGGAGCAATTGGCGAACATTACGAAGAATTGATAAACACTTGTTCAAATTGTCATTTTTCAGGTTATATTGAAGACTTTAAAGAAAAAATAAGTGACGAAGAAAAAATTAAAATTAAAGAATATCTAACAAAATTTGACAAAATTAAAATTGATGATGCAAGACAATGTTTAATTGCCAGCGAAATCAAGGAAGTACAAAAAAAACCGAAAAAAGAAATTGCCTTTTGCTATGTTACGGGTTTCTATTTATTACGTGAAAACAGTAAACAAGTCGAATTTAGAAAAGAACTCCAATCAAAAGCTACAGACAATTTGATTTCTGCATTAGAAAAAAATGAATATGACGACAAAACAGTTATTGCTACCATCAATTATTTAATTGCTGAAATGGAAAGAAGAATAGGGAATTTTGATGAAGCAATAAAATATTATGATTTAGCAATTAACGATACAAATAAAAAAGATTGGGTCGAAGCTGCTGCGAAAGAACAAAAAGAATTAGCAATAAAGAAAGACCAAAACAATCAGATCTAAAAAAGGCCATCTGGCAAGAGCCATTTTGAGCTAGCTGAAATTTACTAAAAATACCGTTTCGCATCAAGTTTTCGTTCAACCGAAAGTACTCATTTTGAAAAGCCCAACCTTCTCAAAGCTTTGAAACCTTGATAGTAACTTTTGCAGAAAACTAAAAAAAATTGAATTCAATACCAATTATTGGTATATTTGTTTTAAAATAAAAGTTATGGCACGCAATACATCAATATTATTAGGAGACCATTTTGAAAATTTTATTAATGAACAAATTTCCACTGGAAAATACAGTTCAGTAAGTGAAGTTGTTAGAACTGCTTTACGGTTTTTTGAGCAAGAAGAAACTAAAACAAAATCTTTAATCAACGAATTAAAAATTGGTGAGAAGAGCAATAAAATCAAAAATTTTGACCGCAATAAAAATCTTGAAATGCTAAAAGCTAATTTTCAAAAATAATGTCAAAATATATAATTAGTGAAAAAGCATTAGAAGATATTAATAACATTTGGATTCATACGGCCGAAAATTGGTCAGTTGAACAAGCTGATAGATATTACAACTTAATTATTGACGAAATTGAGTATACCGTGAGTCATTTTGACGCAGCTCGTGATTGTGAAAAAATTAGAAAATCATATAGATGTTCAAAAGTAAAATCACATTTAATTTTTTTCAAAAAAGAAAAAACGAATAAAATTGAAGTCGTTAGAGTTTTACACGAAAGAATGGATATTGAAAATAGATTAGTGGAATAAAAAGAACTACATGCTAGCGATGCAAGCGTAGCACCAACCATGAGACTCTCGTTGAACAGCCTGTCCCGTTTTTAAGGGAGAATCACTACCACTGGGGCTCAACCAAGCCTCTTGACTTTGTAGGGGGTTCCAAATGTTTATCAATAAATCACATTAGCACTTAAAAAATCATGAAAAACAATACTGCAGTTGCATTTATTAACTCCAATAATCTTATTGGTTTAAAAGCGGGAAAAGCAAGAGCCTCTTTTTTAGAAATTTGGATGGTTACAATTGACAACCGAATCTTTGCACGTTCTTGGGGTTTTGCCGAAAAAAGTTGGTACGCTACTTTTCTAAACGATAAGTTGGGGCAAATTAAGTGTGGAGACAACATATTTCAAATTGAGGCCAAAATCCCAACTGATTTAGAAGATATTAAAGATAAAATGAACAATCAGTACTTAGAAAAATACGATCATGGCGATAATTCTATTTATGCTCACGGAATTATACAAGAAGCGCATATTGCCAAAACAATGGAATTTGTAGTAGTGGAATAAGTTGTGTGTTAATAAAGCTCGCGCGCCATTTTT
This sequence comes from Flavobacterium muglaense, assembly GCF_014305155.1. Lineage (GTDB taxonomy): Bacteria > Bacteroidota > Bacteroidia > Flavobacteriales > Flavobacteriaceae > Flavobacterium > Flavobacterium muglaense. The sequence goes on from NZ_JACRUK010000005.1 coordinate 143,019, forward strand.
AAATTCAGCAGGAATTACGGTTTCACCTCAGCTTTTCGTCAAGCCGTAAATACTAGCATTCATCTACCTACTTCACAATCTCATTTTTTTTAGCCCTAGCTCGCTCCTGATTGCTATACTAAAACGAGTAGCCTGTTTTGAAACCACACAATTGCAATCGATTCAATTGGTGCTTCTATCATGAAAATAAATCTTTTTGTCTATTTCTATATTTTTATAAGAATGACTGTCTTTACATTTGTATTATAATTAAATAGAATTTCGTTATACTTCATTAAAAGTAGTAGAGCTTTATGCTGTTTTAGAGTAGATTAAAACATTAAATAAGTAGCAATAAAATCAATGTTTGCTTTGATTAAATCCAGTCCAAAATGAAAAAAGAGTGCCTTCTAATCCTAACAGCTATACTGTTGCTTTCTTGTAAATCAAATCAATTACAAAATCGACATGCTGAAGCAGTAGATGAACATCCATCGGCACAACAAATTATAGCTCAATTTGATGCAAATAAAGATGGTAAACTATCTATAACTGAAGTCGATGGGCCTTTAACAGATGATTTTACAAAAATAGACGCTAATAGTGACGGTTTTTTGACGCTAGATGAACTTAATGAAGCGCCTCATAATCATGAAGGAGGTCCGCCTAATGAACCTATTAAAAATCAAGATTTGTCAAATGAGATCAATAGTTCGGTTAAAGTAGTTCCAGTTAATACTAATTATTTTATTACTGAGAACATCATTGGAGGAATCTAAAAAGAAATGATCGAATTGAATGGAGTACAAACGCTTTGTTATGTTATAAAAACACATTCTCAAGCTACTGAGCATCAGATGGGACCTTGGTGTCCAGCCCATATCGAAGACGGAATGGAGAAAGCAGGAATTTGGTTTAAAGATGATAAGGTTTATGATGTTTCAGGACATTTTATAGCCCATTTGGATGAGTTTTACAGTGACAACAAATGGAAGCTTTATAGAGAGGATGGTACAATAAGAGTTACTGAAACAAAGGAAGGCTGTTTAGCGGCAGCAAAACCAAATGTAGACAAAGAATACAATAATTATTGTGTGCAATGTTTACCGGATTATTTTAAAAACCAAGTAACTACATTTGTAATTCCAGCCACACCCACCTATTTAAATACGACTCAAAGTTTAGGTCGTGGCGGTATTGGAGTCGCTTTTAACGGAGTGAAATACGATCCGCCTGCACCAACAGATGCGATACTAGCAGCGCACACTATTGCACCTTTGGATGATCACGGTGGGCACGTAAATCCTCATGGAGGTTACCATTACCACGCGGTAACCAGCGGAACTAAAGAAATTACACAAACAGATGCACACTCTGCTATTATAGGCTATGCCATCGACGGCTTTGGGATTTATGCTTTTCTAGATAAAAACAACCACAAACCAGTTGATTTGGATGAATGCGGTGGGCATTTTGATGATGAAAGAGGATATCATTATCACGCAGGTGAACCTGGTGGCAATAAAATCATAAAATGTTTGCATGGCTTACCCGGCTACACCGAATTAAAAGAGTAAAACAGATCGATAAAAAAATCAGTTGAAACGGAGATAGCTGCAGTCTTCCTGATAATTTGTATGAACTGCTTTGTTAATTTTTACGAAATGAATTTTGCGATAAATATCCTTACTTTAATTAAAATCGGCTATATTTACGTTGTGAAAAACACAAAATAACCGTTTTAGAGGTATTCATGCTAATGGTTTAAAACGGGTAAAAACTTAATAAAAATAAATGGTTGCTTTATATATCAATTGGGATTTTGACGCTGAGATTGTAAATATTTTTGGTTTTCCGTTAAAATACTATGGGCTTTTATTTGCTGGTGGATTGCTATTATCGATGCATATTTTAAAAGGAATTTTTGTCAAAGAAAACTTAAGCAGTAAAGCTCATGAAGCATTGTTTGTTTACGGAATTATCGGAATTTTTGTTGGCGCACGTTTAGCTCATTGCTTCTTTTATGATTTTGAGTATTTTTCAGATCATCTATTAGAGATTGTTCTACCTATCCAGAAAACGGTAGATGGAAGCTATGCATTTATTGGATATGCGGGTTTAGCCAGTCACGGTGGAACCGTTGGTCTTATTATTGCCTTGTATCTGTTTTCGAAAAAGTATGAAATAAAACTACTTAAAACACTGGATCTCATTGCAATTGTTGCACCACTTGGTGCGGCATTTATACGGCTTGCAAATTTGATGAATTCTGAGATGGTGGGTAATCCAACTACTTTGCCTTGGGCGTTTGTTTTTAAGAGTGTTGATCCTATTCCAAGGCATCCAGCCCAACTGTATGAAGCCATTTCATATCTTTTTATTTTTTTTATAATTAGTATGATTTACAAAACTAAAAAGGCAGAAGTGGGTAATGGTTTTTATTTTGGATTGGTAATTACATTGATCTTTACAATGAGAGTTTTAATTGAGTTTGTAAAGATAAATCAAGTAGAATTTGAAGAAGGAATGATTTTAAATATGGGGCAAATATTGAGTATTCCTTTTATTGTTTTGGGACTCTATTTTGTTTATCATTCAGTTTCTAAAAAACAAAATGGAGTAAATAACAATAACTAATAGCGAGAAGGTTGTTTCCCTCATTTAATAGATCAAAATTATATTGGAACAAATGTTTTTTTTAAACCACAGCAATCAGTAGGTTGTAAAATAAATCGATATACGATATGGAATCACAAAACAGGGCGGAATTAAGTAATCAACAACTTTTGGATGAGCTAAAAAAATGAAAAACAAGTTTATAAAAAAATATTTACCCCTGCTTTTATTTATAATTGTTCAAATAATTATTGCAGGAATTAGTTTGAACGGAAATTTTAGAAATGATTATAAATACAGTTCCATACTCACTGGATTGTTTTTATTTTTAACACCAACCGTATATCATTTATTGTCAAAAAACACTAAAACCACATTTACCTATTGGTTTGTTTTTTATTTATCTATCAAAATCAGTCCGTTTATTTTTACAACGGACAACAATTTTTTTAAAATACTTTTCGAATATAAGATCTATTTGAATATCGCTTTTTTAATCTACCTACTGTATAAAACGATCGTTTTTATAGTCGAGCTTAAGAAACGTTTATTTCAGAAAAATACAGAAACTATAGATGATTTTTCAATAATTTCAAATTCACTAGGGCAATCCATTAAATTTGAGAAACTGGGTAAACTGTTAACTTTTGAAATTTGCTCTTTTTACTATTGCTTTATCAAATGGGTAAAAAATAAAAAAAACGACAATCAATTTACAACAAACAACAACAGTGGAATAACTGCCTTATATATTGGACTTATGATTGCTTCCATTACAGAAGCATTTGCTATTCGTTCCATCTTAATCTCAAGAAATAAAACTGCCGCAATTGTACTTCTCGTTCTGCACCTATATATCCTAATTAACTTAACGGGGCATTTAAAAGCAATTCATTATAGATACCATTTAGTTTCTGCAAAAACTGTTGTAATAAGATATGGACTTTTTGAAACCTTAGTAATTCCTATAGATACTATTGCTTCCATTAAAAATTTTGAAGGCGATTATACTAAAAATAAAGACCTAGTAAAATTTGCCTTACTCGGTAAGCTAGAACCGCATAATATTGCAATCGAATTAAAGGAAAAACGAACAGTCAATTTACCCTTTGGTATTTCAAGGCAACCCACAACAATCTTATTGTATGTTGATGAAATACATGATTTCATCAATACTATTAATATAGAAACGTCAGCCTAAATTAATACCGAACAAAAATATAATATAAACCAATTTTGATAATTGGTTTTTTTATATTATATTTGGTCTATATTATAACAG
>NZ_JACRUK010000050.1:0-18667 GCF_014305155.1 Flavobacterium muglaense
AATTATTAAGATGATGAAGCATAAACACATTGGATTACAAATAATTAAAATAAGTACATAACTTTACACCTCTATAATTATATATGAAAAAAATACTTCTTACAACCCTAACAATGATGAGTTTAAGTGCAATTAGTCAAAACGTAATGACCCCAGAAAAACTATGGAAATTGGGACGCGTGTCTGCTTTAGGAATTTCTACTGATACTAAAAACGTAGTTTATAAAGTAACAATCCCTTCTGTCGAAGAAAATAAATCTTCGTCAAAATTTTATACTGTACCCGTAAATGGAGGAAAATCAACTGAAATTACCGATACTAAAACCGTACTAAAAGACAAAAACAATTCGCCAGACGGCCACTTTATAGTTTATAACGAAGAGGTCAAAATTAACAATATAAACGGAAAGGACTTCTATCCTGACTTGGAGAAATCTGATGTTCAAATTTACGACGGCCTTGATTATCGCCATTGGGATACTTGGAACGAAGGTAAATTTAACCATGTTTTTTATAAAGAAAACAAAGAAGGTGCCACAGGAATCGACTTATTAAAGGGAGAAGCCTTTCATAGTCCGCAAAAACCGTTTGGAGGTGATGAAGATTACATTTGGTCTCCAGATAGCAAAAGCATTTTATATGTTGCTAAGAAAAAAACAGGAACGCAATACGCTATTTCGACAGATACGAATATCTACGAATACAACCTTGCAACTGGCAAAACAATCAATAGAACCGAAGCCAATACTGGTTACGATGTTGCACCACAATTCTCGCCATCTGGAAACTTAACTTGGTTGCAAATGAAGCGTGACGGTTATGAAGCTGATAAAAACGATATAATAGTCGATTATAAAGGTATAAAAATGAACCTAACAGCAAATTGGGACGGAACTGTTGATAGTTTTTCTTGGAGTCCTGATGGATCAAAAATCTATTTTATTGCTGCTGTTGATGGGACAAAACAACTATTTCAAGTTAATTTCCCTGGAATGACTAGAATAGCCATTATGGTACAGCAAGTAACTAAAGGTGATTTTGACGTGAACGAAATTGTTGGTTTTTCGGGTAATACTGTCATTGTTACCAGAGCAGATATGAATCATGCCTCAGAAATATTTTCGTATGATTTCAATAAAAAATCTTGGAAACAATTGACTAACGTTAATGCCGCAACTTACGATTCATTGGCGTTAAGCAAAACCGAAAGAAGATATGTAACGACTACGGACGGTAAAAAAATGCTAGTTTGGGTTATTTTACCTCCCAACTTTGATGCTACAAAAAAGTACCCTACTCTTTTATATTGTCAAGGTGGACCTCAAAGTGCATTGACACAATTTTATTCTTTCCGTTGGAATTTTCAACTAATGGCAGCTAATGGTTATATTGTAGTGGCACCAAATAGACGTGGAATGCCTGGTCATGGTGTAGAATGGAACGAGCAAATCAGTAAGGACTGGGGCGGACAGGTTATGGACGATTACCTATCGGCGATTGATGATGTGAGTACAGAAAGTTATGTTGACAAAAGTCGTTTAGGATGCGTTGGTGCAAGTTATGGTGGATACTCTGCTTTTTACTTAGCCGGTATTCACAACAACCGTTTCAAAACGTTCATCGCTCATGATGGCGTGTTTAATACCCAAAGCATGTTTGGGACAACTGAAGAAGTTTTCTTTAACAACTGGGATTTTGGTGGTGCTTATTGGGAAAAAGACAATGCTGTTGCCCAAAAAACATACACTACATTCAATCCTGCTAGTTTAGTAGAAAAATGGAATGCTCCAATATTAATTTTTCAAGGAGGAAAAGATTTTCGTGTGCCAATAGGGCAAGGTCAAGAAGCTTTCCAAGCTGCGCAATTAAGAGGTATCAAAAGTAGATTCATCTATTTTCCAGAAGAAAATCACTGGGTATTGAAACCTCAAAACGCACAAGTTTGGCAAAAAGAATTCTTTAAATGGTTAAAAGAAACACTTTAACCATTAAAATTTGTTTTAGATGTAACAATTTGCATAAAAAACAAACTTATAATAAACACAGAAACAAATAATATGTACCCATTTAAAATTAAAACCCTCCTACTTGCCTCTACTATGGTATTGAGCATGGGAACCGTTACAGCTCAAGATGGACTGGTAAACTCACTAAAAATAAATGCTAGTGAAAAAAGTGCCGAAAGCTTTAAATTTACTGATGTAATTAATCTTGCTAATACTTCAATAAAAAACCAAGGATCATCTGGAACTTGCTGGAGCTACTCTACAAACTCATACCTTGAGTCGGAAATGATTCGTTTAGGTAAGCAACCTGTTGAGATTTCACAAGTATTCTCAGCTCGTAACGCGTATGTTGAAAAAGGCAAAAACTATGTTCGCATGCACGGCGCAGTAACCTTAGGTGACGGTGGAGAATTACACGATGTAATTAATATGTATAAAAAATACGGAGCCGTTCCTCAAGAAGTATACAGCGGTTTGAATTATGGCACTACCAAAAATAAATTTGCCGAAATGGCTGGAATTACAGAAGCTATGCTTGCTGCAGTAGTAAAAAATCCCAATGGAGAGCTTACCCCAAACTGGGAAAAAGCGTATGCTGCCGTTATTGATTCTTACCTAGGTCAAGTACCTCAAAACTTTACATTCAAAGGAAAAACGTATACTCCTCAGTCTTTTGCTAAGGAAATGATCGGGATTAATCCGGATGAATATTTAGAATTTGCCTCTTATTCAACGGAGCCTTATTACAAAAAAACAATGATGATGGTACCTGATAACTGGTCATTTGATTTGGTTTATAATGTAAAAATGAACGACATGACTACGATCATTGACTATGCCTTAAAAAATGGTTTCACTGTTGCTTGGGCTACTGATGTTAGCGAAAAAAGCTTTAGCTGGAAAAATGGTGTAGCCTATGTACCTACTAAAAAATACGATGAAATGTCGACAGTAGAAAAGGAAAACATGTTTAATGGTCCAAAAGAAGAGCCAAAAGTAACCGAAGAAATGCGTCAAAAAGCTTTTGATAATTATCAAACAACTGATGATCACGCAATGCATATTGTAGGAATCGCTAAAGATCAACTTGGTAAAGAGTACTATGTGGTAAAAAATTCTTGGGGAGCTACAAACGACTACAAAGGATATTTGTATGTAACTAAGGAATTTGTAAAATACAAAACAACTTCTTTCATGGTTAATAAAGGAGGTATTCCTACTGATGTACTAAGTAAATTAGGCTCATAAACCCATTTTATAGAACAAAAAAAAACCTCACAATTGTGAGGTTTTTTTATATCATCTAGTTTGATTACTCAATACTATTCATTTTAAACGTATCCATAAATGCTGTAGTATAATCTCCAGCAATGTATCTTGGCTCATCCATTAATTGTCTATGGAAAGGAATTGTTGTTTTAATACCTTCGATTACAAATTCATCCAAAGCTCTTCTCATTTTACTAATCGCTTCCTCACGAGTTTGCGCTGTAGTAATTAATTTAGCTATCATCGAATCGTAATTTGGTGGAATTGTGTATCCTGAGTACACGTGCGTATCTAAACGCACTCCGTGACCTCCTGGCATATGCAAAGTAGTGATTTTTCCTGGTGAAGGTCTAAAATCATTGTATGGATCCTCGGCATTGATACGACATTCGATAGCGTGTAATTTTGGCAAATAATTTTTACCAGAAATAGGCACACCAGCAGCAACTAAAATTTGCTCGCGAATTAAATCATAATCAATAACTTGTTCTGTAATAGGATGCTCCACTTGAATACGAGTATTCATTTCCATAAAATAGAAATTACGGTGCTTATCTACTAAGAATTCAACTGTTCCAGCACCTTCGTATTTAATATACTCAGCGGCTTTTACTGCAGCCTCTCCCATTTTCAAACGCAATTCGTCTGTCATAAATGGAGAAGGAGTTTCCTCAGTTAATTTTTGGTGACGCCTTTGTACTGAGCAGTCTCTTTCAGAAAGATGACATGCTTTTCCGTATGAATCTCCTACAACTTGAATTTCGATATGACGAGGCTCTTCAATTAATTTTTCAAGATACATTCCGTCATTACCAAAAGCAGCAGCCGACTCTTGACGAGCGCCTTCCCAAGCTTTCAATAAATCTTCCTCTTTCCAAACAGCACGCATTCCTTTTCCACCACCACCAGCAGTTGCTTTTAGCATTACAGGAAAACCAAATTGTCTAGAAAGCTCTAAAGCTTGTTCATAAGATTCTAAAATCCCAACTGATCCTGGTACACATGGCACACCCGCTTCAATCATAGTCGATTTAGCCGAAGCTTTATCTCCCATTCTATCGATCATTTCAGGAGCAGCGCCAATAAATTTGATTCCGTGCTCTTGACAAATTTTAGAAAATTTAGAGTTTTCAGATAAGAATCCGTACCCTGGGTGTATGGCATCTGCATTTGTAATTTCTGCAGCTGCTATAATATTTGACATTTTCAAATAAGACAAATTACTTGGAGCTGGTCCTATACAAACCGCTTCATCAGCAAACCTTACGTGTAAACTCTCCGCATCAGCAGTAGAGTAAACCGCAACGGTTTTAATGCCCATTTCTTTGCAAGTTCTAATTACACGTAGTGCAATTTCTCCCCTATTTGCAATTAATATTTTTTTAAACATCTTGTTTTAAATTTTAAATTATGAATTTTAAATTTTAAATTATTTCAAAACAACAAATGCAGTCGATCGAAATATATAATTTAAAATTAATTAAGATGGGTCAACTAAGAATAAAGGTTGGTCAAATTCTACTGGAGACATATCGTCTACTAAAATTTTAACGATTTTACCAGAAACTTCAGACTCGATTTCATTAAATAATTTCATTGCTTCAATAACACAAAGCACATCACCTTTACCAATAGATGTTCCTACTTCAACAAACATAGGTTTGTCTGGAGATGGTTTTCTATAGAAAGTACCAATGATTGGTGATTTGATAGTAATGTATTTAGAGTCTTCAGCTGGCTCAACCGCAACTGGTGCAACTGGTGCAACAGGCTGTGGCGCTAATGCTTGTTGCAAAGTATTTTGAGCAGGCATTTGCTGTACATAAGTAGTCTCAGTCGTGTTACCTTCTAAAGTTGTACGAATAGTGATTTTAACATCATCCATTTCTAATTTAACTTCTGCAACTCCCGAATTTGCCACAAATTTGATTAAGTTCTGAATTTCTTTTAAATCCATAATTATTTGTTTTTAGTTTAAATTTATTTTTTGTCGTATGCCCATTTTAAATAAATAGATCCCCAAGTGAATCCTCCTCCAAAAGCAGCCAATATTATAGTATCTCCTTTTTTAAACTTGTGTTCAAAATCGTTTAATACTAATGGTAAAGTTGCCGAAGTTGTATTCCCGTATTTTTCTATGTTCATTAAAACTTTAGAGTCTTCTAGGTTCATTCTGCTAGCAGTAGCATCAATGATACGTTTATTTGCTTGATGTGGTACTAACCAATCTACGTCCTCATTAGTCAAATTGTTTCTTTTCAAAATCAATTCACTAGCATCGGCCATATTAGTTACAGCATATTTAAAAACGGTTTTCCCGTCTTGAACTATATTGTGCCTTTTTTCTTTGATAGTATCTAATGTAGCTGGATTAAGTGACCCACCCGCATCGATTTTTAAAAAATCACGACCTACACCATCACTTCTTAAATATTCGTCTTGCAAACCTAAACCTTCATAATTAGGTTCAAATAAAACCGCTCCTGCTCCATCTCCAAAGATGATACAAGTAGAACGATCTGTATAGTCGACAATCGAAGACATTTTATCCGCACCAATAAGTAGTACTTTTTTATATCTTCCTGATTGAATGTAGGCTGCTGCGGTAGACATCCCGTATAAAAAGCTAGAGCATGCTGCTTGCAAATCATACGAAAAAGCATTTGTTGCACCTATTTGCGTGGCAACATATACTCCTGTTGAAGCAACTGGCATATCCGCAGTAGCAGTAGCCATGATGACCATATCAATTTCTAACGGATCAATATTGGCTTTTGCAATTAAATCTTGCGCAGCTTTTATGGCAAGAAACGATGTTCCCTTGTCACTGTCTTGAAGAATTCTTCTTTCTTTAATACCTGTACGTGTAGTAATCCACTCATCATTTGTGTCAACCATCGTCTCTAGAACTTTGTTTGAAAGCACAAAATCAGGAACATAAGCTCCAACAGCGGTTATTGCGGCTGTGATTGTATTCATTGTTTTCGAATATTTTATATCAAATGTTTCCACCTGAAAAAACGTTTAAAAGAGTTGAAAATTACGAAAAAAATTCTAAACCCTCTACCTTAGCACTTCTTATTTAATTAAAATTATAAACAACAAAAAAACTCTCACTATGTGAGAGTTCAGATATCATTTACAAAAAAATGTATTAAGCAACAGCTACAGACTTATCTATAACAACTTGCCCTCTGTAATACATTTTCCCTTCATGCCAGTAGGCTCTGTGGTATAAATGCGCCTCACCTGTAATAGGACAAGTAGCGATTTGAGCTACAGTAGCTTTATAATGTGTTCTTCTTTTATCTCTTCTTGTTTTGGAGATTTTTCTCTTAGGATGTGCCATTTTACTATATTATTTATCCGTTAATAGTTGCTTTAATTTGTCCCAACGTGGGTCAATATTTTCTTCTTTATTCTCTTCTTCTTCTTCTTCTATATTATCTTCTTCCTTTAGCTCTGTAATAGCTAATTCATTTAGTTTGTCAAGAGCTTCCGTTTTTAAACTTCCGTCTTTTACACCTGGATGAACTCGTCTTAGAGGAACAGATAGTACAATCATCTCGTACATATACTGTGCTACATCAATCTCAAATTCACCGAATGGTAAAACAAGTAATTCTTCATTATCATTGTTATACTCATCCCCAAAACGAACAATTAATTTCATCTTACCTTCAATAGGTAAATCAAAATCCTCACTTGTAAGATCACAAGGTACATTTACTGTTCCTTTATGATCAAAAACCAACTCAAGCATAGTGCTTTTTTTCTCTAAAACTACATTTACTTTGATGTCTGAATTTTCAAATTCATCATAATCAAAGATTTCAAAGAACGCATTACTTAATTGATATTCAAAATGATGTTTTCCTTGCTTTAATCCTACAAAAGGAATTAAATATTCTTTTGTTTTCTTCATTTCAACATGATTTTGCCCCAAACTTCGGGAGTGCAAAGATATAAAATTATTATAAAACTAATAACCTTATTTATCTTTTTTTATTTACTACTGTTTTTCTTTGACCTTCAGCGGTTTTTGACTGATTTCTATATACTCCATTCTGGAACGATATACATCCAATGCAAGGTAAACAGCTTCCTTAAACGAATTGTAATCTGCCACTCCTTTTCCAGCAATATCGTAAGCTGTACCATGATCTGGCGAGGTTCTCACTTTATTCAAACCTGCTGTATAATTCACCCCTTTTCCAAATGATAACGTTTTAAACGGAATCAAACCTTGATCGTGATAGGTCGCTATAACCGCGTCATATTTTTCATATTGACCACTTCCAAAAAAGCCATCGGCAGCAAATGGCCCAAAAACCAAGGTGCCTTTTTCGAATATTTTCTTTAAAGTAGGCGTCAAAATAGCATTTTCTTCATTTCCTATAACTCCACCATCTCCACAATGTGGATTCAATCCTAAAACTGCAATTTTTGGCTTATTGATACTAAAATCCTGAACAAGCGATTGTCTCACTGTTTCTATTTTCTTTCGTATCAATTCTTCCGTAAGATGTGATGCTACTTCATTTAATGGAATATGATCTGTTAACAAACCTACTCTTAAATTATCCTGAACCATCAACATTAACGCATTCCCATCTAATTCTTGATCTAAATAATCAGTATGACCAGGAAACTTAAACTCATCCGATTGAATGTTGTACTTATTGATTGGAGCTGTCACTAAAACATCTACAACACCTTCTTTCAAAGCTTTAGTAGCTGCCACAAAAGATTTTATTGCATACTCTCCTACTTTTTCATCATTTTCTCCCAAATTCAAATCAACCCCTTCTCTCCAAAGATTAAAAACGTTTATTTTACCAGGAATAATCTGATCCAACTTGTCAATTCCATGAAGCGCCACTGTTGCGTTTAGATTCTTCTTTATAAAAGACATTATTTTCACATTGGCAAAAATAACTGGCGTACACAGCTCTAACATACGTGTATCCTCGAATGTTTTTAGAACAACTTCGCTTCCAATACCGTTTAAATCTCCAATTGAAATTCCAACAATTATATTTTCTGCTTTTTTCATCATGACCTCACGTTATTTATTGCTAATTTTGAAGTGCAAATTTAGTAAAATAAAATAAGAAATGTTTACAGGAATCATAGAAACCCTTGGAACCATCCAAGAAATACGAAACGAAAAAGACAATATTCACGTTACAGTGGATTCATCCATCACAAGCGAACTTAAAATAGATCAAAGCGTTGCTCATAACGGCATCTGTTTAACAGTTGTTGCTATCAACAACAATAGCTACACCGTGACCGCAATAGACGAAACTATCAAAAAAACAAACCTAGGAAACTGGAAGGTAGGAGATAGCGTTAATCTTGAAAGAGCCATGAAACTTGGCGATAGACTAGATGGCCATATTGTACAAGGACATGTCGACCAAACCGGAATATGCATTGCTACCGAAGAAACAAACGGAAGCTGGGCCTATACCTTTGAATACGACCAAGCGCTAAACAACCTAACCATCGAGAAAGGCTCTATAACAGTAAACGGAGTTAGCTTAACCGTTGTTGACTCTAAGAAAAACCAATTTAGCGTAGCTATTATTCCCTACACACATGAACACACTAACTTTAAAGATTTTAAAGTTGGTACTAAAATAAACCTTGAGTTTGATGTCATTGGTAAATATGTATCTAAACTATACAGTAGCAAGTAAAAAAGCATTTTAAAAGTAAAAAGCCTCAATTAAGTAGAGGCTTTTACTTTTATAGGACGAATGTAAATAATATAAATACCAAGCAATACAGCTGCCACAAACAACAACACCAAATTACCGTCAATAGGCAAACCTGGCGGCGTAACTGGACCAGCCGCTCCTTTCCCTGTAGGCGACGGAGGCCCTGAGCTGGGTTTTGCACCAGCAACAAGATCCATAAACCCTAACAAGAGCAGGAAAGTTAAATAAAATTTGTTTTGAAAAATTCTCATTTGACCCAAAAATAATAAATTAACCGTCAATAAAAAAATCTACCCTACACTTCCTGACAAACCGCAGTTAGTTTTGATTAAATGTACGACTTTAATTATAACATCGTTAAATACAAGCCAAAAAAAATCCTTCAAAATAAACATTTTGAAGGATTACTGTAGTCCCACCTGAACTAAATCAAAACAGTGTTAAAACACTGTATATCAGTAATTTAAAAACATCAATAAAATTTGGGTAGAAAATCAGTAAAAACTATGAATTTAACACGAATGAAATTAAAAAGAAAGTATTAAACTACAAAAATAATATAGGTGTGAAAACCTTGCACAGTTATTTAAAAAAACATCGATAGTTGTGCAACCTTTGCACTATGGCGTACAATAACAAAAATTATATTAAGCGTGCTAGATTTATAATCTCAGTTTATAATGAGGTTAAATTTGAAGATGTACCCGATACTAAAATAGTAGATCGCATTTTTCCAAAACACGGAATAAATATAAGTTATCGCCAGTGGATGAACATAAAAGGGATGGTTATCCCAAAAGAAATAACAACATAGCACTTTCTCACGGTATTTTTTTCTTTAGTTTTTTGGTTGAAACCGTTTCATTTTTGGAACGGTTTTTTTATTCGTACTGTTGTTATTTTGCTATTATTGAGTACTTTTATTTTATGGAAACAATTTACGACCACACCCCTACAGCTTCGGAACTTTTAAATTTAGCCGATGGAATGACAAAACAGCAATATTTGACTAACTGGATGTGTTCAAAAGATCATAGTATCTTAGACATTGTACTTTTGTATGAATCCCGAAAAAATGAACCACTAGCAAAAAAATATAGGGATTTAATCCCCGACCTTTACCAGCAATGGCAATGGGGACTAGATAGCATTGTAACATCAATTTAAAATATTAACTTTAAGAAAACCGTTCCAGCTGGAGCGGTTTTTTTATGCTTTAAATTGATCTATTGGTATGAATTGACAAATAGACTTTATTTTTTTGTTATTTTCGCACTAACGAAATACTTAAACACACACTTAAAATGAATAAGAAAATAAAAATAACGGTAAAACATTATATTAATGATAAATTAAAAGCAAATGGATTTAGCGAGCGCAAAAAGTACCCGATTTATGTGCGTGTTTCTTTTTTAAGGAAAAATTTCAGATTTAGAAGCACATTTCTAAAATGGTACTATACTGAATCAGATTTTGAAATAACTGAGAATAAAAAAGTAATGGATTATGAAACGGAGATCATTAATTTCATAGTAGAGAAAGATAACAGTATTGACGATTTATCGCAGTATTTGTATTTGATGAAATACGATATAATAAATGTAGTTAAACAGGATCTTTTGAGTAAACGACTTTTTGAGGGTCTTAATTTTTATGAAAAAATTGGAGTAGAGATTAATAATTTAATTCACATTAAGACTAACATAAATTCGGTGGCATTGTGGCACGTGCTGAAGATTGATAGAGAAGTTAACAATGATTTTTTTGCACTGATTGATGAAAATTTAATTGACAACGAAAAAGTTAGAAGGTATCTTTTATTTATAAAAATGATCTTAAAATTCGAAAAAGATAATTATAATGACGTTTATTTTAATTGTTACGAATGGAAATATAAGAAAGGAAAATTGAAATTTATAGAGTATTTTGAAAATAATAACCTAGACTTTTTTGATGTTATTTATTTGATTGATAGTTATATAGATGTATGTGAATTAGATCATAATAATTAAAACTAATTAAAATCGGAGTAAATATTTTTTTATTCCGATTTTTTTATTGTTACTTTGCGGAATAGAATTTAAGTCTTTACGCAACTAATATTTCAAATTATGAAAATTCAAGAAATAAAAAAAGGACTGCCAATTGGCGCAATGAGTGAAATATCAAAATTAAGCGGTGTAAATAGTACAACTGTACAACGTTTTTTTAACGGAGAAAAGACAAAGTTTAATATTAGACTTTTAGAGGTTACAACTAATTACCTTAAAAGCTATAAAGAGAAAGAAGCCAGCGCAATGCAAGAACTGCAAGCAGTAGCCAGCGCCTAATATTTCAAGATATGGAAAAGCTAACGTTTTCAACTAACTGGAATAGTAAATTAGAGTGTAATTGTTTTACGACTATAAGACTTTACAATCTAGCAAAACATTTTCAAGGCAATCAATTTGAGATTTTTTTACAAAAGAAATTCAAGTCTAAGGCACTTGTTTTGGGTACCGTTATCACTAAACTGGATAAATTGAGCGACTATGTTTGTTATCTAGATACTGGATATAACAAGGAACAAACAAAAGAAATTTTTAGGAAAATGTACCCGCACATTGATTTTAACCAGCAAAAAATTTGCATCCTTTTGCTACAACGAATTGAACCACCAAAAGCCGTACAAACGGATCTTTTTAATTAAAAAATTTTATGAATAATACAATTCAATTTACGTTAAGAATGCAGGATTTAATGAGTACAACTCTTAGCAGGGTTAGTTCGGGATCACAATCCGCATTTAATAGAATGAGCCAATCAGCCAACCAAATGACTGGTAGGAATCGTGTTTTGGCAATGAGTTTTACTGAGCTTCAAAACAAGATTAGACAAGTTGAAGATACTATTTCAAGAAGTACTATACCTAGTCAAATAGCATCCGCTCGTAGAGAATTAGCACTATTACAAAGACAATCAAATAATCATGCTGGAAATGTAAACAATGCCAGTTCAAGTTCTAAAGGCATAGGGATTGGTGGGGTTGCTGTTGGCTCTATGCTTGGAGGTTTGGCTAAGCAAGGTGCAACGATGGTTATAGGAGCGGTTACTAGTGGTATTGGTGAAATGGTTTCTCGTAGCATGGAAAAAGAGCAAGCAATTACAGGTTTGAGTACTTTTTTAGGAAAGGACGGTGCAAACGAAGCTTATAAAAACATTCGGAAAGATGCAGACGTCACACCATTCAATACCACTTCTTTATTAGAGGTAAATCGTTCTTTAATTTCCGCTGGTGCCAATGCTAAAGATGCTCGTACGGACACTATGAACTTAGCTAATGCAGTTTCGGCAGTGGGCGGTGGCAATGATATTTTGTCAAGGATGGCAGCCAATATGCAACAAATCAAAACGGTAGGTAAAGCTACGGCTATGGATATTAGGCAATTTGGAATAGCTGGTATAAATATATATGCCATGTTGGCTCAATCTACTGGTAAAAGTATTGCTCAAGTCAAAGAGATGGACGTCACCTATGATGATCTAGCTAAGACGTTGGCAATGGCTAACGCAAAAGGCGGTATTTATGAGGGAGCAATGACGGCACAAAGTCAAACGGAAGCGGGTAAATGGTCAACAGTTAAAGATTTGGCGAAAAATACATTGTCTGATATTGGGGATGCGTTTAAACCAGCACGTATGCAATTATTAGATATAGGAATCAAGTTTGCAAGCGGTGTGAGTTCAATGTTGGCACAAGCACAACCTTATATTGATGCTTTTTCGAGTAGGATTAGTCAAGGTGTTGATTATATATTGGCTATTGTCAACGGCACAAGTGAATGGAGTGATTGGGTTTCTATTGCTGTCAACCATTTCAGTGTTATTTGGGAATTTACCAAAAATATAGGGGTCAAGCTGTGGGGGTTTGTGAGTTCTATTGTGGAGTTCATTAAAAACAGTCAAATTTTAAAGGACTTGTTTACTGGTATTGGCTGGATCATGGAGAAGGCTGGCAATGTGATCTTATGGGTTGTAGATAAAGTAGTTTGGCTTTGGGAAAATGTAATTAAACCTATTCTAAATGTAGTTGACGGATTTTATAAAAAGATCACTGGTAGAGGCTTTGATATTAAAGCAACTACTACGTTGTTGACTTCAAAAGGGAAACCTGATAGTAAGCCTGATAATCCTAGAAACTCACCTTTAGGTGCTGGAGGTGCTATGGTGGCAACAAATACAGCATCAGGCAAAACAGCGGGCGAAGCCGTTACGGGTGCTCAACCTAAGGTAGTAAACATTCATATAGGTAAATTCTTTGATAATATCCAGTTCACCACTATGAACGGTAAAGAATCAGCGCAAGAACTCGAGAATATAGTTATGGAAGCACTTGCGAGAGTGCTATATAATGGATCAAAATTAGTATAAAAAGCAATTTTATGGCAATAGTAAAAAATGTAAAAGAACTGGAAACCCTTTTAAATAATACTTGTGAAAGTATAAATAAGATCAATGAATTATCAACTAAATTTAATATTGATGATGATACTTTCAGAAAATTATTAGACACAAACCCCTTGACGGGTGTAGCATTTGTTAGGAGTAATTTTTTAGAAATTTATAACAATAAATTGAATAAGCAACCAAAAACCAATTAATTAAACAACGAAATACTTAATAAAAATGAGCATAAAATTAGAGTTACCGCAAACGACTTTTAGTCAAACCATCGTTACAGACATAGAGCTAAAAAACGGCAAAAACACGCAAATAATAACTATTTTCAATAATAACGAAATAGATTTCGAGGAGTTGGCAATTGGACTAGATACTGCAATTAATAGACAAGTAGAATTTTATAAAAATATAAAATCAAAAAAGCACACCCTATGCAGTATTAAAACTGGAGTTTTAAAAGGATTTGCGTTTTTTCCTAAAGTTGAATTTAATTAATACAGCTATGAAAAGACTTTTAACAATCGAAAAGGTGTACGATTTGAACGATAGTACGAATCAAATTAGAGTAAAAATATTTAGTAAAGTAGTGTTTAGATCATCGTTTAAACCAGCTTTAAAGGCTATTTAAATCTAATCCAGTAGTAAAAAAAATTTAGAAATAACTAATAATTTAATAAATCAATAAAATGAGTAAATTTAAGAAAATAGCAATTTATGTGAATGAGCAACAAATTGAAAGTTCAATTGCACCACAAGAAAACCGTTTCGAGTATTTTCAGCAGTTAATAGATATGTACAACGATTTAAATACTGGAGTTGTTCTAGAAAAGAACGATTTAAAAGCCTTATTAAATAATCCAAAAAAGTTTGTAGCTACTAGATTAATAAAGGATCAGGAAGTAAGTTTTGGAGGTTTAAAATTGAGCCTAGAAAAGGTTTTCGATATTATAGAAAAACCAGCGGGAACGGATGAGTTAATTGATAAAATCATCAATGACAATCAAGTAAGAGAGTTGATGATGAATCAAAGAAACGTGGAATATTTCGAGATTAAAAACGGTGATACGGTTGTTATTAATTCCGAATATCTACACAAAGTAACGGAACAATGTACGGTTTATATTGAGACTGAAAAACAAGCACAAGCATATAAGGCTTTGCAGTCAATTGTAGAAAATATAAACGAATTGAACGGCTTGAAAAGTAGAGGTTATATTCAAGACCTTTTATTTACGGATTTACTAGAATTAAATCACAGTACTGGGACTGTAGCAATAAACCCATATTTCACAAAACAAATACTTTAAAATATGGATACTAACATTGCAGTTATTACCGTGCCACTGGATGAGTGGACGGAATTAAAAAGCCAAATTAAAAGCATTGCTAAAGGATTGCTAGAGATTAAAGGCAAGGAAAAGAGTGAGTTTTTGACACCTAAAGAAGTGTGTGAGTTGTTGAAATGTAGCCGTAACACGTTTCAAACATACATCGATAAGGGATTTTTAGAACCTATGAGAATGAACACTAAAAAGTACAGTAAGGTATTAGTAAAGCGTTCGGATGTGGATTATTTTCTACAAAGTAGGCTTGAATCCATTAGTAATTAATGGATGTTTAAAAGCGTATCCAGTACAAAACAAAAAACCGCCTTACTTAAGGGCGGTTTTGCAAATAGTCTTACTTAAGGACTATCTAAACGAAATACTTAATCAGTGAATAATAAAATATTGCAGTAATTAAGTACTGCAAATATATAAAAAAAGCGTTTACCGTAAATGATCGACAAAATAAGGTTTTCAAAAAAAAATCTATCTGAACCCGAGATATTAAAAATAGTAGCATTAAGCCGTTTGCAGTCATATAATGCGGACGGCTTAACGCATTATAACAACCAGCGAACTAAAAACTTTAACGGTGGGATGTTTATAAAGATTGATACAGATAAGAGTTTGAAAATTGAGGGAAGTTTGCATAAATACAATACTTACTTAAGATGCAAAGAACTTAATAATTATGATCGTTTTACTATGAGCCAAGCAAAAGAAACGGTTATTAAATTGATTAACAATACGGGTATTGATCCCAGTAATATAATGGTTAATTATTACGAAGTTGGAATAAATTTAATAACTGAAATCGAACCAAAAGAACTGTTAAAGAGTGTTTATAGTATAGGAGATCTTGACAAAGAAAAGGTTTTTTATATAGACCATAAATTTAAGAATCAAAGCCAAATGATAACGGAATCACACAAGGATTTTAGAATAGTTTCAAAGATATATGATAAAATACACGAAATGCGTGATAACCGAAAAACACCACCGCCAAACCTCAAGATAATTAGGATTGAAACTATACATAAAAGAGTAGAAAAAACTTTGCTACTTGATTTTTTTAAGGATGAAAAACTATACAAGATCCAGCGTATTTTTTTTGATAACTGGGATAAGCTCAATTTTTTTGTTGAAATAGTCGCACCTAAAAACACCAGCGTTTCAAAAATAGAGCTATCAAAAATTTTGTACAAAAGGAATAGATCAGAAGTACTTAAGGAGATCAGAGAGCAATACAAAAACAAGACTATGAGTGTAAAAGTTTACTACACCTTAAAACGATTTATTGAGAACTGGGAAAACGAGAAATTAAGCTTTAAACCTACAAAAAGTTTGATTTTTTCCCAATGGGAAAAAATGTACAATACTGAAAAACAACGATATACTGAAATTAACCTTACCAGTTGATACGTATTGATAAAAATTTTATATTGAACGGAGCCTATAAGTGCCGTTCTTTTTTTGCTGGTAGCTTGTTGTAAACTTCCGAAAGGAAGCAAACCAGTAAATACGCATAGTAATACCAGTAAAGCAGTACTAACCAAAAGGGTAAAAGGTACTAAAACAAAAAAAGGTCGAAAATTTATAAAAAATGGTACTAAAAAAGGTCGATTTATAAAAGAGTTTCAAAAAACACCCTTATTACTGTTTTGTGCGTCTTAAATAGTTGTAAATCAGTATGAATGTGTAGTAAGTAAGGTAAAAACAGGCTAAGGAGCAGTAATTTTACATATTAAAGCACTCCTGATGCGGATTTTTTCAAAGGGGCGTGTAAGATCAAAACAAACTTAAATAATATTCAAAAAATACCCAATTGTAAAACCCATCTAAAAAACACGTTTATAGTGTGGCTTAGTACCATTAACCCACCATTAAAACACTCTAATATTCAAAAGTACCCAATTATGAAAAAAACCAAAAAAAAGGCAGTCGAACCCAAACAAAGAAAAACCTACACGCTAGATATAAAAGCCAGTGCAAAGCGTTATTATTTGATCGGTTTAACATTGCAAGAAATCAGTAAATTAATTGATGCACCAGTCCGTACAGTTGAAAAGTGGCAAATTGCTGAAAATTGGAAACAACTACGGGAAACAAGCCAAATTGAACTAAAAACGCTGGATCTACATTTAAGCGGTAAAACATATAAAGAAATCGGATCTTTATTAAATATTAGTCTTGCTACGGTATGGAGATATTTAAAAATAGCTAAAACAATCAAAGAAAATGGAACTAACTAACACCAGTGTAAAAGGTTTGTGTATTACAAACGAGGGTAAAGCGTGGCATAAGTCCGCAAAGCGTGAAATTAAAGCTACTAATAGCGGTAAAATTAGATTTAACGGTAAGTTATACCCATTACAAAAGTTAATCGATTTTAAGCCGTTATGTTTGATAAAGAAAACAAAAGTAAAAACGGCACCGACTAAGAAAAAAAATATTTCTATTCGTGAGCTACAAAAGCAAGGTTTCAAGAAAACTAAAATTGTAAGCTTGTACATCACGAATAGCGGTAAAGGTTACAATATAGCTACTAAAAAAAGTTTATCAATTGTAAGCGGTAAAATCATTGCAAATGGTAAGGCTTACAATGTGTCTAAGTTAATTTTAGAAACCTTTTGTAAAATACCAGTGAGAAGCGGTCAAATAATTTTTAAAAATGGAAATGATAAGGATTTCTATTTTGAAAATTTAGACTACAAAAACACAATAAAACAACCCACACCCAATGAAAGTGATTTGATACAGTGTGTTAGGCTTTATTTTGAAGTAGATAAAAAAACAAATAAAAGAAGTGATCTTTTGCGATTTTATATAAGTGAGGTTATAAAGTATAGATCTTTTGCGACTAAGTACACTGGTAAAGATTTTGCATTGTTTTTGGAGTACTATAAAACGGAAAATTATTTAACAGATAATAGAAACCAAGTTTTTGAAAAACTAGGCTTTTCAATTGCAAACGGTAATAATGCTATTAATAAATATTTGAATTTATTAATAAATGAATGTTTGAAAGATTTTGAAAAGGGAGTATTAACGCAAAAGGAATTTTTAAAGCCAAAACCTACTAAAACCCAAATGTTGAAACAAGCGCAAAAAACAGCAAACGAAATGGGGTTAACTGTTAAAATTCCATTGAGAAAACCAGCAATAAAGAAACTTTGAAATAATAGCTTTAAAATTGCTGTTTTTGGCTTGTGTAGTCCGTTTAGAACTTGAACCAAAAAAGCAAAACACCAGTAAAAACAAGGCTTTGAAAGGTGGTTTTAAAATTCGGGTAGAAAAACAGTATAAAATTTGTAGATTTAATCACGAAAATAAGGAAAAATGACAAAAGAAGATTTAACCAAAATATTAGGAAAATATGAGGTTACAGATAAAAAATATTATCAGTTTTTAATGCGAGTAGTATTTTTTTGTAGTGGAGATTTTCGCACTATCTTAAGTGAAGCGGAACGAACAAACAAAAAACTTTATTTAATCAAAGATACCCAGCAAGAAATGGAGAAAAACGGACTTATGCCCGAAAGCTTCATTTTAATTGAAGATATAGGGATTAAATAAATACTGTAATTTTACAGCAATCATTTTTTAGTCAATAACTAATTAATGTATATGCGGGGAAAGTAACAATACCCGCTACCCAAAAGCCTATTTATTTAGGCTTTTGGCTTTTTATCAATATAAATGTGATCGGATTGGTAGTTTACCCTGGATAGCTTCGCCTGGATCGGTTCCATTTGATCGGATTGGTAGTTTACCCTGGATAGCTTCGCCTGGATCGGTTCCATTTGATCGGATTGGTAGTTTGCCCTGGAGTGCTTCGGCTGGATTGGTTCCGTTTGATCGGATTGGTAGTTTACCCTGGATAGCTTCGCCTGGATCGGTT
>NZ_JACRUK010000050.1:18763-29079 GCF_014305155.1 Flavobacterium muglaense
TCGGTTCCATTTGATCGGATTGGTAGTTTGCCCTGGAGTGCTTCGGCTGGATTGGTTCCGTTTGATCGGATTGGTAGTTTACCCTGGATAGCTTCGCCTGGATCGGTTCCATTTGATCGGATTGGTAGTTTACCCTGGATAGCTTGGCCTGGATCAATAGTTTGTATTAGTGGCATAAAAAAACCGTCCAAATTTGAACGGTTTTTGATGTTTAAAAATTTACTGCGTTTAGTTCGTTTTCTACTGTAGCATCCATTATGTGCCCATAAATTTGAGTAGTTGCTAATTTTTTGTGCCCTAATATTTTTTGTACGGTTGTAATAGAAACACCTTTATAAAGTAAATACGTTGCTGTAGTATGTCGTGCCGTGTGAAAGGTTATTTTTTTGTTTTCAATTTTTGCGAGTTTTGCAATCTCTTTTAATTGGCGGTTGCAATGTTGGTTTGTTAGATGTTCAAAGCAAAAAATACTACCAAATTTGCTGTATTTATTAAGTATCTCGGAGGGTTTCCCGTTGAAAATAGCATAAATTGGGATTCTTACATTTTCTTCTGTTTTCTCCATAGTTTTAATTAACCAATCTTTACCAGCAATCGAAACAATATCTTTTTTTTGAAGGCTAAAAACATCACTGTAACGAAGTCCAGTGTATACAGAAAACATATATAAATCTTTTACAATTTGATATTTTTTATTTTCGTTTAAAAGTTCAACGTTTTCAAGCGTTTCAATCTCATTAGGAGTTAAAAAAATCTTGCCTGAATTACCTTGTTTAACCGTAAATTTTCTAAATGGGTACTGTTCAACGCTCATTAAATCCTTATTTATTGCAAGATTTACGTATGTTTTTATGTTTTTAAAATACTTCCAAATAGTGTTTTGCATTAGTTTTTTAGGTGGTGCGTCTTTATAGGTAATTGTTATTTTACGCAAAAACACCTCAAAATCAGTTAACAGCTCATAAGTAATGTCATCAAAATAAATCACTTTTTTAAACGACTTAAGCCTGGTTAATGTTGATCTATGATTTTTTTTAGTTGCTTCGGTTAAGTTCATTTTTTCAATTTCCAACTCCATAAATTCAGTAAAAGACTTAACAGAAACGCCAGTAAAAAAATCATTTAGCATATTTAGATTAAATGATTTATTATTATTGATTTTATCCAGCTCAAAATTTTCTAAATCTCGTAACGTTTCAGAAACTTTTTTATTGAGCTTAATCGCATTGGGGTAATCTGTTTTAATTGTTCGTGTTTTAGAGTTCCAGTAATTAGGCTCAATGTAAATTTGAGTAGAAAAATATTTGTTTTTTCCATTCAAATAGCACTCAATTTGAATTAGTGCTTTACCTTGTTTATTTAGTTGTTTTTTACGGTTAAATACCGCAGTGTAGCGTGCTTTATTCATAAGTTTTAAGTATTTCGTTACTCAAACATACAAACAAAAAAAACAACTAGCAACATGAAAACGGGTAGAAAAGCGGTATAAAATATAACGATATTCTTTGATAAATATTTTTATCAAAAAAGTCGTAAAGTCAAGAAAATCAAGGGGTTTAAATAAAAAAAGCACTCTAAAAGAGTGCTTTTTGTGGTCCCACCTGGGCTCGAACCAGGGACCACCTGATTATGAGTCAGGTGCTCTAACCAGCTGAGCTATAGGACCGGTTTAGAGTTTGCAATATTACTACTATTTTTCGTTTGCTCCAAATATTTTTCAACTAGTTTTATTTAATTTATTGCAATTAAAAAAATCAAAACACAAAACTCCTGATTATTAGATTTGTAAATAAAAACTAAATTAAAATTATTTTATCTCTTGACACAATTCTATCAAAACCCCATTGGTACTTTTAGGATGTAAGAATGCCACAAGCTTGTTATCGGCTCCTTTTTTGGGAACTTCATTCAACACGACGAAACCTTCAGATTTTAATCTCACAATTTCGGCTTCAATATCCGCTACGTCAAAAGCGATATGATGTATCCCTTCCCCTTTTTTCTCCAGAAACTTCGCAATGGGACTATCTGGATTTGTTGCTGCCAAAAGCTCAATTTTATTGGGACCATTGGCAAAAAAAGAAGTCATCACGCCCTCGCTAACCACCTCTTCCTGCTTGTAAGCCGGTGCGCCAAATAATTTTTCAAATAAAGCATTGGATACATCCAAATCTTTTACAGCAATACCGATATGTTCTATTTTTCTCATGATTCAAAAATATATTAAGCTACAAATATACAATTATAGCGCTTTGACATAACTATCAAAAAACCCACATTCTAGTATGACCTCTTTATAATATGCGGTGTTCTTATATTCTTTTTGTAAAATTCTAAATCCGTTCCAAGCCAAAAAGTTAACATTAGACCTGTACCTATCATAATATCCTGATTCGTTAAAATAAAACATTTTATTATAAAAATCATTTCGATCGCACTTTGCTAACAAATAGACACACTTTGCTTTTTGTTCTCTTGTAGCTGCAGCTTCAAAAGCTTTCTTATAATACATTCTAGGTAACTCACTATTTACAATCATCTTTTTTATTGGCGTTCTAAAATCGTATGGACTTGAACCATAACCCGCAATATTGCTTTCATAAAATACGCGAGCGTTACCAAAATGCGATATGTTGTAAAAAGCATTCCCAAGCAACAAACTATTGTTGTAAACATCTTCGTTTTTACCCAGCTTATCCTGCATTTCTTTAACAATTGATAGAAACTCCATTTGTGTAAACTTCCTTTTTTGATAGGCCGCATGTTCACAATCGTGACAATCCTTAATGTTCCCATTAAAAGGATTTCCTAAAAATACCGAAAACTGAATACTATCACTTTGCCCCATCAATTGTATGGCCTCGGAAATTTTATTGGCGTATGTAGCCTTGACCGCCTCAAATCCATAGATCTCCGCCAGTTTGATACCATAAACACCAACGGCTATTTTCTCTATTTCAGTCTTATTTTCCTTAGATAAAAAAGCTTTCATGGCTTTCAACTTATGAGCATCATCATAGAAATTGACATCTGCTAAAAAAAGCTCGGCCATGACATCCATACCTTGTGCTTTATACAATTTAGACAAATAAGACTTACTTGCATTCGTAGCGCTATAGAACCTAAAGTTTTCTATTTTATGCTCCGGAACTTCATTATAAAGCCAGCGCAAGTCTTTCAAAATTGTTTTCTCCGTCACGTGATTAATCACTTTTATTTTATACAAATTATTTACAAACTGTAATAATCGCAACTGACTTTTGGCCAATTCTGTTTTAGGCAATTGAGAAGCCACAGACTCAAAAACCGCATCAGCTTCCTTATAATTCCCATTTAAAGTATGTAGATAACCCAAAGCAATAGACCACAAATACGGCTTACTTGTACTCTTTAAAGCCGCTATTTTTTTTACCAATTCTAAAGCCTGAGCCATCGCTACCTTAGCATCTTGACCCTTTTGCACCTTACCATACAAATACGTAGCATCATTCACCTCATTTTCCTGATGATTTATTAATCGGGTTAAAAGATAATCGAGATGCTTGCTTCCAGGGTCTAACTCAACAATCTTAGCTATGGCATTCGACTCATCACCGTAATACCCATGAATTGCCCAAAGCGCCGCTTTCTCCTGATTTGTTTTGGCGAAAGCCAAAGATTCATTCCAGTCTTTCTCTTCCTGTGGATGAAAACTATAAGCAGCGACTACCCTCATTTGTGGGCATTTATCAAAAATTATACTGTACATATAATTAGACAAAGCATATTCTTTATTTTTATAATGCATTCCTGCGCAATACCCCAGCGCTCTATAGTACAAAGTGTTTTTCTGGACTAAAGAAGCTGTTTTTTCAAAAAAATCAAACGCTTTTTGTTGATTTCCATTATAAAAATAAGCTTTCATCAACTGAAACCAATACCTGTTTTTCATAAACACATCTTTGGCAGTTGCATATTCATTTTCGATACTAGCTATAGTCACCTTATCCGAAAAACCGACAGCTTCTGCAGCTTCGTACTCCCAAGAACGATCAATAACTGAGGCTGTTTCTACTTTTTTGGCTAAATTCAAAAATTTTAAAAATGCTACAACCTTAGGGTTTTTCAAGTCAATAACCGCTTTCCATTTGGCTGAACTTGGATTTTCTTTTTTGGTACGGTAATAATCTGCCAGTTCATCGACGGCTTTTTCACTTTTGTCTATTAAAAAATATTTCACCGTTTCGGCTTTCATTTTTCCTTTCAAATAGGTTTCCCAATCATTGGTGATTTCATCGTTAAACCTCGAATTATGCTGGTTATCAAACCCTATACCGTAAAAAATATCTCCAGATAGAAATAATGGTGCGTAGGACTCATCAACAAAAGCCTCGGGCGTAAAACTCGAATTGCTTTGATGATACCAATCGGCATAAAAATCGGCTCCACAGGCATAAATAACACCATAAGCCAACAGCAAAACGCCACTAAAAGCCAGCAGCAGTTTGTTTGAAAATCGTTTTATCATAATTTTTTATATTAAGTGAATCTAAATCGTAGAAAATAATCTCTATTGGACTTTGTGCCAAATTCCCCTTTAAATCGCCCGCCATTTCTCGCAAATCAGCAGCGCTAACGCCTTCAATTTTTATATAATCGCCTACTTTATAGAAAATCCCTTTTCGATAATGCGCACGCTTTACCTCATATTTATTCTCATCAACACGCGTAAATTCTGCACTTTTTTCCAAATCCGAACCCGTAAGCTTAGGTCGTAGCCCTATGACCTTCCCTTTACTTATGTGGATTCCCCAAGAATAAATAGGCAACGCAATGTTTAATGCCAATGGGTATTTTTTTAAGCTTTTGATATACCGACTCGCAATGCCTTGATCGTATATAGAATTTAGGGATTTTACTGCAATAGTTCCCATGTTGTAATACATCAAAACCCCAGTATCTACATTAGGGATTTTAGTTTTTTCGAAATATTTGACTTGATGAAGCCGTATTGTAGCCGATATTTTTTTATGAGAAATCCTTTTAAAATCTTCGATAAATTGCAAATAATTGCGCTTACTATTCAGAGACCAGTCGCAATCAATCTGTATTTCTTGACAGCTCAATTTATTTTTTGAATTGATCAGAGCAATGAAATCAACTGTTTTTTGAGCCAATTGCGCACTATTAAAACCTTGATCGAGCATAACTTTGTTTTGAATATACACTACCGGAACAATATTTTTAATATTCGGTATTTCTGAAAAATGTATCGGACTAACCGGAAAAACTTCCTTTGTTTTGGAATGTAAATCGAGATCAAAATACCTAATATATAATTTATCTACCGTGTTTTCTTTTAGTGTTTCTTTTTCGAAAGCCGAAAGCGAAAAATTTGTTTTCCAATAGTAGAATGCAATAACCGGCTCGTCTTTGCCTTGGCAAGCAACAAGAAACAGACCTAAAATAATAAAACTCAAAACCTTTTTCAACACTGTAGTATATTAATTACTAAACAAATGTAATAATTTCTGGAGCTTGAAAACATTTTAATTAACCCTATTCTAACCCGTTTACTACCTCAGTTGGACAACAATAACCAAAACTCTCCTAATAATGTCCTAAAAATTTCGCTTACAGAAAATATAATTGTTATTTTGTATCCATAAATTCACACCCTATATGTTGAAAAATAGCACCATCATTCTATTCATAATTTTAGCAGCCTCACTTGTAAATTGTGCCAAAAGAGGCTCAATTACAGGCGGTCTAAAAGACACCATTGCCCCTACTTTAAAAATTAGTTTTCCTAAAAATTTTAGCACGAATTTTAAAGGTGACATGATCAAATTGGTTTTTGACGAGAACATAAAGTTAAAAAACTTAAACAAGCAGTTAATTGTTTCACCTCCCATGAAACAAGCCCCTGTAGTCTTGCCTACAACTGCTAGTAAATACCTAACCATCAAGATAAACGACACTTTACAACCCAATACTACATATAGTTTTAATTTTGGTCAAAGTATTGCCGATAATAACGAAGGCAATCCCTATAATCAATTTAAATATGTATTTTCAACAGGGTCGCATATTGACTCCCTAGCTATCAAAGGAAAAATTAAGGATGCTTACGCAAAAGAGCCCGATTCATTTGTTTCTATAATGTTGTATGATGTCAACGAAAAATTCAATGATTCTGTTGTGTACAACAATAGCCCTAGATACATTACCAACACACTTGATAGCTTAACGACTTTTTCATTAGAAAATTTAAAGGCTGGTAAGTATTTATTGGTAGCAATGAAAGACAACAATAGCAACAATAAATTCAATCCAAAAGAAGATAAAATAGGTTTTCTAAAAGAATTTATCACCATCCCATCTGACACTGTTTATGAATTAGAACTATTCAAAGAAACATTAGCTTTTGACGCTTACAAACCTACTCAAGCCTCAGGAAACCGACTTTTACTAGGTTATAATGGGGCGCAAAATTTCAAAAAATCAAAACCTCAAATTACACTAAAAAAAGGCAGTACTATTCTACCAACAATAGTAACGCAAATGCCCGCCAAAGACTCTTTACAAATATGGTACAAACCCATAAAAACGGATACTTTATCTGTGGCTGTAGCCAATGAAAAATACAAAGAAAATTTTATTTTAAAAGTAAAGGACCAGAAAAAAGACACCTTAAACATCTCCGCTGTTCAAAAAGGTTTATTGAATTTTAGAGAACGTTTTACATTGCTATCAAACACCCCACTGATACAATTTGACAATTCTAAAATCAAACTGCTTTCTAAAGATTCTACTGCAGTTCCATTCACCACCGAATATGATGAATTCAACCAGAAGCTGTATGTAGATTTCAAAAAAGTACCCGCCGAAAAATACACTATGGCTTTACTGCCGGGAGCTCTAACTGATTTTTTTGAAAAAACAAATGACTCCATACGTTTTAGATTTACCACAAAAAACACAGACGAATATGGAAACTTACGCTTACAATTGCAAAATGTCAAGCATTTTCCTGTGATCGTACAACTAACAAATGCCAAAGGTGATGTGATAGCTACGGAGTACTCTGAAAAAAACACAGTAGTCGATTTTAATTTGCTTGATCCTGCTAAATATACTGTGCGCATCATTTACGACGACAACAAAAACAAAGAATACGACTCGGGTAATTTTCTAGAAAAAAGATATGCCGAAGAGGTAGTTTACTTTTCAAAAGAGATAGACGTTCGCGCCAATTGGGATGTCGACCAAGCATTTGACGTGAGTATTCCATACAATCCCGAACCTAAAAGAAAAGATAAAAAAGAAAACGAAAAAGACAAAAAAAACAGCAATTCGCAAGGTCAAAAACCGACTAACCAAAGACCCTAACACAAATGAAATGGGGTCAAATATTGCTTTTTATTTCAATTCGAATGCATCCCTATCGTTTAAAAAATTGAGTTTTTTACGAACTTCTTTTACTTTAGATTTATCCAGCGTAGCAATAAAAACACCTTCGTTTGTTACTGGATTCATTAGGTGTTCACCCAAGCAGTCTAGTACTTGCGAATGACCTATGTATTCATATCCTCCACCGTCAATACCTATTCTATTAACACCTATGGTATAGCTCATGTTTTCAATAGCACGCGCCGCAAGCAAGGTGTCCCAAGCTTTTATTCGGGTTTTAGGCCAGCTAGCTACATAAATCAATAGGTCGTAGTTCTCTACATTTCTTGAGAAAACAGGAAAG
The DNA here is from genome assembly GCF_014305155.1 of Flavobacterium muglaense. Classification (GTDB taxonomy): domain Bacteria; phylum Bacteroidota; class Bacteroidia; order Flavobacteriales; family Flavobacteriaceae; genus Flavobacterium; species Flavobacterium muglaense. Next base: position 26,499 of record NZ_JACRUK010000050.1, read on the forward strand.
CGCAAATCATAACACACAAACGGACAAATTTTCCAACCTAGATAATCAACAATCAATTTTTGAGTTCCGCGAGCATATACTTTTTCTTCACCCGCAAGCGTAAACAAATGTCTTTTATCATAATGCTGTATCGCTCCTGATGGAAAAACAAACAATAATCTATTGTAATAATTACCATCCTCTTCTATAATAGCACTTCCTGTAATTGCCGTGTTTTTGGCTTTCGCCAAAGCTTGCATCCACACTACCGTTTTGCCATCCATAGGTTCCGCGATTTGTGACGGATTCATCGAAAAACCGGTCGTAAACATTTCTGGTAGCACAACCAGATTAACACCTACTGCTAAGGCATTGATCTTTTGTTCAAAATAAACTCTGTTTGCTTCTGGGTTCTCCCATACTATGGCCGACTGTATTATTGCTACTTTCATTTTATAAAATTACTAAAAAAAACAGACAAAGAGGATAGTGCTATCTAGAAAGCTATTTCAGTGCTTTTCTTGGCACGCGGATGAAGGGGGTCGAGCGGATTGAAACGGATTTTTAACTTTGATTTTTTACAGTAGTATTGTTCGTCAAATCAAACCGGTTTTAAATTACAATTTCACTTGTATCCGATTACTCTAAAGCTAGAATAGCTCTAAAAACACCATCAATTACCAAAGCCATTTGAGGAACATCTATGGTTTCTAAAGTATCATTTCCTGTATGGTAGTTCTTATTTCGATAAAAAGCGGTATTCGTAACCATTACTGCACTATAACCGTATTTCCAATAATTGAGATGATCCGAAAAATCAACACCCGTTAAGAAGGACGGACTTTTGAATGATTTTGTTAAAATGGAATTACTATCAAACAAACTCTTTTTAAAGTCTGAAGGAAAAGCACCGTTATTAAACTTCTGTACCAATGTGATGTAATTTCCCTTGTCACCATATATCCATTTTAAAAAACTCAAAGGGTACGATTGTGAATTTTCTTTTTCGGAAAAATAACCAATGGTCTCCAAACAAATCATTCCTTTTACAGGAATTTTATGGTCGTATAACGATTTTGCGTGTACAGCGCTCCCCATATAATCCGTTCTAAAAAAAGGAGGCTCTTCAAGTGTGTAAGCCACTAAATCTACTCGGTATTTTAAGTTGGCATTTTTCAACAATCGAGCGAGCTCTAGCAAACCTACAGTACCACTTGCATTGTCATCGGCGCCTTGTTGTTCCTCACAGACATCGTAATGTGCGCCAACAATAATTCGCTCTCCATCTTCCGGACCAAATGATGCGATTACATTTTTATACTCTTGGTTTTCTACTTTAAATTTTTGTTCGTTAACGCTATTGGTTTGTTTTTTTAATTCACGATTAATGTATGCCGCTACACTGTCTAAAACAGTTGGGTTTTTATAATTTCTACTTACAGCTGTTTGCGTAATTACTTGAAGATCCTGACTTATTCTAGTGGTATCAGCTAGTCGCTCTAAGGGTTTGCCTTGAGCCGAAATAGGGAAAAAGACGTAAATCCCAAACAACAGAAAAACTGCAACTAGAATAAATAGATATTTAAAAATTGGCTTCATGAATTGTATGTTTTGATAAAACTGACATTAATATTATATCCAAAATACTAATTTAACAACAAGAATACTCCCCAAATCAATAAAGCACTCAAATGTATTCTGAACGAATATTTGGTTTCTTTATGTAAATAAGATAAAAGAAAACCATTAAAAACCATCAAAATGAAACTAATAGGACCAATCAAAAAAACCGACATAATATCTAAGTTAGGCGTACAAGGTCCGGACTTGTATTGTCCAGATACATTTACATACAAGATTGTTACAATAGCCAATCCATAAAAGCTCAATGACATAATTGCGTTTCGTTTTTCGTCTTCCATCCTTTGCTTTGAAATAAAAACTTAGTTAAATTATAATTAATTTTCGATTACCCTATAAAGAAACAACAATAGCGTTCTTTCACTATTTATTAATTCGATCCACGGTAATCACCCTGAAAGTGTATGAATTGATGGTTATCCTGATGTTATTTTTTTCATTTGAAACATAGAAATTCTTCCCTCGTTTATCAAAACAAGATAGTTCGGTTTCATTTAAAACTGCAACTAACATTGTTTCTATTTGATCGTTTGAAAAATTAGTTTTCAATTTTTTGTTTATTCTTTGATAAACGAGATCTGTATAACAAAGGTTGTCTAGAATTTCGGTTTTTATTGTATTCATTTTCATTGATTGTTGTTATCAAATATAATAAATAATGTACTACAAATGATTCCATGTGTTTCTATGTTTACATCGATTGTGTTGCTGAATGTTCTTGAATCCGCTTGAATTGACAAAAACAGGAAAATTTTAAATTTCCATACTTTAAAGGTTCTCGACTCCGCTCGAACTGACAACAGGAGAAAAAAGGATTCAATTGCCTTTGGCTTTAGCCAAAGGTTCTTTAAAAAATACATGTATTGGCTTTAGCCAATTAAATATTAATACCAAACGCATTTATTGTATAGACCAAATATTGTCTAAAAAAACATAGCTATAACCACAGATACTCATGACC
>NZ_JACRUK010000051.1 GCF_014305155.1 Flavobacterium muglaense
CAATTATGAAAGTGATTATTTGGTGAAATTAAATCCAGTTATATGAAAATTGAGAATACTTTTTCAGCAAGCCCTAACTAGCCATGATCCAAAAAGAACTAAAATAAAACGTTGCATAAAACTTATCAAATGCGAGTAAACTGTCTGAAATCACAAAAGAAAGTGCGCCTATAAAAATATACCATCTAGCAGGTGCAGCCCAATTTAGGAAGCCATTGAAAGCAAATAAAAGCATCGTACAAATAACCAGTGCGTAAACAAATACGGGTATGGTCAGGCTTCCTAAGCTTGGCAATAAAATGGAGATCATTGCAAATAAATAAATGATAATGCCTGTTACCCCAAGCCAGAAAACGGCACTGTTTTGACTCTTTTTATACTTAAGTTGATTATTAAAAAGTAAGATATAAACTATTTGAGAAATCAAAAAGAAAATTAAACCTCCTAAAAAGTAAATTTCGCCTCGATTTGAAAATAGTAAAATAATATCTCCAATTGAGGAACAAACTAAGGCGGTAATCAGTATTTTTTTAGACGAAAATGGTGCGCTACTAATAACCGCTACAATTAAGGATAAAATTAAAAAAGGCTTTATAAAACAGCTAACGGATTCTTGCTCAATAAGTAGTAAGATCAAATAAATAATACTTAAGATAATGTAAGGAATTGATGATTTTTTAAGTCTCATACTGCTGGTTTATAGGTTGGTAGCTAAGTTATGTTTCTATTTAAATTCGAATACTGCAAAATAAAGGGACATGGTAAAAGAAGACAAAAGGTATGCAATTATTAAATAGGTTCCTATTGGTATAGTGACATTAAGACCAAACCAGTCACCAAAATAATAGATAATTCCAAATGCGAAAAGCATCCGCAATGCTTCCCAATAAACCGAAAACCTGCTTTTATCCATTAAATCAGTGTAACTATAGATTGTTAGTAGGATAAAAAGTCCGTAAATAAATATAGTAGGAATACCAATACTGGCCACATTATTGAATAAATAAGCAACAAAGAGTAGTGTTATTAAAACTTGTGACACTGACCAATAGGTAAGTAAGGGCGAATTGTTGGTGCCGTATTTTTCAAACTGGTACACGTCAACAATTTTGTTTATGGGATATTTTTCTTCAAAATTTTCTGGGCGCCATCCAGTCGGTTTGAACCAAATGGTTAATTTGTCTTTCCAGTTTTTGGCACGCCAAGCATCAGCCATTAATAAACCTAAGTGTTGGTAATTAATTTTGATGGGGTTCCAAGTTCCAGCGGGTCTCGTAATTCCAAAAACTGGTGGAACTGTATCTAATTCTTCTTGGAAAGTACCAAACCACTTATCCCAAAAAATAAAGATCTGAGAATGGTTTTTATCCATGTATTGCGGATTAATTGCATGATGTACTCTATGATGAGATGGAGTTACTAAGATATGTTCTAGTACACCTAATTTTTTAATATGCTTAGTATGATACCAAAACTGTAAAAATAGCTGTATGGGTAAAGTAATCGCTATCACAGAGGCAGGAACACCTATGAGTGCAGCGGGAATAAGCAGAAATGTAAATAAATTAACAAAACTAGAAATAGTTTGTCGCAATGCACAAGCCAAATTAAATTCTTCGCTACTGTGGTGAATTGCGTGCTTGTTCCAAAAAAAATTAACTTGATGTGCCAGTCGGTGAGACCAATATCCATAGAAATCAATGACAATAAAAGCAATTATGTACGTTAGAATTGTATTCTCGATAGCATAGATGGCAATTTTTGAAACCATCCATTCATAAGAAATAAAGGTAATGCTAAGCCCTAATACATCTTTGACAGCATTGGTAATTCCGGAACTTATACTAGAAACACTATCCATTATTGGTACATGATGCTGTCCTTTGTATAAGTCATATATTTTTTCAATACTAATCAATACCAAAAAAAGTGGCATAGCAATTATTAAAATTTTACCATATTGTTCCATAAAAAAAACATTCTAATTTACTCAAATATAGAATAAATTAGAATGTTTTTTAAATTACAGTTATAAATAAATGCTTTAACTGTGTTATTGTGTCAAATTAAACAATTTCGGCGCTAAGTCCTGCTTCAAGTAATTGGGTGCATTGCGGCTTTAATTTGTCAAGAGGTCCTGTTTTTACAGTACATTTTCCATTATAATGTACAATTAGGGAACATTGCTCTGCTTGTTCAGCAGTGTGCTCACATACCCGCATTAAAGTTTCAATTACATGGTCAAAAGTATTGACATCATCATTGTAAACGATAATTTCGTTGTTTAATGTTGGCGCTTCTTTTCGACTTACTTTTTCTCTTACTTTTTCTTTAGTACTCATTTTTTTGTTTTTTGTACTTTGATTATTAATAAATTAGCAGTACTAATTTACGTATTTTAATGAAACCCAGTTGTTTCTTTCAAATTTTTTAACATAAGTTAACCCTCTTTCTGTACAAGCCGCATCTATAAACGGAATGTCTTCGGTATAAAAACCACTTAAAAGCAATGTCCCTTTTGGATTCAAGCAATCAACATAAGCTTGCATATCATTCAATAAAATGTTTCTATTGATATTTGCAATGATTAAATCGTATTGTTTTCCTTCTAATAAAGCAGCTTCTCCTTCATAAACGGTAATCTGTTTACAATTGTTGCGTTCGGCGTTTTCAATTGAGTTTAGGTAGCACCAGTTGTCAATGTCAATAGCATCAATAGGTTGTGCACCTTTCATCTCGGCAAGGATGGCAAGAATTGCGGTACCGCATCCCATGTCTAGCGTTTTCATGTTGGTAACATCTATTTCTAATAAATGCTGAATCATCATGTGGGTTGTCTCGTGATGTCCTGTTCCAAAACTCATTTTGGGTTCAATTATAATGTCATATTCGGCATTGGTTTTTGGATGAAAAGGAGCGCGTACATGACAGTTTCCGTCTACGTCAATAGGTTCAAAATTCTTTTCCCATTCTTCGTTCCAGTTCACTTGGTCTATTTCTTCAAAAGTATAATCAATATCAAATTCTTCCGATTTTAAAATATTGATGTTTTCAAGGATCATTTCGTCCCACAAATCTTTTTGTACAAAAGCCGAAACTCCCGTTTCTGTTTCCGTAAAACTTTCAAAAGCAGTTTCGCCTAGTTCTGCAATTAATATGTCCGAAGCCAGTTGTTTGGTTTCTTCGTTAGTATTTGAGTCTTTTGATCCAATGGTAAAGTGATATCCTAAGTATATATTTGACATGTGTAATTTTTTTGCAAAGGTAGTATTTCTCTTTTATGGAATTATATAAAAATACAAAAAGCGATAAAAATAGATTTTACCGCTTTTTAAGAATGTTGTTTTGTTTTTAGATTGCGTTCACAATTGCAACAAAGTCATCTGCTTTTAATGCAGCACCACCAATAAGACCTCCGTCTACATCTGGTTTAGAGAAAATTTCTTTAGCATTTTCAGGTTTAACACTTCCACCGTAAAGAATAGAAACGTTTTCAGCAATGTCATTTCCGTAGTTTTTACGAACCGTTTCTCTAATGAATTCATGCATTTCCTGTGCTTGTTCTGGCGAAGCAGTTTCACCAGTTCCAATTGCCCATACAGGCTCATAAGCAAGAATAACTTTTTCCCAATCTTTAGCTTCGATTTGAAACAAGCCATCACGCAATTGATTTTCAACAATATTGAAATGATTTTTTGATTGACGGTCTTTTAATTCTTCTCCAAAACAAAAGATAACAGTCATATCATGTTCCAAAGCAGTACCTACTTTATTAGCAATTAACGCATCTGTTTCATTAAAGATCGCTCTACGTTCAGAATGTCCAAGAATTACGATATCAACACCTACACTTTTCAACATATCAGCCGAAATTTCACCTGTAAAGGCACCACTTTCAGCTTGGTGAACGTTTTGAGCAGCTACTTCGATATTCGTAAATTGTAAATGTTCAACTGCCGAAGCCAAGTTTATAAACGTTGGAGCTACAATTACTGTTGCTGCTGTATCCGTAGGTATTTTGGCAATTAAATCATTCAATAAATCTTCTGTTTGCTCTGCATTTTTATGCATTTTCCAGTTTCCTGCAACTATCTTTTTTCTCATTTTAGTTTTTGTTATATTTTGAATTTTGTTTTTAGTTTCGTTTTATAATTACTTTAGCGCTGCCAAAGTAGCATTGATTTTATCAAAATCAGTTTCAATCGCTCTGTACAATACAATTTTACCTGTTTTATCCAGTACAATATATCTAGGTATCCAGTCTAAGTCGATCGCTTTTGCAAATACGCCTTTCATTTGGTCATTTGCCATATAATGATCTCCTTTTAACTCGTGTTTTTCGATTCCAGCTTTCCATTTATCAGCGGCTTTATCCATTGAAATAAATACATAACTTACATCAGGATTCGCAGCTTGTAGCTCTTTTAATTTAGGCATTGCTTTAACGCAATCTCCGCACCATGAAGCCCATACTTCAATTACTACCGTTTTTCCTTCCGCTTTTTTAACAATGTCTTTAAAAGCCATTTGACTACCTTCTGGCGTCAGTAAAGTTGTTTCTAATGCTTTTTTTGTGAATTTTGTTTTTTGTGCAGACGAATTCGAACAAGAACAAATTGCAAATGCTATAAGTATAGGGATGATTTTTTTCATAAAATTTAATTTTTGTAAAGTTAAACAAACAATTTGATAGAGATATACAGATTAATATTAATTTGGAAATCGAAAATAAAAATAACGTTATAGTTAATAATTTAGCGAGTTATAAAACAAAAAACCACGCTGATTCTAGCTCAAACGTGGTTTTGTAAGGTGTAAACATGTAGAGGTACCATTGATTGAGGCACGCAATAAGTTTGAATTACAGTTTTAAATCGGCAATGTCATTGTAATGTACTTTTTGCTTGATTGTTCCATTTTCTAGAATTACAATACTTGGATTTGATCTTTCGATTGTTTTTAATGCAATTGCGTCACAGGTATAAAAATCAAATTGCAAGCCGTATTTTTTCTTGGCTTTAGCAATATCTTCGTCTAATGAGTTTGTCATTCCAACTACTTTATATCCTTTTGCTTTAGCGTCTTGGTTTAGTTTTTCTAAAACTTTCATCCCGCTATCTTCGGCAATTTTTAGGTCATAGGTAACAATCATTAGTAGTTTGGGCTCTTTCAACAGTTCTTCTTTATAATCTGAATCCTCTTTCATCATTGTGAAATCGTGGATAGGAGGAACATAGCCTTCGGTGATTACCTTATCTTTTCGGTCTACAAATGTTGCTCCTTCGGGTAAGGCCATTAAATCTTTTTCGGTAAACTCAGTATTGACGCCGTTTACATTGTAGATAAAAATCATTTCCACAACCGATTTTGGCGCACCTTCTGGAATTTCCATTCCTTTTTCGATATTAGTGCCTACTTTATAAGGTCTAAAATCAATGATTGGCAAATGGTTAAGTACCCAAACAGCCATAAACATACATAGTATTATAGATAGATAAGCAATTATATTTTGTAACCCGTTTTGAAATAAAGGTTTAACTAGCGCTTTATTAATAAATAGAATCAAGATGAAAAACAATAGTACAATATCTTTAGTAAATGATTCCCAAGGCGTTAAGTGTAGTGCGTCACCAAAACAACCACAATCTTTTACTACATCATAGTAAGCCGAATAGAATGTTAAAAAGGTAAAGAATACGATCATCAATAGTAAACTCCAAATCGTAAATTTAGACTTATAACCTATCAGCAACATGACACCTAGCACCACTTCGACAATTACTAAAAACAATGCCAATCCTAAAGCGAATGGTACTAAAAAGGGCATGTTAAAAACGGGTTCACTAAAATATTCGGCCAGTTTATAGGAGAATCCTACAGGGTCATTGAGTTTTATAAGTCCCGAGATTATAAAGAGTAAGCCTACGAAAATTCGAGAAATTTGTGTAATTAGGTTTTTCATTATTTTCCTTTAAAATTCATTAAAATAAGTGCAAAAATGGAGTAATTGATCATGTCTTGGTAGTTGGCATCAATTCCTTCAGAAACCAAGGTTTTTCCTTTATTATCTTCTATTTGTTTTACTCGAAGGAGCTTTTGCAAAATCAAATCAGTCAATGAGCTAACGCGCATTTCGCGCCAAGCTTCACCATAATCGTGATTTTTAGCTTCCATTAAGTCTTTGGTTAACTTTATCTGCATGTCATAAAATGCGGTTGCTTTTTCAACATTTAGATCGGGTTGATCTACGACACCTAACTCTAATTGAATCAATGCCATGATGGAATAATTGATAATTCCAATGAACTCTCCTGTCTCATCTTCATCTACTTTGCGAATTTCATTTTCTTGTAAACTACGAATTCTTTGTGCTTTAATGAAAATTTGGTCTGTTAATGAGGGCAATCTCAAAATGCGCCAAGCACTGCCGTAATCTTTCATTTTATTGATAAATAGCGAACGACAAATTGCGACTATGTTATCATATTCTTGAGAAGTATTCTTCATTATTGATGTATATTTGTCTAAAATTTGCTCAAAAATAGGGATAAATTTTAAAAAAGTTAAGGGTTTAAAGTTTAAAGTTGTGCTAATCCATTTGTTTTGCGATTGTCGTGGACTAAACTTTTTTCCAGAATTACAAAACCAGGAATGAATGACAATAAATTGCAAAGGTAAACTGATTGATTTAACGCATCCTAGGGTGATGGGGATTTTGAATATCACACCCAACTCTTTTTTCGATGGTGGGAAGTATAAAACTGAAAGCGAAATACTATCACAGGTAGAAAAAATGCTTAACGATGGTGCTACTTTTATTGATGTGGGTGCATATTCGAGTAAACCCAATGCCGATGCTGTGACAGTCGAGGAGGAGCTCGCGAGAATTGTTCCTGTTGTCGAGAGGATCGTAAATAATTTTCCCGAAGCCCTACTATCTATAGATACGTTTAGAAGTGAAGTTGCTCAAGCTTGTATTGAAAAAGGGGCTGCAATTATCAATGATATCAGCGCTGGAGATCTTGATGATCGCATGTTTGAGGTGGTGGGCAAGTACAATGTACCTTATATCATGATGCACATGCGCGGCACACCGCAAACGATGCAAACCATGACGGATTATGATGATATAGTCAAGGAAATCTTATTTTACTTTTCAGAAAAAATAGCCAAAGCAAGAACTTTTGGTATTAACGACTTGATTATTGATCCCGGTTTTGGCTTTGCTAAAACAGTAGATCAAAATTATGAGATAGTACGTAAGCTAGAGTTGTTTAGTAGCCTTGAATTACCGTTTTTAGCTGGTTTTTCACGAAAATCTATGATTTATAAACTATTAGATACATCCGCTGATCAAGCTTTAAATGGGACGACTGTGTTGAATATTATTGGTTTAAATAAAGGTGCCCGAATAGTAAGAGTGCATGATGTCAAGGAAGCGGTAGAATGTGTTCAATTGTGGAATAAAATAAATTTAAAATGAAATATATAAGTCTGATTGTTGTTTTTTTATTGTTTTCATGTGGTAATAAAGAAGAGATATTACTGCCAAAATCAAGTCATACTATTGTAGGTGATGTACAAGATCATTCGTCGATTTATATTTTTTTTAGAACCAAGGACAAGGATACAGTGGCCGAAGTGAATAGAAAAAATAGCATCATCAGTACCAACTGGATTTTGAATATTGATAAAAGATTACCCTTGCGATTGGTAATGCCAGAGGTGATTAAATTACAAACTAAAAAACGGGAAGAAGTAGCTCATAAAAATGAATTGGCCGAGAATTATTACGCTTATGCGGATACTATTGGTAAAAACATGGCTTTTATTCCTTTTACAAATGTGTACTATAAAATTGAAAAACCAGAAAAAAGCGGTTTTATTTTCTACTTTAAAAAAGGTACAAATACGGTTTTAGTCAATAATAAAACCATCAAGAGAACGGAGATTTTGAGTTATATCAATAGCATCGATTTTGCTGTAATGCCCGAAATTATTTTAGCTTTTGATCAGAATATGCCTTTTGGCGAATATTTACAAGCAAAGATTGAAACACGAGAAATAGATTCTTTTACGAAAGAAGCCCCAAAAGAGTTTATTTATGAAACTGGAGTTGTTAAGTAAATTTATTTATTGATGATGATAAGGTTCGTTTCTTAAAATCGTAAAACCTCGGTACAACTGCTCGATGAAAAACAGGCGCACCATTTGGTGTGAGAATGTCATTAACGAAAGCGATATTTTACCTTTTGCTTTAGCATAAACAGTGTCCGAAAATCCATACGGGCCTCCAATTACAAAGACTAAAGTTTTTACACCAGAATTCATTTTTTTTTGTAGTTCTTCTGAAAAACCAACACTTGAGAAGTTTTTACCGTTTTCATCCAATAGAATTAGTTGGTCAGTAGGAGTAATTTTAGATAAAATCAATTCTCCTTCTTTTTCTTTTTGCTGACTTTCGGATAAGTTTTTTACATTTTTTATATCGGGTATAACTTCCAGATCAAACTTGATATAAAACGACAAACGCTTGGTGTAATCGTCTATTAAAGATTGTAAGGCTTTGTTATCGGTTTTACCAATGGCGATGAGTTTAATATTCATTCTGCAGGATTTTCAAAGGATATAATTGGATTGTTTGCTATAACTGTTTCATAATGCTCAACAATAGGAAACGGATCATAATAATGATGTAGTAGGTTTTTCCATTTGATGTATTGTTTAGATTGTCTAAAACCGATGGTATGATCTTCTAGTTTTTCCCATTGCACAAGTAGTAAATACTTGTTTTCTTGCTCTATACATTTTTTCAAACTATGCCCTAAATAGCCGTCAATAACACTAATGTATTGTCCGGCTTTTTTAAAATCGGCTTCAAATTGTTTTTCACAATCTTTTTTTACTTGCAGTAGGGCTGTTTCCAAGATCATACCCCTATTATTTGGCGGGAAAGTTAGCTTCAAACTCTTTAAAGCGATCGTCTAAATTGTCTAATAATTTTTTCTTTAAGGTTTCATCTTGAATGAAACTGTAGTAGATGCTGTTGTAAACGTATTTTTTAATATTTGAGTACGAAACATCTTTGTATCTTTTGGCTAACAGTACATATTGTTCGGTCATATTTGTTCTCAAAATACCTGCATCATCAGTACTAATCACTATTGGAACACCAAATTCTTTGTATAGACTAATAGGATGACGGTTTTCTTTTACTTTTAAAATGAATTCGTTACTCACTAAATTAATTTCGATAGCGATGTTGTTTTTAGCCATGAAGCGTAAAAGTTCATACGACTTAGCTTCATAGGCCATATCGACTCCATGCCCAATGCGGTAAGCACCCGCAACGTGAACAGCATCTGCAATGTGCCAAGTTAAATCCTCTGGTTGTACTAATCCCAGTGTAAGTTCTCCAGCATGCATAGAATATTTGACCGTAGGAAATTGACTGTGGCAGTATTTAAACATCACCATATGCAACCAATAATCTTTCATAGATGTTTCGCCATCTTCCGGAGAAACAATATTAACACCAGCCATAAGCGGGCTAGTATTTGCCGAAATAAAAGCAACGACTAAGTTCTTGAATAAGTCAACTGGTTCCATAAAACGCAGCACAAAGTTTTGATAGCGCATCGTAAAACGATCGTTATCAATTTTCAAGTCATTGTGCATTTTTGCAACAAAATTAGTATTGAAATCTTCGGCATAAACTGCGGCATCTCTTGTTAGAATCGTTTTATAAACAGAATCTAATAGCTTAGTTACTCCAGCGTCGTCTCTCGTAGTTGCTAATGCTCTCAATTTAGCATTAAAATCTATTAAATCATCTGTTTTTATATTGGCAGGAATGGTTGAAAGCTGTGTCTCGATATAAGTCACATTTTCAGAAAGGGCTCTGTTTTTAAGTTCTAATAATCCCTGCCCGAAGTTACCAGCTATGGCAGGACTAAATTTCCCGAAAGATTCAAAAAACAATTTATCAGAAGGGTAATTCACATAATTATAGTCCTTAACAGACCATTTTTCCATTATTTTTTGCTTGTAAGCATTCAGTTCGCCTCTGCTTTTAAGTGTCGAGAAAAGTTCCCAGTTTCCAGTAGCGGGTTTTTCTTTCAGCACTTCCATTGTGGCTGTGTTCAGGTAGAAATTAGCAGCAATAGCCTCATTTAATAATGGTTCGGCATAGATTGAACCACTATAATGATGGTGTAAGTCACCACCTTTTGGCATTTGAGAAAAGAAAGCAGTTAATGCTGCTTCATTGTTTCTGATTTTTTCAAAATACTGGTTTACTGTTGATTGTGAATAACCAACCTGAAATAAAACCGAAAAAACCAAAGTATAGATTACCTTCATAGGAGCGTTTTTTTTTGTACAAAATTTGGACAAATATAAGGTATAAATAGAATATAAAAAACCAGCTAGAACAGCAACCTTAATAGAGGTTGGTGTTTTATTGAATTGTAAAAGGGAGTAATGGCACTATTGGTAGATAAAAAAAGTTTATTCCTTCTTTTCGATGTTGATATTAAAAGGAGGAGCTTGGTAATTTGGGTCTAAGTAGGATTCTGGAATGGTTGTTTTGCTTCCATCTCTCGCAGCACGATAATGCGGAGACATGATTTCAATTTGACGTTCATTGCAACTATCTTGTATGTTTTGATGTAAATTTGAATAAATTACGGCTTGCTTATTCGGTTCTTTGATGTACGCGTTGATTTCATAGGATACATAAAAATCGTCCAAACTGGTTTGAAGTACGAAAGGTTTTGGGTCTTGCAGTACAAATTCAGTTTTTAGGGCGGCCTCGATTAGTGCTGCATGCATATCTTTCCAAGGCACATCATAACCTATCGTTATTGTAGAGTGTATAATCAACCCTTTCTCTGGTGCGTCACTGCTATAGTTAATGGTGTGACTGCTCATTACTGTCGAGTTGGGAATCGAAATAATCTCGTTTTTTATTGTTCTAATACGGGTTACTAGCAATGATTTTTCGATAATATCTCCGGTTACATCGCCAATTTTTACCCGGTCTCCAATTTTAAATAATCGCATATATGTTAGTATTAGTCCTGCAACTATATTCGAAAGCGATCCTGCGGATCCAAACGTAAATAAAAACCCTAGAAAGACCGATACTCCTTGAAAAATAGGGGAGTCGCTACCCGGTAGATATGGAAAAATAACAATCACCATAAAAGCAAAAACAATAACGCGAATAATTTGGTAGGTTGGATTTGCCCAATCGGCGTAAAAACCTGGTATTTCCAAATTTCCTTTTTGAATTTCGTTTTTAAGGAAACTAATTGCTTTAAATACATATCTAAAAACAAAAAGAATTACCAGAATGGTTATCAAATTGGGAAGGTAATTCCAGAAACCATACGCTATTTTTCTCAAAGGGTTTAGGATGTATCCAAAGAGTGTTGCGGCAAAATCCTTAGTCCAAGGGAAAATACCAAATAATATAGGTAATGCTATATAAACTGATAAAATGATCAGTAACCATTTTATTGTAGTATTGACATTAAGTAGTGCATTTACCTGTTGCTTAGCGTCAAACAAGGTGAAATTTCTAATTTTTATTCCCTTAATCTTAATGTTTTCTTCTTGTTCAATCTTACTTGCTGTCCATCTAAACAATTTAATAAGGTAGAATAATAAGATAAACATTATAAAGATTACACCTAAAGCCATTGCGATCTCCCTTGTCAAAGTTGTAGAGCTGGTTTCTACTAAGTAATGTGCAATCGCTTTGGTGATGATGGAATGGTATTTTTTGGCCAGTTCCAGTTTTGAAGTGTTGTTCCAAAGAGCGTCATTTTCAGAGATGCTGATAATTATATTTTCTTTGTAAACGAGATCTACGGTGGTTTCGGCTTCGTTGATGGCTAATGAATCCGCTGTAAAACCATAATGTGTGGCTAGGTTTTGTATTCTAGCGGTGATGGCATCGGCTCTATCTTTTGCTGAAAAGCTTCCCAATTTATTGTATATTGTAAACAAAGTATCATTAAAAAAACCAATAACGGGGTATGATTTTGCAGTAAGACGTAGTGCGTTTATTTGTGCTTTTTTGTCGGCAATTCGTTTTATTTCTTTCGAATTTAGTTGCTCCAGTTGTTTTTGTAACTCTTCTTTCTTAAGATTGTCAGTTGTTTTTAAGGATGAAATTTGCTTCTCTAAGTCTGATTTTTTAATAGAATCTTTTACCCTTTGGGTTTCAGTAGTCGCTAGTTTTTCATTGAAGTTTTTTATAATAGCGGCATTCAAAGAGTCATTTACTTTATTAATGCTGTCTTGTTGTGCAAAAGAAATGCTATGAAGTAGCAATAAAACGAAGGTGTAAAGCAATAGCTTAGAATTTGTCATCCAAGATTTTTGTATGTTTTGAGAGCAGGAGTAAGGCACATCATTTAGTAGCATAAGTGTCGTTTTTTTGGAGAAATAGTTAAAACTAGAGTACTACTATTTCAAAAAAATAATGGAAGTAAAAATAAGTTTATTTTATGGAAGCGTTTTTTATTTTTAAGAATATTTTAGGGAATTAGAATATTTAATTGATGTACAAATAATTGCATGTTCGTTAAGAAAGCAAAAGGGCAGTTTTTGGTACTGATTTTCGGTGGGTTTTTAAACTAATTTTAGAATCAACAAAAAATATCCTACATTAGCATTATATAAAAAAAACGTATAAAATGATTAGCAAAGCACAATTTGAAAAAGAGTTGCAAATATTAATTTCGAATGCGATCCGTGAAGATGTAGGTGATGGAGATCATAGTTCTCTTGCTTGTATTCCTGCTTCGGCACAAGGAAAAGCAAAGTTGCTTGTAAAAGATGAAGGGATAATTGCTGGCGTTGAATTTGCTAAAATGATATTTGATTATGTAGATCCTAGCATGCAAGTAGAAACATTTATTGAAGATGGAACTCCAGTAAAATATGGCGATGTTGTTTTTCATGTAAGCGGCAGCTCTCAGTCAATTTTGAAAGCAGAAAGAATGGTTTTAAATTCGATGCAAAGAATGTCGGCAATAGCCACTAAAACCAATAGTTATGTTAAGCTATTAGCAGGAACAAATACAACGGTACTAGACACTCGTAAAACGACGCCTGGTTTTCGAGTTGCCGAAAAATGGGCTGTGCAAATAGGAGGAGGAGAGAATCACCGATTTGCTTTGTATGATATGATTATGTTAAAGGATAATCACATTGATTTTGCAGGAGGAATTGCTTTGGCAATAGCTAAAACCAAAGAATATTTGAAGCAAACAAATAGAGATTTAAAAATCATCGTAGAAGCAAGGAATCTAGGAGAAGTTGCCGAAATTTTAGCGAGCAAAGGGGTGTATCGCATACTTTTGGATAATTTTGATTACGATACTACGAAAAAAGCGGTGGCCTTAATAGGTGATTCTTGCTTGACGGAATCGTCTGGAAATATAAATGAAGAAACAATTCGTAATTATGCCGAATGTGGTGTGAATTATATTTCGTCAGGTGCGCTTACGCACTCAGTGTATAATATGGATTTAAGTTTAAAAGCAATTTAACTAAAATTCACAAGAGTTGTGCAGCTTCATTTTTAAACTATAAGATAATTAATGTCAAAAAAAATAGAACTATATATCGATAAAATCCCTGTGTTGCGGAGCATTGCTAAGTATTTAAAAAAAGTCAAGCTTCCGGGGCTACAAGGATATACACTGTATGACTTACTTGAATTGTATGGTATAGGTATTGGTCAAGGAGCATTGTCAAATCGTGCTGGTTCTATAGCCTTTAGTTTCTTTATGGCCTTGTTTCCTTTTGCATTATTTATTTTAAACCTTATACCTTATATACCTATTGCAGATTTTCAAGATGATTTCTTGAAGTTTGTTTCCGAAACGGTGCCGCCTAATACCTATTATGCAATAGCTAATATTATTGATGACATCCTGCATAATAGTCATTCAGGCTTATTGTCTTGGGGTTTTTTATTGTCAATTTTATTGATGGCAAATGGGTTGAATGCAACCCTTGCTGGATTTGAGAATGCGAAGCATATAACAGTAAAAAGAGGAATTGTGAGACAGTATGTGGTTGCTGTAGGGATGTCGTTGCTCCTTTCTTTCTTGTTGATTTTAACTGTTGCGGTAATCGTAGTGTTTGAGGTTTTTATCCAAAAGCTAAATGCCCATCAAGTTTTAAATGATCAAATTCCTTTGATGGTTTTGGGCCGATATGGCTTTTTGATTCTAATGATATTATTAACGACCTCAATACTTTTTAAATTTGGGACCAAACATGAAAAAGGCAGAGCATTCATTTCGGTAGGCTCTATATTCACGACTATATTAACGATTATTATTTCGTATTTTTTCGGGATATGGGTCATTCGTTTTTCACAGTACAATCAATTGTATGGATCTATAGGTACTTTGTTGATAGTCATGTTCTATATATGGATAAATTGCATGGTATTGCTGTTAGGATTTGAGTTAAATGCGGCGATAAATAAGCTAAAAATGAAAAACCAAAATACGGAGATTGATTAAAAAGCTTGTTTTTTTTTATATAGAATCCTTACATTAGCACAGTTATTGTGTCAATACACACAAGATATCGCACAAAGCGATTGAAAATTAAATTAAAAATAAAATCATGAAAAAAACAATTACAATCTTAGCCCTTTTTATAACATCACTTTTTTATTCACAAAGTCAAAGCATTACAGGTAAATGGAAAACAATTGATGACGAAACAGGTGATGCGAAGTCGATTATAGAAATTTATGAGAAATCGGGTAAGATTTATGGAAAAGTAATCGAAATTTTAGATAAAAACCATAAGAAAGATCTTTGTCAAAACTGTGAAGGAGAAGATGCTAATAAGCCAATCTTAGGTTTGACAGTAGTAAAAGGGCTTTCAAAAGATGGTGAGGAGTATAATTCTGGAAAAATTTTAGACCCTAAAAACGGAAAAGTGTACAAATGCTTAATGGTTTTAGAAAATACGAATAAACTCAAGGTAAGAGGTTATATTGGTTTTTCACTATTAGGTAGAACGCAATACTGGCATAGAGTGAAATAATAGGTACTATTTTACTTTTTTTAAACTTAACAACATCCTTATTGAATGCTTTTTTTTGTAGAAGTTATTTTACCGCTTTCACTTGCTAAAACCTTTACATATTGTGTTTCGGATGCTGAGTATCTTTATATCAAAAAAGGAATGCGTGTAGCGGTTCCTTTTGGTAAAAATAAAATTTATACAGCGTTGGTTATTGATAAGCATCAAATAAAACCAACGCTTTATGAAGCTAAAGAAATCCATCAAATTCTAGATGAAAAGCCCATAGTTACTGAAATTCAAATTGCACATTGGCAATGGATTGCAAGTTATTATATGTGTGCTATTGGTGATGTGTATCGTGGTGTTATGCCTAGTGCGCTGCTTCTAGAAAGTGAAACTATAATTTCTCAAAAAACAACCGATTTTGTAGATGAAAGTTTGCTTTCGGATGATGAGTATCTTGTTTATCAAGCGTTGCAATTGCAATCGTCACTTAAGATAAACGAGATTGTTGCGATTTTAAACAAAAAAAATATTTTTCCTGTTATTCAAAAATTGATTGACAAGGGTGTAGTAGCACTTCAAGAAGAAATGCAAGAGAATTATAAGCCAAAATTAGTTCGATATGTACGACTTAGTGCGCAATATGAGACAAATAATGGTTTGGGAGAATTGCTTGAGACATTAAAAAATGCCACCAAGCAAAAGGAAATTGTATTGACTTATTTTCAATTGCTAGCGACCGAAAAAAAGCCTATTACGGTAAAAAAACTGGTAGATTCGGCTCAATCCACAACAGCAATTGTAAAAGCCTTAATTGATAAAGGACTTTTTGAAGATTATTATCTACAGGAAGACCGGGTTAGTTTTACTGGAAATGGAAAAGAAGATCAGCTGCAATTAAGTGAGATTCAATCAAAGGCTTTAGTCGAAATTACAGATTCCTTTATCAAAAAGGAAGTATGCCTTTTACATGGGGTGACTTCCAGTGGAAAAACTGAAATCTATATTAAATTAATCGAACAATACCTTCTTTTAGGGAAGCAAGTATTGTATTTACTGCCGGAAATTGCTCTTACGACGCAGTTAGTGAGTAGGTTAAGTGCATACTTTGGGAATAAAGTAGCTGTTTTTCATTCGAAGTATAATAATAATGAGCGAATTGAAGTTTGGAACCAAGTTTTACAAGATTCTGAAAAAGCTCAAATTGTAATAGGAGCGAGGTCAGCTTTGTTTTTGCCTTTTCAAAACTTAGGATTTATCATTGTAGACGAGGAGCATGAGCAAACCTTTAAACAAATGGATCCAGCGCCGCGGTATCATGCTCGTGATGCTGCGATAGTATTGGCAAGTATGTATAAAGCCAAAGTGTTGCTTGGATCAGCGACGCCAAGTATAGAAACTTATTTTAATGCTAGTACAGATAAATATGGTTTAGTAGAGGTGTCTAAAAGGTATGGAAATGTAATGATGCCGGATATAGAATTGGTTGATTTAAAAGATAAGTACTTTAGAAAACGAATGAACGGGCACTTTAGTGATGTTTTAATCGAAAACATTACGAGTGCAGTAGCCTTAGGGGAGCAGGTTATATTGTTTCAAAATAGAAGAGGTTATTCGCCATTATTAGAATGTTTAACTTGCGGACATGTGCCACAGTGCCAGCAATGCGATGTGAGTTTAACTTATCATAAGCATAAAAATCAATTGCGTTGCCATTATTGTGGTTATTCCATTTCAAAACCCACGCATTGTCATAGTTGTACCAGTGTGCATTTGACAACCAAAGGTTTTGGTACAGAGCAAATTCAGCAAGAACTAACGATTTTATTTCCAGATTATAAGGTTGGTCGAATGGATCAGGATACAACCAAAGGAAAATTTGGTTTCGAAAAAATCATCGACAGTTTTAAAAACCGAGAAGTTGATATCTTAGTAGGTACACAAATGCTAGCTAAAGGTTTGGATTTTGATAATGTAAGTTTGGTTGGAATTATGAATGCTGATAATATGTTGTATCATCCTGATTTTAGAGCTTTCGAACGAAGTTTTCAAATGATGATGCAAGTATCAGGACGTGCAGGTCGATCGTACAAGCAAGGAAAGGTTATTATACAGACTTATAATCCAGATCATAATACGATCCAGCAAGTGACTAAAAATGATTATATAGGAATGTATAAAGAGCAGTTGTACGACAGGCAAATTTATAAATACCCTCCATATTTCCGAATTATTAAGATTACCCTGAAACACCGTGATTTTGATAAATTGAAAGAAGGAGCTATGTGGTTGTATCAAGTAATGAGTCAAAATCTAGCTTTACCGGTACTTGGGCCCGAAGAACCAGCGATTAATAGAATTAGGAATGAATATATACGTACAATAATAATTAAGATACCACAAAATTCGTCTATCGTAAATACAAAAAAAACTATTCAGAAAATGCTGAATAGTTTTGATGCGGTTGCTCAATATAGAGCTATAAAAGTGTCAATCAATGTTGATTTTTACTAAGGTCCTTACTCAACAGCCAAGGCTTTAACAAGGTCTTCTTTTTTATTCCTACTTAAAGGAATTTTAGTAGTACCTATTTCGGCAAACTTACTATTGAAGCGTTCCACTTTGTCTATATTAATAATGTAGGATTTGTGAACGCGTACAAATTTCTTTTTAGATAAGTCTTTCTCGAATGACTTCATGGTAGAAAGTACAAGGTTGCTATCTTCTTCTGTAACAACTCTTACATAATCACCAAAAGCTTCAATCCATTTTATTTTGGAAGTGAAAACTTTAAGTTTTTTAAGGTTACTTTTAATAAAGATGTGCTCGCCTTCTTCCTCTTTGTTGTCATTTTTATACAAATGAATATCAACAGCTCTTTTTACAGAAGCATTAAAACGATCAATTGCTATAGGTTTTTGCAAATAATCAGTAGCATCGTAATCAAAAGCTTTCATGGCGTATTCAGCCTTTGAAGTAATGAATATAATTTGAGGTTTTGTTTTTAATCCGTCCAGAAAGTCAAACCCATTGATAACTGGCATCTCGATATCAAGAAAAATTAGATCTACATCATGTATAGACATGCAGCTTCTTGCCTCTATAGCGTTAGAAAAATCGCCTACTAAATGTAAATTAGGGTGATTATTAACTAACTTTGCAATGATCATTCTTTGTATAGAACTATCATCAACAACGACACAGTTTAGTTTCATAATTAAGTGATTTTAGATTTGGTAGAGTAAATATAAAGTAAAAATAAATAAAAATCTAAACTTTCGGCTATTATTTTTGCATTTCAACGATTAAACTGAATTTTTGCTTGTTTTTTTAAAATTAAACACTACTTTTGCACCCAAAATAACAAATAAATATATATTTATGAATCATTATGAAACTGTTTTCATTTTAAATCCCGTTTTATCTGATGTTCAGGTAAAGGAAACAGTAAGCAAATTTGAAGATTTTCTTACTAGTAGAGGTGCTACTTTTGTATCTAAAGAGGACTGGGGTCTTAAAAAAATGGCTTACGAAATCCAAAACAAAAAATCAGGATTTTACCATTTGTTCGAATATAACGTATCAGGAGAGGTTTTAATCGCTTTTGAAACTGAATTCAGACGTGACGAAAGAGTTATGCGTTTTTTAACGGTAAGTCTTGATAAACATGCTATCTCTTGGGCTGAAAGAAGAAGAGCAAAACTTAAATCTCAAAAAGCTTAATTATTATGGCAACATTACAACAATCTGCTTCAGGAAAAAAAGACGGGGATATCAGATATCTTACGCCTTTAAACATAGAAACTAACAAACAAAAGAAATACTGTCGTTTCAAAAAATCAGGTATCAAGTATATCGATTATAAAGATGCTGATTTCTTATTGAAATTTGTAAATGAGCAAGGAAAAATACTTCCTCGTCGTTTGACAGGTACTTCATTGAAATACCAAAGAAAAGTGTCTGTAGCTGTGAAGCGTGCACGTCACTTAGCTTTAATGCCATACGTGGCCGATTTACTTAAATAATATTAAAAATAAAGTTGTTGTCCCGATAACTATCGGGACTAACTTCTCTAATAAAGGACACCAACATGGAATTGATTTTAAAACAAGACGTTCAAAATTTAGGATTTAAAGATGACGTAGTAACTGTGAAAAACGGATACGGTCGTAACTTCTTAATCCCACAAGGATTTGCTCAATTAGCTACTTCTTCTGCAAAGAAGGTATTAGCTGAAAACTTGAAGCAAAGAGCGCACAAAGAAGCTAAAGTAGTAGCAGATGCAAATGCATTAGCTGAAACTATTAAAGCTATCGAAATTAAAATATCTGCTAAAGCAGGTGGTGAAAAATTATTCGGTTCAATCACGAATATTGATATCGCCGAAGCTTTATCTAAAGGAGGTCAAGCAATTGATAGAAAATTCATCACTAGCGGTATCGTTAAACGTACTGGTAAATACACTGCAAGTGTACGTTTACACAGAGATGTAATTGTTGAATTACCTTATGAAATTATTGCAGAATAATGTAATATAGTTTTGTTAGCAAATTGTTAAAAAAACATTAAAAATCACTCTTCGGAGTGATTTTTTTTTGCCTAAATTTGTCTTTATCAATACTAATTATAAAAAATGAAAAAAATTCTTACTTTATTACTAGTTGTTTTCGGTCTACATTCTATGATCGCTCAAACAACTACTTCCAGTATTAAAGGAACCGTCAAAAGTTTAGAAACAGAATCACTTCCGGGAGCAACGGTTTATGCGATTCATCTTCCTACGGGATCTAAGTATTCTTCGCTTTCAAATGAAGATGGTCGATACAATATGTTAAACATGAGAGTAGGAGGTCCATACAAAGTGACTGTTACTTTTGTTGGTTTTCAAACGCAAGAATTCAACGAAGTTTACTTGGAATTAGGAAAGCCATTTATTTTAAATGTGCTTTTGAAAGATGAAAGTCAACAACTTAGTGAAGTAAAAATCACAGGTTCTAAAGGGCGCGTTTTTCAAAGTGGAAAAACAGGTGCTGAAACTACAATTGGTAGAAAAGAATTAACGGCATTGCCTACAATTTCAAGATCAGCCGAAGATTTTACGCGTTTAGAACCTTCCGCTAGTGGTGGCTCATTTGGAGGTAGAAATGATCAGTATAATAGTTACTCTTTAAATGGAGCTGTGTTTAACAATCCTTTTGGATTAGATGCTGCTACTCCAGGAGGACAAACGGGTTCTCAGCCTATTTCTTTAGATGCTATTGATCAAATTCAAGTAGCTACGGCGCCTTACGATGTTACATTATCGGGTTTTACAGGAGCTTCTGTAAATGCAGTTACGAAGTCGGGTACAAACGAATTTCATGGTACAGCATATGCTTTTTTTAGAAATCAGGATTTAACTGGAAATAAAATAAAGGGAGAGAAAATTTTTGTTCCCTCGTTAGAGCAAACTCAAGCTGGTTTTAGTATTGGTGGTCCAATCATTAAAAATAAATTATTCTTTTTTGCTAATTATGAGATCGAGAAACGAAGTGATTTAGGATCTAATTTTGTCGCTAATAATGGAGATGGCATTACAGGTATCAATGAGTCTAGAGTTCTGGAGTCAGATTTGATAGCAGTTTCTTCTGCTTTGTATTCTTTAGGCTACAATACGGGTGCTTACCAAGGATTCAAACATAATTCAGGATCAAATAAGGGAATTATTAAATTTGACTGGAATATCAATGATAATAATAAATTAGCAGTAATTTATAATTTTTTAGATGCATCAAAAGACAAGCCTGCGCATCCAACAGCATTAGGTTTTAGAGGTCCAAATGCAAATATTTTGCAATATGCTAATTCGGGATATCAAATTAACAATAAATTAGATTCGTTTTTAGTAGAATTAAACTCTAAAGTAAGTGAAACAGTTTCTAATAAATTACAAGCGGGATATACGCATTTTAATGATTTTAGAAATCCATTTTCAACTCCTGCGCCAGTAATTAATATAGAAGATGGATCAGGAGCAAACTATATCATTGCAGGTAATGAGCCATTTTCAATCCATAACACTTTGGATCAAAAGGTATTTCAAGTAACAAATAACCTTACTTACACTACAGGGAGTCATGTTTTTACTTTTGGGGGTTCATTTGAGAAATACCAATTTAAAAATTCTTTTAACTTAGGTGGTTATGACCGTTTTGTATATCCTTATCGTGGTACATTTTATATTCCTGGCTTTGGAGGTCCTTATCCAAGTGTTCAATCATTTTTGGATGATGCTGCGGATCCTAATGGTGTAATCAAACAAAATCTTCAATTTGCACAAGACGTCTTTAACTCAAAACAAAATTTCGCCGTCGGTGGAGATAAAGGTTGGAAATTATCAGAATTAAATGTAGGTCAAGTTGCTTTTTATGGTCAAGACGATTGGAATATTAATGATAATTTCAAATTAACATTGGGACTTAGAGCTGATAAGCCATTGTATTTTAATACTGCTGATTTAATTCAAAAATACATTGATACTGATAATGGAGCAACCAGAAATAATGCGACGCTTTACTATAATCCAAAAACGGGAACTAACGAGCAGTTAATTTCGACAACATTACCAAGTAATAAAATATTATGGTCACCAAGATTAGGTTTTAACTGGGATGTTACTGGAGATAAAACAACGCAATTACGCGGAGGAACAGGAATCTTTACTGGTAAATTGCCATTTGTATGGTTAGGAAATCAAGTAAGTGGATCAGATGATGGTTTTTTTCAAATTATGGACAAAGATTTTAAATGGCCACAAGTTTGGAGAACTAGTTTAGGTTTAGATCATAAATTTAAAAATGATTATATAGCAACACTTGACATGTCTTATAATAAAGATATTAACGGGGTACATGTTCAAAACTGGGGATTAATAGCTCCAACTGGAACTTTAGTAGGTGCTGATAATAGAGCTATCTATAATGGATCTGATAAAGGCGCAAATAGTGGATATGTTATGACTAATTCTAGTAAAGGATATGTTTTTAATACATCGGTTAAATTGCAAAAAACATTTGACAATGGTTTGTATGCTAGTTTAGCATATAACTTTATGGTTTCAAAAGATGTAAACTCTATTGAGGCTGAGATTACAGGTGATGCATTTAATTTTAATCCAGCTAAGGGCAATGTAAATGATGCCACTTTATCCAACTCAAAATACGGAGATAGAAATCGTTTTATTGGTGTAGGTTCAAAAAAATGGAAATACGGAACGAATAATAGATGGTCAACTACAGTTTCAACTTTCTTTGAATATGCTCAAGGGGGACGTTTTAATTATATTTATGGAGGTGACATCAACAATGATGGATCATCAACTAATGATTTGATTTTTATTCCTACTACTGCTCAAATCAATACAATGAATTTTTCAGGAGGTCAATCACAACGTGATGCTTATGATAGATTTATTAGTCAAGATGATTACTTGAGTGGAAGAAGAGGGCAGTATGCTGAGCGTTACGGTGCTTTGTCCCCATGGAGAGGGAAGTGGGATATGAAATTAATTCAAGATTTTAACTTCAAGCCATCTTCAAATTCTAAAACAACTAACACAATCCAATTTAGTGTTGATATTTTGAACGTTGGAAATTTACTGAATTCTGATTGGGGATTAGTTCAAGTGCCTACTTCTATACAGCCTATTGGTGTTACTGTTGATGCTTCTAATGTGCCAACATATACTTTTACTGGTACGCAAACTAAAACATTCAATTACGAAACTAGTTTATTGTCAAGATGGCAAGCGCAATTTGGAATTAGATATATTTTCTAAGACTTAATAAAATAATATTTTTTTTTGAAAAGCCTTCTTGTAAAAGAAGGCTTTTCTGTTTTTATATTTTAAATTTGCAACTTCTTACAAGAGTGTTAATTTCGACTAAGAACGATTAATTAAAATAAGAAAATGAAATATAGAAGATTAACTAAAGAACAATTTGAAGAGCTAACTCAGGAGTTTACTAATTTTTTGGCTACTCAAGCAATAGATAAAGCAGAGTGGGATACCATTAAAAAAGACAAACCAGAAGTTGCAGAACAAGAGTTAGATGTATTTTCGGATCTAGTTTGGGAAGGTGTACTTTCTAGAGCAGAATATTTAGAGCATTTTTCCAAAAATCACATCTTCTTATTCCAGAGTTTTGATACGCATGTTCAGTCGATTGTTTTAAAGTCATTGGTCCCTGAAGTTGATTTTTTAACAAAGGATGGTTTGCAATGGTTGAGTGATAATATGTTTACAGATACAATCGAAATGAAAACGGGTAAAAAAGAATTTACGGAGGAGCGCAATGCCTCGCTTTTTGCTTTGATA
The DNA here is from genome assembly GCF_014305155.1 of Flavobacterium muglaense. Taxonomy (GTDB): domain Bacteria; phylum Bacteroidota; class Bacteroidia; order Flavobacteriales; family Flavobacteriaceae; genus Flavobacterium; species Flavobacterium muglaense. The sequence goes on from NZ_JACRUK010000051.1 coordinate 23,429, forward strand.
CAACAAGGTGCTTTCTTGAGCGACGGACAATTATACAAACAAATAAATTCGATTATTGAATCATAATTGCGTTGTTATTTCTTTTTAATTGGTTATTTTAGTACACGATTTTAAGTACTAAAGTAGCCAATTTTATTTTTATGGATATCAAGCAAAACATCCAATTACGCAGAGAAGAACTCAACCAGCATAATTACAAGTATTATGTGTTAGATAAACCCGATATTACTGATTATGAGTTTGATATTAAATTAAAAGAGCTACAAGACTTAGAACATAAACACCCAGAATTTTTTGATGAAAATTCCCCTACGCAAAGAGTAGGTGGTGCAATTACAAAGAGTTTTAAAACAGTTGCTCACGATCATCGTATGTATTCATTGGATAATTCCTATTCTAAAGAAGATTTAATCGAATGGGAGAAGAGAGTTCAAAAAGTATTGGGCGAAGTTCCACTGGCTTATACTTGTGAATTAAAGTACGATGGGGCTTCGATAAGTATTACTTATGAAAACGGAAAATTAGTTCGTGCAGTTACTCGTGGAGATGGTTTTCAGGGTGATGACGTGACGAATAATATAAAAACCATTCGTTCCATTCCGTTACAATTAAATGGAAATTATCCTGCGAAGTTTGATGTGAGGGGAGAAATTATTTTGCCTTTCGCTGGTTTTGAAAAAATGAATCAAGAGCTAATAGAAATAGGAGAAACGCCTTACTCAAATCCCAGGAATACAGCTTCTGGAAGTTTAAAACTAAAAGAAAGTGCCGAGGTAGCCAAGAGGCCTTTGGATTGCTTACTGTATTTTTTAATTGGAAACGAACTGCCCTTTTCTACACAATACGATGGATTAGAGTCGGCTAGAAGTTGGGGATTCAAAGTACCCAAAGAAGCAACATTAGCCAATAATTTAGACGAAGTTTTTGAGTTCATTGCGTATTGGGACATACATCGTCATGAATTGCCTTATGAAACAGATGGAGTAGTAGTCAAAGTTAATTCTTTTCAATACCAAGACGAATTAGGATATACCGCCAAGTCACCTCGATGGGCTATGGCGTATAAATTCAAGTCGGAGCAAGTATCAACCAAGTTAAATTCGATATCCTATCAAGTAGGAAGAACGGGGGCTATTACTCCAGTAGCTAATCTTGAGCCAGTGCAGCTAGCGGGAACAATTGTAAAAAGAGCTTCGTTGCATAATGCAGATCAAATTGAAAAATTAGACATTCGCGTAGGCGATACTGTTTTTGTAGAAAAAGGTGGAGAGATTATTCCTAAAATTATTGCCGTAGATCTTTCACAACGTTCGGGTAGGACGAACCCCACATTATATATCACCCATTGTCCAGAATGCAGTACAGAACTAGTACGTGGCGAAGGTGAAGCAAATCATTATTGCCCCAATTTTTATGGTTGTCCACCACAAATTATAGGTCGAATTCAACATTTTATTTCGAGAAAAGCCATGGATATTGAAGGGCTTGGCGGAGAAACAGTGGCCTTGCTTTTTAATAATGGTTTAGTACACAACTATGCTGATTTGTATGAATTAACAGTGGAGCAAATTCTTCCATTGGAAAGAATGGCACAAAAATCGGCCGAAAATCTAGTAAAAGGCGTAGCTGAGTCAAAGAATATTCCTTTTGAGCGTGTCCTTTATGCCTTAGGTATTCGATTTGTAGGAGAAACTGTAGCTAAGAAGTTAGCAAAGCATTATAGAACTATTGAGGCTTTGCGTCAAGCAACTTTGATAGATTTAGTTTTAGTAGATGAGATTGGGGATCGCATTGCGCAAAGTGTAATTGATTTTTTCGAAAATCAGGAAAACAATAGTATCATAGCGCGCTTAGAATTGTATGGTATTCAGTTTGCTATTATTGAAAAAGTAAATCCAAACGCAACGGATAAACTTGTGGGAAAAATATTTGTAGTTTCAGGTGTTTTTACTAAATTCTCAAGAGACGATTTGAAAGTTGCCATTGAAGAAAATGGTGGAAAAGTTGGAAGTTCTATATCCTCAAAAACAGATTATGTTGTGGCAGGAGATAACATGGGACCTGCTAAATTAGAAAAAGCAACCAAGTTAAATATTCCTATTTTATCCGAAGATGATTTTATGAGCCTGATTAATGCTAATTAATATGGAGAAATAATGAAGGTTTTTAGTAAAGAGACTACGGTCGAGAATGCTCTAATTGTATTTTATTTTTTGGTAGCTTGTATGGAAGTAGTTTTTCAGATTTTTCTGGAAAGCCATTATCAATATGCTATTAAGGTCATTGAAGTAGTGATTTTAGTAGCATTGTACTGGTATTCGTCAACCCTTAGAAGCCCTATCTATTTTGTCAATATGGTCTTGCTGCTTATAGGGCGCTTATTTTTTATATCACCCGAAATAAAAATGCTTCGATACGCGCTAATAGCCGTTTTCTTTCATCGTCTTATCGAGATATACTACGTTGCTAAGTTGATTAAATTAAAAGATTATATTCCGCCAATACTCGCATCCATTCCGTTCTTGATGTATTTTCTTTATTTAGTATCCATTCCTGAAAGTGTTTTGATCGAAAGTTATATTATTTTAATTGTAAATATTTTATTAATTTCTGCTCTTAGCGGTATTATATTATCACAATATTTACTAATTTTTAATAAAAAGGATATTTGGCTGTTTGTATCTGGGATGATGTCACTAACGCAAACATTCATTATTTTTATTGAAAAATTCTATCTAGCCGATTTAGAGCTTATCAGTCTGAGACCTATGGCTTTGTTGTTGAACACCGCGGTTTGCTTTGCTTTCTATAAATTTGTAGTAGCTAGTGAGCGGTTAAACAACGATTGATTTTCCTTCGGCAGCTTTCCTTTTATTCGAATCAAAATAAAAATCAATACGCCCTAAATTAATTCCGTAACAGCCTACTTGATTAACGAGCACTTCATTGCCAGCAAGATTTTTTACTACCGTAGGTTTGTCTAGAAAAGTATGAGTATGTCCGCCTATAATTAAGTCAATATCTTCAGTAAGTGCTGCGAGTTTAAGGTCGCACATTTTGTTGGGTTCATTTTTATAATTGTAACCCAAATGAGAAAGGCAAACAACCAAGTCGCATTTTTGTTCCTTCTTCAAGATCCTCACCATCTCTTGTGTTGCTTCAATAGGGTCGTTATAAACCGTTTCTTGATACATTTTCTTATCTACTAATCCATCAAGTTCGATCCCAATTCCAAAAACGCCAATCTTAATCCCGTTTTTATTAAAAATTTTATAAGGCTTCACTAAGCCGTCCATTTTAGTGTTCTTAAAATCGTAGTTAGCCGATAAGAATTCAAATTTTGCATGTGGCATTTGGGCATACAATCCCTCAATACCGTTATCAAAATCATGATTTCCTATCGTTGACGCATCATACTGCATCATACTCATCAGTTTAAACTCCAGTTCACCTCCATAATAATTAAAATAAGGTGTGCCTTGAAAAATATCACCAGCATCGAGCAGTAAAACATTGGTATCCTCTTTTCTAATGTTTTCAATTAGCGATGCCCTTCTAGCTACGCCGCCCATATTCGCATTGCGAGGGTCATCAGCTGGAAACGGATCAATATGACTGTGTACATCGTTCGTATGTAAAATCGTTATTTTTGTAACTTGCGCAGCTTTAAAACTACTTAGGGCTTGCTGAAAAAGTATTCTCAATTTTCATATAACTGGATTTAATTTCACCAAATAATCACTTTCATAATTG
>NZ_JACRUK010000052.1 GCF_014305155.1 Flavobacterium muglaense
TACTTTCTCCTTTGAATGATTCCATAATAAAATTCTTTCACGAAAGATAAGAATTTATCTTTACACCTCTATAAATTTATTTATAGTCTAGCATTTTCTGCTGTAACTTGTTTAGGGATGCACGCACAAGAATTTCAGGGTATGGCGATTTACGAGTCAAAAACAAGTATGGCCGATTTTAAGGCTAATAGGCCCAATAATAGAGATATTACACCAGAGATGGAAAAAATGATGGAGGAACGAATGAAGACGATGTTCGAAAAAACATTTGTACTTAATTTCGACAAGTCGGCTTCGATTTATAAAGAGCAGGAAAAATTAGAAACTCCAGGCGGACAACAGGGCGGAATGCGAATGATGAGCTCCATGATGGGCGGTGGTGGTACCTATTATAAAAATGTAAAGGATAAATCATATACTGTTGATAAGGAGTTTATGGGGAAAGAGTTTTTAGTAAAAGACTCATTGAATAATTTGAAATGGAAAATGGAAGGCGAAATACGCGTTATTGGTGGGTACAACTGTTTTAAAGCGACGGCTGTGCTTCCTGCAAGTACGTCTGATTTTAGAAATTTGAGACCTAAAAAAGATGACGACGAAGGGGCAAAACCAGAAGGGAACAACGCCGATAACAAAGAAAAGAAAACAGATTTTTTGAGTGGACTAAGTATGCCTAAGGAAGTAGTTGTTACGGCTTGGTACACTCCAGAAATTCCAGTTAATCAAGGGCCAGATAAATATTGGGGCTTGCCTGGTTTGATCTTAGAAATAAACGACGGAAAAACAGTAGTGTTGTGTTCTAAAGTCGTTTTGAACCCGAAAACTAAAGCCGATATCAAAGCGCCTTCTAACGGCAAAACAATTTCGCAAAAAGATTATGACGAGGTGGTGGTCAAGAAAATGAAGGAAATGCAAGAAATGAATCAAGGTCGCAATGGCAACGGTGGGATGCGCATGAGAATGGGGAATTAAAACTAGTTACGCAGTCAAATATAACTTCTAATACGCTTTTATGAATAAAATTATACCTCTTTGTTTTCTTTTTATCTGCTCGTTTTCTTTTGCGCAAGCGATCAAGTTAGACGGAGTAGTCACAGACTCAAAAGCCGGGCCTCTTGAAATGGCAAATGTGATGGCCATCAATAATGATACGAATGCTATGGATTCCTATGCTATTACAAATGATAAAGGAAAGTTTGTGCTGAGCCTAAAGGCGGATACGCATTATAGCATAAAAATAAGTTTCCTGGGAATGCAAAATAGAGAAATCGAAATTGTAACCAATACGGAGAATATCACTAAAACCATTGTGCTGCAGGAGGACGGAATTGAATTGAATGGAGTCGAAATTGTGCGTGAAATGCCAGTTTCTATCAAAGGAGATACTATTGTTTATAACGCAGATTCTTTTAAGTCAGGAACCGAAAGGAAATTAGAAGATGTATTAAAGAAACTTCCTGGTGTAGAAGTGAATGATGACGGTGAAGTGGAAGTTGAGGGTAAAAAAGTAACGAAATTAATGGTCGATGGTAAAGACTTTTTTGATGGAGACACAAAGTTGGGTGTAAAAAATATTCCGGCTGATGCGATTGACAAAGTACAAGTATTGCGTAATTATAGTGAGATTGGCGCCTTGAAAGGGGTAGAAAATAATCAAGATAATATTGCAATGAATATTAAACTTAAATCAGGGAAAAAGAATTTTTGGTTTGGGGATGTAACTGCTGGTCTAGGTGTAGATCAAGATTGGGATAGGTATATTGTGAATCCAAAGTTGTTTTATTACAGTCCTAAATACAGTATTAACTTGATTACAAATTTTAATAATATAGGAGAGTTGCCTTTGACTGCGCAGGATTATTTTAAGTTTACAGGCGGTTTTCGATCAATGATGAAAAAAGGAGGAAGCAGTTTTAATGTTTCTTCTAACGATTTGGGTATTTCATTACTTCGCAACAACAAGGCTAAGGAAATTGAAACCAAATTTGGTGCAGCAAATTTTTCGTATAGTATAACCAAAGCATGGAATGTAAGCGGTTTTGCAATCTTATCTGTTTCGGACACTGAGTTAGAAACGAAGTCGCAAACAACTATTCTAGATTCGGGTGACCAACAAAAAAAGCCAGGAATTAGCACGTCAAAAAAATAATTTAGGCATGTTTAAACTGAGTTCTAGTTATAAGCCCAATACAAAATTGCAATTTGACTATGACATCCTTTCTAAGCTTACCAAGCAAGATGAAGTAAGTGATTTATATCGTGAATCGTATATTCAAGGCACAGCCGCAGCTGAGTCAATATTGACTACTAAAAAGCAAAATCCCAATTCGATCAATCAAAATTTAAGCTTGTATTACACGCAGAACGACAAGAATATTTTTGCAGTAGAAATACAGCATTTGTATCAAGACGAAAACCCGTTTTACAATGCTAATTTGCAAACGCAACCATTTGTTTTAACGGATTATGTTTCAGGGCAAAATAGAAATGATTTGAATCAAAATCGTTTTGTGAAAACCAATAAAATAGACGCTAAGTTTGATTATTACTACATGGTAACTCCTAAAACGAATTTTAATCTAACCATTGGGAATACGTATTCACATCAAAATTTTAATTCGCATATTTTTCAAATATTAGACAATGGTGTGACAAATGATTTAACCAGTGCCGAAAATAATAATCAAGTACAATATGATTTTAATGATGTGTTTTTAGGACTGCATTATAAAATGCTTACGGGTAAATTTACGTTTACGCCAGGAGTGAGTGTGCATTATTATGATATGAATAACGGTCAACTAGGATCCAGTTTGAATCAGTCATTTGTGAGGTTCTTGCCCGATTTATTTGCTTTATACCAAATTAAAAAATCGGAGTCGCTAACCTATAATTTCTCTTTATCAAATGATTTTACAGATATTAATAAATTAGCTGAAGGGTATGTTTTTTCAAATTACAATAATTTGTTTAGAGGAAATAGAGCATTAGAAAATGCTACTTCGCAAGTGTACAGCTTGCGTTACTTTAAGTACAACATGTTCAATTTTGAAAATATTTTTGCAAATGCTTCTTATACTAAAAAAGTAGATGCTGTAAAATCAAGAGCCGATTTTATTGGAATTAATCAATCAACTACTCCATATAATTCTAATCTAGCCGATGAAACAATGGCTGCAATGGGTGGTTACGGTCGTTCTTTTTTGAAAAATTATAAGGCTTCGGCTAATGCGAGTTTAAATTGGTCGAAGTTCAATAATATTCAAAACAACAATCAGGCAACAACGGAGAGTTTTACGCAAAGTTATACTGTTAAGGTATCGACTAATTATAAAAACATGCCTAACCTAGAGTTGGGGTACAATTGGATCAATAACAAGTACAGTGGTGCTACCTTTATTACCGAGAAGCCTTTTGCAAAATTAGACTACTATTTTTTGAAAAGTTTCTCTTTTGTAACAGAATATGAGTTTTATCATTACTATAATGCTGCTAAAACAATTAATAACGAATATGATTTTCTATCGGCAAGTTTAATTTATCAAAAGAAAAATAGTAAATGGGAATATAAAGTAGCTGCAACTAATATTTTGAATACTGTGGCTTTGAACGAAGATAGCTTTTCACAATTTTCTACAAGAACCTCCCAATATACGGTGCAACCAAGGTATATTGTTTTTAGTTTAAAGTATAATTTGTAGGCATTACAGGTTTTAAAGCAATCGATTCACTGTGAAAAAAACTTTTTTTTTGACTTGAAAAATACTACATTTGGTCTAGGATTACTGGTGTTTTACCAGTAGGTATTAACTTATAAATAAATTATGAAAAAAATTGCTTTAGTATTAGCCTTGTTTGCATTTGGATTTGCCAATGCACAAGCTCCTTTAGAAGAAGGTGGGTTTCAATTGAATGGTGGATTTGGTGCAACAACTTACGGTGCTTCTGCCTATGCAGGTCTCGAGTATGGGTTGATGAAAGATATTTCCATAGGAGGTGAAATATCATACCAGTCTTATGGAGCAACGACTGCTATCTCTGGTTATGGTAATGATTATAATATTAATGCAATTGGGGTTCAAGCAAATGGAAGCTACCATTTTAATGAATTACTTCAAATACCTAGTAAATTTGATGTTTACGCTGGTGCAAATGTAAATTATTACAGTTGGTCTAAAAATGATTACGGTGTAAATAGTGTTGGCTTAGGTGTACATGCAGGTGGGCGTTATTTCTTCACGGATAATTTGGGAGTTAATGTGCAACTAGGTGGTGGTAATGTTTTTAGCGGTGTTAAAGTTGGAATCACATACAAATTGTAATTACACGATTAAGATATTATAATAAAGAGCTGTCATGTTTATGACAGCTCTTTTTTTGTGGATTAGCACAAAAAAAACGGTCATCTTTTCAGATAACCGTTTGTGATATTTATTTTAAGTTTTGAATTACAATCCAAAAGCAGCTTTAACTTGGTCAACAAAATCTAGTTTTTCCCAAGTGAATAACTCAACTTCAACAGTTTTTGTTAATCCTCCCGGAGCCGAGAATGTTTTTGTAACCGTTTCTGGTGTACGTCCCATGTGTCCGTAAGCAGCAGTTTCACTATAGATAGGGTTTCTTAATTTTAAGCGTTGCTCAATAAAGTAAGGGCGCATATCAAAGATCGCTTCTACTTTTTTAGCGATTTCACCGTCAGTTAAGTTCAGTTTTGATGTTCCGTAAGTTTCAATAAAGATTCCCATCGGTTTAGCAACACCAATAGCGTAAGATACTTGCACTAGAATTTCACTTGCAACACCTGCCGCAACAAGGTTTTTAGCGATATGACGTGTTGCGTAAGCAGCACTTCTATCTACCTTACTTGGGTCTTTTCCAGAGAATGCACCACCACCGTGAGCCCCTTTACCACCATAAGTATCTACAATGATTTTTCTACCAGTTAAACCAGTATCACCGTGAGGTCCACCAATCACAAATTTCCCTGTAGGGTTAATGTGGTAATGGATCGCGTCATTAAATAAATGAGCACTTTTTGGGTTTTTAGCGATGATTCTAGGAATCAAGATTTCTACAATGTCTTTTTTGATTTTAGCAAGCATAGTCGCTTCTTCGTCAAAATCATCGTGTTGTGTCGAGATAACAATTGCATCTATACGAGTTGGTACGTTGTCATCACTATATTCAAGAGTTACTTGAGATTTAGCATCAGGACGTAAATACGTAATTTCATTATTTTCACGTCTTAATAGTGCTAATTCTTGCAATAATTTATGAGATAAATCAAGCGCTAGTGGCATGAAGTTTTCCGTCTCGTTAGTTGCATAACCAAACATCATTCCTTGGTCACCTGCTCCTTGCTCTTCTGGGTTAGAACGGTCAACACCTTGATTAATATCTGCCGATTGTTCGTGAATTGCCGAAAGGATTCCACAAGAATTGGCCTCAAACATGTATTCACTTTTCGTATAACCAATTTTTCTGATTACCTCACGAGCAATATGTTGTACGTCTAAGTAAGTATTTGATTTTACTTCACCGGCTAAAATTACCTGACCTGTAGTCACTAATGTTTCGCAAGCTACTTTTGAATCAGCATCAAATGCCAAAAAGTTATCGATTAATGCATCTGAAATTTGATCTGCAATTTTGTCTGGATGTCCCTCACTCACAGATTCTGACGTAAATAAATAAGCCATAATAATTATTATTTTGAAATTAAGCGAGGAAAAATAATTGCAGGTATAATGCTAAAGGAGAGTATCTGCTTTAGCATTTTTTCTACTGAAAATTTTCAGCATCCATAATGAATTCGTTTCATTATGAAGAGGTTGCAATCAGTTCAAATTTTTCCTCTTGTATTTGAGTGCAAAGGTATGAAACCATTTTGAATTGCAAATTAATCTTAAGTTTTTTTTTTAATTTAAAACGACAACCAACCACCACAATGATTCTAGAAATGATTTGGGCGTGCCAGCAGTAGAAAAATGAGCTATTCACTTAGCGCTCAGTAGCTCATTTCACTACTGCTGTCGTGCTCGTTGCAAGTCCGCGTCAAGTTGCGCTATCGCTCCACTTGACTGTGGGCTTTTCACTGCTATCACTCACGCTGTTTTGCGTAATTGCTCGCATAAAAAATGCCGTACATTTCTAAGTGTACGGCATTTAATATGAATAAAGGATTAAATTTCCTATCATCAATAATTTAAACACAAGGGCTGCTAGTCTTGTTTTTAGGTTTTGTAACGTAAATCCAAACCATGCCATTTTTACTATCGTATTTCTCAATTAGCCCGTCGTTATGCAGGTCGTTTAGTATGACTGTGCTTTCTTCAATTGTAGTATCGGTTATAAAAGCATATTCGTTTTCGGTCATATTGTTAAAACGTTGAAACAACGATAGCGCACTGATTTCCTTATTGCTTTTAACCACGTTAGGGATAGCTTCCTGAATGACTTGTTCAAATTTTTCATAGGGCTGCAAACCAGAAATAGTTGTTTTTAGTTCGTTTCCTATAGAAAATAGTATGGTTGGAAAAGTAGTCACTTGTAGTTGTTTGGCGTACGCTAAATCTTCATTAAACAAATCCAATCCTTTTCCGTTGATGTCTTTTAAAAGTAAAGCCGAATTTAATCCGCAATTCAAGGCGGCAATTTCGATTTCAGGCCATTTGCTAATATTCTTTTTTTCGATAAAAATCATTTCCTGCAAGCGTCTCAATAGTGATACTGCCTTGTCATTACTTTGCAGTTGTGCTGCTTTGAAGGCAATACTCGGTGGGTAAGACGAGTCCAGTGGATCCTCAATCCAAATGTCGCCATCGAGTATAACTTGATATTCTTTGCTTATTTCTTCCCAGTGTTTGGCGGCATCTATTGGGTTTTTAATTATACCACGGTCATAGTTTTTCCAAGAAGGTAATAAGCCACCCATATGATATTGAATGTCTATGTAATCACCGTATACTAATTGAAGTTTTCGAAGTACAGGCTGTATGACCCAGCAAGTAGAGCATATCGGATCGGTGAAATAAGTAATTGTAATGGGTTTTTGAACAGGCTTCTTTTTGTCTTTGTCGCTAACTAATGGCAGTACATAGCCTTGTTCACTGTATTTCTTTGGATCTAAAAAACTTTTTTTCAAGGCACGCCCTTGCTCTAAGTGGTTGGTTAGGTCTTTGTGTCTTTCGTGATAGTATTTTTTAAAAGCGACTGTGATAGAATCAGACGTTGTTAATGCATTGGTCAATGTTTGTGCATCAAGCAAGGCATTAGTTGTTCCTGCACTGGTAAAAGGTAGTGCTAAGTGTGCTGCGTCTCCTATCAAAACCACATTCTCTTTGTGAAAACTAGGCAAAGTATCAAAGTCTCGAGTTTTCCAGATATAAGTACTGCTAAAATCATTGGCTTCTAGTACATTTCGCACTTCATCGGGAAATTCTTGTAGCATTTCAAAACAAAAATGACGTAGTGTTTCTGGACTGTCTCCTTCTTTTCCCGTGGCTAGTGTAACATCGTATTGCATGAACCAAACGGACTCATCGCAGGATGCTGGAATAAAGCCAAATGATAAGCCTTTGGTTTTACTTTGGTATTTCTGGAAAAGTACTTTTTCGGGATCAGTAATGGCTCTTTTTTTGGAAATACCTACAATCTCATGTACTGCGATGGGTGTAAAATGCACTTTGCCAAACAATGACTCTCGTACTTTAGAATTGCTTCCGTCAGCACCAATAAAGAGATCTCCATATTCAATGTCTCCATTTTGAAAAACAGCTGCTATCGCTAGTTTGTTTTCGAATAAAAAATGAGAAAAAACACGTCCCATTTTTAAAGTTTCAGCTGTAAAAAATGAATTTAAATACGCGATCAAATCAACGCGTTTCATACAATGCCAGCCATCCAGTTTTATACGAATTTCTTCATCGCCATCAGGTCGCTTTAAACTAAATAAATTGACATTTTGTTTTTGTAGTTCATGGTTTTGTGCATCTGTAAAAGCATTCAATATCGAAAGGCCATCTTCGCTCATCAAAAAAGCATGGCCTTGATTAACCATACTCGAGGATCGCTCGTTGATCACCACTTCCCAGTTTTCTTTGCGTAGCAATAGTCCCATAGCAAGACCTGCAATTCCGCCGCCTATAATTACTACTTTCATTTGATCACCTTTTTAATGCGGTGCATTGCCTCTTGAATTACTTCTGTAGAGGTTGCAAAACTCATTCTAATATAACCTTCGGCTCCATTACCAAACCACTGTTTTAGTCCGGGCACTACAGCAACTTTGGCATCTTGTAATAACAGCTCGTAGATTTCTTGACTGCTTTTATTGGTGCCAGTAATAGCTGTAAAAGCAACATAGCAACCATCCGGCGCAATGCAATTAAAGCCTGGGATAGTATTTAGTTCATCTACTATCAAAGTTTTGGTTTTTGAAAGATGACTGACAAAATCATTGAGGTAGTATGCGCAGTCGTTTAAGGCTGTTGTTGCAGCTATTTGCGACAAAACAGTTGCTCCATGTACAGTGGAATTGTGCAAAGAAATATCCATTAATAAATTGTAATGTTTTAAATTGTGAGCTATGACTGCCCCAATACGCAATCCAGCAAGGCCGTATGATTTACTAAACCCCGTAATGGTGATGGTTTGATTTCGTATTTCTTCATTTATAGCGGCAATGCTTGTAAAAACCGCTGGCGCAAATACAATGTCGCTCCATATTTCATCAGATAGAATGATGAGGTTGTGCTTGCAGGCAATTTCCCCCAGTTGTAGCAGTTCGCTTTTTGTAAATACTTTTCCCGTTGGATTAAGGGGATTGCATAAACAAATCATTTTAGTTTTTTTGGTAATGAGTTTTTCCATTTGCTCAAAATCAACGGTTGTTGTTCCTGGCGGTATGGCAAATGAAACGGCTGTGGCACCCACATTTTCTATAGAATAGCGAAATAAAAAATCGACTGGATCAAAAATAATGGCTTCGTCGCCAATATTTAAAAAAGCTTGACAGGTAAGATAAATTCCAAATGCCGCACTATCTACCGGGAAAGCATATTCGGGTTGTACGGGTACGTTTCTTCTAGTTTGAAAATAATTCGAAATGGCTTCTTTAAACTCAGGAAGTCCTTCGGGTGGGGTATAGCAAAAATAACGATCTTTTGCAAATTGACTGATGGCTTCGGCTATTTCGGGGGCACTTTTAAAATCGGGGTCGGCTGCTGTAAGCGGAATGACACCTTCGGGAACGGTGGCCCATCGTAAATTATAAGCGCGTTTTTTTAATAAATCAAAATCGATTGCATGGTTTTGAAACATAATTCTAAGTAGGTTTAGTTTTTGAGGCAAGTTGAACTATCAATTGCGTTTCTCAAAAATAAGAGTTTTTCTATGAATAGCGAGCTATTGCCTTCGATTTTTTGTGGGGAGATATCGTATAGTCTTTTTTTTTGCTTTTGCAAAAGCGCCACAATAACGGTGTAGTAAGCTAGCGGTCTGTGCTTTTTTAAATTAACATTTAGCGATAAGTTTGTTAATTATGTGTAAATAATTTGGAGGTTAGGGAATTAGTTTGCAAATTTGAGGAATAGAATTATTTAAAAATGACAACAATTAAACAAATGATGTGTAAAAATTTTCAGGAAATTTCCTGGGAACGCTCTATTGTTTAAATCGAAATACAAGCCCGATTATAGAACAAAGCCTCCCAAGAAATTGGGAGGCTTTTTTTTTACATCCAAACGAGATTAATAAGAACTAAAAATAAAAACAATGAGCAATTTAAAATTTGAAACAAACGCCTTACATGCTGGACACGATGTAACAAAACATGCAGGAACTAGAGCAGTGCCTATTTATCAAACATCATCTTATGTGTTCAATAACTCAGAGCATGCGGCTAACTTATTTGGCTTGTCGGAAGCGGGATACATCTATACAAGACTTAACAACCCTACTAATGATATTTTAGAGCAACGATTGGCGGCTCTTGAGGGCGGTATTGCAGCTGTGGTTACCGCATCAGGAACGGCGGCGATTGCGACAGGATTATTGACGATGTTGAAAACCGGTGACCATATTGTGGCTTCTAGTAGTTTGTACGGTGGTACGTTTAATTTGTTAAGTGCTACTTTACCGCGTCTGGGTATTACTACTACTTTCGTAGATCCTTCGGACGCTGCTAATTTTGCGAAAGCGGCCAAAGACAATACCAAAGTTGTTTTTGTAGAAAGCTTAGGGAATCCAAAATTAGATGTATTGGACTTAAAGGCGATTGCGGCTGTTGCCAAAACGCTAAAAGTTCCGTTTGTAGTGGATAATACAGTGGCTTCGCCTTATTTATTGAATCCTATTGCTCATGGTGCTAATATTGTTATTCATTCTTTGACTAAATATATTTCGGGTAACGGAACTTCATTAGGGGGTGCAATTATAGACGCTGGAACTTTTGACTGGAGTAGTGGTCGTTTCCCTGAATTTACAGAACCTAATCCGGGTTATCATGGTTTAGTGTATCACGATGCATTGGGAGCAGCTGCTTTTATTGCCAAAGTAAGAATTGAAGGGTTGCGTGATTATGGAGCTGCTTTGAGTCCGTTTAATGCATTCCAAATTATTCAAGGGTTAGAGACTTTATCCATTCGTGTTCAAAAACACAGTGAAAACGGACTGGCTCTAGCGCAATGGTTAGAATCGCAAGAGCAAGTGGCTTGGGTAAATTATCCAGGATTGAAATCTAGTAAGTATTATGATTTGGCTCAAGAGTATTTGCCAAAAGGACAAAACGGGTTAGTAACCTTTGGTCTTAAAGGTGGTTTTGATGCTGCAAAAAAAGTGGCTGATGATACGAAGTTGTTTTCGCTTTTAGCAAATATTGGTGATACTAAATCATTGATTATTCATCCATCAAGCACAACGCATCAACAATTGACCGAAGAGCAACAATTAACTTCTGGAGTTTCTAAAGATTTGATTCGTCTTTCTGTTGGTTTGGAAGATATTGAAGATTTGAAAGCCGACCTAAAAGCTGTCTTCGATTCTTTGTAAAAGCAATGATTGGGCGCTAAACGACTAATTTTCGTTGGAGACGATCGGTATTTGTTAATATTGACCATTTATTTGCAAAATTTACGTAAAAATACCGTTAAATGATTGAGTATCATTTGGAATTTAAAGAATTAAACCTGATATTTGTTACAGAAAAATACCAAAGATGAATTTTAATATTTGTAAACAGTTTATAGTCGTATCGAAGAAGTTCGGGAGTTTGTAATTGCCATACATTATATCAATATATAATATAGCAAGAGCCTCCCAAAGTAAAAATTGGCAGGCTCTTGTCTTTTTAAACAAAGATTAAATTTCATATTATAAATTAAAAATGAAGAAATTTTCAAATAAAAAAAATCAGATTTTTGTCGCAATGTTTTGCGCACAGTTTTGTTGATTCCAAAAGTATAAGTTTTATAGCTTTAATCCTTTTGGTATTTTTTCCAAAAGGATTTTTTTTATTCGAAAATGAAACATAAAAACAGAAAACAAACAACTTAAATATATAGATCATGAGTGCAGGAAACAGAATTTCAAGGGTATTAGGAGTATTAAGGAACCTAAGAGGCAAAAACAACAACAACAATACAATTGCTGTTGAAGAATTAGTAAATCCAAGATTGGGGATCAACCTTTCAAACGGACAAAAAGCGAAAGATGTAGTCAACTCATTGCAACTTTTGATGTATTCAAAAGAAAATGATACACTTTTTATTTAATTGAAAGCCCATCAACATCGTTTTTTACACGCGAGGAATTTCTGAATTGTTTGATTCAGTGATGTCTTGCGTTTTTTTGTTAAATATATTTTTTACTACCAATCCGAATGGTTTAAATTTGGTTGTTAAAAAAATATGTGGTTAATTTGCAGTAATAAGTTCACAAACGTATTGAAATGTTATAAAGAAAGGACGAGGGATTAGACCCGATGAAGCCTTAGCAACCCTTTGAGAAATCGAAGAAGGTGCTGCATTCTACCACTCCCAAAAGTGGAAAGATAACAACAAGAATTTCTCTAGTATTTACCTAGTTTTTTCTTTCTAATATTTCCAAATACAAATCAAAATCAATAAAAGATTTGACATTGGAAAATAAACCAACACATATTACCATACAAAATTTCACCACACATAATGGTGCTGTTTATGCTAGCCTTAACTTAAGTTATCAAGTTTTTGGGGCTCCCTTGCATACCGCTCCCATTATCTTAATTAATCATGCCTTGACGGGAAATTCTCAAGTTATTGGAGAATCCGGTTGGTGGAATGACATCGTGGGAATTGACAAAACAATCGATACTAGAAAATATACCATCGTCTCATTCGACGTTCCTGGTAATGGTTTCAACTCGGCTACCATCGAGAATTACAGAGATTTTATCGCCAGAGATATTGCTCGAATTTTTATCGAAGGGCTTCGGTCTTTAAAAATCGATAATTTATTTGCGCTTATCGGAGGTTCTGTAGGTGGCGGAATTGCCTGGGAGATTTTGGCCTTAGAGCCTAAACTAGCGCAGAATTTCATTCCCATTGCCACAGATTGGAAAGCGACTGACTGGTTGATTGCTAATTGTTATTTGCAAGAGCAAATATTAAACAATTCTAAAAAACCAATCGAGGATGCGCGCATACATGCTATGTTGTGTTACCGTACGCCAGAGTCATTCAAAGAGAAATTCAATAGAGACATCAATGTACAACTCGAAACTTTTCAAGTAGAGAGCTGGTTGAACTACCATGGCGAGAAATTAGAAAAAAGATTTCAGCTGGCGGCTTACAAAATGATGAATCAGCTATTGAAAACCATCGATATCACTCGCAATCACGAATCACTGGAAACGATTATTTCTAGAGTGGATGCCAACATATACATTGTAGGAATCAATTCGGATTTGTTTTTTACCGCAAAAGAGAATCGAGAGACCTACAACGAAATCAAAAAATTTAAAAATAATGTATTCTACAGCGAGATTGACTCGCAACACGGGCACGATGCCTTCTTGATGGAATACGAACAATTAGACAATTTATTAGAAGTTGTTTTTAAAAATAAAAAGCAGATGAAAATAGTAAAATTTGGTGGAAAATCTTTGGCTAACGGTCAAGGAATCAATACAGTTTTGGATATTATTGAAGGTAAAGTAAAGCAAGAAGAAAAAATTGCGGTTGTAGTTTCGGCACGTGGCAAAGCAACTGATGAACTTGACGATATTTTAACCATCGCTGCCAAAAACGGAAATTACAAACCTTTACTTGAAAGTTTTAAAACGTATCAAAAAGATGGTTTTGAAGCTGTTGATTTCTCGGCTGAATTTGATAAACTAGACAAACTATTTGAAGGAGTAAGTCTAATAGGTGATTATAGCGATAAAATCAAAGATCAGGTTTTAGCGCAAGGCGAAGTGCTCTCGGCAAAATTATTGGTGTTTTTATTGAATCAAAAAAACATTCCTGCAAAGCTGGCCGATACGAGAGAGTTGATTGTAACCGACTCGAATTTTGGTGATGCGCAGCCATTAGACGCGGTTTCTAAAAAGAATATTATCCAAGTTTTTAAAGAAAACAAAGACGCTATTCTGGTACTTACTGGTTTTATTGGTTCGAATGCCAAACAAGAAACAACAACCCTAGGTAGAAACGGAAGTAATTATACGGCATCATTAGTTGCTAATTATATCAATGCAGAAGAATTACAAAATTTCACGCACGTTGACGGAATTTACACTGCCAATCCTGAGTTAGTGCTGGATGCTAAAAAGATTGAAACACTATCTTATAATGAAGCGAATGAAATGGCCAACTTTGGTGCGAATATTTTACACGCCAAAACCATTATTCCTTTGTTGGAAAAAAATATTCCACTTCGAATCTTGAATACCTTCAATCATGAGAATAAAGGAACACTAATTACATCTAACTCTAATGCTGCCGGAATTAAAACGCTTTCTGTTCTAGAAAATGTTGCTTTGGTAAACCTAGAAGGAAGAGGATTATTAGGGAAAACAGGTGTTGATGCCCGTATTTTTAGAGTGATGGGAGATAATGATATTAGTGTAAGTATCATTTCACAAGGTTCTTCAGAGCGAGGAATCGGTCTTGTAGTAGCAGCTGATAAAGCGACAAAAGCAATGATCGAACTAGAAAAAGAATTCGAAAATGATTTCTATTCTAAGGATGTCAATAAAATTACGGTGGTTGATAACGTATCGGTGATTTCGATAATTGGGCAAGATTTAAGTACTTTTCACAAGCCTTATACGGCTTTGATAAAAAACAAAATTGTTCCTATTTTGTTTAATAATACCGTTACGGGTAAAAATGTGAGTTTAGTGGTTAAAAAATCTGAGCTAAACAAAGCATTAAACGTAATTCACGGTGAGATTTTTGGTGTGGCTAAGAAAATCAATATTGCCATTTTTGGTCATGGATTAGTGGGCGGAACCTTGATTAATCAAATTTTAGAATCGGCCAAAGCCATCGAAAAAAGAAAAGATGTTAAGCTAAATGTGTTTGCAATTGCTAACTCTAGAAACGTACTCCTGAACAAAAATGGAGTTTCGGCTAACTGGAAAAATGAAATTCAAACTAACGGTGCTTCGTACACCATTGATGACGTGATCGCTTATGCAAATGAGCACCATCTGGAGAATTTGATTGCCGTTGATAATACGGCGAGTGCTACTTTTGTAGAAAATTATATTTCGCTTGCCGAGAATAGTTTTGATTTGATTTCGTCAAATAAAGTAGCCAATACATTGAGTTATGGTTTTTACAAAGAATTGCGAAATGTACTTGCCGAAAATCAAAAGAACTATTTGTATGAAACAAACGTAGGCGCAGGTTTGCCATTAATTGATACGATAAAATTATTGCATCTTTCGGGTGAAAACATCACAAAAATAAAAGGAGTTTTCTCTGGAACATTGAGTTATTTGTTTAACAATTTCTCTGCTAAAGATGTTCCTTTTAGCGAAATATTAAAAGAAGCAATCGACAGCGGATTCACTGAGCCAGACCCAAGAGAAGATTTATGCGGGAATGACGTGGGAAGAAAATTATTGATCTTGGCTAGAGAATTGGATTTACAAAACGAGTTTGATGAGGTTGCGATACAGAATTTAATTCCGGAACATTTACGTGAAGGAAGTGCCGCTGATTTCTTAACGAAACTGAAAGAATTTGATCCTATTTATGATAAAATAAAAAAAGATCAAAAACCCAATCACGTTCTAAGATACATCGGTGAATTATCAGGAGACTTGCAACACGATAAAGGAATTTTGGAAGTAAAATTAGTTTCCGTACCTTCGGATACCGCTTTGGGAGGCTTAAAAGGTTCCGATTCTTTTTTCGAAATATACACAGA
The DNA here is from genome assembly GCF_014305155.1 of Flavobacterium muglaense. Taxonomy (GTDB): domain Bacteria; phylum Bacteroidota; class Bacteroidia; order Flavobacteriales; family Flavobacteriaceae; genus Flavobacterium; species Flavobacterium muglaense. Next base: position 15,418 of record NZ_JACRUK010000052.1, read on the forward strand.
ATCTTACGGAGACCGTCCAATTGTAATTCAAGGAGCTGGAGCTGGATCTGCAGTGACTGCCAGAGGAGTTTTTGGGGATATCTTGAGATTGTCTGATAAAGGGTAGTTTTTAGAGGAAGCAGTGTTCAGTTTTGAGTATTCAGTAAAATAAAAAAAATCGTGAATGTCATTTTTATTATAATTGGGCTGAATGTGACTATGATATTTTTGTTTGATAAAAGTAAATTGGATAACAAAGAATCATTTGTTAAAATACTAATGTTAAATATAATATTGTTTTTAGTAGCTTTAATATCCTTAGATACAGGTTTCGGGAAAAACACCGCTATTAATTCATTATTTGTACCATTGATAGCACAGTTTTTATATTACATTTTGAGTAAAACATTTTATCTAATATATGCAAGAAATAGTGTTGATACGTATTGGACAATAGACAGGAGATTATTTGAAGATGGTTGGTTCAATAGTATATTTTGGATAGTTTCAATTTTGCTATTCTTACTGGTATTGTAACGAGTTATTAAATTAAAATAAATAAAAAATCCGCGTTTAAATCAATGTTTTTGCGAAAGCAAATCCATTTTATCCGCGTTCAAATAAATAATAATAATTAAAAGGGACCAACCTTCGGTCTTGGCTCCCTCCCCTTCGGGGAGGGTTGGGGAGGGGATAACTATGAAAATTACATTAAATAGAGTAAACGACAATTTCCATTTCGAATTAAAAAACGAACGTGGCCATATTGTAAATGTAGATAGCCGTCCAGAATTTGGTGGCGATGATCAAGGACCAAGTCCGATGGAATTAGTATTGATGGGTGTAGCAGGTTGTAGTGCTATTGATATGATTTCGATCTTAAAAAAACAACGTCAAGAAATCACTTCGTTTAAAGCTGAGGTTGAGGGAGAACGTGTTCAAGTTGGTGAAGCAAAACCTTTCAAAGACATCCATTTGGTTTTTTATCTAGAAGGAAACATCAAGGAAGACAAAGCTGCCAAAGCGGCTCAACTTTCTTTTGATAAATACTGCTCGGTTTCTAAAACATTAGAACCAACTGCAACAATACATTATAAAGTAGTTTTGAATGCTGTTGAATTAGAAAAGATTTAAACTAGACACTTTCAAAATTTAATAATAATTAAAAAAATATTTTGTGTAACTCTGAGTATTCTCTGTGAATCTCTGTGGAGCACTTTTTTTAAAACAACATAAAATGAACGAAGAAGAATTTGGTTTTGAAACCGAAGCCATCCGCACCCAATTAGAACGCACGCAATATTTAGAACATTCGGTTCCATTGTACTTAACGTCAAGTTTTGTGTTTGAGGATGCTGAGGACATGCGTGCCTCATTTGCCGAAGAGAAAAGTCGAAATATCTATAGCCGTTACAGCAATCCAAATACGAATGAGTTTGTAGAAAAAGTGTGCAAAATGGAAGGTGCTACGGCAGGTTTTGCTTTTGCTTCTGGAATGGCTGCAGTGTATTCAACCCTGGCTGCTTTATTGAAATCAGGCGATCATATTGTCTCTTCGAGTAGTGTTTTTGGGGCGACTCATTCGTTGTTTATGAATTATTTCCCAAAGTGGAATATCGAGACTTCCTATTTCGATATTAACAAACCAGAAACGATTGAAAGTTTTATAACGCCTAATACAAAGATTCTTTTTGCCGAATCACCAACGAATCCAGCTGTTGATATTATCGATTTGGAACTGCTAGGGAATATTGCCAAAAAACACAATTTGATCCTGGTAATTGACAACTGTTTTGCAACGCCTTATTTGCAGCAACCTATAAAATGGGGAGCGCATTTAGTGGTGCATTCGGCGACCAAGTTAATGGATGGACAAGGACGTGTTTTAGGCGGAATTACAGTGGGTGATCCTGAACTGATTCAAAAAATCTATTTATTTAGCCGATTGACAGGGCCTTCTTTGTCGCCGTTTAATGCTTGGGTATTGTCTAAAAGTTTAGAGACTTTGGCCATTCGTTTGGATAGACATTGTGAAAATGCAATGAAAGTAGCGGAGTTTTTAGAGCAACATCCAAATGTAAATAAGGTGAAATATCCCTTTTTGAAATCACATCCACAATATGATATTGCCCAAAAACAAATGAAAGCTGGGGGTAATATTGTTGCTTTCGAAATAAAAGGCGGACTAGAAGCAGGACGTGCGTTTTTGGATAAAATAAAACTGTGTTCGCTTTCGCCAAATTTAGGAGACACAAGAACAATCGTGACGCATCCAGCATCAACTACGCATACTAAATTATCCGTTGAGGAAAGATTAGCAGTAAGTATTACTGATGGTTTAGTACGTGTTTCTGTAGGATTAGAAACCGTGAAAGACGTAATTGCTGATTTAGAGCAGGCGCTGTCATAGATTCGAAATATTTTTATTTTCTGATTAACATTTTTTTAATGGATTTTATTCCATTAAAAATTGTTAATCAGATTTTTTTGTTTTTTAATTACATATGTAATCCATTGATTTTATGAAGCCAAGATTAATTATTTTATCAGATTTGTGGGGGGAAGAACGTTCAAGCTGGGTCGCTAGCTATGTAGAGTTATTGTCGCCTTTTTTCGATCTAAAGCAATATGATTGTTGTGATTTGGGAGAAATAGACAAAGCAAACTATAACGAGAAAAATCTCCACAATCAGTTTGTGAATGGCGGAATTGAAAGGGCTGTGGATGCTCTTCTGAAAAAAGAAAGAAATACTGTTACAGTTTTGGCTTTTAGTATTGGTGGGACAATTGCATGGAAAGCGGCTTTAAAAGGGTTAAAAGTTGAAACTTTGATAGCCATTTCTTCTACAAGATTACGGTACGAAACCCAAGTGCCTAATTGCCGGGTGAAATTGTATTTTGGGGAACGGGATGATAACAAACCTGATGGGAGTTGGTTCATGAATTGCCAAATTGTTCCTGAAATCAATAAAAATAAAGGCCATTTGATGTATGTCGAAAAAGATTTTATACATTTGGTTTGCAATGCAATTTTAAATCAAAATTTATAAGTTGTTAATCTGCAATCTAAAATTCATTAAATGCTTTCAAAGAAAACTAAATACGGAATCAAAGCGTTGACTTTTTTGGCTCGTCAAGAAGATCAAACACCGGTTGCTATTGCAGATATTGCAAAGAGCGAAAATATTTCAATTAAGTTTTTGGAAAGTATCTTATTGCTTTTGCGTAATTCAGGTTTCTTAGGTGCTAAAAAAGGCAAAGGTGGAGGGTATTATTTGATAAAGGAACCAAAGGATATTAACATGGCTAAGGTGTATCGAATTCTTGAGGGACCTATTGCTTTATTGCCTTGTGCCAGTCATAATTTTTATGAAAAATGTGATGATTGTCAAGATGAGGTTGCTTGTGCGGTACGTAAATTAATGACAGAAGTTCGTGATAATACACTCAAAATTTTAGAAAATAATACACTTGCTGATATTGCTTTTTAAGCTGTAAGTGTTTAAATAAAAAAGGGTCTTTCGATGTTGATACATGGAAAGCCCCTTTTTGTTGGATTATCTATTTTAGTTTTGTTAAGCCATAAATACCAGTTTGTAACCTACAAAGAATAACATTCCTGCGATCGCATTTCGAAGTAGTAAATCAGGAACTTTTCCGCTTAACATACTTCCTACGAATATTCCTGGAAGGGATCCCATTAGCAATTGCGCTAGTAATCCCAAATCTAAATTTCCCATACTTGCATGGCCTAGGCCGGCAACTAATGTTAATGGTACGGCATGGGCGATTTCAGTCCCAACTAGTTTTGGTGTTGCTAAAAGGGGATATAAGAAGAACAAAGTTACTGTTCCTAAAGCGCCTGCTCCAATAGAAGTTAAAGTTACAGTAGCGCCTAATAGCACCCCTATTGCTACGGTTAGCCAATTTTGTGTTCGGCTTTCACTATGGAATTTGTCTCCCGAGTGCTTTTGCGAAATGGCCATTAGTTTTTTCTTGAATAATACAGCGATTGAGGTTAATAATAATGCCCAACCCAAACTATATTTTATAACTGCATTTAATGCGCTTATATCGGTTTTTATACTGTTTAGAGTCCATAGTGTTAGTAAAGCGGCAGGAACACTACCTAGTGAAAGCCATCCAGTAATGGTCCAGTTGATATTGTTTTTCTTGTGATGTACGTATACTCCACCCATTTTAGTGAATGCAGCGTATAGTAAATCCGTACCTACTGCTGTAGTGGGCGGAATACCAAACCATAATAAAATAGGCGTCATTAAAGAACCGCCACCAACTCCAGTGAGTCCAACGATGAAACCCACGGTTAGTCCTGCAACTACTAATCCGAATTGAAAATCCATATTATAAATATTTTTGGCAAAAATAACAACTATTTTATTATTATCCTATAGGGGAAGTAGGCTAATTGGTTTTTTTTATGCTTTTTTAGGATTTTACTTTTACTTTTGACTTGTAACTGTGAATAATTTAGTGTGAACTGTTATTTTCGAACAATTCTATATTTTTTAGTTGTTATTTATGTAAAGTGCTTTTTGTGAAGGGTTAAGGCAGGATGTTGTTTTTAATAAAATAGTATTTTTTATTTTGTAGTTTGGAAATAAGTAGTACTTTTGCGAAGTAATCTACTAAACCGATAGGGTAATAGATTTTATAGTAAATAAAAGAAAATGAGCACAACGATAGTACATACATTATTAGAAAAAACAAAAGACTTTTCAATTGAAGAGACTTTTGCTTTTTTGGCAAATGAATATAAAGACAAGGTGGTTTTTTCAACTTCTTTCGGGCAAGAGGACCAGGTGATAACAGCGCTAATTGCAAATAGTAATGTTGCGATCAACATCTTTACTCTGGATACTGGTCGTTTGTTTCAAGAAACTTACGATGTTTTTCACAAAACATTAAAGAAGTATAAAAAACACATTGAAGTGTATTTCCCAGAAGCGGAAGCAGTTCAAAACCTTCTTAATGCGAAGGGACCTAATAGCTTTTACGAGTCGGTTGATAATAGAAAAGAGTGTTGTTTTATTCGAAAAGTAGCGCCATTGACTAAAGCTTTAAAAGGAAATTCAGTTTGGATTACGGGTTTAAGAGCGGAGCAATCAGAAAATAGAAATGATTTGCCTCTTTTTGAATATGATGCGAAGTTTGAAATCATCAAATTCAATCCTTTGTTAAAGTGGACTTTGAAAGAAGTGGAGGATTATATCGAAAAAAACAATGTGCCTCAAAACGCTTTGCACAAAAAAGGATTTGTAAGTATAGGTTGTGCGCCTTGTACCAGAGCAATCGCCGAGGGAGAAGACATCAGAGCCGGAAGATGGTGGTGGGAATCAAGCCATAAAGAATGTGGTTTACACCAGAAGTAGTAATTAGTGAATAGTAAAGAGTAATTAGAAAAAAATATAAATAGTTAAGGGATTTATTTGGGTTGCAATAACTTGAAACTTTAAACCTGAAACTTTTAAACAAAAGAGATGAGTTCAATATTAAAAACAAACGCATTAGAAAGCGAAGCGATATACATTTTCAGAGAAGTAATTTCTCAATTTGATAAGCCAGTTTTGCTTTTTTCTGGAGGAAAAGATTCAATTACATTGGTAAGGTTAGCGCAAAAAGCATTCTTCCCTGCAAAAATTCCTTTTCCATTATTGCACGTAGATACAGGTCATAACTTTCCTGAAACAATTGAATTCAGAGACCGATTGGTAAAAGAATTAGGTTTAGAATTAATCGTTCGTAATGTACAAGATGCAATTGACGAAGGAAAAGTTGTTGAAGAAACTGGTAAATACTCTAGTAGAAACAGTTTGCAAACGACTACTTTATTAGATGCAATTGACGAATTCAAATTTGATGCTTGTATTGGTGGAGCACGTCGCGATGAAGAAAAAGCGAGAGCTAAAGAACGTATTTTTTCTGTTCGTGATGATTTTGGTCAGTGGGATGAAAAAAATCAACGTCCAGAATTGTTTGATTTATTGAATGGTAAAATTGAAAACGGTCAAAACGTACGTGTTTTTCCAATTTCAAACTGGACAGAATTAGATGTTTGGAGCTATATCGAACAAGAACAAATCGAGATACCATCAATTTACTTCTCACACAAACGTAAAGTATTCTTGAGAGACGGAATGATTTGGTCACACTCTCCTTATGTATACCAAGAGGAAAACGAAGAAATTGAAGAACGTATTGTTCGTTTTAGAACAGTAGGTGATATGAGTTGTACAGCAGCAGTTGATTCTTATGCGGCAACAATCTCAGAAGTAGTAGGGGAAATTAGAGCTTCTACAATATCTGAAAGAGGTGCTCGAATTGACGACAAACGTTCAGAGGCAGCCATGGAGAAAAGAAAACAACAAGGATACTTTTAGAATGAAGTCCTTAAAGTTTCTTTTGGGTGTATTGCTGTTTAGTATTGGAATACAAGCCCAAACTGAAAAAAATGTCGACAAGCAAAGTTTACTATGGTTTAGATATTACAATCAGTTGGAATTAAGTAATAAATGGTCTGTACATACTGAGATTGATAATCGAATTTTTATAAATCCAGTAACCCAAAACACTTTTGTGAGTCGGGTTCAACTGAGAGATAAGATAACTGATAAGGTGGAGTTAGGTGCAGGTTTTGCTTACTTCTCAGTGGCAACACAAGATCCTGAAGTTAAAACGGATTTTCATATTCCTGAATATCGTTTGCAACAAGATGCAACCGTGAAACAGAGTCTAGGTAAAGTGAATCTAACTCACCGGTATATGATAGAGGAACGGTTTGTTCATAATGCAAGTAAAATAATGCTTGAAGAAGGGACTACGTTTTACTTGAGATTTAGATACCGAATCCAAGGAGATTACACTTTTTGGAAGAAAGAAAAACAATATCTAAAAGGAATTCTATCGGATGAAATAATGATTAATGGCGGAAACAAAATTATCAAAAACACATTCGATCAAAACCGAATTTACGCAGCAGTACAAGTAGGAGTTAGTCCGGCAGTTGCATTAGAGTTGGGTTATTTGAATAGTTTTCAAGAAAGAGCAAATGGAGTGGATTATTTCAATAGAGATATTATACGATTTAGTTTCATCCATAAGGTTAAGATATAAAAGATATTCTCTAATGAGAATTAAATAATAAGACAATAAATTAACGTCTCGACTCCCCCTCCTTCGGAGGGGGTTGGGGGAGGATTTAAACAAAAAATATAAAATGGAAGTTTTAAAAATAGCAACAGCAGGAAGTGTAGATGACGGAAAAAGTACATTAATCGGGAGATTATTATACGATACACAATCTTTGACTACAGACAAACTGGAAGCAATAGAAAAAAGCAGCAAGCAAAAAGGATATGATTATTTAGATTTTTCTTTGGCTACTGATGGTTTAGTTGCAGAGAGAGAGCAAGGAATAACAATTGATGTGGCGCATATTTATTTTTCTACAGCTAAGAAAAGTTACATCATTGCAGATACTCCAGGTCACGTAGAGTACACGCGTAACATGGTTACAGGAGCTTCAACTTCGCAAGTGTCTATCATTTTGATTGATGCTCGTAAAGGAGTGATTGAGCAAACGTACCGCCACTTTTTTATCAATAATTTATTGAGAGTTAAAGAGGTTATTGTTGCTGTTAATAAAATGGATTTAGTTGATTATTCTGAAGAAGTTTATAATAAAATTAAAGCCGACTTTGAAGCGCTAAATGCAAAAAGTACGTTCAAAGAACAAAACGTAAGTTACATTCCGTTGAGTGCTTTGACTGGTGATAATGTAGTAGAATCTTTAGGTGGAATGCCTTGGTACGAAGGACAAACAATCCTAGAACACCTTGAAGCTTTAGAGCCTGCGGATGTTTACGAAAAAGGAAAAGCACGTTTCCCGGTGCAAACGGTTATTCGTCCAAAAACAGAAGAGTACCACGATTTTAGAGGATATGCTGGGAAATTATACGGTAATAATATTAAAGTAGGAGATGCGGTAACAGTATTGCCTTCTTTGACAGAGTCGAAAGTAACTAACATTCACTTTTTCGATCAACAATTTGACGAAGCTTCAGTAGGTTCATCAGTTACAATCGAATTAGAAAATGATATCAATGTAACTAGAGGCGACATGATTGTAAAATCATCTGAATTGCCTAAAGTGGAGAAAGACATCAACACAACAGTTTGTTGGATGGACAGTAAAAAGTTGGTTCCTGGGGCGAAATATTTTGTACAACACAATACGAATAGAGTTTTAGCTAAAATTGACAGCGTGAAAAATGTAATTGCAACTGATTTTTCAGGAACTACAGAAGCGTCTCAATTAGCAATTAACGAAATAGGAGAAGTAAATATCAAATTAAGCAAAGCGATTTATTTTGATGCTTACAACGACAATAAATCAAACGGTGCTTTTATCTTAATCGATGCAGCAACCAATACAACAGCAGGAGTAGGATTTATTCGATAGGAATCCCCACCCCAGCCCTCCCCAAAGGGGAGGGAGAGATTGTAGAAAATGTTTGTAGATAAGCTTTGTGGTTATAAAATTTATTATTTAAGAAATAAAAAAGCTGAGTTTCATTCTGGTCATAAAATTTAGACCCAGAATATAACAAGAATCAAGCTCCTCAATGGCTCCCCCTCCTTCGGAGGGGGCCGGGGGGAGGATAATAGTAAAGACGTATGGAAAGTTTTAGAACCGAAATAGAAAATCCGATTGTTCAAAAAGAGATCATCGATTTAGAAAGAAAAATTGCATTATTCAAAGACGGTAAAATTGACGACGAACGTTTTCGTAGTCTGCGTTTAGCGCGTGGAGTTTACGGTCAGCGTCAAGAAGGCGTACAAATGATTCGTATCAAATTGCCTTTTGGTAAGGTGACTAGCGAGCAATTAGTGCGTATTACTAAAGTTTCTGATGAGTATTCAACAGGACGTTTGCATATTACAACGCGTCAGGATATCCAGATTCACTATGTGAGTTTAGATAGAACTCCGGAGCTTTGGGCAAACCTTGCCAAAGACGATATTACACTTCGTGAAGCTTGTGGAAATACGGTAAGAAATATTACAGCAAGTGAATTAGCGGGTGTTGATGTTGACGAACCTTTTGATGTATCGCCATATGCACACGCGATGTTTCAGTTTTTCTTGCGAAACCCAATTTGTCAAGAAATGGGACGTAAATTCAAAATGTCGTTTTCTTCTTCTGATAAAGATACGGCCTTGAGTTATTTACACGATTTAGGATTTATTCCAAAAATTGTAAACGGGGAACGCGGTTTCAAAGTAATGTTAGGTGGCGGATTAGGTTCGCAACCACATCATGCGGAGTTATTGTCAGAATTCATTCCGGTAAACCAAATCATCCCAACTACCGAAGGAGTGTTAAGAGTTTTTGATCGTCATGGTGAAAGAGCCAAACGTTTAAAAGCACGTATGAAATTCCTAATCAAAGACATTGGTTTAGAAGAATTTTTACGCTTAGTTGACGAAGAGAAAAAGGCATTATCCTACCAGACAGTTGAAATTGATACTACTGCTTTTGATGGTGAAATTCCAGCTACTTTATTAGAAGTTCCTGCGGTAACGATTGATGATACTGCGGCTTACGAAGCTTGGAAACAATCGAATGTAATTGCTCAAAAACAAGCGGGTTATGTTGCCATTGGAATCAAAGTGCTTTTAGGAGATTTTTACACGGACAAAGCAAGAGCTTTAGCCGAATTAATTAAAAATTACGGAGCCAATGAATTGCGTTTTTCATTAAAGCAAAACATTGTGCTGAGAAATATAAAAGAAGATAATTTACCTTTCTTCTACCAAGAATTAGCCAAATTAGATTTTGTGACTGTAGGTTACGATACCATTGGTGATATTACAGCTTGCCCAGGAACAGATACTTGTAATCTCGGAATTGCAAGCAGTACTGGAATTGCCGAAGAGTTAGAAAGAGTATTGAAATTAGAGTTTCCACAATACAAAGACAATCGCGAAATCACGATTAAAATTAGTGGTTGTATGAATGCTTGTGGGCAACACAACATGTCACAAATAGGTTTTCAAGGAATGTCTATTAACTCAGGTAAACTAGTAGCTCCGGCTTTACAAGTATTGCTTGGTGGTGGGATTCTAGGAGATGGAAAAGGACGTTTTTCTGATAAAGTAATTAAGATTCCAAGTCGTAGAGGACCGGATGCACTGCGTTTGATCTTAAATGATTTCGAAGCAAATGGGAACGGAAAGTCTTTCTTAGATTATTATGACGCTCAAGGCGAAAAGTATTTTTACGAATTCTTGAAACCATTGGCAGATGTAACTAATCTTACAGACGAAGATTTTATCGACTGGGGAAATGCAGATAATTATGTAAAAGCAGTTGGAGTAGGAGAATGTGCTGGAGTTGTAATTGACTTGGTTGCGACTTTACTTCTAGAAGCCAAAGATAAATTGACGTTTGCTCAAGAAGCTTTCGAAGATAAAAAATGGGCTGATGCTATTTACTTAGGGTATGCAGGATTTGTAAACGGTGCAAAAGCATTATTATTGGCTGAAAACCAAAAAACAAACCATCATGCTGGAATCATCAATTTGTTTGATACGGTTTTTATCGAAAGCAATAAAATTACTTTAGATTCGACTTTTAAAGACTTGGTATACCAAATCAATCAAAACGAACCTACGGAGGCTTTCGCCAAAAAATACATACAAGAAGCAATTGCTTTCTTTTCAGATTTAGAAACATACAGAGCCAAAGATTTAGCTAATGCATAACACCATAAAACCCATAGTAACTTTAGTAGGAGCAGGTCCGGGAGATCCCGATTTGTTAACCGTAAAAGGGGCGAAAGCTTTGGCGAAAGCCGATGTGGTTTTATATGATGCTTTGGCAAATGAAGAGTTATTAAGCTATGCTCCTAAAAAAGCATTAAAAATATTTGTCGGAAAAAGAAAAGGATGTCACGCTTACACACAAGACCAAATCAACCAACTAATTGTAGATAATGCCTTGACTTATGGTCATGTCGTTCGTCTTAAAGGTGGAGATCCTTTTATTGGTCCCAAAAATAGTTAAAACTATGCACTTTAGTGCATTTCGCTTTTAGCTTCTAAAAATGTACATTTGA
>NZ_JACRUK010000053.1 GCF_014305155.1 Flavobacterium muglaense
ATTATTAAGATGATGAAGCATAAACACATTGGATTACAAATAATTAAAATAAGTACATAACTTTACACCTCTATTAATTTATTTGGCTTTAAACCAAAGAAAAAAAAATATAAAAAAAACCTCCCAGCCTAAACTGAAAGGTTTAATTCCTTTTATTCCTCTATCTAAAATTATGAAAATCAGATGCTTTTTGCTTCACAAAAACAATCTTATGCAGCACAACCCTAGATCCCGATAAAAATCGGGATAAGCGATTCACACACTTTTTATTATTCAAATTGTAGTTCTCTAGATCCCGATAAAAATCGGGATAAGCGATTCACACACTTTTTATCATTCAAATTGTGGTTCTCTAGATCCCGATAAAAATCGGGATAAGCGATTCACACACTTTTTGCTTCACAAAAAGTGGTTCTCTGCTTACATGTTTCTTCTATACTGACCTCCTACTTCAAACAAGGCAGCCGTGATTTGTCCTAGCGTACAAACTTTCGTTGCTTCCATTAAATGATCGAATAAATTTTCATTTTTAATAGCTGCATCTTGAATTTTATCTAACTGAATTTGAACTTGCGTCGCATTAGCTATATGCAAGTTTTCTAAAGTTTGAATCTGGAATTGCTTCTCTTCTTCTGTCGCTCGAATTACCTCGGCTGGAATAACTGTTGGCGATCCTTTTGAACTTAAAAATGTATTTACTCCAATGATTGGAAATTCACCAGTGTGCTTCAAAGTCTCATAATACAAACTCTCTTCTTGAATTTTAGAGCGTTGGTACATCGTTTCCATTGCACCAAGAACACCACCACGTTCTGTGATTCTATCAAATTCTTGTAAAACAGCTGCTTCAACAAGATCCGTTAATTCTTCGATGATGAACGAACCTTGAATTGGGTTTTCGTTTTTGGCTAGACCTAATTCTTTATTTATAATTAACTGAATTGCCATTGCACGACGCACCGACTCCTCTGTAGGTGTTGTAATTGCTTCATCATACGCATTGGTATGCAACGAGTTACAGTTATCGTAAATAGCGTATAATGCTTGTAACGTGGTACGAATATCATTAAAGTCGATTTCTTGAGCATGTAAAGAACGTCCTGATGTTTGAATATGGTATTTCAGCATCTGTGCTCTTTCGTTTGCTCCGTATTTATTCTTCATGGCTTTCGCCCAAATTTTACGCGCTACACGACCAATAACCGCATACTCTGGATCTACACCATTTGAAAAGAAAAATGATAAATTAGGTCCGAAATCATTGATGCTCATTCCGCGACTTAAATAATATTCTACGTAAGTAAATCCGTTTGAAAGTGTGAATGCCAATTGCGTAATTGGGTTGGCACCCGCCTCAGCAATATGATATCCTGAAATTGAAACCGAATAGAAATTTCGAACATTATTAGTAATAAAATATTCTTGAACGTCACCCATTAAACGCAGTGCAAATTCGGTAGAGAAAATACAGGTGTTTTGCGCTTGATCTTCTTTTAAAATATCAGCCTGAACCGTTCCACGTACTTGTGAAAGTGTTCTCACTTTTATTTCGTTATAAACTTCCAGAGGCAATACTTGACCTCCAGTAACTCCTAAAAGAAATAATCCTAAACCATCATTTCCTTCTGGTAAAGCACCGTTATAAACAGGGCGAGCTACTCCTTTTTCTTTGTAAATCGCTTTAATTTTAGACTCAACTTCTTTCTCTAAATCATTTGCTTTGATGTACAATTCACATTGTTGATCGATAGCGGCATTCATAAAGAAACCCAGCAACATAGGCGCTGGCCCGTTAATTGTCATACTTACTGATGTTAGAGCATGTACCAAGTCAAAACCTGAATACAATTTTTTAGCATCGTCCAAACAACAAATAGAAACCCCAGCATTACCAATTTTCCCGTAAATATCTGGACGTAAATGGGGATCATTACCATATAAAGTCACACTATCAAAAGCTGTTGATAAACGCTTAGCTGGCAATCCTGCACTTACATAATGAAAACGCTTATTAGTTCTTTCTGGTCCACCTTCTCCAGCAAACATACGTGATGGATCTTCGCCTTCTCTTTTAAATGGGTACAAACCTGATGCAAAAGGAAATTCTCCCGGAACATTTTCTTGCAAACACCATCTTAAAATATCTCCCCAAGCTTCATACTTAGGCAAAGAGATTTTCGGAATTTGAGAGTGTGATAACGACTCTGAATGTGTTTTTATTTCGATCACCTTATCTCTCACTTTAAAGGAGTAGATTGGGTTTTTATACTTATTTACCTTCTCATCCCAAGTCAAGATTACTTCCCAATTGTAAGGATCTAAATCCATTTTTACTTTATCAAATTGATTTAGTAAAAGATTTAAAAACACCTTGTCTTCATCTTGCTCCTTAGCTGAATATACTGTGGTATCATCAAGTCCGGTTTTTGTAATAGCAGGCATTTTTCCTGAAACCGATTCGATTGTCTTGAAAATACCGTATAACTTTTGAGCTACTTTTTGCTGACTCAAGGCGGTTTCATCATATTTGCGATTACTCTCTGCAATCTCAGATAAATAACGTGTTCTGTGTGGCGGAATCACGAAGATTTTCTCGCTCATTTCACGAGTTACCTCAAAAGTTGATTTCAAGTCCGAATTTGTTTTCTCAACAATTTTGTCCATGATAGACTTGTAAAGCGTGTTCATTCCTGGATCATTGAACTGCGAAGCAATCGTTCCAAAAACTGGCATCTCATCAGGATTTACATCCCAAAGGTTGTGATTGCGTTGGTATTGTTTTTTAACATCACGAATTGCATCTAATGCGCCACGCTTGTCAAATTTATTAAGTGCCACTAAATCAGCAAAATCAAGCATGTCGATTTTTTCTAATTGCGTTGCTGCACCAAATTCTGGCGTCATAACATATAAGGAAACATCAGAGTGATCCATGATCTCCGTATCAGACTGCCCGATTCCAGAAGTTTCTAGAATGATGATATCATACTTTGCAGCTTTAATTACTTGGATCGCATCGGCAACATATTTAGACAAAGCCAAATTAGATTGACGCGTAGCCAATGATCTCATATAAACACGAGGATTGTTGATTGCATTCATACGGATTCTATCTCCAAGTAACGCTCCACCCGTTTTACGTTTTGATGGATCTACAGATATTAATCCAATTGTTTTCTCAGGAAAATCAATTAAAAAACGACGTACCAACTCATCAACAAGTGATGATTTACCTGCTCCACCTGTTCCTGTAATTCCTAGAACTGGTGTTTTACAGTTTTCGTTTATTTTAATGATCGCGTCCAAAGCTGGCTTAGCCACATCAGGAAAATTCTCTGCCGCCGATATAATTCGGGCGATTGCTGTTGGATTTTTTGAGGCTAATTGCGACACTTCATCCGTTAATTTATCTCCAGTAGGAAAATCAGATTGTTGTACCAAGTCATTAATCATTCCTTGTAAACCCATAGAACGACCATCATCTGGCGCGTAAATACGCGTGATTCCGTAGGCTTGTAGTTCGGCAATTTCCGAAGGCAAGATCACACCACCTCCACCACCGAAGATTTTTATATGTCCTGCTCCTTTTTCTTTAAGCAAGTCATACATGTATTTAAAATACTCATTATGACCACCTTGATACGACGTCATAGCGATAGCATTGGCATCTTCTTGAATGGCAGTATTCACTACTTCCTCAACGCTGCGGTCGTGTCCTAGATGAATTACCTCTACTCCAGTAGATTGAATAATTCGTCTCATTATATTTATAGCTGCATCATGGCCATCAAATAATGAGGCTGCAGTTACTATTCTTACTTTATTCTTAGGAATATACGGTGTTTGTGGATTCATTTTGAGAATATGATAATTTTAAGAGTGCAATTTACAAAAATTTTTAATGATTGCTCCATCTTCCTTTGAGATGTTAATAAAAAAGCAGAAAACGTGATAAATGAGCCCTGATGGAAGTGGCATCCCGCACTGTAATTGCCACCAAAGCAATTACAGTGTGAATATAACGGACAGCAGGACAACTGTTCCTAAATATAACATAAAGTTGCTGCTTCTAAAGAAAATTATACCGCACCATTTTGAATTAAATAGTATTTTTGGAGCAAATAAAACATATCATGAAAAAATTTCTATTATTACTTACTGTATTTTCTTTATCTAGTTGTGCCGAATTGCAACAAATAGCGACTCAATATCCTGGCCTTGGCACCATAGGAACTGTTGATATTGCTGGCGGATTAAAAGAAGCACTAGACAATGGAATAGCGAAGCAAGTAAGTAAATTGACTGCTACTGATGGGTTTTATAAAAATGCAGCTGTAAAAATACTTTTGCCTGAAGAGTTACGAAAAGTGGATTCTGGCTTACGCAAGATAGGTTTGAGTTCGCTTGCTGATGAAGGATTGAAGGTATTGAACCGCGCTGCCGAAGATGCTGTTAAAGAATCGACACCAATATTTGTGAGTGCTGTTAAAAATATGTCGTTTACTGATGCCAAAACTATTTTATTAGGAAACAATACTGCTGCTACAAGTTATTTACAAAACAGCACTAACACGGCTTTGTACGCTAAATTTAATCCTGTAATTAAAAACTCCTTTAGTAAAGTAGGCGCTGATCAAGTATGGGCAAACATCATCAATAAATACAATAGTATCCCGCTTGTAAGCAAAGTTAATCCTGACTTGACTGATTATGTGACAAATCAAGCCTTGATTGGTGTTTTTAAAATGATTGCCGTTGAGGAGCAAAACATTCGTACAAACATTAGCGCAAGAACTTCGCCATTATTACAATCGGTTTTTGCTATGCAAGACAAAAAATAATTAGATTCTATTACCAAAAAACAATCAACCAAAATGCAAAATATCACCTTACTGATTCATTGTAAAGACCAAAAAGGAATCATTGCCGCAGTAACTAATTTTATTGTAAAAGTAGAAGGAAACATTACCTATATCGACCAGCATGTTGATGTGGAACAAGACGTTTTCTTTATGCGATTAGAGAGTCAATTGACTAATCCTGAGATTAGTTTAGCCGCTATAAAAGAAGATTTTAAACAAACTATTGCCCAAGATTTCAATATGGCTTGGGATTTTTACAACAAAGACTTAAAGCCAAAAATGGCATTGTTTGTCTCTAAGTATAAACATTGCTTGTATGACATACTGGGGCGTTATAGCGCAGGAGAATTAAACGTGGAGATTCCGTTAATTATAAGCAATCACATAGACTTAAAACCAATTGCAGATCAATTTAATATTCCGTTTTACCATGTTCCATTTACAAAGGACAATAAAGAAGAAGGGGAGCAACAGCAAATAGCCTTACTGAAACAATATGAAGTGAATTTTATTGTTTTGGCACGATATATGCAAATTATCACACCAAAATTGATTGCTCTTTATCAAAATAAAATCATCAATATTCACCATTCGTTTTTACCCGCTTTCCCAGGGGCTAAGCCTTACCATTCGGCTTTTAAACGCGGTGTAAAAATCATTGGAGCAACCAGTCATTATGTGACCGAAGAACTTGATGAAGGACCAATTATCGAGCAAGATATCGCGCCAGTTTCACACATTAACTCCGTGGATGATTTTATTATGAAAGGTAGAGATCTAGAACGAATCGTATTGGCAAGAGCCATAAAATTACACTCAGAAAGAAAAGTAATGACCTACAGTAACAAGACGGTTATCTTTTCGTAAAACCATTTTAAAAATAAGAAAAATGAAAAAATTAGTACTAGCATTATTATTTATCCCTTTAATTAGCTCAGCGCAGTTGAAAGACTTATTAAAAACAGCCACCGATAAAGTAGCTACTATTAGTGGTACAAGCTCCGGTTTAGACATTGCTGCCGGACTAAAAGAAGCACTTAATAAAGGAGTTACTGAGCAAGTGTCTAAGTTAACTAAAGCGGATGGGTTTTATAAAAACGAAGCCGTAAAAATAATAATGCCAGCCGAATTAGCAAAAGTAGACAACGCTTTACGCAAAATGGGAATGAGCAGCTTAGCTGATGATGGAATAAAAGCATTAAATCGTGCTGCTGAAGATGCTGTAAAAGAAGCCACACCTATTTTTGTCACAGCAATTAAAGACATGAGCATTACAGATGCTAAAGGTATTTTACTAGGTGCTAAAAACTCGGCAACTAGTTATTTACAATCCAATACAACTACTGCGCTTTACAGCAAATTTAATCCTGTAGTACAAACATCAATAGGAAAAGTAGGTGCCGATGTGGTTTGGGGAAACATTATTACAAAGTACAACGCATTACCATTTGTATCTAAAGTAAATCCTGATATTACAGATTATGTGACTAACAAAGCACTAGATGGGGTTTTTAAAATGATTACCGCTGAAGAAAAAAATATTAGAACCAACTTAAACTCTAGAACATCAGACGTTCTTAAAAAAGTATTTGCTTTGCAAGACAAAAAATAAGGTTTTAAAAAATAATTTAAAAATCTTAACGTATAGCCAACAAACTAATAACACAATTTTAACAGCTAAACACAACCTTATATCTGATCTTTGCAGGAGTAATAAACTGGTTATTTATTATTTGGTTTTGGTTAGTTAATGAATTGCCGGCATTTTAGGATGTCGGCATTTTTTATTGGAGCGCATTCATGAACGCCAATACTTCGGTATTGAAAATGATAGGTTTTTCGACATTGACTACATGCCCACAATTTTCTATTACTACTAAACGAGACGACTTATAATGGTTCTCCACTACTTTTTTAACCGAGGGTAAAAACATATAATCCTCCTCTCCCATAACATACAAAGTTGGTATATTAAGTTCTACTTGTCTGAACCATTTCAATATTGGATTTATTTCGGTAGTTAATTTAAACCATTTAATAAATTCCTTTTGATACATTTTTTTAGCCTCGTTTATAAAAAGCAAACGTGATTTTTTATGATTTTTTCTAGGCATGATAACAAAAGCAAAAAAACGATACAATACTAAATAAGGCATTACATATTTAAATGCATTTCCTAGTCTCATCAAAACTTGGGATCGAAAATTCATTTTTAAAATCGCTCCTCCTAAGATCATTGTTTGCACCCGATTAGGATACATTTCGGCCAATTGCCTAATCAAAATCGTCCCTAATGAAATTCCTATAAAATGTGATTTTTCAATCTTAAGATGATCTAGTACTTCAAGAATATCATTGGCCAAAGCCGAAAAAGTATATTTTTGTTTGAATGCCGATTTAAGAGTTGGCTTTGAGTTACCATGACCGCGTAAATCTAGCAACAAAACATTATACTGCTTTTGAAAATCTCTAATTTGCTTGAACCAAATAGACGAACTACCGCCTGCCCCATGTACAAAAGTTACCCATTGCTTGCCCGCAAGACTATCACTAGCTTGAGTTGCATTCTTATTTTCATAAATTGTATAACTTATCACGGTTTTTTGGCAAAAATACTATATTAATTTCAAATCGCAATCTTAACGAATTTTTAAGTATTTAATACCGCCGTAAAAAACTAAATTTGCAAAAAAATTACGATTATGATTGGCTTACTGAAAGAGAAAAATGAAATTGAAAAACTCCAAGAAGAATACAAAAAACTAGCTAAAACTAACTTTATAGTAGCTAAAACTCCTAAAAACGAAATCCCTGAAGAAGAATTAGTTCTTGAAGAATGTGAAGCCTAGTTTTTAACAGCAATAGCCCAGTTACCGTATCAGGACGAGACAATTTATAAAAAAAGAGATTCTAAAAACTAGAATCTCTTTTTTTTTTACTTCACAAACGACTAGAGCGAATCTATAAATTCTAGTAATTGAGTCCTTTGCTTAGTTGTCAATTGTTTGAAACTATTTTTAGCCTTTTCAGCTTCACCTCCGTGCCACAAAATGGCTTCGGTTACATTTCTAGCCCTTCCGTCATGTAATAAGTTTGTATGACCGTTTACAGTAAAAATCAAACCAATTCCCCATAAAGGCTGCGTTCTCCACTCCAGGCCCGAAGCTTCAAAATCAGGCGCATTATCCGCTAAGCCTATTCCCATATCATGCAACAACAAATCGGTATAAGGACGTATTGTTTGGTTGCGCAATGCAGTAATAACATGGGTATTCCCTGTTTTTATTTTAGGAATATGACAGCTGGTACAGTTAATGGTTTCGAATACTTTTTTACCTTCCAATACATTTTGTTCTGTATAGTTTCTTCTACCCGGCACCGCTAGAGTACTTGAATACAAAGCAACTTTATCTAGATTCGCATCTGTAATTTCAGGAGAACCTCCGTTAGCAATAGCGTTGCAATCTACACCTGGTGGGCAATTTTCATTTGGAAACAAACTAGATGTAATCCCGATATCTCCTGAAAAAGCAGCTGCTACTTGTTGCCGAACATTTGGCTGATTGGCTTTCCAACCAAATCTCCCAATCTTTTTCGAGTTGGTCGCTACATCATAAACATAATTTACTTTTCCTGAAATCCCATCGTTATTAACGTCCGTTACATCAGCGAAAGCCAACAAAGTACTTTCATCAATAGCTTCAAGTAATCCCAGACCAATCATTTGATTTGCCACTCTTGGTGAAACTTTTAGATCATTGGCTAATGGTCCATATCCTAAAGAGTTAAATACATACGTTGGTTTCCTTAAAGTCACCACCGTTCCATCAGCCAATGTTTCAATAATATCCTGATAAACAATGTTAAACCTACCTTTTAATGTTTGTCCTAAAATGGCATTGTCTTGCATTTGTCCACCATAAATTGGGTCTGCAAAAGAACTTCCGTTAGTATTAACGCCTGCAATACTTAAACGCAACAACAAACCATGTGCCGTTTCTCCATCAAATAGTGGTGCTCTACCTCTACCATCTTTAAAATGACAACTGGAACAAGATACAGCATTAAAAAAAGGCCCTAGTCCATCTCTTGCAGTGGTTGATGAGGGAGCCGTAACCCAACTTTGTCTGAAAAAAGAATTCCCAATACCAAAATCACTCTGCTCATCAAAAGTTAGATTGGGTGCCGAAAAACCAAATGCCTCTTCGGTAGTATTAAAGAAAGTCGTTTCACCTCCTGAATATTGCTCTCCTTCTTCGGCAACTAAATCAACATATTTATCGTCTGAATCACTACAACTGTAAAACTGAAAACAAACAACTAACAATAAAATCTTTAAACTATTCTTCATTTTTATAAACCAAAAAAAGTGTCCTTAAACAGGACACTTTAAATTAAACACTTATTTCAACTATCCGTTAACGGTAATTCCAATTTTTGAAGCTCCAGCTAATAGATTTGCTCCAAAATTCTTAAGTTCCAAGACAGCTGCTCTCACTTTGGCGCCTTCGGTAGAATTTAATCCTCCAGAAATAGCTAAGTCAAAAGGCGTAAGTATAGCCGCTACTTTTGTCAAAGAAGCATTAATCGCTACTGTTGTATTATCATATACTTCAACATTGCTCTGCTGCACTAAATCCTCTAATGAAGCACCATCAATGGTTCCGTATTTCCCTTGATACACATTGATCACTCCTTGTAAATTAAGTGCAATATCTCTATGTGTATTATCACTAAAACAAGAATGCTCATCCTCTTGATCTGCATTTCCTAACGCTACATCCATACGTTCTACAGGTAATTCAGCAGATACAAGAGTTGTAATTCCTAAATACATATTTTTTATGGCAGTATTTTCGGCTAGTGATAGAAAAGTCTTTCTATAGGGCCCATCCACTTTCCATTGATTCACCATATAATCTAAATGATCCGTTAGTAAGTCAGCACATACTTTTAAATAAGCTCCTCTACGTACAGGATAGGATGCTGTACCATTTACCACATAATCCGTATAAGGACGTAAACCGGCTTTTTTCTCAGATGGAGCGGTTAAGTCTTGTCCCCAAAGTAAAAACTCGATTGCGTGATAACCAACACTTATGTTTTTTTCTCCACCATTTTCATTTTGCGCTTCTAGAAATGCCTTATCTATAGTAGGAAACAATATTGGGTTATTAATTATCCCTGATGTACTTGCTCCTTCAACATAATCAATATAGTTTTCATCAAGTGGCCAAGCATTCATCAAACTTTCTGGTCCATTTATATCATCAATTGGTCCATTTGCAAAACGAAATGCCTCTGTTGTTCCATAACTTTCTCGTGCTTCTTTCCATTTAGATTTGGCAGCGTCAAAATTTATCTGTGTAGGCGTGTTTGTAAATGTGTTGATTGCCGTTTCTAAAATTACCGCATCATCATAAGCCTTTTTATAATTGGCATAAGCTATACTTGCATAATTTTCTATCACTTGTTTCTTAGAAACTGTAGCTACATCTTCTTTATCGTTATTACAGGCTAGAAAAAAACCTGTAATTAGCACAACAATTGATGTTTTAAATAATACTTTATTCATGTTAATTTTATTTAGAATGATTAAATTTAAGCAAAAGTAAGATGTTTCTTTTGTAATCCAAATTTTATTTAGATTATTTCTAAATAAAAACTTAAAGTAACTGCTTAAAAGCATGAATTCGAATAAATTAGCTCGGATTTCATCATGAGCAACCCCCTAAGCAAAGTACATTTAGTGCGGTTCATTTTCCTGAATTCAAAAAAACTTCCTGCAATCACCACAAAATCAGTACAATTAAATATTATTTAGAAATAATCTAAACAAAGTTTTGCCAATTCTAAATTGCGTTTTATATTTGCAGAAATTATTTTTATTTAATCTTAATAACCATCATGAAATATTCTAATTTAATTTTCACAGCCTTATCAATTGTTACATTATCCTTGAGTTCATGCACAAGTGACGATAGCAATGACGCAACAATAGCTAACTATACAGTACCTACAACATACACATTTGAAAGAAATAGTGTGACAACTGTAGATTTCTCCGGACAAAGCAGTAGATTATCTATGCTAGAAGAAATGGGAAATTACATAAAAACAGCAGCTACAAATGGAACTCTTGCAGACAAAACTGTTTTGAGTAACATGTATTCAAATACAAACAACGCTTTTTCAACCGATGCACTAAACTCTTCTGGAAAACAACTTAAAGACAAAACTGCGGCTTCAAGAGATTATTTCGAACTATATTTAGGTGGTGGAAGTATTACCGAAAAAACAACTGTTCAAGCTTTCTTTGAAACACAATTAACATTAGCACAAGACGCTAGTAAAGGTACAATAGCTGCTGCTGGTGTTACGGGTTCGTACTTAGACGGAACAAGCAAACGATTATTTGCACCAAACGGTTTAGAGCCTCAACAAGTTCTTTTAAAAGGAATGATGGGAGCTAGTTTTATGGATCAAATTGTAAATAATTATTTGAGTAAAAATAAACTTGATGACGGTACTAATAAAACCAATAATACCAACAAAGTTGTAGAAACAGGAAAAACATACACTACAATGGAGCATACTTGGGATGAAGCTTACGGTTATATTTATGGTGTAGATGGTACAAAATTTTGGGCTAGCTACATTGGTCAAGTTAATGCTGATGTGGATTTCAATACACTAACTGCTGACATCGACTTGGCTTTCCGTAAAGGTAGAGCTGCAATTGTTGCTAACGACTATGTGACTCGTGATGCACAAATTGACATCATTAAAGCTAAACTAGCAATGGTTCCTGCTGTTAGAGCCGTTTTCTACCTTCAAGAAGGGAAAGGAAAACTAGTAACCGATAAAGGCGCAAAAGCTTTTCATGCCTTATCAGAAGCTTATGGATTCATTATGTCTTTGAGATATACTAACAATCCAGCAACAAACAGCCCTTATTTTACAAAATCAGAAGTTGATGCCATGTTAGCTTCAATGGTATCTGGTACGAATGGTTTCTGGGATATCGATACAATCGGTGCAAAACTAGATACTATTTCAGCTCAAATAGCTACAAAATTTGGCTTCACTGTTGCGCAAGCTGCTACAGTAAATTAATTTAGAATAAATACAGATAAGTACAATTCCTTTTGTAATTTTGCAAAAAAAAGAAGTCGACATGAAGAAGAAACTATTTATATTTTTTAGCGTTGTTAGCACCATTGTAGCTTGCTCATCAAGTGACAATAGCGGCGATACAACTAGTGGTAGTAACTACGATCGTAAAGTACTATTAACCAATTGGTCTGAGAACATTATCATTCCAAGTTATACCAACTATCAAGCTAAATTAAAAGTACTTGCTACAAACAGCGCTACTTTCAATGCAACGCCATCAGAAGCTAACTTACTTACATTAAGAACATCTTGGTTAGAGGCGTACAAAGCATACCAATACGTTGCTATTTATAGTTTTGGAAAATCCGAAGAAATAAACTTAAAAGAAAGTGCTAATACGTATCCAACAAATGCGGCTGGCATCGATTCTAATATCTCAGCAGGTGGATACAACTTGACTTTGTTATCTCAATTTGACAAACAAGGATTTCCTGCTTTGGATTACTTAATCAACGGACTAGGAACTACAAATACTTCGATCATTTCATTTTATAGCACTAATGCTAATGCAACAAAATACCAAAAATACTTAACAGATGTAATAACAAGACTACAATCTAGTGCTGATACTGTTTTAGCAGATTGGAATTCAGGATACAAAGCAACCTACATTGCTAATAGTGGTACATCTGTAAGTAGCTCTGTAAACATTACTACTAATAATTTTGTAAAAAACTTAGAGAAAAATGTACGTTCTGGAAAAATTGGGATTCCTGCAGGTGTTTTCTCTACCGGAGTGAAATTTCCAGAAAAAGTAGAGGCTTTTTATAAAAACGATGTATCAAGAGAATTGCTAGAAACAGCCATTAAAGCGTCGCAAGACTTTTTTAATGGAAAACACTTTTCTAGTACTACAACTGGAGAAGGTTTAAAATCATATTTAGATTACGTTAATGCAATGCGTTCTGGTGAAAAATTAAGTACTATCATCAACAACCAATTTAGCGCGATTTTAACTGCAACTGCAACTCTAAATGCTAGCTTTTCGAATCAAATAAATAGTGACAACACTAAAATGCTTGCTGCTTATGATGTGCTACAACAAAACGTAGTTTACATTAAACTAGATATGATGCAAGCTTTAAATATTACTATTGATTACGTAGATGGTGACGGAGATTAATTCCAACTGCTAATAAACGAATTAATTGTAACACAACAATCCGATAATGATTCAAAATTATTTCAAACAATATACTTCAGCCGCAACGCTAGCCTTTTATAGGCTAGCGTTTGGTTTAATGATGCTTTTGAGTTTGATTCGTTTTGCCAGTTATGGATGGATTAAGAAATTTTATATCACTCCTGAATTTCATTTTACTTATTATGGTTTTGAATGGGTAAAACCTATTGGCAATTATACTTACGTACTATTTCTAATTTGCGGTATTGCGGCCTTATTTGTAGCTATTGGCTATAAGTATAAATGGGCAATCCTAACTTTTTTCTTGAGTTTTACTTACATTGAGTTAATGGATAAAACCACCTACCTAAACCATTATTACTTTATCACAATTATCAGTTTTATACTTTTATTCCTTCCCGCTAACTGTTACTTTTCAATTGATGCTTATAAAAATGAAAAGCTACGATTCGAAAAAGTACCAGCTTGGAATATTGACATACTCAAACTATTACTTGCACTAGTTTACTTTTACGCAGGACTTGCTAAACTAAATTCTGATTGGCTAATCGAAGCCATGCCTCTTAAAATTTGGCTACCCAATAATTCCAACCTTCCTTTAATTGGACCTCTATTAAATCAAAACTGGGTGCACTATGCCTTCAGTTGGACCGGTGCTATTTACGATCTCATAATTGTATTTTTATTACTTTACAAAAGAACCCGACTATTCGGTTTTATTTTAGTTGTGGTGTTTCACATTTTAACTAAAATATTATTTCCTATAGGCGTTTTTCCATACGTAATGATAATCAGTACCTTGATTTTCTTTGATGCCAGTTTTCACAAAAAGGTATTGAACTTTATTGCTCGTATATTTGCAAGTAGCATTATTTTATTCGAAAACGGAAAAGAAAAAGTACCAAATTTCAATACCTCTTACCAAATAAAAATTGTATTTATCAGCTGTTTTGTAACTTTTCAGTTGCTATTCCCTTTTAGATATTTATGCTATCCAAATGAATTATTTTGGACTGAGGAAGGTTTCCGTTTCTCTTGGCGCGTTATGCTAATGGAAAAAGCAGGATACGCTACATTTACCGTTAAAGATGCGACAACTCATGAAGAAGTCAGAATTAATAACAGCCATTTTTTGACCGCTTTTCAAGAAAAACAAATGGCGTTTCAACCTGATTTTATTTTAGAATACGCACACCATTTGCACAATTATTACCAACAACAAGGCGTCAATGATCCCGAAGTTTATGTAGAAAGCTACGTAGCACTCAACGGGCGATTAAGCCAGAAATATATAGATTCAAAAATAAATTTAGCCAAAGAAAATGAAAGTTTCAAACACAAAACATGGATTCTACCCTTTAATGATGAAATTAAAGGATTTTAGTCTAATTCTATTTTTAATACTTCCACTACTTACATTCGCTCAAAATAAAATTTCGGGCGTGGTGACTGATGGAAATGGAAAAAAACTGGCTAAAGTAGAAATATACAATAAGTCAACTAACACCAAATCGTTTACAGATGGTAATGGTGCATTTGAAATCAACGAAAAAAAATCTGGAAGCTTTGATTTTGTTTTTTTCAAAGAAGGATACAGTATTGTCGAACAAAACAGTATTACCACCGCAAGTACGGTAACGATTGTACTTACTAAAATCAACAACCTTTCTGAAGTTATCATTCGAAAACAAAATGATAAACTACAAGCTATTCATAAGTTAAATGATATTGAAGAAACCGCTATCTACGCTGGTAAAAAAACAGAGGTAGTCAACATAAGTAAATTGACTGCTAATAAGGCAACCAATAATGCGAGACAAATATTTGCTCAAGTTGTTGGCTTAACGATCAACGAAAGCTCCGATGGTGGTTTGCAGTTAAGTATTGGTGGCCGTGGATTAAACCCCAACCGAACTGCTAATTTCAATACACGCCAAAATGGCTATGACATTAGCGCAGATGTTTTGGGTTACCCCGAAAGTTACTACGCTACTCCCACCGAAGCTTTAGAAGAAATCCAAGTCATTCGCGGTGCTGCTTCTTTACAATACGGAACACAATTTGGTGGTTTGATTAATTTTAAGGTAAAAACACCTACAACAAAACCGTTTGAATTCACAACTAGAAACACAATTGGTTCATACGGATTGTTCACTAATTTCACTTCAATTAGCGGAACAAATGGTAAGTTTAGCTATTATACTTTTTTAAACTACAAGAAAGGAAACGGTTACAGACCCAACTCCGATTTTGAAAGCAAAAACTATTTTGCTAATTTGAATTACAAGTTTAACGACAAAACGTCCCTACATTTTGATTATACCTTCTATAATTACCTAGCACAACAGCCAGGAGGATTAACGGATGAACAATTTAATGAAAACCCGAGACAGAGCAATAGAACTCGAAACTGGTTTGCAGTAAATTGGAATCTATTTGCGTTGCGCTTGAAGCACAAGTTTAATGAAGATTCGGATTTTTCATTACAACTTTTTGGATTGGACGCCAGCAGAAAAGCCTTAGGTTTTCGAGACAACAGAATTACGACTCCGGATCCTATGGCTGATCGTGATTTAATCATTGGTAATTTTGTAAACTGGGGTGCCGAAGCACGATACTTAAAAAGATATTTTATTGGTCAACAAAAGAGTGCTTTTTTAATTGGAGCCAAATACTATCAATCAAAAAACTCACAACAGCAAGGCCCAGGCAGTTCTGGTAGTGATGCCAATTTTAATATAGCAATTGATGAATTTCCATTCTACAAAGACCAATCAGATTTCACTTTCCCTAATTTGAACTTAGCCGTTTTTGGTGAAAACATTTTCAAACTTAATTCTAATTTCACGATCACTCCTGGATTTAGGATAGAAAAAATTAGAACACAAGCCAATGGTTCTTATCGCGTAATCAATCGCGATTTAGCAGGAAACGTTATTCTTGATAAAACGCAATCTGAAAACACGGTTAAAGATCGAAACCTACTTTTACTAGGAGTGGGCTTGAGTTACAAACCTAAAAACGGAATAGAATTCTACGGAAATCTTTCACAAAATTATAGATCTGTTACTTTTAGTGACATCCGTACTGTAAATCCTAGCCAAAAAATAGACGAAAATATTACCGATGAAAAAGGGTACACCTCTGACATTGGATTAAGAGGCCGCATTGGCAACAAACTTTCATTTGATACTAGTATTTTCGGACTCTACTACAATGATAAAATAGGTGATTACGACAGTACCAACTCTTCTAATCAAATTGTAAAAATTAGAGCCAACACAGGTACAGCACTAACCTACGGTTTTGAAACGCTGTTAGACTGGAATATTGCTAAAACTTATTTTGAAGAAAAGGAAAACTTTAGTTGGAATTTATTTACAAACTCGGCTGTTACAGGATCTAACTATTTAAGATCTGACATTCCAACAATTAAAAAAGGGGATAAAGTAGAGTTTGTGCCGTTATACAATATTAAAACAGGAACTACTGTAGGTTATAAAAACTTTATTTCAAGTGTTCAATTTACTTATGTATCATCGCAACTTTCAAGCGCAAGTAGTAATAATTCAAACAATGTTTTTACAGGAATTTCAGGAACTATTCCTGCATACTATGTAGCTGATGTTTCTTGCTCTTACAAATGGAACAAATGGAAACTGGAAGCTGGTATAACTAATTTTACAAACAACAGTTATTTTACCCGTAGAGCTACTGGATATCCTGGACCAGGTATTATTCCCTCAGACAATAGAACGTTTTACACCACTTTAGAATTCGTGTTTTAACAACCAATATACTCTAAAATGGCAAACCATTTAGAGATTAAGTTTCATTAAGCAGTAGTCTTAATGTTCTTAATCTCTAAATGGTTTTTTTTATATTCCTAAAAAGGAGATTATCACTTTTGCAAAAGCAAAAAAAACTAGTTACCTATATTGCGATGCAACATTTTAAAGTAAGTAAATGCTTTTAACAAGCGGCTGCCGTACCACGAAAACATTTCGCCATCTACTAAAACCGTTTGTGCTTTATCTGTGTAGTTACTTATTTCGTAACCGTCTTCTTTTTTAAATGGGTACGGTTCTGAGGATAGAAAAATAAAATCAGGATCCCCTTCTTCAACGATTTCTTCGATTGCCACTTCGGGATAACGTCCTTTAGTATCGTATATGTTTTCAAAATGATTGAGCTTCAATAATTCATTTATAAAATTATCTGAACCCGCAACCATATATGGTTTTTTCCAGATGAAATAAGCCACTTTCTTCACCGGAATATCCTTGACGAAATTTTTAAAATCGCTCAAGGCAAAAGCCAATTTATCATTCCACTTATTCGCCTCGGTTCTACAATTGAATAGCTGACCAAAATCAGTTATCATTTGAAAATTATCTTCTACGGTAATGATATTCGTCACCCAAACCGGACAAATTTCACGTAATCGCTCCACCATTTCTTGGGTATTCTCTTCTTTATTGCAAATGATAATATCGGGTTGCAATTCTTTTATCTTTCGATAATTAACCTTCTTAGTACCGCCCACACTTTTCTTTGTTGACTTAAAATGATAGGGATGCACACAAAACTTGGTTATCCCAACAATCTTAGCTTCTTGTCCTAAGTCATATAACAATTCGGTTTGTGATGGCACAAGAGAAATGATTCGCTTAGGCGAATTTTCAAAAGTATGTTCTGTTCCGAGTTGATCAGTGAATGAAATTTGTTTCAAGTTTGAAAAATTTAGTTTAAGGTTTAAAAAGTTTAACCGCTAAGTTTTTTTTCTAACCATTAAGAGATTAAGAAAAATTAAGTTTTTTTTGTTTAACCACAAAGGCCGCTAGGTTTTACACAAAGTTTTCTTGTTTTAAGTTTAAAAGCTAGACACAAGCTTAATGAAGCTTAATTTCTTAATATTTAAAAAATCAGATCATTAAGGAATTAAGAAAAGCTAAGATTTATTTTGTTCACAATGTTTTATAGACAATGCAAAACTTTAAACTTTAAACAAATCACCAACAAACTGAGCCAACTTTAAACCTTAAACTTTAAACTAACAATCCCGCTCATTTCCTGCTGCATTTTCAACGCTTCTTCTCTTGCTTTTTCGGCGTAATCAGTTCCTGTTGATGCGTAGATGATTCCTCTTGATGAGTTAATCAACAAGCCTACTTTATCGTTCATTCCGTATTTACATACTTCTGCCAAGCTTCCTCCTTGTGCTCCTACTCCAGGAACTAGTAAAAAACTATCGGGAACAATTTTGCGCACTTCAGTAAAATATTCGGCTTTTGTAGCACCTACAACATACATTAAGTTTTCGCTATTCTTCCAAGATTTAGATGTTTCTAATACCTGTTTGTACAATTCTTTTCCGTCTACTAAAAGAGTTTGAAAATCAAATGCCCCTTCGTTAGAAGTTAAGGCAAGCATGATGGTATGTTTATTTTCGAAAGCTAAAAATGGCTCTACTGAATCTTTCCCCATATACGGAGCAACAGTCACACTATCAAAGTTTAAATCTTCGAAAAAAGCTTTGGCATACATAGACGATGTATTGCCAATATCCCCACGTTTTGCATCGGCAATCGTAAAAATATTTGGATAATTATCGTTGATGTAATTGATCGTTTTTTGCAAAGCCAACCATCCTTTCATTCCGTAAGCTTCAAAGAAAGCAATATTAGGCTTATAGGCCACACATAAATCATGTGTCGCGTCAATTATCGCTTTGTTGAACTCAAAAATAGGATCTTCAAGTGCTAATAAATGTTTTGGTATTTTATTTAAATCGACGTCTAGGCCTACGCATAGAAATGATTTTTTTTCTTGAATTTGATTGTAAAGTTGTTCTGTAGTCATTTGTAGTTGGGTTGTTTGGCAAATTTACAAACTAGATTTCAATTAATTTGTATATATCTTTTATTACTGAAAAAATGTACCAATTGATTAGTTCCAATCCTATTTATAAAATGGTCCAAATGTCAGTTCGAGCGCAGTCGAGAACCATTGTTGCATCTCGACTCCGCTCGAGTTGATAAAATAAGATTAGACTGCATTGCCCTTTGGCACAAACCTTATTTACCGATTGATTTAAAACAAAAAATGAGGCCTTTTCAGACCTCATTTTATTTATAACCTTAAAAAATTGAACTAATTATTTAGCCAACAAAATTTCAACTCTTCTGTTTTGAGCTCTTCCCGCTTCTGTTTTATTAGATGCAATTGGCTTAACAACACCATATCCTTCTGATGAAAGTCTGTCTGCACTGATTCCTTTTGCAATCAAATACGCTTTTACAGCCGCAGCTCTTTCTTTCGATAATTGTAAATTTTTCACCGCCGATCCTGTACTATCAGTATATCCTTCTAGTGTGAAGTTAGCAGCAC
Source organism: Flavobacterium muglaense (assembly GCF_014305155.1). Lineage (GTDB taxonomy): Bacteria > Bacteroidota > Bacteroidia > Flavobacteriales > Flavobacteriaceae > Flavobacterium > Flavobacterium muglaense. The sequence goes on from NZ_JACRUK010000053.1 coordinate 19,573, forward strand.
TATAACTACTCATTACTTTTACAATTTCTTCTAATTTCACATTAGATTCTGGTCTAATAGTTGCTTTTCCTGAGTTAAATAAAATTGCTTTAGAAAAATTATTCAATTGCTTGATTACCTCAGCAGTAACCTCTGGACAACCTTTATTAGCCGCTGTACCTTTTACAGTAGGACATTTGTCATCTTTATCAGCAATTCCATCACCATCAGTATCAGCCCATGGACAACCGTTATTTTCTTTTGGTCCAGCTACCGTTGGACATTTATCGTCTTTATCAATAGTGCCATCTTTATCCGTATCAGCATAAGGACAACCTTTGTTGTCAGCAGGTCCAGCTACATCCACACAAGCATCATTTTTATCAGCAACACCATCACCGTCAGTATCTACATCAGGAGCAGCTATAGCTATTGGTGCTGGTTCGATATTATCTTCCGCAGCAACTCTCTTTTTTTTTTGATAAACAGGTATTTTCATTCCTAAATGGAAATCTACTGCTCTTGAGTTATTCGAAATTAAATTGGTAACAGCAGAACCGGATCCAATAAAGAAAATTCCAGTGCGTAAACCTACACCCACTTGTGCTTGCTTATTGTAATCCATGTACGAAACTGGCAGGTAAAAACTAAACCATCTTGACTCGTAACGAGGCGTAATGCTTACACGATCAGCAATACTATTTTGATTCAATTTATTTTTATCTACTACACTAAAATCTCCATTTAAGTTCAAGTAAAATTTATTATGAATATTCCAGTCAACATCTGCATGTAAAGCAGTTGGTAAGTATGATTTTACTGTTCCATTAACTGGAGTCGCAGCATAATTATCTTTTAAAAACTGATCAAAATCATCAGCAGCGTCAACATCATTTTGAGTAATTGTTTTGTTCAAATTATAAGCATTACGAACTCCTTTATCATAAGTCATACTTCCTATATCCGTAACCGAAACTCCAAAACGCAATTTGTATTTATTTACGTATTTTAAGTTATTAAGATCTGATCTTGACGACTCATAATCTGGTCTCCACTCGTAAACCAAACCCAGATCAAAACCATATCCCTTTGAATTACTATCTACTTTAACATCACTATCAACGTTAAAATCCTGACTAGAGCCGTAAACTGCAGTACCTGTACTTGTATACTGGCTGTTTTGCGGATTTATTGTATTCTCTACATATTTCAATTGTACCCCATTCGCTTGAAAATGATAGTTAGCAACACCTTGTAAATATTTAGCAGTAACCCCACCTTTTAAAAAGTGAGCACCGTTTTGATATAAAACTGCTGCGTAAGAAAGCCCTAGCTCTCCCCATGAATTCCCAACAGCGTTTGGACTTCCAATACTGTAATCAAAATTATTAGTATTATCTTTTGATAATTCGTCAATAACATTTCCGTTTACATTCAAAACATTAACCGTTGCTCTAGCTCTTGTGAAAATTGCAAGAGAATGCTTTGGCGCAATGTTAAACATGAAAGAAGGCCCCATAACATCTGTATTAAAGGCTGCATTATTACTCAAAGCCAATGACTTATTTGCTTGTGTTTCAAAATCATATCCACTTTTAAATGCATCTAATAAATTCACTCCATAAGCATCATTTGTTGCTAATGTACTTATCGAGAACAAATTAATATCTGTCTTAAAACGAGAGTCAACAATAGACGCTGGATTAAACAACACACTTTGTACACCTGCATAATTGTCATGAGTGTATCCAAGGTAAGACTGCGCATTTGCCGAAACAAAACTTGCAAAAGCTACTAAGGCTAGTAAATTCTTTTTCATAATATAATCTAATTAAACGTTGTGCTTTAAAATCAAAATCCTTCTAAAATCTGTGCAAAAATAAGGTTTATTTCTACAAATTCTTTATTAAAACTCATTTTATAACAATTTAAAAACAATCCAATAAAAAAGCCACACTAAAAACAATTAGTATGGCCGTTTTACTATTTACAACAAACATTCTAGAATTACAATTATAAAAACACAATCCTATCAGTCTGATTATCTTATTTTTAAAAAACTTCGCTAGCTTCTTTCAGTTTCTCCATATTGTTTACTAAGGCTAGTTCTTCAACAATTTTCTGAATATCACCATTCATAATATTTCCTAAATCATATAAAGTCAAACCAACTCTATGATCTGTAACACGACCTTGCGCATAATTGTAGGTACGAATCTTAGCCGAACGGTCACCTGAACTCACCTGTGATGTACGTGTAGTAGCATCTTCGGCTTGTTTCTTGGCTAATTCCTGTTCGTATAAACGAGAACGCAATACAATAAACGCTTTATCTTTATTTTTATGTTGTGATTTTTGATCCTGACATTGCGCCACTAATCCCGTAGGAATATGTGTTAAACGCACCGCCGATTTCGTTGTATTTACGGATTGTCCACCAGGTCCTGACGAACAAAAGAAATCCACACGCACATCATTCATATCAATTTGTACATCAAACTCTTCTGCCTCTGGCAATACCATAACCGTTGCTGCTGATGTATGCACACGACCTTGTGTTTCCGTTTGCGGCACACGCTGCACACGGTGAACACCCGCTTCAAACTTCAACGTACCATAAACATCTTCTCCAGTTACTTCAAAGATCACCTCTTTAAAACCTCCAGATGTACCTTCATTCATATCCACTACCGATGTTCTCCAACCTCTGTTTTCACAGTACTTAGTATACATGCGGAATAAATCTCCTGCAAAAATACTTGCTTCATCTCCACCTGTTCCGGCACGAATTTCCACCATCACATTCTTAGCATCTTCTGGATCTTTCGGAATCAACATAAACTTAATTTCCTCCTCAAGTTCTGGTAATCTTTCTTTCGCTTCGTCTAGTTGCATCTTGGCCATTTCGGTCATATCTGCATCACTATTGTCCGTAATTATTTCGTTTGCCTCTTCAATATTAGCCATCAAAAGCACGTATTCGTCTCTCTTTTCAGCCAATGCTTTCAGGTCTTTATATTCTTTATTCAATTGCACATAACGCTTTTGATCAGAGATTACATCCGGCTGAATAATCAAATCCGATATCTCATCGAAACGTTGTTTTACTATTTGAAGTCTATCTAACATAATCTTAGTCCTTTTATTGGAGTGCAAAAATACAAAATTTTTGTTTAAAGTTTAAGGTTTAAAGTTCCAAGTTTTTAATCGTCCAAATTCTCTCAAAAGCGCCGCCTTTTAACCCTAAAATAACAATTAGGGCGTGCCTGCCCAAAAAAGGCAGTCAGGCTATTCGTTGCAATCTTTTTATAATTCCGCTACCGCTCCATCATAAAAAGGATTTCCACTACTATCCTTCACGCAGTATTGTGGTGCGAAATACTATTCCACCCAGCTTCACCAAAATTTTTCCACACTGAAAGCGTCTCACACAAGCAACTCACACTAACTCCTAATTTATTTTCACACAAACAACCCCAATATTGTCACGCTGAAAGCGTCTCACACAAGCAACTCACGCTAACTCCTAATTTATTTTCACACAAACAACCCCAATATTGTCACGCTGAAAGCGTCTCACACAAGCAACTCACACCATCTGAGATTCCTACGGAATGACAAACTTTGTAGCTTTTTTGATTACTTAATCCGCGTTCCATTCCCCCCGCTGACACACGAATCCTTTAGTATAGTACGTTCCCATTAATTTCAAATGGAAAAAGAATTATTTTAATTTACTAAGAATAAATTCCAACCCAACTTCCGCAACAACGGTATCTTCTTCGCCAGTAGCTCCCGAGAAAACGACTAAAACATAGCCATTATTTACTTTTTCGATCAGTCCGCCAAGAAAATTAAACTCGCCCAATAAAGGTGTTCTATCAGAAGTACCACTGTTTTTGAGTGTATCCACCATTTCGCCAGCTTTAGAATAAGCCACTGCCAAAAAATTGACTTTCTCATTTTTTAAAGCTCCCATAACTTTCATTTTAGAAACCCAATTTTCTTTTCCATCTTCCAAAAAGGCAATTATACCAACACCTCTTATTTTTAATTCCTTTGATTTTTGTTCCATTGCTGTTAAACTTGAATCCGAATTATCTAAAAATAAGTTTTCGCAATTTTGTGTAGATGTAGTCATTTATGATGTTTATTAGTAAGCAAATGTAGGACTAAATACGATACCTTGTTTACAGCCCAGCACAGGATCCCGACGACACATGTAAATCACCTCATCGTTAGCGCAGTTCCGCAGTTTCAGCACTAAAAATCCGTTTCAATCCCCGTATTTTTGTCATCTCGGGCGCAGTCGAGAGAAGTCAATCCGTTTAATCCGTGTCCCATCCCGCAATAATTAGTTAACCGCCATAGTTTGTCGAGCTACTTCTAATATTGACAAATCAAAAAAAAAAATGCCTTTCTAAAGGAAATTGCGGGCGTTTGCGAGATTGAAAAAGAATTAACTTTTCACATAGTCATACTTTTGCAACGAATGTAACACTTACAAACGGCGTTCTCATAGAAAGCGGGCGCAAAATGCTAAGGCATAAAAATTTGAGAACTACTCAACTCTACGCAAAAGTTTGGATAGAAAAATAAGTGAGGATATGCAAATTTTGAGAAACAAGTTTATATCATTAGAACATCAAAATTCGATATTAAATCAAGCTAAAGCTATCTACTCAATATCTTTTTAGTCACAAATTCATTAAAAAAGAAATCCCTGTAAATATTTCCTATAGGGATTTCATTTTTCCCTATATATACTGTATTATTATCAACAGAATCTATTTTTTTTGCATTGATAACATAGGACTTGCTAACTCTCACAAACATATTTTTAGGTAATTGATCATGAATTGTTTTAATATTCATCGCAGTAATCACTTTTTGATTTTCTGTGTGCATAACTACATAATCCTTTAATCCTTCAATAAAAAGGGTGTCGTTAAAGTGAATTTTAACTATTTTTCTATCGGCTTTTATAAAAAAATAATCATCAATGATAGTTTCAATATTATTATTAGCATAATCAGCACTGAATAATTTGTAAAATGCCTGTGCTTTATCGACACCTTTTTGAAAACGCTCTAATTTTACTGGTTTTATCAAATAATCAATCGCATCAACTTCATAACTATCAGAAGCAAATTCAGAAAATGCAGTGGTAAAAATCACAAACGTTTCTTTTGGAATAGTTTTGGCAAATTCAATCCCATTTATTCCAGGCATTTTAATATCGAGAAATAGTAAATTAACTTCATTATTTAGCAAGAAATCGGTCGCTGAATATGGACTATTAAATGACCCTATCAAGTCTAAGTTATCAGTTTGATCAATTAACATTTGAATGGCTTCTCTTGCTAACGGCTCATCATCTACTATAATACAGTTCATAATTTTATACTTAAAGTTATACAATATCTTTCTTGACTATCCTCTATTTTTATACCATGAGATAATGGAAACAGCAATTCTAATCTTCTTTTAATATTTACCAATCCTAAACCTCCTATACCACTATTTACAGCTTTTAAAACAGGTTTTGAGTTAATGCATTTGAAAAAAAGTTCGTTATTACTAACTTCAAAAAATAAATTTACAAAGGATGATTTAGCTGAATCATTATTGTGTTTTACAGCATTCTCAACAAACGAAATAAACAATAAAGGCGGAATTAAAACGCCACTTAAACTACCTTCTTTTGAACTAAACCACTATGGACTGAAAGTCCATAGATTTGGTTAGCAGACTTAAAGTCTGCACGGTTGCTAGTCTTCAATT
>NZ_JACRUK010000054.1 GCF_014305155.1 Flavobacterium muglaense
TAATTATTAAGATGATGAAGCATAAACACATTGGATTACAAATAATTAAAATAAGTACATAACTTTACACCTCTATAGATTTAATTAAGGAAACTGTTTTTATCTACAATAATATACATGGCAGTTGTAGCTTGTTTGTTAATAATTTCTACCCCAAGGTTTTTTTACCAAAAAGTTCTCACAACTCGGGCAACCGCGACCTATTTGCCAAGTTAAGGATAGTTCATGAACTCCTTGTGTATTCCCTATTTTTGAAGTATTGAGATCATAGGAGTAGGCGAAAATAAAGCGATTTATTTGAATAGAACCAATCATATTTATCGAAGTCAAAAAGTGACTGTTACTGCTTTTTCCTTCGGGGTTGGTCGATGCCATAACTCCTAAAATGAAAGGATTTATATCTAGTGCGGTACCAAAATTTAATCGATTGTATTGCCCTTGACGTATGTAATTTCCCGTCAATAATAAATTGGTCTCATCCGGAAAGAAATTTAAATTAGCATCCTCAAGACTGATCGAATATCCAGAATGAATACTCAAGAAAAGGTCTAAGGGAACTGTACCATTTGTCGTAAAAGCTATATTAGGTTTGTTTAAATGTTTTAACGAGGCACCAAGCCAAGCTTTATCGCTATACAGCAACAGTCCTGAACTAATATCTAGAAAATTAATTTTATCATTTGCATTCCTAATACTAGGGTCAATAGTTCCGCCACTAACTGAACCATCATTGTAATTAATTTGATCCTCTAGAAGAAGATTGCTAAAATTGTAATTTTTAGTTCCGTATCCTGCTTCGATTCCCAATCGAAGGCGCCAGTCATTATTAAGATTCACATTGTACGAATACACTCCGTTGATTTGTATATAATTATAGTCTGTAAATACTTCGCGTTGGTTTAAAACCGTAAGCCCTATACCCATATTTCTTTCCGGACCAATAGGACCATTAATAAAAGCATAATCCGTATCGATTCTTCGGCTTTCATTGGGCCATTGTGAGCGGTGTATGAGCCCAGTATAGCCTGTTACTAAGGTTCCTGTAAAAGCTGGATTTAAAGATTCTGGGATCAAAAAATATTGCGTAAATATAGGATCCTGAGCATGAACGGTGATACTACAGAAAGAACTGATCAGTATGCATATAATAAATTTAATTTTCATTTTCTGAGTGCTATTTTATTAATACAAAAGGATGATTTTCATTGACGATGGTTCCATAAAATGTTTGGCCACTTACCTTACAGAAATAATTTCCATTTTCAGCTTTGTATCCTTTTATTAATGCGTCCCAACCTCTAATTACGTCTGCAGTTTCTGAGTAAATCAAAGAGCCCCAAGTGTCATAGATGTCTAATCGAATGTTTTTCAATCCTTTGGTTACTGGCCTAAAAGTATCATTGAGGTTATCTCCATTAGGAGTGAAAGCATTGGGTACTACGAGAATGTATCCTTTGCCAACTGTTAATGTCGTTTTATGTACATAAACACAGCCATAAGGATAGGTCACCGTTTGTGTTACCACATAGTCTTTTGCAATATTATACGTGTGTATTGGATTTAATTCAGTCGAAAAAGTACCATCTCCAAAATCCCAAATCATACTCACATAATCTCCATCAGCGGTATTGGTGAATTGTATGGGATCATTTATCGAATAATTACCGTAAGTACTGGATGCGTATGAACTCGTGCTATATGATGGTGTTCCAAGGTTTTTGAGCTCGACATTAAAGGAGTAATTTGATTTACAGCCTACAGCATCTGTTACATATAGAATTACGCTCCCGCTTTGGGATGTGTTCATAATCTCATTATTAGGACCGCTCACCGTTCCACTAGACCAAACGAGTTGATAAGGTGGTACACCACCAGTGACCTGAGCAACAAAATTTTGTTTGATGTATTTATTGTCGCAGTCAAAATCAGTTTTGGTAACCACTTTCGTTACAATAGCTGGAGGTCTATTAATACTAAAAACTGCTTCTGTTGAACAGCCATTAGTATCAACCACAGTAACTAAATAATTGCCGGCGGGAGTATTTACTAGGTCCTTTGTAATAGCACCGTTGGACCAATTATAGGTATAAGGTGCAGTACCACCAGTTACAGTTAGTGCGATAGCACCACTGTTAACATTAGTACAATCTAAGGCATGTGTGATAGTACCCGAAGTAGCTAGTGCTTGAGGTTCAATAATATAAAAAGTTCGCTTGATGGTGCAAGGCTTGCTGTCAACAATTGTTACAGTATAGCTTCCTGCGCGTAAATTATTTCTGATCGTTCCAGCGGTAGCGTTATCATCCCAAATTATTTTTACGGGAGCAATCCCACCTACTAAATACAAGTTAATGCTACCATTTTGTTCTCCAAAACAGCGCACGTTTTTAACAATAGGATCTATTTTGTACAACGGGGCATCAGCGATGTTTATTGTCAAATATTTAGTGCAATTTGAGGCATCTGTAACCGTAACTGTATAATCTCCAGGTGAAAGGTTATCTTGATAATTACCAGTTGCTAGTGTATTCCATGTAACGTCATAGGGTGCGATACCACCAGAAACCGCAATGCTAATGGTAGCGTCATTATTTCCATAGCAGATGATAGGGGTTGTTGTGGCACTAATAGTGATGGCTGTGGGTTGCGTGAGTGAGACCGACAGTGTTTTTTGACACCCTAAATCATCTGTTAGAACCAGACTGTAAGTACCGGCCGCTATTGCCGTTAAATTAGGCAGACTACTAGTAAAACCATTTGGCCCCGTCCAGGTATAACGGTAAGGTGCTATTCCTCCTGTAACACTTATAGCGATGGCACCTGTTGCGCCTCCAAAACACAATATATCTGTTTTAGATGCTACGCTTACAACTAATAGTTGTGGCTGAGTTATTGTAAAGGAAGCTGTTTTTGGCCCACAATTTTTAGCATCTACAACTGAAACAGTATAGTTTCCATACGCTAGATTAGATAGATCTTCATTGGTTGAAAATGGAAGTCCGTCTTTGGTCCAATTGTAACTGTAATTTAAAGTTCCGCCTGAAACGGTTATGGCAATTTGACCGTCATTGGCGTTAAAACAACTACTGTTTTTATGAATATCAGTCGTTATGATAATGTCATTAGGTTCTGTGACTGTATAGTCTTTAGTAATAGGACAACCACCGTTATCTGTAATGGAAAGCGCATAATTACCGGGTGCCAAATTTGAAATAGCATTTAAAGAGGAGGTAAAACCATTAGGTCCTGACCAACTATAAAGATAGTTAGCCCCTGAGGTAAAAGGAATTCCGCCGGCAGTATTCACTTGAATGGCGCCATTATTGGCTCCAAAACAGCTACTATTTATTAGCGTATTTGTTGTTGTAATGGAAGGATTTACAGTAACAACAATCGTAAAAGGAGTACCAGTACAAATTCCTGATATTGGGGTAATCGTATAAGTGACCGTTGCAGGTGATAAAGACGAATTAACTAATATTTGTTCGATTGTGGGTGTGGGTGTGTTTTGTGCCATTGCACCCGTAATCACAGTTGCAGGGGAGCTTGTTGGCGTAGTCCATATATAGGCAGTGCCCACTGGTACAGTATCTCCAGATAAATTATCGGGAATAATGGTAAAACGAGTGCCGCTGCATATTGTTGCAGATTTATTTGTAATTACGGGGTAGGGTAGAATCACAATTGCCGCAGCATTGGAAACTAATAAAGAACAACCTGCTGTTGCAAAAGTAATTTCGCAGTAATAATATAATGTTCCTATTGTAGTACTCAAAGGAGTATAAGTAGTATTTGTTGCCCCAGATACGGCTGTTCCGCCAGTAGTACTATTGCTGGTATTTGAAAACCATTGGTAAGTAGGTGTTCCAGCTCCATTTTGATAACTAACACTTAAGGCAGGAAGCGTTTGACCTAAACAAGCTGTCCTTGATTGTGGTTGTGTCAGTAAGCTTGGCGCCAAATTTACGATAACCTGCGCCACGTTACTTTTGGTTGAACAAGCAATTCCAGATTGGGTAACGGTAGCATAGTAGTAGCTTGTTTTAACCGTGGAAGTTGGCGGTGTGAAACTAGCATTGGTTTCACTAGTTATGGCTGTTCCTCCTAAATTTGAATTACTAGTATTGGAGTACCATTGGTAACTTACCGTTCCTAAACCACCTGTAATAGCTACAGATAAAACAGTAGGACTAGATCCCTGACATAATGATTGGGTAGCTAATGGTTGTGTACTTACCATAGGGTCGTTTACTACTATAATCTCAGCTGGCGAACTTGCTATTGGCGCGCAACCACTTCCATTAGGACTCACCATCACATAATAGTAATAATTTCCTGCAGTTGTAAAAACGGCTGGAGTATAACTGACGTTCGTAGCATTAGAAATGGCTGATCCACCTGCATTAGAATTCGTTGTATTGGAGTACCATTGATAGCTAAAAGTTCCTGTTCCTCCCGTTGTTGTAACGCTTAATGGGGTAGGGATCGTTCCGCCTACACATAGGTTTTGCGTAGGTGTAGGTTGATTGTTTATTGTGATTCCAGTGGTAATTGTAACAGCAGCTATATTGGATGTTAAACTAGAGCAGCCTCCTGATGGCAATGTAATCAAACAATAATAATAAGTGATTCCTACCGCCGAAGCAGTTGGTGTGAAACTGGCGTTTGTTGCGCCCAAAACTGCTATTGCACCAGTAGTAGTATTGCTAGCATTCATAAACCATTGGTAAGTAGGAGTTCCAAGTCCGTTTGCATAGGAAACCGATAAGGCAGTTGGTGATCCTCCTTGACAAACGGTACTTGAAGCAGGTTGGCTTGTAATGGTTGGAGCTATTATAATTGTAACAGATGCAACCTCACTATTAACTTGGCATCCCAAAGTAGTTTGTTTGATTATAGCATAATAATATTTGGTTCCAACAGTAGTAGTTGGTGGTGTGTAAGTGGCACTAGTTGCACCTGAAATTATAGTTCCTCCAGAGTTTGAATTTGTGGTATGTGAATACCATTGGTAGCTATACGAACCATTTCCTCCTGTAGCAACAACTTCTAAGTTAGTAGGTACAGCTCCTTGACATAATGATTGTGAAGCGATTGGTTGGGTACTTAGAGTGGGATCTGCATAAACATTGATTTCTGCCACATCACTAGTTATTGGTGTACAACCATTTCCATTACGGCTAACCATTACATAAAAATAGTAAATGCCTTCGGTATTAAAAGCTGACGGTGTATAACTAGCAGTAGTGGCACTAGGAATAGCCGTTCCTCCTGTATTTGAATTAGTCGTACTAGAGTACCATTGATAGCTTAAAGTTCCTGTTCCCCCAGTGGTTGTAATGCTTAATGCGGTAGGAATCGTTCCGCCAACGCAAAGGTTTTGCGTAGGTGTAGGTTGATTGCTTATTGTGATATTGGGTTGTATGATAACTGCGGTAGCATTTGTTTTTATCGAAGAGCATCCTCCAGAAGTAAAAGTAATTTCACAATAGTAATATACAGTTCCAAGAGCTGTAGTTGGTGGGCTAAAAGTAGGGTTTGTTTCACCACTTAATGCCGTTCCTGTAGAGGTGTTGGTAGAGCTGTTTGAAAACCATTGATAGGTTGGTGTACCAGTGGTACCACTTATTGTAAAGGATAATGCAGTGAGAGTTCCGCCTAAACAAATTGTGCTAGCTGTGGGCTGTACAGTAATTGTAGGTGCTGGATTTACCGTAATTACGTAGTCAGTAGGCGTCCCAATACAACCATTTAGGCTAGGGGTTATTTTATAGGTTACGGTACCTGGATTGGTATTTGTGGTCGTAATGGTTTGCGTAGGAATAGTGCTTGTTCCAGAAGTGCTAAACCCAGTAATTCCAGATGTAGCTGTTGCTGTCCAAGTATAAGTAGCACCAATAGGAGTGGAGGTAAGCTGTACTAATGTAGTAGCACTACCCGAGCAGATGGTTTGTGTTAATGGCGAATTAGCTAAAGTTGGTATTGGTTTTAAGGTAATATTTTGGTCGGTTGCTATCGTGCTACCACATTCGTTGGTAACAGACAATGATACAGTATAATTTCCAGTAGTTGCATAGGTTATTGTTCCTGGGTTTGCGGTGGTAGCGATCGCTGGTGATCCTCCTGGGAAACTCCATGCATATTGTAAGGTACTTGAAGCAGGTGCACAGCTATTTACAGTTGCTGTTGGCGAGATCGTCATTGCACCGCAAGCGGTAGCAATTGTATTTATCGAAACTGTTGGTGGTTTTTTGATTGTTATCGTTTGCGCGGGAGAAGTTACTGTGCCGCAAGAATTAGTGGCCGCAAGAGTAATCGAATATGTTCCGGCTGTAACAAAATTAAATGAAGGACTAACAGATGTTGCTGATGTTCCTCCAGTATAAGTCCAAGTTGCTGGAGTAGTTCCACAATTTGCAGCAGTATAAGTAACAGTCCATTGGTAGGTTGCTGTTGTACAAGCACCCACAGTGCTTGTGGTATTCGTTGTTGCCACGCCTTGGGGACTACAAGCTGCAGCAGTATCTATTGTAAAAGTAGGAACAAGAGCGGGTTCAATGCAAATTTGCTTGGTGACTGTATCAAAACTACATTTATTGGCTGTTTTTATAGTAACAGTGTATGTGCCAGCTTGAGTAAATTGCAGGTTGAGTGTATTGGAGCCCGCCATCCATAAACTTGGATCTGTTGAGTTAAAATCGTTACCTAGATTACCCGTGGTTACCGTGTAACCAGTAGAGGGAGAAATCGACCACGTTTTTTTAGCGTTGGCATCACAAACGCCACTATTTATCTCATTAGCTCCTGTTGAAGTATTTACAATAGTCACAATTTTATTTACACATGATTTTGTTGGGATAGTAAAGTCTGCTTTTGGAGGCGTTGAAACATATATTGGAACAACTCCTACAGATGAAATATTGCACGGATTTGATGCCACTATAATGGCAGAGAATGAATTTGGATAAGAATTACTTCCATCTGAACTAGTAACCCCGCACGAGGATTTTGTAAAAGTATGAGGCACGCTTGCAGGAGGTGGATGATTAAACACTACAGGAGTTGATCCATCATTAAAGGTAACAGTATAAATCGTACCAGGAGGATTGTTTTCGGTTCCTGTAATTGGAAAGTTTAGGGAATTGGAGTTACAAATATCTGTATTCCCGGGGTTACCTAATGAAACAGCTGGATTTAAACCTACAAAAACGATATATTTTTTAATTGTAAAACAACCATTATTTCCCTGTATCGTATAGGTCAAATTCGAAAGGCCAACTGGAAAAGTATGGGTTGTAGAAGACCAAGATGTGCTATTAAAATCAGCTGTTCCATCCCCCCAATTTATTGTGTAATTTGAATTAAGTGAAGTCGTACTTGTCGTGTTTGTAAAGGTAAATGTAGATACGGTATTACTACATGTTCTAAATACAGGTACTCCGCCAAAATTACTTCCAGAACCTGTTCCACCCAAACTTGCATCTGGCGAAATATTTATAGTCACAATCTCAGCTCCAGAGCTTAGTTGTTCGTCTATGGGAATAGTAGCATCATGAACACTTTTTAAACTATAAGTTAATGTGGTTGCAGTCGATGTGTCAACATCTACGGTTACTGAACTGTTAGTACCGGTTGTAGTTACTGTTAGATTAGCACCTCCGTTTATAGTGTAGGTAAAAGTATAAGGTGCCGTTCCTCCAGAACCTGTAAATGTTATTAAAGGTTGAGGTGCATTTTGACAAACGGTGGTTGTGCCAGTAATTGTTGCCGTGGGTGGCAACACTGCATTTAAATTTCGCCTGGAAACGACTGTGTTTTTAGAAGGTTCAGTGGAAAATAAATTATTTTCCTTATTGGCGTATAAATTGTGACTAGCGTGCAAAACCAATAGCAGTAGTAGGAATTTGTAGATTTTTCTCATGGGCTTAGAAGTAGGGAAGGGGGTAGGTGTGTTTTGTAAATTTAGTTGTACAAATGTAAGTTCAAATTTACTATTAATTTTGCCAGTAGTTTTACGGTTTTACGTATAAAATCTAAAATTTTATATCATTTGAGCTTATGTTTTTGAAAGTCAACTATTAGTGCGATTATTTTTTGGTAAAATCGAATTTTATAAATACTTAGACACGCTCTACTATTTTACGTAATGGAAAACTAAATAGTTCTCTCTATAAATATAGTTTTATGACAGTACGTCTAAATTGTGTTTTACGAATGAAGGAATAATTTTTATTAGAATTTAATACGGTATGAGTTGCAGGTTTATTGCTCGCTATCATCTTCAGGATGATAAAAATCATCAGCATTAAAAGGAAGATCATCATCAGGATCTTTATCGTGCGCATTTACTCCAGGCGGATTAAACAAGCCCCAACTGTCTTTGATGTAATCCCAAACATCAAAACTAGCTACCCAATCGATAAATAATAACCGGAATTCATCAATAGTATTCCTTAGTAGGTTGATATAATCCTTGTCTTTGATGCAGTCTTCAAATCGCAAACTCCCAGCCTGAACGTATAACTCTCTAGCCGCTTTGCGAATAAGCGCTGCATTTTCCATTTTTAAATCATACCATCTAGCGCTAAGAGCTCCCGCTATTTTAGTTGGAATAAGAAAAGCGTTTTCCATCATAAAGCGCACCGTAGTTTCTTGTAAAAACTTGTTTTCTGTGGGGACGATTTCTACTAGTCCGATGGTGATTTTTAATATTTGTTCAGCCTTTTGGTACAAAGGCATTTGCGTTAATTCATCCTGTTTTGGCATTTTTTTTGTTTTCACAAAGATAGCAAAAGCAAGGTTTTTCAATAAACTCATAATAACAAAAAAACCCGAAACTTTCGTTTCGGGTTCTTTCCTGCGGAGAAAGAGGGTCTTTCGTATTCCGCTTCAAGCCAATGGATTCAATGCTTTACAAAGCTATATTTTTCAGGGTACCAGCAAGGGTACCAGAACTTTCAAAAGGATGCTGCCTTACAAAGATATAAAAGTTGATGTAATTTTTAAATTATTTAGATAGTATTATAGTTACCATGAATAGAAATACTTATTTACGATAAATTATAATATTCCTACGAATACTAATTTACACAATGTTATTCTCGTAAAAATTTTTACATTTATCACATGATTAGAACCATTATTATTGATGATGAATACAACGCTAGGGAGTTTTTAGAAAAACTCTTAACTCGATATTTTCCTGATAAATTTTTAATTCTCGAAAAATGCGAAAGTGTTGATGAAGCAATTGTTGCTATAAATAAATTCAATCCAGAATTAGTGTTTCTGGATATTCAGATGCCTAACAAAAATGGTTTTCAACTTTTTAAAGAGTTGAATAAAGTTCAGTTTGAAGTGATTTTCACTACGGCACATTCGGAGTTTGCTATAGATGCTATCAAGTGTAGTGCATTCGATTATTTGCTAAAACCAATTAATTACATTGATTTGTTGGACACTATAAGAAAATATGATGAAAAACAAAATAAAGCCTCCCAAGAAGTAAAACTAAAATTACTTTTAGAAAATATTGATACAGGAGGCTCTGAATTTAATAGAATTGCATTTCCTACTGAAAATGGGTTTGAATTGCTTAAAACCAACGCTATTCTTTATTGTGAAGCTGATAGTAATTACTGTAAAATTGTTTGCTTAGACGGTAGAAATATTGTCTTATCTAAAACGCTGAAATATATTGAAGAACTACTTCCAACTTCACTTTTTCAGCGAATACATAAATCTTATTTAGTGAATCTAAATTATGTTAATCGGTTTACTAAGGGTAATGAGTTGTTAGTAGAATTGACAAATGGAGAAACACTTCCTGTGTCCGTTAGACAAAAAGAAAATTTTATCAATGCAATCATTCAGAAGAAATAAGTTTTTATTCTTACTGCTTTTTTTTATGGAAGCAGTCTTTTCGCAACAAGTTCCATCAACTAATTTTTCTACAATTGATGGTTTGCCAAATAATAGTGTTTATTCGATTTATAAAGACAGTCGTGGCATTCTTTGGGTAGGTACCGCTAATGGTTTATCAGCTATCCAAAACGGGGAAGTAAAGAATTATTTTACTTCGGACGGATTAGCACACAATAGCTGTTGGGCGATTGTTGAAGATGTAAATCACAATATGTGGTTTGGTAGTCATGGAGGTGGATTGACATTTTATGATGGCAAAAAATTCACTGTTATTAATTCGAAAAAAGGATTGATTAATGATAAAATTCGAAAATTGTTTATTCACAAAAACCTACTTTATGTAGGAACTGAATTCGGAATTTCCGTTTTGGATATTAAGACACACAAAATTATTCTGAATAAGAAAATCACAGGAAGTACTAATTTATTTCAAGTGATGGGGTTCTTTGATTTCCAATCTAAGGTTTATTTTCAAACTTTTAATGATGGTTTATGGAGTATTGATTTAAAATCAAAAAACATTCATCTTGCAACTAAACAAAAAGGGGCTGTTTTTTCTTTGTTTAAAACTAATGATAGTCTATATCTAGCCAATACAGATTCACTTAATAATTCAATTAATAAAACCCATATTGTAGATTATATAGGTAATAAAAAGAGTAAAACATCATTTGGGAGCACAGTATTTTGGGATTTCGTCAAAGATAAAAGAGGAATTATTTATTCAGCGGGTAATGGAATTAATTTTTCTACTGGTGGAATTTTTAAAAATGAAAAAGACAAGTTGACCAATGTAAATACAATTTTTGGTGTTGATAGTAATGAAGTATGGAGTTTGTATTACGACGAAAAACTAGATATTCTTTATGTTGGCACCATAGATAAAGGATTGTATAAAATAGATTTAACAGAGCAAATAAACCACTATCCTTCTTCATTTTTTAATAAGCCGAAATTAGTTGTAGTAGATATAGTAAATACCGAAAAAGAAAATCTTATTCTTCATAAAAATGGCTTACTCTTTTTAACAGAGCATAAAATTACCAAGGAATTAAGAAATAAATCTTTTTATGATTTTGCTCAGTATCGGTTTCGGACTAACCCCAAATTGGAGGAGTATGAATATTTCGTTTCATTTTTAAAAACGAAATTAAACGGATTTGAGTTAAGAGGGATTAAAATAATTAATTCAATAATATGGATAAATTCTACAATCGGGTTATTTAGCGTAAATAAGGAAGGTGTAATAGTAGATTATTACCCCCTTTCTACAAGTGCTTTTGATTTTATTAAACCTAATAAAATTATATTTCAAGTTGCTTATGGACAATTTTGCGAAGTGAATAATTTTAGAAATAATACTATATTTAAAGAATATGAGCCTAATAATTTAAATATACCTAAAGACGCTTTTACTATTCTTACTATAGAAAACAAACGTTACATAGCCTCCTATTCAAATGGATTATATACCTATGAAAACGGTAAACTTTATTCTTTTTACTTCAATAACATTTGGAAAGAAAAAGAATTAGTTCACGCCAAAATCAATGATAAAAAAGAGCTAATAATTGCAAACTCATTTGGAGATGTTTTTATTATTGATGTGTTGAAAGGTTTTAAAATAATCAAGAAAATTGACCGAAAACAATTAATAGGCAATTCTATTTCATTTTTAGAATCTTATAAAGATTATCTGTTCATAGGCACAGAAAAAGGACTGAATATTTATAAAAATGGTGTAGTTCGATTGATTGATGAAGAGCAAGGATTAACATGTAAAGCCTTTACCTCCTCAAATATCAAGGGTACAATTTTGACAATGGGAACGAAAAATGGTTTTTTTGAGTTTAATTTCAAAAGCTATATATCCCAAAAAACACCAATCCTAGAAATTAAGATTAAAGGGATAGATGTGAATTTTGAAGCAATTAATGAAAAGCATTTTAAGTGGTTGGCTTATAATTCTAAAAGCATTTCACTTCCTTACAATAAGAATACAATATCATTTGCTTTTGAACCTCATAATGTTGAATATCCAGACAAATTGGAATACCGCTACAAAGTAATAGGATTGACAAATTCGAATTGGAGCAAATGGACAAAAGATAAAAATGTTAATCTTACCTATTTGCCAAATGGGAACTACACAATGAGATTGGAAACTAAAGATTTGTTTTCTGGGGTAGTATCGACAAATGATATATTGGAGATTCAAATAACACCACCTTTCTGGAAAACATATTGGTTTATCTCAACCAGTTTTATTTTGATTTGTCTTTGTGTATACTTAATTTATAGGAATCGTATTGGAAAAATTACAAGAGAAGAACGTGCAAAATCAGAAGTTCAAAAACGTTTGGCTGAAACTAAAATGGAAGCACTTCAAAGTAAAATGAATCCTCACTTTATCTTTAACGCTATGAATTCTATTCAGAATTATATAATCGATAATAATACAGATGACGCCTTGATGTATATGGGAGAGTTTTCAAAAATAATTCGTAAAACACTTAATAACTCATCCGTCCAACGAATTGCATTATCAGAAGAAATTGAATATTTAAAATCATACATTAAGTTAGAAAATATGCGTTTTAAAAATCAAGTTGAATTTGAGTTGATTATTGATGAAGAACTAGATTTGTTTGAAACAGAAATTCCTCCAATGCTGATTCAACCTTTTATTGAAAATGTATTTGTTCATGCCTTTGATTCTCATTCTATAAATCCAAAATTGATAATATCATTTAAACAAAGTGATAATTACCTCTTTTGTAAAATTATTGATAACGGAAAAGGAATGCAGTCCCGAAATCTAAATAAACTCCATGCTTCAAAAGGAACTGATTTAGCAAAAGAACGTATTGCTTTGTTTCAAGAGAATAATGATAATCCAATAACTATTCGCTTAAATCCAAATGAAGGGACTACAGTAGTTTTGAAACTTCAAATGGTATAATTTCCAACGATTAATTATTGAACCTTTACGAAAACTAATTCATTATTTTTAAAGAATTCATTTACTTTATTTTTGATTTATATTAATTAAAAACAATAATAAATGAAAAATTTTAGATTTTTGAGAAGCTTTTGTCTTGTAGTTTTAGTAGTCGCATCCTTTACTAATTGTAGTAATGATAATTCAGATGATTCAAATCAAGTCGCTTCAAATCCAGATTTAAAAGTGAAATTTACTTTAGATGGATTTAATGATTATGAAGGTGAATATGACGAACTTAATTATTGGGAAAGTAGTTTGCAAAAAAATGGTACAACGGAATATTCTTTAACTACATTAGCAGATAGAAAAGGTATTGATTCTGATGACAAGGCACATGTAGCACTTCATTTTAACTTTTCATTTATTGCAACTGAGCAATTAAAAGCAGGTCAAATTTACAATATCTCTCAAATTAATTATGTTGATGGGAATTTTGCTTTAAAAAATGATGAGCCAAATAGCCTTTTAGGAATTTGTGGTTATCTAAATATTGAAATAGATAATACTACAACTGGTCAAATTAAGATTAAATCTGTTTCTGGAAAAAGAATAAGTGGAGAATTTTATTTTACTAAACTTCACAACGTTTATTATAATTCAGGCTCTCCTACATTTAAGAATTGGTATGAAAATGTAGGTTGTTTTGACTCATCAATTCCTAAATATGTAAACATTTCTAAAGGAGAATTTTTTAATGTTGAAATTCAATAATCATTTAAAAATATCTATTCTTATTTTTTTTAACCACAGAGAAATCTGTGGTTTTTTTATAATATTAAAAGTCCAATCAAAACGATATTCGCTAATATTCTTTGATATTGTGATTATGGGTTATCAAAATCGAGCAACTCGCTAAGGGTTACTTCAAGTCCTTTACATATTTCAAGAAGATAAAGGTATGTATAGGATTAAATTCTCCTGCTTCGACTTTGTGAATAGATTGCTGGTCTTTTAATATTAGTAAACCAAGTTTAGCTTGTGACAAACCACGAGCCGTCCTCAATTGCTTAATAAGCAATCCTAAACGCTTCAATTCACAAGTATTATCCATAGCTTCTATTTCAAGCCAATTTGAGGATAATGCTTAATTTTTTTAACATACTATAATGTGTTAATTAAAATTTTAAATTATGTTTCTAGAAACTTTAAAACCAAACGCTAAATCACAGAATCTGTACGGTAACTAACTGTAAATTTTTGAGTAGATTTTTTAATGTAGGTTTGATTTGAAATTTTTGAATATGGCAATAATAGATGTAGTTAAGTATCAAGTAGAGGAGAATCAATTTGTTTGGAAATTCCCATCGGTTGATTTACGAATAGGTACACAAATAGTTGTAAACCCAGCCCAACATGCTTTTTTTATTAAAGGAGGAGAAATATTTGATGAGTTTACTAATGGAACTCACACCATAAAAACAGAGAACATCCCTTTACTTAATAAAATAATTAATCTTCCTTTTGGGGACAAATCTCCTTTTCAAGCAGAAATATGGTTTGTTAATTTGCTAACAAAACTAGATAATAAATGGGGAACAACTTCGCCTATATTGTTGGAAGACCCAAAATATGGAATCATTATACCTGTTAGGGCTTTTGGACAATATGGTTTTAAAATTGGTAATCCAAGGGTGTTTTTAGAAAATCTAACAGGAAATTTACCGTCTTATTCAGCTGACAAAATTCAAGAGTATTTTAAAGGCAAAATCATTTCATCGCTAACTAGTTTAATATCAAAAAAATTAGTTTTAGATAGTATATCAATTTTAGAAATTAATGTTTACTTGGAAGAATTGTCTTTATACTGTCAAGATAAAATTGCAGAAGAGTTTAAACGATTTGGTTTAGAATTAGTTAATTTTTATTTCCTATCTATTAATGTACCCGAAAATGACAAGAGTATAGAAAAACTAAAAGAAGCTAAAGACCTTGTTGCAAAAGTAAAAATTGCAGGAAAAGAGCTTTATCAAATGGATAGAAGTTTTGATGTTTTAGATAAAATAGCTCAAAATGAAGGTGGAGTTGCTGGAAATTTAATGGGTGCTGGATTAGGATTAGGGCTTGGTTCAGGACTAGGAAGCCAGATGAACTCCATATCTAGTAACTTAAATACTAATTCCTCGCCACCTCCACCTCCAATTCAATTTCATTTTTTAATTGATAATCAGTCAACTCCAATAAATGATATTAATCTAATAAAAACTATGATTAGTCATGGTGAAATCACTAGACAAACTATGGTTTGGAGACAAGGTATCGACAATTGGAAATTAATAACTGATTTTGATGAATTAAAAATTCTTTTTAGTCAAACACCTCCACCCATCTTGTAAATTATGAATAAACTAATATTTTATTTCGGATTTCTTCTAATTGCCGTTAACTCGTTGGTTGGTGTTATTTTATCCTATTATCCTTTTTTAAATTGGATGTCTTCTGATGTTGTAATACTGATTAATACATTGCTGATTTACAATCTAGCAAACAGTCAACTAAGTAGTGGATTCACGGTAAGCTTATCTATTATTTTCCCCGTTTTAGGTTTTGTATCTTATGTTTTAGCCGTTTTAAGTCCACCTGAAATAAAAGACAACTTATATTTTATCGGTTTTATTATAATCCTTTTTATTGAAATAGCATTTTTTATAATATCGAAAAATATATTCACAATTAATCAAAAAAACTCATGAAAACAGCTGTAGAAAGAATTCAAGAAATTTTATTAGAACTTAATGAAAATCAGGAAATGAATGTAATTTCAGAATGCGCCTCAAAAATTGGAACTAAAAAATGGAAAGAAGAAGTTAAGGAGTTAATAAGAAGAATGGAAGAGTTAAATCGTTAACAAAATAATTTTAAAATTATGAGTGAAATAATTAATTGCACTTCATGCGGTGCTTCAAATCAACTGCCTTACGGTAAAAACTCAATGTTTTGTGCGTTTTGCGGAAACTCTATACAAACTATAATAAAAACCAATACAATAAATAATGAAAGTAGTATAAAAACGAAGCCTAGTGTATCAAAACGGAAAATAGGACAAGAATTTGAACCGAAATATTCAAAATCGGGCGATTTAAAAAAATATAAAGAAGTAGATACTATTATTGATTATGGTGGTGAACTTTCTTTAATTAATAGAGAAATTAGGTCATTAAACGAGGTTTCTTCATGGTTTACAGATAATGAGTTGTCAGAAATAACAAAATTAATTCTAAAGGATAACAAAATAACTAATTTAGAAGGCATAGAGCGTTTTAAATCACTAAAATTTCTTGATTTATCAAATAACGAAATTTTTGAATTACCCGAAAGTGATAGTTTTTTACAAAATATTGCGAAAGTTAATTTGGCAGGCAATCCTATCGAAAAAAAAATTAATGCTAAACAAAAAATATTTTATTCAAACTTCAAATTTTTGTTATTAACCAAAACGAAGGCTGAATTGATTCATGATTCTTTGGAAAAAACTTTTATACTTAATTATCATAATAAAGAGATTGAGAATTTAGAAGAAATTATTGACTTATACTCGAATGATGAATTATATAAAATTGGAAAAATTAACTTTACAAATAATAGAATAAACACATTAAAAAGTCTTTCTAAATTTAGTTGCAATGAAATTAATTTTGCTAATAATAGTTTAACATTAATAGATGATTTACCTAAATTCAGAAGTGGATTAAGTGGTGCTACACTAAGACTTACTTTTGATAATAATAAAAACGTAAAAGAATTTACCGATAAAGCAATTGAGCGTTTTTATGATGTAAAAATATCCAATATAACTATACATCTAAGAGGATGTGACAATTTTGATTATGATTCTCTGAGTAAAATAAATTTTAACCAAATTTTTAACAAAGCAAATTCTGAACTTACAAATTTCAAAATTTATGTAAATGAAAATGTAATGATACCCAAAAGCCTTATTCAAATTGGTTTCGTCAAGGAAGATTCATGTTGGGGATTAGGGTTCGGTTATAAAAAAACAGGATGTTTTATTGCAACAGCAACTATGGGTTCTTATGACCATCCTATTGTTATGGAATTAAGAAGATTTAGAGATAATTGGATTTTAGCAAAAAGTTGGGGAGATAATTTTGTTAAATGTTACTATCATTATGGTTCAAAAGTAGCTAAGGTTATTGAAAAAAGTTTTTTATTAAAAAAAATCAGTTACATTTTCATTGTCAAGCCATTAGTTTATTTATCTCGTTTTTTAAAAAAATAATTATGAGTAATCAAAAATATGATGCTATATGGGTCAAAGGTTCTTTTTTTGAAAGAGGACATTGGAAGTTTGTACCAAGAGCCGATGGCGGAGGTGGAGCGTTAGGAACAATCATAGCTATAGGAGTTGTTATTTTTATTGTATTTTGTCTGATATTAACTCTACCATTATGGATATCATTACTTGGTTTTTCAATGGTGAAATCGAAAAGATATTATGCTGGAATAGGTTCGGTTTTAGCTTTATTATATTTCTTTATAGATATTTATAAAAACTGGATTTCTGGTTATTTATTATTTGGATACAATAGTTCGTCTGGGGCTTTCAACGAGGGACTTTTTGGGGAAAAATTTGCAATATATTTTTACATCATTAATGGAGTTGCAACATTACTGGCTTTGATGTTTATAGCAGATTCGGAATTATTTAACGAAACAGAATATTCAATAAATAAAAATCACACACAATCAAACATCAAGAAATTGATAACAATTGGATTTCTACTAATTATCATTGGTTTGGGTTTTTATTCGATTTCTACGAAAATTCATAATGGAATAAATGTTGACAATAAAAGCACTGTAGAGATAGATACATTAGGTAATAATGTAGAACAAGTAAACAACGAAAATCAAGATGGTGAGGTTGAATTTGTTTCATATCTCAATGATACTTTGCCAAAGGCTAAATTGAATGTTGAAAAAGTATATTTTTATTTTGAACCAAATAATAAAGACAGAACCTCTTATTACTTTAAAAGGGAATCAAAAGGTATGATTGTTAACTATAGCGATAGGAAAAATGGTTTTATATATGTTTATAATGACAGTCAAGAGCATAATGGTTGGATGTGGATGCTGGAATCTGATTTTGAATTAATTGATGATGTGATTTCTGATGATAATTCAGAGTCTAGTGAAGTTAATAATAAAATTTCATTAGGAGGATATTACCATGGAGGTATTATTTTTCATTTAGATTATGATGGGAAACATGGTTTGATACGTACAAATACTATCGAAAAAGAAGATGGGTTTACATGGGATATGGCTAAACAATCAAGTGAAGAGTATATTAATGATGGGTTTAATAATTGGTATTTACCAGAATCAGAAGAATTAGAAATGATTTTTGCTAATAAAAATGATAATCTATTAAAGGATGGTAAATACTGGTGTTTATTAGATGGTTCTAAAAATGGTAATTTTTTGGGTTACACATCGTCAGATAATTCATTTTGGACGGCTTCAAGAGATTATACGGTTCCAATGGCAATTTTTATAAGTAAGTTTTAATTATCAAAATTTCTAAAAATAATATTTTGATAATTAGTCCTTTAAAATATTACCCAGAAAAATTCTAAAAAAAAAATTTAACGAACAGCATCGAACCCCACTATATCCAATATACCCAGCCCTCCCCCTAGGGCAGGTAACTGGAGGGAGGGGGGCAATTCAAATCATAGAAAGGGTCAACATCAAATCTTTGACCTTTTTTACGGTGTTTGGTGAGATGTCATACCCTTTGGTTTTGTCGCTTGCCAGTTTTGCCATGTCTCTGAGTGACATTGTAGGATTTGATCTTATGACCTCCGCCTGTCTTTAATTTCATTGTCGATTCTTAACACATTTCGTAGGTTGTTGGTTTTAGACCAACGTTCCTGTAAAATGTATTTAGATGTTGAAAAAGTGGAGTAGTAACTCCCTAAATAAATTTAGGCATAAATTGCAGTTTCACCATTCTGATTTTTTTTGTCTCCTTTCAAATAGAAGCTCACTTTTAGTTTTTTCATATTTCCGTTTTTAATTAGTGCAAACGTACTATTGAAAGTTTCCAAGCCCCCGTATTTGTTAACAATTGTCAACTTTTTGGTACCCTAATTTGAGTGTTCAATCTCAGGGTACCAAATAGGGTACTTGTCGGATGCGATTTAAAGTGTAAAATGAAAATGACCTCATTTCATGATTTAAATCAAAACGACTCGTAAGTGCTTTAAAATATAGGGTTTTGTAAAGTAAGGAAAGTATTGAAATGTAAAAAGCCCCTTTGTGAGGGGCTTTTCGCGGAGAAAGAGGAACTAGAATCTACTTTTCCGCACTTTATCTTACCTTATCAAAACGTCTGTTAACCCTTGTAAAATAAGGTTTTTTTGGTATATTTCAATTAAGTGAAAACAAGCTAATTATGTATAAACATAGTCAATGTGGGGATTATGTGGGGAAATTTTTGTATCTTTAAAGTATTGAAAAACCTAATAGTTCCGTACCAATGGCAACAATAAACTACCTCATAAAAGGCGAAAAAAATGCGACTAATATACTTTTACGTTTCAAAAATGGAAGAAAATTTGACATAACTGCATCGACAGATTTGAAGGTAGAACCTAAAAGATGGAGTTCAGCAAAACAAAAAGTCAAACTTACAGCTGATGATACTACCAAGGATGAAGTCAATAATAAATTAACAGAATTAGAGAAATTCATTTTTGACGAATTTAATTCCGATAATAGCAAAGGAGAATTTATAGACAAGCATTGGTTAAAAAAGAAAATAGCTAATTTCTTTAATAGACCTATTGACGATACTGCAGTAGACCAGGTGTTTTTTATTCCATTCATAGAGACCTTTATAAAAAATGCTCCAACAAGGATTATTAAAGGTAAAAACAAGGTTATAGCCAAAGGAACTATCACCAAGTATACAACAACACAACACAAGCTAGAAGAGTATGAAAATCGCTTTAAAACGAAGCTAAAATTCACAGACTTAGATTTGACTTTCTATGACAAATTTGTCAATTACCTTTCCCAGGAACAAAGTATAAACTTAGGAACAATAGGAAACTATATCGGGACCTTAAAAACAATTGCTAGAGATGCAAAATTGAAAGGCTTGCCGGTGCATCCACATATTGAGCATCCAAACTTTTTTGTACCTAAAGTTACAGCTGATAGTATTTATTTGAATGATACAGAAATCAATAAAATATTTAATCACGATTTTAAAGGAGTGGAACGATTAGAGAACACAAGAGATTTATTCATTATTGGGTTGAGAACTGGATTGAGAATTTCAGATTTTTTAAGATTAAAAGATGCTAATATCAAAAACGGTTATATCGAAATTGAAACGCAAAAAACAGGGCAAACTGTTACTATTCCGTTACATAAACAAGTAAAAGCAATTCTTGAAAAAAGAAACGGATTTCCTAGAACAATTTCAGACCAAAAGTTTAACGAACATGTAAAAGATTTATGTGAAGTTGCAGGATTTACGGATAAAATTCAAGGTTCAAAAATCAATAAGGATACTAAAAGAAAAGAAGAAGGAATGTATCATAAATGGGAATTGGTAACTTCTCATATTTGTCGCCGTTCTTTTGCAACCAATTTATATGGCAAATTAGATAATTTGACTATTATGGCTATAACTGGTCATCAAACAGAAACTCAATTCTTAAAATACATAAAAATCACAAATACAGAGAAAGCCGAAAAACTCAAAGACTATTGGAATAAGCAAAACGAAGAACAGGATATTGAAGAGAAAAAAATGAAAATAGTAAAGTAAGATAAAGTTTAATATATTTAGACCTTCAAAATCCTTTATGCAGAATGTAACGAACTTTATTAACCTATTGGGTGAAAACTATTATTTAGATTTCATTATACAACCATATGCAGAAGAAGTTGATTATGAAAAACATTATGTGTTAGTTCATTATCAGGATAAAAAGTATTACGAACAAACTCACGAATATATTCAAGTAAGGCAAAACGAAATTATTAATGATGTAAAATCGCTTTTTCAGAAGTCTATTTCTGATATTTATTTAGAAGTATCAAAAAGAAAAAATGATGAAATTGAAAAGTTTTTAAATTTTAATATTCAAGCTGCTAAAGTGAAATTGAATATACTTAAAAATGATTTTTATGTTGAAAATGATAAATCCAGATATTGTGCCATTTTATATGATGATGCTGACACACAAACTTTAGAAACCTTTTTTTCAAAAAGAGATTATTCAAGTACAACTACTAATGTTGAAATTAAAAGTATAATACAAAAATTGAATTCGGATAATAATCCTAAAAATGTATTACCCCTAAATACGAGCGATTATTTTTTAGAATTTCATATTCAAAGATTTAAGCTTTTAAGTTTTTTGCCTTTCAAATTATTCCATATTGGGCATCGTTTTGTATTTGAATTAGAAAAAATTAAAGAGTTAAGTCCTGTTAGTAAACTAAAAAAAGCAAAATTAAAAGTAGAACAATCAGAATCAGTAAGTACAATGAATAAGAAAGACACCTATTTTGATAAGTTTTGTGAATTAATTGATGATTATACAATTCTAAAAAAGAGTACTGCAATTGGAGTTATGATTGATTTGCAACTTTCCTTAAAGGAAATAAAATCCGAAACACTTGTAGAACTTCAAGAGAAAGGAGTTAATAGAAACGATCATTTAGAGTTTAAAATTAATGAAATTGAAAAACGAAATTATGATAAAAATGCAGATATTCATTATGTAAAAAAATGGTTTAATGAATATCAAATAGGATTAGACCCAATTTTAAACAATTCATTTCAAGGCAATCCAATTGAACAGGTATTAAATACTCACTATAACGATATGGAAAAGTTTTCTCCTGAAAAGGATAAAGCTTATAATGCACAATTGGCCTTTTATCAATACTTCTGTAGATATTATGCTAACAAATTGATTGAATATTTTGAATCCAAAATGACAATCAACGAAAACATAATTATTGAAACTGAAAACGCAAACCAATTATCGGTTAATCAAGCAATCATACTTTTAGATAAATTAGGAGTATTTAGTGCCGACACTTTCGAAAACAAACCAAACACTAAAAAAGCAAAACTAATAAGCCAATTGTTAGGCAAAAACGAGAAGAACATAAAAACGTCTATTGAAAAACTCGAATTAAAGAAATCTGAATTAGGTGCTGGTTATCAAAGGGATTTAGATAAAGTTCAGCAACTTTTAAACAACTTGGAGTAACCTCTGGAGTACCTTTTGGAGTTACTCCAACAATAAGAAACAGCAAACCTCACAATAGCTTTGTACCATCAATAACGATAAAATCAATATCAAGATGGAACAAAGTAAAATGACACAAGTATTTGGAGTTTCTCCAGAAGAACTTAAAGAAAGCATCTTGACAGATGTTAGAGCAGAAATTAAATCTTTAGCTCAAAATTTCCAACCAATCACACCGCAAGAGTACCTTACCCGACAAGAAACAGCCGAGATACTAAAAGTATCTTTGGTTACACTTTCCGATTGGAATAAAAAGAAAATACTCAATCCTTACCGACTTGGAAACCTCATCAGATATAAGCGTTCCGAAATAGAACAAGCTTTAATTAGTATAAATCCTAAAAAAGCATAACTATGAGCCACCCATTTCAAGAAAACCTATTAAAAATTGAAAAGCGTTTAGATGAGCTAACAAGCCTTGTGTCTAAAAAACAAGAAAGAATATTTGATAAAGTAATTATTGACAATGATGAGTTTCAAAGATTGTTTAAAATTAGTCCGGGTACTGCTGCCAATTGGAGAGAGAAAGGATTAATTGCGTACAGTCAAATAAACAATAAAATTGTCTATAAAATAGAAGACATCAATAAGATGCTTGACGATAACTATCGACCATTTAAAAAGTAATTTAAAATATATTTTTTAGATAAATGATAGATTTCATCAAAATAAAAATAACGGATGAAGCTCTAATAAATCAAGTATGGAATAATGAAATTTTAATATATGAAGGTAAATCTGAAAAGCGATTTGATGATGAAATCAAAGAACTATTTTCAAAGAGTTACAAAAACCTATATTTTACAAAATTTCAAAACAGACTTGAGATAAAAGGCTCATTACACTATTTCTTTAATGGTGGTTTACACAATGCTAATGATTTCAATATTTATGATTGTATTGAAACAATTGAGCAACTAAAAGAGTTATTCAAACTCGATTTGAACAAGTGTAAACTCATTAATTTAGAATATGGTGTAAACATTAATTCTATTATTAAAGTTGATGAACTAGTACAAAATTTAATCTATCATGAAAAGCGACAATTTACAAGGCCAACAACATATTTTAATTACAAAATAGCAGGCAATGAAGCATACAAACAGATAAAGGCCTACGATAAAAGTGTGCAATTTCCAAAGTACTGTGATAATACATTCCGATTTGAAGTTAAAACAAAACAAGCTAAATTTATTAATAGTTTAGGGTTATTTACACTTCAAAATCTGATAGATAAAAATTATTATAAGGCATTAATGGATTCACTATTAAATGAATGGAACAACGTTTTACTATTTGATAAATCAAAAGTTATAAATGATAAATTTTTCAATACCAACTTCTGGGAAGATATTCTAAAAAACGGAAATCGAAATAAATTTAACAATCAAAAGAAATTATATTACAAGAAATTAGGAACTGATAATTTACACACCAACATCAAAGAAATAATAGAAAGAAAAATCAAATATTTAAAATGTGTGCAAATTCCAACTACTATAAACTTGGAAACTGCACAGTATAAGATTGTATATTTTTAATCTGGTTTTCTATTTCATAAAGCAAACAAATCCGAAAACATAAAATAAAGGGGTGCATAAGGGAAATAAAAAAAAATAATAAATAGACTTAAGATAAAGATTACTATTTTTAACACTTTTAAAAAACAAGACATTTTATAAAAACTTGTCTTTTTGAAAATGTAATATTTATTTTGAATAAATGACCAAAACACAAATTGAAAAAAGCCTTGATGAGTTAGTTAAATCGATTGATAATGAAAATTTTATCTATGATTTATTAATTGCTTATGGGATTTCAAAAACATCTATAACCCGATTAAAAAAAGGGGACTACAACCTTTCTAAAGTGGAGGGTGAAGTATTGTACAAAAAGAAAGTTTTATTTAAAGTTGCTCCAACAGGAACTTTATTAGATACTATTGATACAATAACAAAAAACGAAGAAGAACTAAAACATAATCCTCGTTTTGTAATTGTTACAGACTATCAAACTCTTTTAGCAAAAGATATTAGAACTGGTTTAACGTTAGACACACCAATTTTAGAAATCAACAAACATTATGATTTCTTTCTTCCATGGGCAGGTCAAGAAAAATACCAGTCTAAAAATGAAAACCATGCAGACAGAAAAGCCTCTTATGAAATGGCTAAACTGTATGATATTTTGGTCCATGAAAATCCTAATATCTACGATGATGGCGGACACAATCTAAATATATTTTTGTCTCGATTATTGTTTTGTTTTTTTGCAGAGGATACAGGGATTTTTGAGGAAGAAGGAATTTTTACCAATACATTAGCCCAACATACTAAAACTGATGGTAGTGATGTACATTTATTTTTAGATCGCTTATTCAAAGTTTTAAATACCGAAGATAACAGTAATGAGCCTAATTATTTACAAGCTTTTCCTTATGTAAATGGCGGTTTATTGGTCCCAAAAATAGTTAAAACTATGCACTTTAGTGCATTTCGCTTTTAGCTTCTAAAAATGTACATTTGAG
>NZ_JACRUK010000055.1 GCF_014305155.1 Flavobacterium muglaense
AAATCCTATTATAAGCGCTTTTTTAATCTCTAGAAAACGACGTTAATCAAAATATGCGTAGTTTTTCAGTGCCCTCTTGAAAAATTGGGTCTTTTTTTTGTTCTATAAATTAATCCAGATAAAGTCTAGTGCCACTAAAATGCTACTTAAATTCTCAAATAAGACACTTAGTTATTATTTTGTACAAAACGCTTGTTGAAATAGTTTTAGGTTGCTATAAAGGCTCAAATTTGTAGCTTTGTGTGTTGTGTTAACGATGGCGGTGGAAGAACTCTTTTGAATGTGCTTTGTGTTACTAGATATGTAAAAAGATAGTAAGCGGGTAGATGATTGGTCTGTTCGACTTGGTAATTCTTTGGGTATAAGGTTTTATTCTTGAATAGTTAACATTGTCTGTGGAAACGCGGCGGTTTGTCAGAATAAGAATTACGATATAGCGCGAGTAAAATAGTTGGGTGACGAGGCACAATGCTGTTGCAATCTTTTAATAGAAGCCATAAAAAAAGCTCCAACCAAGTGGTTGAAGCTGTATGTTGAGAAAAATAGGAGTTACAATTATAGTTCTGTTTTTGTTTTCTTGGCAGTAAATATAAAATATGCGCCAATTAAAATAAAGGGAATACTAAGCCATTGTCCAGTTGATAGTATGTTTCCTAAAGAAGTTTCAAATCCACCTTGGCTTTCCTTTACAGATTCAACTACTATTCTTACACTAAAAAGCAATACTAAGAAAAGACCAAATAAATAGCCTGATTTAAGTCGCGCTTCGGTTTTCCAATACAAGAAGAATAAGGCAGCAAACACAAAAACGTAACAAAACGCTTCGTACAATTGGGCAGGATGCTTTGCAGGTACTTCTGCTAATAAATTAGCAAACTGGGGATTATTTACTATCGCGTTATATGCTTCGTTAGAATTTGGCATTTGTGTAGCATTAACTGCGTCTCGAGGACTAAAATGATCCCTTACAAATCGGATTCCAAATGATGATGTTGTTTCTTTACCTACAATTTCTGAGTTGAAAAAATTCCCTAGTCGGACAAATATGGCTCCACTTGCTACCGCTATAACTACACGATCTAGGATCCATAATAAAGGTCTTTTTAGTACTTTTTTACTAAAGAAATACATAGCTAGAATGATTGATATCGCAGCGCCATGGCTAGCTAATCCTTGAAAACCAGTAAATTCCCATCCGTCTATTAGTCCAAATAAACTTGCAGCGCTATTTTCTCTAATTGGTAGTAATATTTCGACTGGATGATTGCGAAAATATTCCCAATCGTAAAAAAACACGTGCCCTAGTCTTGCTCCAATTAAGGTTGCTAAAACGGTCCATACAAACAGAGAGTCTAGTTTTTCAACTGATTCGTTCTCACGTTCAAAGATGTTTTTCATGATGTACCAGCCTAATCCAAAAGCGATTACAAACATTAAACTGTAAAATCGGATAACGAAAAAACCAAGGTCTATTCCTTCCGCTGGATTCCAAACAATATTCAAAGTCTGTGTCATTTATTTTTTATTTGTTGTAAAAATACATTTTTGTTTAAAGTGTATTATGAAATTTAAGTTAAAGCTTTGTAGGCTCATGATGTTTGCATTTCTTTTTCGGAACGGGATCATAGCCTGTTTTTCCCCAAGGATGACAGCTTAAAATCCTTTTTATTCCTAAAAAACCGCCGTAAAACAAACCATGAATCTTCAATGCATCTATCATATAGGTGGAGCAAGTAGGTTCAAAGCGGCAAGCTGCAGGCGTTAAAGGTGAAATGACTATTTGATAAAAACGAACAACTACTAAAAGCGGAAATATTAGAATTTTTGATAGTATAATTGTAAGCTTTTGCACAAGATTGCTGTTTTTTGGTTGTCATAAACGTTCTTAAATAACGTGGTTAAACGCTAAAAGTAGTTCCTTCTTTACCGTCCTTCAATTGAATACCAATAGCAAGCAATTGATCGCGTATTTGATCAGACAATGCAAAATTCTTGTCGGCTCTCGCTTGATTTCTCATGGCAATAAGTAGATTGACAGTTCCTTCTAGTTTGTTATTACTGTTAGCAGATGCGTTTTCGTCCTCTAGTCCTAAAACATCAAATACAAAGGCATGCATCGTTTTGGTAAAATCAGCTAAGTCGGCAGCATTTAAGGTTTCTTTATTATCGTGCAATAAATTTACATAACGCACACCTTCAAAAAGCTGAGCAATTAGTATAGGCGAGTTAAAATCGTCATTCATTGCTTCGTAACAAGCTTGTTTCCAGCTCGCAATGTCAATAGTGCTTTTGGTACTGGCGCTTATGTTTTTAAGGCTGTCCATAGCTTCCATTAATCTTTTATAACCTTTTTCGGCAGCAACAATAGCATCGTCAGAAAAGTCAAGAATACTTCTATAATGTGCTTGTAACATGAAGAAACGCGCAACCGAAGCGGAGAAAGCTTTGCTTAAAATGCTGTTGTCTCCTGTCAAGATTTCTCTTGGTAAGATATTATTACCAGTAGATTTTGCCATTTTCTTACCGTTTAGAGTAAGCATATTAGCATGCATCCAATAATTTACAGGAGTTTGTCCTGTGCAAGCTTCGTTTTGTGCTATTTCACACTCATGATGTGGGAATTTTAAATCCATTCCGCCACCGTGAATATCAAAATGATTACCCAGATATTTGGTGCTCATAGCTGTACATTCAAGGTGCCATCCCGGGAAACCGTCGCTCCAAGGCGAAGGCCATCTCATGATATGTTGTGGTTCGGCTTTTTTCCAAAGCGCAAAATCTTGTGGATTTCTCTTGTCTGATTGTCCATCAAGATCACGCGTATTAGCAAGCATGTCTTCAATATTTCGACCACTTAATCGTCCATAATGATTGGTTTTATTGAATTTTACCACATCAAAATAAACGGATCCGTTAGCTTCGTAACCTACACCCGAATCAATAATTTTTTTGATAATTTCAATTTGTTCAATAATATGACCAGTTGCTGTAGGCTCAATACTTGGTGGTAAAAAGTTAAACGCCTTCAAGATGTCGTGAAAATCTACAGTGTAGCGTTGTACCACTTCCATAGGTTCCAGTTGCTCTAAACGGGCTTTTTTGGCAATTTTATCCTCACCTTCATCAACATCGTCTACAATATGCCCCACATCAGTAATATTACGTACGTAACGCACTTTGTATTCTAGATGCAATAAATACCTAAAAATAACGTCAAAAGACATGAAAGTCCTCACGTTTCCAAGGTGTACATTGCTATAAACCGTTGGGCCGCACACATACATTCCAATGTTTCCTTCATTAATAGGCACAAAAGTTTCTTTTTCTCCCGAAAGAGAATTGTATATTTTCAGTGTTTGACTTGTATATAAAGGCATGTTTGTTTTTTAGAAGCTAATCCTGCTTTCCGTTGCAATCTTTTTATTTTTAAAGAAAAAATAAAAAGGATTTTCACTTCAATCAGGGCTAGGCATTTGATTATTTGATTAACAGTCTCGTTTTATTAAAACTTAGTGTCTAGTTTTATGTAATCCAAAAACTCTCTACGTGCTTGTGGTTCCTTGAATTTCCCTCCAAATTCAGATGTAACGGTACTACTTTCAATATCGTTAATTCCTCTCGAGTTTACACATAGGTGCTTTGCATCAATTACACAAGCAACATCTTGAGTTCCTAGTGCAAGTTGTAATTCTTGAACAATTTGCATAGTTAAACGTTCTTGAACTTGTGGTCTCTTTGAGTAGTATTCAACAATACGGTTCATCTTTGATAGACCAATAACTCTCCCATTTGAAATATAAGCAACATGTGCTCTACCAATAATAGGTAATAAATGATGCTCACAAGTAGAGTAAAGTGTAATGTTTTTTTCAACTAACATTTCACCGTATTTGTAATTATTGTCAAATGTAGATGCTTTTGGTTTTTTCTCTGGATTCAATCCGCCAAAAATTTCTTTTACAAACATTTTAGCCACACGATTTGGTGTGCCTTTCATGCTGTCATCAGTCAAATCCATCCCAAGTGTAAGTAGGATACTTTCAACATCTTTTTTTATTTTTTCAATCTTTTCTTCGTCAGTAATTGCAAAAGCATCGTCTCGAACTGGATTTTTTGCACATGAGCCAATATGATTATCTCCTATTTCGTCATGAATTTCTTCATTATGTATCATTAAAAGGTACTATTATAGTGGGTATATATTTTTAGGCTGTAAAGATAATTAATAAAAACTAAAGAATTTCTAAAGGTTTTAATAATATGTGCTCGGTATAAATGGGTTGATACTAATCGAGACCTATTATAGGTGCTGTTATAATAACAAAGGCAATAACTAAAATCTAGTTATTGCCTTTGTTTTGAGTGTGTTGTACAATTAATCGGTAAGTGGAGTACAACTATTTTTACTTGTATTTCTTCAGGATTGACAAGTATTATTTTGCATTATAAACTGTAATAGCTTCTTTCAGAATTTGTACAGCAGTAATTAAGTCTTCTTTTTTCAATACGTATGCTATTCGTACTTGGTTTAAACCAACTCCCGGAGTAGAGTAAAAACCAGCAGCAGGAGCAACCATTACTGTTTCACCATTAAAGTCGTACGATTCTAGTAACCATTGAGCAAATTGATCGGCATTGTCAATTGGTAATTCAGCGATACAGTAAAAAGCGCCTTTTGGAGTAGCTACTTTTACGCCTTCAATTTTATTCAATTCAGTGATAAGCGTATCTCTGCGCTCTCTATATTCTGATATTACTTCGTCAAAATAACTTTGAGGAGTATCTAGAGCAGCTTCACTAGCAACTTGAGCAAATGTTGGAGGGCTTAATCTCGCTTGCGCAAATTTCATTGCTGTAGCCATAAGTTCTTTGTTCTTTGAAACAATACAACCAATTCTTGCTCCACACATACTGTATCTTTTTGAAACCGAATCAATCATGATTGCGTTTTCTTCCAGTCCAGGAATGTTCATTACAGAGTAGTGTACATCACCATCATAAGTGAATTCTCTATAAACTTCATCAGCAATCAAGAATAAATCGTGTTTTTTTACAATTTCAGCCAATTGCATGATTTCCTCTTTCGAATACAAATAACCAGTAGGGTTACCAGGGTTACAAATAAGGATTGCTTTTGTTTTTGGAGTGATTAATTTTTCAAAATCAGCGATTGGAGGCAAAGCAAAACCACTGTCAATGGATGAAATTACAGGAACAACATTCACACCAGATGATGTTGAAAACCCGTTGTAATTTGCATAGAAAGGTTCTGGAATGATGATTTCATCCCCTTGATCCATAGTACTTCCCATGGCAAACATTAAAGCTTCTGATCCACCAGTTGTGATAATGATATCTTCGGTTTCAATAGGTAAACCCGTTTTTTTATAAAATGCTGAAAGTTTATTTCTATAGCTTTCAAAACCTGCAGAGTGGCTGTATTCTAATACTTCAACATCGAAGTTTTTCACAGCATTTATAGCTACTTCAGGTGTTTTGATATCGGGTTGACCAATGTTTAAATGGTATACTTTGTTTCCTTTTTTCTTTGCAATTTCAGAAAATGGAACTAATTTACGTATCGGTGACTCAGGCATTTGAGCGCCTTTTTTAGATATTTTTGGCATAGTTAGAATTATTGAAATGCAAAATTGCGAATTTTTTTTTAAATCCAAGACGGTTGTTTCCCTTAATTATTGTTAAAAACGCAATATTTGTCCCAAAAAACAGTAATTTTATAGAAAGACCTTTCTATGAGAAAAAAATCCTTCTGCTTTTTTTTATTTCTATATAGCTTTTCTTTTTTTGCCCAAGACGGTTTTCGTTTTGTAACCAAGCGCAATAAAGTGAGTATTCCTTTTAAATTAATTAATAATTTGGTTTTTATTCCATTACAAGTGAATGGGGTAGAACTAACATTTCTGTTGGACTCTGGGGTTGAGGAAACAGTGCTATTTAGTCTTGAAGAGAAAAAAGAATTGCGTTTTAAAAACATAGAAAAGATTAGATTAAGGGGGCTTGGCAGCGAGGAAGAAATTGAGGGTCTAAAAGCAACGGGCAATTTAGTAGAAGTAAAAGGGCTAGAGGCTCGGGATCATTTATTATATGTTATTTTGGATCAAAATTTTAATTTGTCGTCTCATATCGGAATTCCCGTTAATGGTATTATAGGGTACAGTTTTTTGAAAGATCATTTAATCGAAATCAATTATGCCAAGAAAAGAATTACTTTATACAAAGAAACCATTAAAAACCGCCGAAGAATAGAGCGGAGATTTGAGAAAGTCCCCATTACGATCGAGAGAGCAAAACCGTATTTAGTCGCTAATGTTAGTACGGGCTCGGTTGAAACTCAGTCTAAATTATTGATTGATATTGGGAATAGTGATGCAGTATGGCTTTTTCAAAATGCATTAAATAAAATACAGGTTCCTCAAAAAAGTTTTGAAGACTATCTGGGTAAAGGTTTTAGTGGTGATGTGCACGGAAGCAGAGCACGTATTGGTTCTTTTTCAATAGCCAATTTTAAATTTAAGAACGTCATAGGTGCCTTTCCTGATTCTAGTTCGGTCCAACATGTTAAGATGGTTTCGGGTCGCATTGGTTCTGTGGGTGGCGAGATATTAAAAAGATTCAGACTGGTTTTTGATTATTCGAATAATATTTTATTTCTCAAGAAAAACAGCAATTATGACGCGCCATTTGTGTACAATAAAAGTGGGGTAGAAATAAGTCATACCGGCATGCAGTGGGTGCAAGAAACGGTTCAGCTTCAAACCATACCCATCGTTGTGGATCCTTATGAAAGTAGAGGAGATAAAAAAACATCTGAGTTTAAATATAAATTTCAATTAAAGCCAGTCTATGAGATCACAAGTGTAAGGAAAGACTCGCCTGCAGCAGTTCAAGGATTGAAAAAAGGGGATGTACTCATCGCTATAAATGGTCATGCTGCTCATCGATACAGCCTACAGGAAATAACTTTTTTTCTAAAAGCAGAAGAGGAAAAGTGGATTACTATTGACATTGATCGAAATGGAATGCCTCTAAAATTTAAATTCCAACTCCTTAATATTTTGTAAAAAAAAAAGCACCTCTTGAATTGGATATCAAGAGGCGCTTGCAGTAATAGGTTTGAAGCGTTAGTTTGCAACCACTTCTCCTTTAATTTTCAACGGAATTCTACCATCGTCATAATTGGTAGCATTAGACTCTACTGTAATTGTTTTCCTGATAGGACCAGGAACCATATTGTATTTTACTTCAATTTTAGAAGATTTCCCAGGTAAAATGGTGTCCATTTGTTTTGATAAAATCGTACAACTTGATGTTGATTGTACTGAAGTAATGATTAAAGGCGCATTTCCTGTGTTTGTAAATACAAAAGAGCGTATTCCATTGTCATTTGCTTTTGATATTGTTCCGTAATCTATAGTGTTGTTTTCATCTTTAAAGTCAATTTTAGCACCGTTTTGTGCAAATCCAAAACTACTAAAGATTATGACTGCGATTACTGTTGCTATTTTTTTCATTTTAAAATTTATTTAATAAAGTAAATATACTTTGTTTTAATTAGAGCACAAATTTTTATTTCGCTTTTTATAGTGTACTTAATTATTTACTTTTGTTCCCTCTATGAAATACAATAATTAGACCAAACTATTTTTTTTAAATCGTTTGCGAGTTACACATCTGCTAATCAGTGTATTATTTAGAAATTAGAAATGACTTATAACGATTAAACATATCCACGATACAATGACAATTCCTGCACAATTTGACGCTAAGACGATTGAAGATAAATGGTATGCTTACTGGATGGAAAATAACTATTTCCACTCAGAGCCTGACCACAGAACACCTTATACTATTGTAATTCCACCACCCAACGTGACTGGAGTCTTGCACATGGGACATATGTTAAACAATACCATTCAGGATGTTTTGATTCGTCGTGCACGTCTTAAAGGCTTCAACGCTTGCTGGGTCCCGGGAACGGATCACGCCTCGATTGCAACAGAAGCTAAGGTGGTTGCCAAATTAAAACAAGAAGGAATCAATAAAGCCGATTTGACTCGTGAGGAGTTTTTAAAGCATGCTTACGACTGGACTGACAAATATGGTGGTGTAATTTTAGAGCAATTAAAAAAACTAGGTGCATCATGTGATTGGGAGCGCACTAAGTTTACTATGGATCCTGATATGTCAGCATCTGTTATTCGCTCTTTTGTAGATTTATACAATAAAGGTTTGATTTACCGTGGGTACCGTATGGTAAACTGGGATCCTGAAGCCAAAACGACTTTGTCTGATGAAGAAGTAATTTTTGAAGAAAGACAAGGTAAATTATATTTTATCCAATATAAAATTGAAGGATCGGAAGATTTCTTGACAATTGCAACGACGCGTCCTGAAACTATTTTTGGAGACAGTGCTATTTGTATCAACCCAAATGACGAACGTTTTACGCACCTAAAAGGAAAGAAAGCTATTGTTCCTATTTGTGGTAGAGTTATTCCTATTATCGAAGATGAATATGTTGATATCGAATTTGGAACAGGATGCCTAAAAGTGACTCCTGCTCATGATATGAATGACAAAACGCTAGGAGAGAAGCACAACCTTGAAATTATTGACATCTTTAATGAAGATGCTACAATGAACAGTTTTGGTTTACATTACCAAGGAAAAGATCGTTTTGTGGTTCGTGAAGAAGTAGCCAAAGAGTTGGAAACAATTGGTGCTTTGGCAAAAACCGAAACACATTTAAATAAAGTGGGAACTTCTGAAAGAACAAAAGCAGTAATCGAGCCAAGATTGTCAGATCAATGGTTCTTGAAAATGGAAGATTTAGTAAAACCAGCGATTCAGTCGGTATTGGTTGATGGGGATATTAAACTACACCCAGCTCGTTTCAATAATACCTATGCACACTGGTTAAACAACATCCGCGATTGGAATATTTCACGTCAATTGTGGTGGGGACAACAAATTCCGGCTTATTTCTACGGAGATGGTAAAGAGGATTTTGTAGTTGCTGAATCTATCGAAGAAGCATTAGTTTTAGCAAAAAGTAAAACTTCTAACGACTCACTTCTCACTACTGACTTAAGACAAGATGTTGATGCCTTAGACACTTGGTTTTCTTCTTGGCTTTGGCCAATGTCGGTTTTTGGTGGAATAATGGATCCGGAAAGTGAAGATTTTAAATACTATTACCCTACAAATGATTTAGTTACGGGTCCAGATATTTTGTTTTTCTGGGTAGCGAGAATGATTATTGCCGGTTATGAATATACCGATAAAAAACCTTTTACAAATGTGTATTTGACTGGTTTAGTTCGTGACAAACAAAGACGTAAAATGTCTAAGTCATTAGGAAACTCACCTGATCCATTAGACTTAATCGAGAAATTTGGTGCCGATGGTGTTCGTGTAGGATTGCTTTTAAGTGCTTCTGCAGGAAACGACATTATGTTTGATGAAGAATTGTGTAACCAAGGAAAAGGGTTTACCAATAAAATTTGGAATGCATTTAAATTAATCAAAGGTTGGGAAGTATCTGATTCTATTCCGCAACCAGAATCATCTAAGGTAGCGATAGAATGGTACGAAGCGAAGTTGCAGCAAACTTTAGTTGATATTGAAGACAACTTTGAGAAATACAGAATTTCGGATGCTTTAATGGGGATTTACAAATTAGTTTGGGATGATTTCTGTTCCTGGTTTTTAGAGATGATCAAGCCAGCATACCAGCAGCCTATTGACAGCGTAACTTTTGCGAAAGCGATAGAAATGCTTGAAAACAACTTGAAATTATTACATCCTTTTATGCCATTCTTGACAGAAGAAATTTGGCAAATAGTAGCTCCAAGAACAAAAGAAGAAGCACTTATCGTTTCGACTTGGCCGGAGATGAAACCGTTTAACGCGGCTTTAATTGCTGATTTTGAAAATACGATG
Organism: Flavobacterium muglaense; assembly: GCF_014305155.1. Taxonomy (GTDB): domain Bacteria; phylum Bacteroidota; class Bacteroidia; order Flavobacteriales; family Flavobacteriaceae; genus Flavobacterium; species Flavobacterium muglaense. The sequence continues at coordinate 9,964 of NZ_JACRUK010000055.1, forward strand.
GAAGTAATTTCTGGGGTGAGAACGATTCGTAAGGACAAGAACATTCCGTTTAAAGATGCGATTGAATTAAAAGCAATCAACAACGATATTGTATCTACATATTTTGATTCGGTTGTAATCAAATTAGGAAATATCACATCATTAGAATATGTTACAGAGAAAGTAGATGGCGCGTTATCGTACCGTGTGAATTCAAATGAGTATTTCATTCCGATTACCGGAAATATTAACGTTGAAGAAGAAATCGCAAAACTGACAACAGAATTAGAATACACAAAAGGATTCTTGAAATCAGTTCAAAATAAATTAGCAAATGAGAAATTTGTGGCTGGTGCGCCAGAGAAAGTGTTGGCAAACGAAAAACAAAAACAAGCCGATGCCTTGGCAAAAATTGAAACTATCGAAAACAGTTTGGCTGGATTGAAATAAGATTTTTAATTGCTATCAAACAGCAAACCCGACTTATATTATAGGTCGGGTTTGTTGTTTTTTGTAGATAGGGATACAAATCTGTAATAGGGTTAAGAAAATCTAAAATAGATTTGTATCGATAATATGATTTTAAAAATTATCACGTCTTATAAAAAGAAGTAGCCAATAGAAACTTGTGCTACACCATTTTTATTGGTAAACGTATTTGTTTTATTAATGTTAGCTAATCCAACTTTATAACGTAGACCAAAATTAAGTCCGTTGTCTAGTTTGTATCCTAATCCTGCATTAACACCATAATCTAAGGAACGGAATGAGTCCTTTACATTAACACTTTCTTGTTTAGCAGATAATAAGAACCCGATTTATGGCCCCGCTTCTAGACTTAGTCCTTTTGTGACGTAGTATTTCCCCATTAATGGAATGTTTAAATAGCTTAGCGCTACCGTATTGCTACTTAAAGAAAATCCTTGGCCAGAAAATAGAGCTTCAGGTTGAAAAGAAAATTTTTCAGTAAGTGGTATTTCGGCCATTACACCATAATGTAAACCTGTTACGGTTTCGGGGTTTGCTGTGTAATTCCCACTAACTGAGGCAAAGTTTAATCCTGCTTTAACACCAAGTTTAATTGCTTGTGCGTTACCATTTAGTAGTCCGAAAACGGTTACTACAGCTGCTAATAAAATTTTTTCCATAATTTAAAAATTTAAGATTTATAGGTCAAATAACCTACTTTATTTTGGATGAAAAAGTTGCTTTAAATTAATTTTAACAATGATTTCGCTATATTTAACATAAAGTTTTATTTATAGTCCATTTTTCTTAAAATTAAATTAATAAAACACTTAAAAAGAGTAGTTTGTACGCTGTTGGAAGGGTTTTGCTTACAAACAAAAAGCAAATAAAAGAGATGTGTTTACGGAAAAAAGAAGGGGGTTAAAAACTGTTATTCACGAGCGAACTAGGATTGTGTTTTATTATTATGGAGGGCATCCTATTTCCTTCATGCCGGCTAATTTTTAATAATTTTATCGACTAACTACATAGTGCTTGTATTTTAAAGAGTATATATTCCTTTAAACGATTTATTTGTATGTACAAATGAAACTCACTTACTTTTGTACTTTAATTCTCAAATACCACAAGAGCAAAACATGAAAAATATATTAGATCCCATTTATAGAAAAGACTATTTTGACGGACATACCAAAGGGTTAAATCCTTTTGCTACCATTAAAGGACGAAAAAAAGCGGCTTTTATTGCTGGTTTTAATTCGGGTCGTTTAGAGTACGAAGGAATGAATGGTTTTATAAGTCAAGGAATTCCAAAACGTATTGTAACTGAAAAAGTTCTAGAAGATTTTCTAGTAGCAGGAATGTTTGGTTTTTCAATCGAAACAGATGAGTATACTACCCACCAAATTAATGTGATTTCAAAATGGTATCAAAGTGGAATCGAGAAATACGATCCAACGCAGCACCATAATCTCTATGAATTATTAGAAGAAAATGGAATTGAAATAGAGTAGTCTTTCTTTTTTAAGAAATTGAACTAAAAAATCCGTGATAATGCAGAGGCATCATCACGGATTTTTTTTGATAGGATTATTTTTAACCAAATAAAATTAAAAACAATAAAGGAAATACAACACCAGCAACGGCTAGTTTCCAGCCTCGGTTTTTCCAACTGAATTTTCCAGCTTTAATCATTATGGTTCCTGTAAGAGCAATTATAATTAAGCTTAGTGCAAAAATATCAGAATAATATATCCAGAAATTAGAGGTGTTCTTGTGTAATGACATGGATTGACTAAGGATTGGAGTCTTGAAGAAAGATACTATTTCTCCTTTTCCAGTTTTAAGGTCAATTTCGACATCATGATTTTCGAATGAGATTTTATAAGTTCCTTTTTTAACCATCTGGCGTCTCATTTTGTCTTGTATTCCTAATTTTTTACCTAAATCTTCGGCAAAGTCCTCGTTGAGTTCTTTTTCTTGCGGTAGCACTGTGGCAATCGCTTTAGTTTCGGTAGTGTATTTTTCAGGATGCCATGATTCTCTGTGGTTCATCATCAAGCCTGAAAAAGCAAAGGAAACAATCAATCCGATATAGAAATAACCTAAATCACGGTGTAAATTTCTAAAGTTTAATTTTTTCATGAGTACAATACTTTTGAAATTGAATATTTAGAATTTATATTTAAGCGAAGTCAATACTTGACGTGGAGCAATTGGGTTAACACTATAATTCTCGTGAACGGTGTAATTCAATGTATTGGCTACGTTTGATAATTTGCATAGAAGTGAAAATTTACCCCATTCATATCCAGCTGATACATCTATAGTTGTGTAATCGCTTAGCGGGATTTCTCTATCATTAATAGTTTGTACTTGAGTTTTTGAATCTATAACAATTTGGTTGTTCCATCCACCTACACGCTGTCCTATATAATTTCCAATTGCTCCAATTGATATTCCTTTAAGGACACCTGATTGTAAAGTATAGAAAAAGCTCATGTTTGCCGTATTAGCAGGAGTTCTAGCCAATCGGTCTCCTTCAATAAAACTTCTGTTTAGACCTGATGTTTTTGTGTAACGCATATCATTGTAGCTGTATCCTGCGTTGATGCTTAAGCCTTCAATGGGTCTTGCTGTAAGGTCAATTTCAATTCCTTTACTCGTTGTTTCTCCGGATAAAACTTTGATAGACGAATCAGTATTATTAGAACCATCGGCTTTAAATTCGGCTGTTTGTGCTAGGTTACTGTTTGTAATTTGGTACACTGTAACGTTTGTACTGAATAGTCCTTTCCAAAAATCTTTTTTAATTCCCGCTTCGTATTGATCGATTATTGAAGGTTTAATTACTTTTAAGTCTACTGTAGTTCCTGTGTTAGGTGTAAATGAATTGGAGTAACTAGCAAATAATGACATGTCCGCAGTAGGTTGGTAAACCAATCCTATTTTAGGTGTAAATGCTTGGTCAATTCTAGTTTGGTCTTCGGTAATTGTTACTGGTGTTTTTGTGAAATCAGTGGTTTCAGCTACTGATTCTTGCCATGACCAACGCAAGCCTGCTAATACTTTGAATTTATTTGTAATCGAAATTAAATCTTGTGCATAAATTCCAAAACGATTGGTATCTGTTTTTACAATTTTAGTATTGGTAGCATCTGGAATGGCTCCGCCTTGATCAAAGTTGGCAAAATCTAAAATAGAACCAGACCCGTACGTAGTTGGGGAAAAAGTAAAGGTATAAGCTTGAACGTATGAGTTTTCGAAATCAACACCAGTAAAAATTTGATGTTTTACTTTTCCCGTAGTAAAGCAACCTTGTAGGTTAATTTGTTGACCGATAATTTGTTCCAAGTTTCTGTTTTGTCCTAATGGTCTACTCCAATTTCCGTTAGCTGCAGGCTGAATACGTTCTGTACCTTTAGAGTCTCTGTTGTAATCTTGAAAAGAGGTATTGAAGTTTAACTTCCAATCTTTATTAAACTCGTGTTTTACTAAACCAGAAACGCTAGATTGTCTCGTTTGTCCATTAGACCATGTAGCTCCTAAATACGTACTACGTGGTAGCGCTACAATTTCTTTTCCTATGATTCCCGTACCAAAGTCTGGTGTCCAGTTGTCATGTAAATAGTCTCCTTGCAATACAATTTCGGTTTTATTGCTTACTTTAAAGAGAAAGGAAGGGTTAATATAGTAACGTTCTTTTTTAACAACATTTCTAAAACTCTCTGAGTTTTCATAAGATCCAGTGAAACGATACGCAATGTAGCTGTTTAATGGCCCATAAATATCAATAGAAGGCTTGTAAAAGGCATAACTTCCGGCTTGCATGCTTATTTCTCCTCCTTGTTCGAATGAAGGCTTTTTAGTAACCATATTCATGATTCCACCTGGAGCTACGTTTCCAAACAATAGCGCAGCGCTCCCTTTTAAAATTTCTACTTTTTCTAAAGAAGAAACTTCTGGGATGGAACCTCCGCTAAAACGGAAACCATTTTTGAACATATTATTAGATGTCATATCGTATCCTCGAGACCATACAGATTCTTGTGCACCACCTCTAGCCGAACCGATATAAGCACCGTTTACATTTTTTATTACTTCGCTTAAGCGGATCGCTTGTTGTTGTGTGATGATGTCGTTTCCTATTATTTGGATACTTTGTGGGATGTCCATTGGTTTTAAGGTCAATCCCGAAAGTACATTTTCTTTTTTCTTATTCGTACTTCCTTTAAAGATGATTACAATTTCTTGCAAGGATTCGATGTTTTCTTGCAATGTAAATGAGACATTAGTAACAGTATTGGCGGTTACTTTTATTTCTTTAGATTGTTTTTTTAATCCTTCTCCTTCAATGATCAAAGTGTGTGTGCCTACTGGGAAATTTTCAAATCTAAAAGTTCCGTCTTTTGAAGTTTCACTGGTGTAAGCTCCCTTGGCTAATTTGATAACAATTTCTTTTAAAGGATATCCATCTGCTGATGTTATTTTTCCTTGTATAATGCCTTTTTCTTGTGCGCTTGCAAAAAGGGTGACAAATAATAATAACGCTATAACTCTAAGTTGGGCTTTCATTTTATTTAGATTAATTAAAAATAATAGTACAAATATAGAATGTGTTTTTGAAATCACAAAGCTTATTTAGACTAAATATTAATAATATTTTTAACTTGATTTTAAGAGTTTGAAAATCAGTCGCTAATAGGCATAAAAAAAACCTTGTTGTTAGCAAGGTTTTTTAATAAGGTCGATATGTATTTACTGTGTTTTCTTCATCTCATATTTTTCTGAGCTGGGTTTTCCAGCTTGCGTCCCCGATATTTCAGCAGTTATGCTTCCGTTAGAAAGGTTTTTATAGCTAATTTTTTGAGGGTAATCATGTGTAGGGTTTTCAAATACCAATTCGGTTTCTGTGTTGTTAGTCATTTTGAACGCTACTGGTTTGTCGTTGTTTTGTCCTTTAACGGTGGCTGTATAAGTGAATTCATCCCCTGTTTGTTGCAATTGTATGGTTTCAAAATGAATAGTGTCTTTTGCTTTTATGAAGTACGATTGTCCTTCGAAAGTGCTGTCGTTTACTTTAGACCAAATTTCTTTTAAGCTTCCTTCAGCCGATTTGTTTTCCCAAGTTCCCAGCAACCAGCGAGAAGATTTTATTTTTTCTTTTTCGGCATTTTCAGCTGAATTAGATTTTTTGCATGAAGCAAAAGTCACTATAAGGAGTAGAAGAGTAATGTTTTTTAACATGATGATTCTAATTGTTTTTAGTTGAACGAATACAAAATTAGGAAAAATAAACGCAACTAGCCCAGATAAAAGCGGCATCTCCCGATTTAGAAAAACAAGGCTTTTTTCTAGCCGTAGTTTTTATTAGCGGGAATATAGCGTCCCGAAAGCTTTCGGGAGCTGGAAATAGCTCCTAAAAAAAAGTGTTCTAGAAATTTTCTTTTAAAATAGTATGCACTAATTCTTTAGTTGGTTTTTGGTCTTTTAATTTTTCACGTACCAGATCAAAGGGTATTTTAAAGTCACAACCTTCCTTGTACGCACTACAACCATAAGCGGTATTGCCTTTTAGTACGGTTCCTTTTTGACATTTGGGGCAGGCGAGTGTATCAGCAGTTTTTGCTTTAGAAGGAGTAGGAGTTGCCGTCTTTTTTTGTTCTAAAACTAAACTGAAATCAGTGTCAAAGCGCAATAAACCTTCCATACTTCCAGTATCTGTTTTAAAATCTTTTAAGTTTACGGTTGAGCCTTTTTGAAGCAAACGCAAGTATTGGTTTTCGGATATTTTTTTATTGGCAAAAGTAAAAGGCAGTACAAAGTTGCATCCTGCTTTATAATTGGTGCAACCGTAAGCCGAATTTCCAGTTAAAAGAGTACCCTTTGTACATTTAGGGCAAGTTTCTGCATTGATCCCAGCGGCTTTCTTTTTCTCGACTTTGGCTGCTTGTTTTTGAACGCTTCCCGCATGCGAAATATTAGCGCGCCTTGTTTCACTGCGTACTTCATACACCAAGGCATCGACCATGCGCTTCATGTTATTGATGAAGGCTCCAGCGGTAAAGGTCCCTTTTTCGATGTCTTTTAGCTGTTTTTCCCATGAACCGGTAAGTTCTGCCGATTTGACCAATTCATTTTGAATCGTATCAATCAACTGAATGCCAGTAGGGGTGGGTAAAACTTGTTTTTTATTCCTAACAATATATTGGCGTTTGAACAAGGTTTCAATAATATTTGCTCGTGTAGAGGGTCGACCGATGCCGTTTTCCTTCATTAATTCTCGCAAATCCTCATCGTCTACTTGTTTTCCGGCGGTTTCCATGGCACGTAGTAAGGTAGCCTCTGTAAACTGATTGGGCGGTTTGGTTTCTTTTTCTAAAAACGAAGGTTGGTGTGGGCCTTTTTCGCCTTTTATAAATGAAGGCAGAATGTCGGCTTCTTTCTCTTTGGCGTTGGGATCCTCAAAAACAATGCGCCAGCCTTTGCTTAAAATTTCTTTACCCGTGGTTTTAAATAATACTTCGGCAGCTTGACCAATAACGGTAGTATTGGCTACTGAACAATCATCATAAAAAACGGCTATAAAACGTTTTGTGATAATATCGTAAACCTGCTGTTGGTTGTACTGCAAGTTCGATTGGATTCCGGTAGGAATGATCGCGTGGTGATCAGTTACTTTTTTATCATTAAAAACTTTAGTCGATTTTTTAATTTTTTTTCCTAAAAGTGGTTCAGTCAAAGTAGCATAGTTGGTTAACTTTTGAAGAATTCCGGGAACTTTAGGGTAAATATCGTTTGGTAAAAAGGTAGTGTCTACTCTGGGATAGGTCACTACTTTTTGCTCGTATAAGGTTTGTACAATTTTCAAAGTTTCATCTGCCGAAAACCCAAACTTGGTATTGCAATATACTTGCAATCCTGTTAAATCAAATAGTTTAGGAGCAAACTCGTTTCCTTTCTTTTTCTCGACAGAAACGATTTCGAACTCACTTTCTTGGACTTTATTTGCCAGAACTTCTCCATCTTCTTTTTTTAGAAAGCGACCATCTTCATAGCTAAAAAGGGTTTCTCTATATAAGGTTTGTAATTCCCAGTACGGTTGCGGTTTAAAATTTTCTATTTCTTTCCAGCGATCTACCACCATTGCGAGTGTAGGTGTTTGCACACGACCAATAGATAAAACTTGTTTGTATCCGCCATGTTTTACAGTGTACAAACGGGTGGCGTTCATGCCTAGCAACCAGTCACCAATAGCTCTAGAAAAGCCGGCATAGTATAAATTATCGTAATTGGCAGATGGTTTTAAGTTATCAAAACCTTCCTTAATGGCTTCGGTTGTAAGTGATGAAATCCATAATCGTTGCACTTCGCCTTTGTAATTGGCTTCGTTCATTACCCAGCGCTGAATCAGTTCTCCTTCTTGTCCAGCATCCCCGCAATTGATTACCAAAGTAGCTTTGTCAAACAATCCTTTAATGATTTTAAACTGCTTTTGAATACCCGAATTCTCAACTACTTTCGTCTCAAATTTTTCAGGAAGCATGGGTAGGTTATTCAGATCCCAACTTTTCCAGTAGGGTTTGTAATCATTAGGTTCTTTTAAGGTACATAAATGACCAAAAGTGTAAGTCACCGCATAGCCATTCCCTTCATAATAGCCATCATGTTTGGTATTAGCTCCTAATACGGATGCAATTTCACGCGCTACACTTGGTTTCTCGGCAATACAGACCTTCATTTTCTTCTACTGATTTTGAGGGCGCAAATTAGGAATTTAGAAATTGGTATTAAAAGGAAAAAGGCAGGAGTTATGAACGGTTAAGGGAACAGCTGTTTTCTTGAACCGAATGTACTGTGAATTTTTAATTAAGAACACCCTCAATTTTGTCACTTTGACTAAGTAAAGAGTCTGAGCGAGAGACTTTACAAAGTATTTCTGTTTGACTTATTAAAACTATTTTTTAATAGCTTCAAGTTCGTTTCTATAAAGCAGTAAAGCTAATCCGCTGGTAAAAATCACACAGCTCACTAACATTAATGGACCACTTTTTAAAACAAAATAGGAAATACCTACAAATGGCCCTCCTATTATGACCATTAAACTACTAATGGTATGTGTTTTAATGAAATTTATGGCGTGTGTCGCTAGACCTATAAATAGGAGTGATGGGCCTATAATAACAAAAGGGTATACTATTAATGGTGTTTGACTTATTTGCACACTTAACTTTTCGCTACCAATCGCATCATTGCCAAAACTCCACATAATAAAATCGATAGTACAAAGTCCGATATGCGCAATAATGCCCAACGTGGTTAAGACACAAGCAAAGGTGTTTAGGCTGTTTTTAGGAAACACATTATTAAATGAAAACAGCAGTACAGCTCCAATTAAGTTGAACCAATGTGCAAGATCGATGTGTTTTTGAGTATTTAATGAAATTAATGCAAAGAACACATAACTTGTCACAAAAAAGAGAAGTCCTAAAGTAGCTGCTGTTTTTGGTTTTAGCATAATTTTTATTTGTTTTCGACTGTTTTTCACTACCAATCGTAGAAGTGAATTGGAAACTATTTGTTGTCATTAACAAGCAATTTTAATGAATTGATATAATCTGTATCAAATTCAATTACTCTTACTTTACTGTTTTTAAAAGTCATGATGCCTTCAAACTCTCCTTCTGGATTTAAAAAATCCATAACTAGTACTTGGTCTGAATACTCCATTAATTTCCCTAAGTAAACTGCTTTATCCGACTTTTTAGCAATTTGAAAAATTCCGTATTTATGGGCTAAAAAAGTGATAATGGCTTCTAAGTTAGTAAGCGGAATAATCTCTTCGGCACTGGTTTTTAATCCTTTTAGTTTAATGACTTTCTCCGTGAATTCATGATCCTTGTCTTGAATGATTGCTTTTACATTTTTGTTTTTCAAAATAGTAAAACCATCAATGATAAAATCGACAGGATTATTTTTTAGAAGAATCCAGTCTTCCGTCCAATCGATTAAAAATCCTGTAAAAATGTCTTTTTTGTCTTCGAATTCAATTGAGATCAATTGACGTAAATATTTGTCCATAATGATTGTTGCGTATTGTGTGTTTTTTAAAGTATGAATGTAAGGATATAATTTTGAGAAACAAATTTATTTAATTTTTAGTGGAGTAGATTAATAAAGTATTGCGAGACTAGATTAGGTGTTTTGGTTTGACAGCGCTTCGCAAAGAAAAAACATAAAGTTGCGCAAGGGGGTTTAAGGCATAATACATCCATCTTGTCATCCCGAAGTATGAGGGATCACATCCCGTATATCCGTTAAGATTAGTTATTAGATTTTATTTTCTTGTCCATGCCATTTCTTCAATCTATTTCCACAATTTATTTCCATAATCTTGTCATCCCGAAGAATGAGCAATCTCATCCAGTATATCCACTTAGATAATTTATTGGTTTTTATGTGATTGTTCAATCCATTTCTTCAATTTACTTCCATAATCTTGTCATCCCGAAGAATGAGGGATCACATCCCGTATATCCGTTTAAACGATTTGTTAGATTTGCTTAGATAGTGCGATTGCTTCGTTCCTCGCAAAGACTTTGATTGTGGAATTGTATTGCTTGCTCTGTTTGTGCTACGAAGTCGTGAGACTTCGTAGAGCTGGGTGTTTGAAGATATGATATAATAAATAGGCGCATAAAGCGGAAAAGAAGTATAAAGTTTTTGACGGAATTAATGAAATTGGATATAGTAGAATAGTAATCATTGTTTTGTCTTTGATTTTTTTATAGTAGCTAGGTAGTTTGTTTAGATATATAACTAGTCTTAAGTTATTATCAATATATGTTATAGCAACAATATTCATACAATTGTCAATTATTGTTATAGTAGCAATCAAAGGTGGCTATTTAAAATTCTATTTTAAATAGCATAGGTAATATACTATATAAGAAAGTCACCAGAAAAATCAAACCCCAAAATAAAATTTCATCTTCTCTTTGATTTGTAAATGCCATTTTATTTAATAATTTATTGAACTATATATGACAAAGTATCTACTTCGGATAATCTAAAATATCCAAAAGCAAAATTGGCACTTTTAGTTTGATTGATTATATTTCCTCTAACTACTGCTGGAATTGTTGAAAATGGATTTCTATCATTTCCCGATGCTATTAATATTTTTTTGAAGTAATCGTGAAATCTTTTTGATGTTCCGAATAATTTTATAAATACAATATCTCCAGATTTTAAATCTTTTTGAGTGTAAAATAGTGATATTAGGTTTCCTTGATTTAATTGATCACTGCTTACATCAAATTTAGGGAAGACAATATGACTTGTTGTAATACTATTCAAATAAAAATTGTCTTGAGTCCCATCGTCTTGATATGAAAATTTAATTTCAATTTCGTCTCCAGCAAAACCACCATTATTATTTTGAATTATTGTTTTCTGAATTACTGGAGTAGCTGTTAATGTTTCGGTAGCCTTGTATGTTTCTCCATTTAGGGTAACTGTCAATGTATAGGTTTCTCCAATAATGGGTTGGAAATTATTACACTTATACTCTCCAGTATTTGGAGTTTCTGTAAAATTAAAAACGGTATTTGCAGTATTGGTTACAAGAACGGTTGCTCCGGAAACGGTTGGAAATTGGGAACTGTAATAGCCTGTTGAGGTCGAGAGTTTAATTTTTTGTTCGTTACCTTTTGTGTTTTTTGCCCAATCGATCGATGCGTCAATTACTAATTTAGGTTGTGCTGTGTCTAAATTTACATTAATTACATCTTCGCAACCTGTTAAAAACAAGCCGATTGCAAGTATTAGTATTGTTTTGTATAGTTTCATATCGTATGGTTTTTTAGTATTTAAAATTTAAAATTATATGTTATGCCAGGAATAATTCCGAATATTGAAGTTCGTTTAGCTTCATTTTCTCCAGAAGTTTCATTTTGACTAAAGAAGTACGAAGCTGCATTACTTCTGTTGTAAACATTGTAAATGCTAAATACCCATTCTCCTTGCCAACCTTTTTTCTTGTCTGGTTTTGGAATATAAGTCGCTGAAATATCTAGATGATGATACGCCGAAAGGCTATTTTTATTTCTTAAACCATAATTTGCAACTGTAACGCCTTGATACTGGTATTTACCATTTGGAAATGTTGCCGCTTTACCTGTTTGGTAGGTAAAAATTCCACCAAAAGACCATTTTTCGTTAAATTCGTAAGCAGTGGTTACTGACAAATTATGAAGTTTGTCAAAGTTAGCGCGATACCATTCGCCATTATTAATTCCTGGCTCATCGGCAGTTCTACCAGATGTTCTTTGTTCGGCTTTTGATAAAGTATAAGAAATCCAACCGTTTAGTTTTCCCGTATTTTTTTTGAGCATAATTTCTAAACCATACGAGCGTGCTTTACCATTTAAAGTCACTTTTTCTAATGCGTCATTTGCAACTAAATTAGCACCATCAATATAGTCAGCCTTATTTTTTATTTTTTTGTAAAACGTTTCTACCTCTAATGAGTATTTATCGTCTTGAAAATTTTGAAAATAACCAATTGCTACTTGGTCTAAAATTTCAGGTTTTAAATATTGATCACTTGGAGCCCAAATGTCTAGCGGTGATACTGATGCTGTATTGGAAATTAAGTGTACATATTGACTCATTCTATTATAGCTTGCCTTGAAAGATTGATCGTTGTTTAAAGAATATGCCACAGCTAAACGTGGTTCAAGATTATCGAAGCTTACAATTTTTTTGTTTTTGCCATAATTTGTGATACCCGTTGGTATTGCTTCTTCATAAATTTGTAACTCTTGATTAAAAACTACGGGTTGATTATTCAAATAAGTGTTTAATTTTTGTTGCCCTAATCGTTGAAAATTGCTATATCGTAGGCCATAATTCAAGGATAATTTATCCGAAATTTTTTGTTCAGCACTAATGTATAATGCGTTTTCAAAAGCATATTTATTAGCAATTTGGTCAGGGTTAATAGTTGAAGACGCATCAAGCGGACTAATTGTACCAGGGTTAAATTTGTAATAAATAGAATTTAAACCATAATTTAAAGTCAAATTATTCGAAATATAATTTTTAAAATCATACTTAAAATTGTAGTTTTTTACATCTGATTTCCAATTAAGACCGATAAGTTTTATTTTCAATCCGTAGTTATAATTGCTGTAAATGGCCGACGCAGTAGAAAATACTTTATCTGAAAATATATGGTTCCAACGTACATTTAATATGTTATTTCCATAAGTGTTTTCAAAACTATTACCGAAATTGAGATTGTCATTACCTAAATATCCTGATACAAAAACGTTGTTTTTATCATTGAATTTGTAATTGAATTTTGTATTTATATCGTAAAAAGAGACTCTTTTTGCATTCTCTGCCATTCGCAAAAATAAATTGACATAAGAAGTTCTAGCAGCAATAACGAATGAACTTTTTTCTTTAACAACAGGGCCTTCAATTAGTAAACGACTTGATATTAAGCTAATTCCACCATTGATATGGAATTCTTTATTATTTCCTTCTTTTTGATAAATATCTAAGACCGAAGATATTCTACCGCCAAAATTGGCTGGAATTCCTCCTTTGTATAATTTTAAATCTTTGATTACATCGGAATTAAAGACAGAGAAAAATCCGAATAGGTGTGAGGTATTGTAAATAATTGCTTCATCTAATACAACAAGATTACCATCAACTGAACCACCTCTTACATTAAAACCAGTAGCGCCTTCTTGAGCATTAGTTACTCCTGGTAATTGCAAAACCGATTTTAAAATATCGACTTCTCCCATAACAGCAGGCATTTTTTTGATAGTTGCAATTGATAGCTTATTAGTACTCATTTCGGGTTTTCGAATGTTTACTTTAGTTTTATTGGTTTTAATAACCACTTCATCCAATGATTTGCTGTTTTCAATCATTGAAAAATTCTTTTTGGTGTTTTGAGTTAATGAAATTGATTCTTTAAAACTTTCGAACCCTACATAGCTAATAATGATGGAATAATCTCCTTTTGGCAATGTAATTGAATAAAAACCATAAGAGTTTGTGCTAAAAGAAACTTTAGCTTCTGGAATGATAATATTTACTCCAATTAACGTTTCATTATTAGACTTGTTTGCAATAGTTCCACTCAACGTAACTTTATCCTGAGAGTATGCTGAACACATAGTCATAAGAATAATTAAAATAAAATGCTGGATTTTGATTTTCATTTACTAAAATATTTAAATTAAATGATTTGTATTTTTTTTTGCAAAACTATTGTATTATGGAATTGGCTTTTTTTGAATTATACCAAACTGATTATCTTTTATAGGAAAACATATTTTATGACTACTAAAAGTTTTGAATACCATTATAAATAGAAATCACCTTGGTTTTTTTGTATAAAAAGAAACCACTTTTGTATAAAATATTATTTGTAAAAGTTTTATGCTTTACATTTGTTTGAAATATATTTTATTGATTATGAGTGAAACATTACGTAGAGAATTGATTGATAAAAACTTAATGCTACAGTTTTTTATTTCATCGAAATATAGATTCTACAGGCATTTGATAATGATAGTTTTTATCGGTCTTGCAATTTATTACAGTAAGCCAGAGTATCCAGAAGCTAATGAAACTATTAGCCAAATAATTGCTTTACTACTATTTCTAGTATTGGTTTATACCAATATGTATGTACTAGTACCAAGACTTTTGTTTAAAAATAAATATGCTGCTTATTTCTTATCGGTTATTGTTGTTATTTCCATATCAGGGATTATTGATCTAATCTATAAATTTATTTATGATGAAGGAGTTAGATTAGACCCTAATAAAGAATACCTAAGTTTTTTACCGCTTTCTTTTACCATAATTGTTTTTGTTTCTGCTTCTGCTGCAATCAAATTATTTCAAAGATGGATGCTAGATACTCAATTGATAACCGAATTAGAACAAGCCAATGCAAATGCCGAATTAGAACAATTAAAAAATCAAATCAATCCACATTTTCTTTTTAACATGCTCAATAATGCTAATGTATTGACCAAGAAAGACCCTGAAAAAGCATCACAAGTTTTAATAAAATTGAGTGATTTATTACGTTATCAATTGTATGATAGTGCGAGAGAAAAGGTTTTACTAACTTCTGATATTCATTTTTTAGAAGATTTCTTAAATTTGGAAAAAGTAAGACGAGATAATTTTGATTTTTTTATTGGTCCCAAAAATAGTTAAAACTATGCACTTTAGTGCATTTCGCTTTTAGCTTCTAAAAATGTACATT
>NZ_JACRUK010000056.1 GCF_014305155.1 Flavobacterium muglaense
TATGAAAGTGATTATTTGGTGAAATTAAATCCAGTTATATGAAAATTGAGAATACTTTTTCAGCAAGCCCTAATTAAAAATAATACCTAAAGTTATTTTTCTGCTGTAATTTGTATTTTATTAATTTAAATTATCTGTTATGAGAATTATTACAACTGTATTAGGATTAATGATGAGTATAGGACTTTTTGCTCAAACACATCAAATAGAAAAACACAACGGTCAAAAGTTAGATGTCAACTTCATTAAACATGAAAATGGTGTTTTACATTATTCTCCTGCTGGATCACAACAAGAGTTTAAAATAAGCAAGCATACTGTTGCTTTCTTACACCATAAAGCAACAGCTAGAACGGAAGCGATAAGTTCAAAAATTAGTGTAAATTCTAAAAAAGATTTTGATAAAGTAACTGTAATTCAGGATTATCACACAATAGGTTTTGATTCTAAGTTGGCTATTGAAGTGTATGAAGGTGTCAATAAAGGCGGTACATCTTTTTTTATGAATGAAGATTCTATTCGAAGATTAAAGTATAAATCGGCTGAATTGGGTTATCCATTTGTAACAATTGTTGGTAAAAGCAACGGAAAATACAAGGCTGTAGCTTATAATTATTAAGTTTATTTTTAAGTGGACCTCAAGTATAGCTTGAGGTTTTTTTATGCTTGGATAGTATTATAATAGTCTGGAATTGCTATTGATTTAAAAATTTTGTATATTTATGTTTAATAAATAAATAATACAATTATGTCAAATAACACAAGTACAACGTTAATAGCCATTTTAACAGGCGCAGCGATAGGAGCAGGTTTAGGAATTTTATTCGCTCCAGATAAAGGTTCAAAAACTAGAGGTAAAATTAAGGAAGGGTACAAAGATGCTTCTAAAGATTTGAAGTTCAAGTTTGACGACTTATCAGGAGAAATGAAGCAAAAATTAAAGAGCGCTAAATTGGATTTAGAGGAAACTTATGTGGATTTACTTTCAGATATGAGCCATAAAACAGAAGATGTTATTTCGTTCTTAGAGATCAAATTGGCCGAATTAAAAGAACAAAATGCAAGATTGCAAAAATAATAGCAGTTCAATTATAAGATAAAGATATGGCATTTGAAGAATTAAAAGAAAATTCAGAAAATATTCAAGAGCAAGTTGGCAAGTTTGTAGATGCTAATATTGAGTACTATAAATTACATAGTTTCAAGATTGTCATGAAGTCAACTACGGCTATTTTAAAATTTTCATTAATTTTATTCGCCGTGATCATGGTTTTATTTTTTAGTTCGATTGCATTAGCATTAGTTCTAGGCGCTTATTTTTGTAGTTTTCCTTTGGGATTCTTGACAGTAGGAGGGATCTATGTTTTGATAGCAATAGTTTTATATTTAATAAGAGACAAGATGGTGGAAAGACCTATTTTGGAAAAATTCTCTGGAATATTTTTTAACGAATAGTATATGGGAACAAGAAAGTATTCATCTTACGAACAGATTGATCGGGAGCTCGAAATTCTAAAAATTGAGAAGGAAATTAGCCTTCAAAAGGTGCGTTTAGAGTTTCAGGGTATAAAAGAAAATTTAGAGCCTAAAAACATAGTTAGAGGTATTGTAGGATCTTATGTGCCCTCATTTCCTGGTAAGTATGGGCAAATTATAAGTATAGCATTACCATTTATAACAAAATGGTTGTTTAAAAAAAGAGGCTTTTAAGCCTCTTTTTTTTTATTTAGTTATAGTTCTTCTTCTGCTGTGTCTTCATTTGAAGTTTCGATTTCTTTTAGTTTTGATTTTGCCTCTTTGCGATTTGTTTTCTTCATCATCTCACCTACTTGGTTTGAAGCACTAAATGAAGCTACCATGTTGTTAAGCATTTCGCTTCCTGCTTGAGGTGAATTAGGCAGTAATATTAAGTTAGAATTCGTATCAGCACCTATGGCTTGTAGTGTGTCGTAATGTTGTGTGACTACAATCAAAGCCGATGCTTCTTGAGAATTAATTCCTACTCTGTTCAATACATCTACGCTTTCTACTAGACCTCTAGCAATCTCTCTTCTTTGATCAGCAATACCTTGTCCTTGTAAACGCTTGCTTTCTGCTTCTGCTTTGGCTTTGGCTACAATTCTAATTCTTGATGCTTCTGCTTCAAATTCTGCTACAGTTTTCTCTCTGTCAGCAGCATTAATTCTATTCATGGCATTTTTTACTTGAATGTCTGGATCAATATCAGTTACTAGCGTGTTGATAATAGTGTATCCATAAGTTGTCATTGCTTCATTCAATTCTCTCTTTACTGCAATGGCTATATCATCTTTTCTTTCAAATACATCATCTAGCTTTAATTTGGGAACTTCAGCACGTACTACATCAAATACATAAGAGGTAATTTGATCGTGAGCATATTCTAATTTGTAAAAAGCATCATACACGGTGTCTTTAACCACCATAAATTGTACTGAAACTTTTAGTTTTACAAATACATTATCTTTTGTTTTAGTTTCAATGATGACATCAAGTTGTTGTATTTTTAAGTTTACACGTCCCGCAATACGATCTATTAGAGGTATTTTTAGATGTAAGCCCGATTGTCTTACGCTGTGAAATTTCCCAAATCGTTCGATAATAACAGACGATTGCTGTTTCACGGTAAAGAAGGAGGATAGTAAGATAAAGAATCCAAATACTAGGATAATAAGTAGTACATTGTTCATATTGTTATATTTTAGTTTAAAAATTACTGTTAAATTACAAAAAATCTTTAGGTTTGTTGTTATATACTGTCATTATATGAAAAATCTACTTGTATTATCGGTCTTTCTATTGTTTTCTTGTACTTCCATTGCTCAATATGGGTACCGTGATTCTAATCGAATAGGAATTATCGCTGGTGTTAATCAGTTTACTTTAAACACTAATAATTTTACCACTAAGCCTGGTTTAGGTTGGAATGCTGGTTTATCTATCAGAGGTAATTTTTATAATGACTTTGATATGGTGTACGCCTTGCAGTTTAGTGAAAATAATTTTTCGGTACCTACCATCGGTTTAGGTTTTAAGGATGTGATCTATAAACTGCCTTCTGCCCAAGTTTCGTTGCAGTTGAGTTATGTTATTGTAGAGCATGTGCTTAGTGTTGAGTTTGGTCCTATTGTACAAATCAACGGTAAATTAAAGCTTGATCCTGCTGATGAGCTTAATGTAATATCAGGAACTACATTGTTAGCCAAAGATATTTTTGATGTTTCTAAGTTTAATTTTTATCCTACAATTGGTGTGACGGCCGGTCTGAAGCATTTTAGGTTCAATGTTTCGTATCAATACGGGATGAATAATATGCTCGACAATTTGAATTCTAAAAATCTAGGCTATAATTTTAAGGGCAATCCAGGAATTATTAATGGTGCTATATTATTGTACTTATAATCAAAAAGCTCTCACCACGGTGAGAGCTTTTTGTTTTCTACAAAACTGAAATTGCTTTTTCAATTCTACTAATCGTTTCTTCTTTTCCAATTACCTCCACGATATCAAATAGGTGAGGACCTTTCAAAGCGCCAACTAAACTCAATCGAAACGGTTGCATTACCTTGCCCATTCCTATGTCATTAGCTGTCATCCACTCTTTTACGACAGTTTCTATATTCATAGAGCTAAAGTCTGTTATAGTAGCTAAAACAGTGTTTAATTGTGTCATTAAGGCTGGTGTTTCGGGTTTCCAGTTTTTAGTAGCTTTTTCGTCGTACGCAGTTGGTGCTTGAAAAAAGAAGTTACTCATCTCCCAGAATTCTGATACAAAGTGCGCTCTTTCTTTTATTAATGATACTATTTTTATAATTGTTTCCTCTTCTGTAGTAAGACCTTTTTTTGCTAGGATAGGAGTAAAGGCTTTCGCCAATAATCCATTATCTGCTTTGATCAAGTATTGGTGGTTGAACCATTTGTTTTTGTCTGGATCAAACTTTGCTCCAGCTTTATGAACACGATTGAGATCAAACTTGTCAACAAGCTCAGCTAATGTGAACAACTCTTGCTCAGTTCCATCATTCCATCCTAATAAAGCCAAGAAGTTAACAACTGCCTCCGGAAAGAATCCGTTTTCTCTATATCCAGTTGCTATGCCTTCTGCTGTTTTCCATTCTAATGGAAATACAGGAAATCCTAATTTATCGCCGTCCCGTTTCGATAGTTTTCCGTTCCCAACAGGTTTTAATATCAAAGGTAAATGTGCAAATTCAGGTGCTTTCCAGTCAAATGCTCTGTACAATAGCACGTGTAGTGGCATGGATGGTAACCATTCTTCTCCACGAATAACGTGCGATGTTTCCATTAAATGATCATCTACTATATTAGCAAGGTGGTATGTAGGCATACCGTCACTTTTAAACAATACTTTATCATCTAGTAAACTGGTTTCAAATTTTACATCGCCTCTTATTATGTCATGTAAATGCAAAGTCTCATTTACAGGCGTTTTGAATCGTATTACATAGTGTTCGCCATTTGCTATTCTGGCAGCTGTTTTGTCATTCGACAACACCAAGGAAGTATCTAGTTTTTCTCTATTGGTGTGGTTGTATATAAAGGTTTTGCCTTGTTCTTCTTCTGATTTTCTAAAAGCGTCTAATGCTTCCGGTGTATCAAATGCATAGTACGCCCAACCAGAATTAATGAGTCGGTCCGCATAATCTTTGTACAAATGTTTTCTTTCGCTTTGTCGATAAGGTCCAAATTTTTCATTTTTACCAATCGTTTCATCAGGGGCTATTCCTAACCATTCCAGAGCCTCCATGATATAGGCTTCAGCACCGGGTACAAAACGATTTTGATCTGTATCTTCAATCCTTAAGTAAAAAGTTCCGCCATTTTTTTTAGCAAACAAATAATTAAATAAAGCAGTACGTACACCGCCAATATGTAAAGGTCCTGTAGGACTAGGTGCAAAACGCACACGAATTGGATTTGACATTTTTGTATATTTTCGTGCAAAGATACAATTTCAATTAGTCAATTGGATGATAACAAAAGAGGATAATTGTATCATTTTCAAGTTTCCAACCTTTTAACATTTCTTTATTCATATAAATTGTTACTTTTATTGGTTATTAAAAAGAGAGGTATATTTTGGACAGTAGCAATTTTATTTATCAAAAGTTAGAAGCTTTTATTCGAAAGTTTTATTGGAATGAACTAATCAAAGGAGTGGTCTTCTTTATTGGTTTGGGTTTATTGTATTTTCTGTTTACACTGTTCATTGAGCATTTCTTATGGCTTAAGCCAATAGGACGTATGTTATTGTTTTGGGTTTTTATAGCTGTTGAAGCTTTTTTATGGATTAGATTTATTCTTTTTCCTGTTTTTAAGTTGCTTAAACTCAAGAAAGGCCTTGACTTGCAACAGGCTTCGACGATTATTGGTACTCATTTTTGTGATGTAAATGATACACTAACTAATTTTTTGCAGTTGTCTTCTAATGAAGGAACAACACGACAGTCTGAATTATTAGTTGCATCTATTGAGCAAAAAGCAAATAGTCTTAAACCAATTCCTTTTAGTAACGCTGTTGACTTTAGCAGTAATAAAAAATATTTGCCTCTTGCTATAGTACCAGTAGTTTTATTTGCATTGTTTTACGTGACGGGTAATAATAACATGATTGCGCAAAGTTTAAATAGAGTAGTGCATTTCAACACTCCATTTGCGCCGCCAGCTCCATTTGAATTTGTGATTCTGAATGCAAATTTACAAGCAGAGCAGAACAAAGATTTTGTACTACGTGTGAAAACTGTAGGTAAAGTGATGCCTGAAAACAGTATGATATTTGTTGATAATCAAAGTTATTTTCTTGAAAAAACTACGAATGGTGAATTTGTATTCAAGTGGACCAAAGTTAGTTCTAATCTGCGCTTTCATTTAGAGGCGAATGGTGTGCTTTCTCCCGATTATGAATTGAAGGTGGTAGAAGTACCTGCGGTTATTAATTTTGAGATGATTTTAAATTTCCCAGCTTATTTAAATAAGAAATCCGAAAGTATTCAAGGTACAGGTAATGCTATTGTACCTGAAGGAACTGCCGTACAGTGGAAAATTAAAACAGTAGCTACTGCTAAAGTGGTGTGGTTTAGTGGGCAGTCTGGTTTTGAGTTCAAAAATACGGATGAGACCTTCAGTTTAGTTAAAAATATTTTTCAAAATACAGATTATCAGGTTATTACTTCAAATAATAGCGTTAAGAACTATGAAAAGCTCAATTATCAGATTGCAGTAGTCAAAGATCAGTACCCAAGTATCCAAGTCAACAACGCACCAGATAGTTTAAAGGTCGACAAGCGTTTTGTTTTAGGTCAAATAGCAGATGATTATGGATTATCTAAACTGCAAGTGGTGTATTATCCTAAGTCAAATCCTGTAAATGTTAAACGTGGAACAATTGCCATCAAGAGCTCGCCGTTTGATCAGTTTGTATTTGCCTTTCCTTCTAATTTACCGGTGGAGCAGGGTGTGGCGTATGAGTATTATTTTGAAATTTTTGATAATGATGCGGTCCATAATTTTAAAAGCACCAAGTCTTCTGTGTTTTCAAATCGTATAGCTACTGATGCAGAAAAAGAAGATCAACTTTTGCAAGAGCAAAATGATAACATTAAAGGTTTAGAAAATGCGGTGAAAAATCAAAACAAACAATTTTCAGATTTGGATAAACTGCAAAAGTCAGGTAAGGAAAAAGATAAATTTGAATTTAAGGAACAACAAGATGTTAATGATTTTATCAAACGTCAAAAGCAGCAAGATGATTTGATGAAGCAGTTTGCTGATAAAATGAAGGATAATTTAGATCAATTCAAATCTAAAAAAGACGATGAGTTTAAGAAAGCTTTGGAGGTGCGATTAGACAAAGCAGATAAGGATTTAGAGAAAAACAAAAAATTATTGGAGGAGTTAAAGGATCTTAATGACAAAATTAAGAATGAAGAGCTTCTGGGTAAATTAGAAAAGTTCAAGCAAAATAGTAAAAATCAAGTTAAGAATTTGCAACAGTTGGTTGAGTTGACTAAGAAGTATTACGTAGAAAAAAAGGCTGAACAACTCGCTGACAAACTTGATAAATTAGCACAGAAGCAAGAAGCATTATCTGATAATGATAAAACGAATACTGCTGAAAAGCAAGAGGAAATTAAAAAGGAGTTTGATAAAATCCAAGATGAATTAAAGGATTTAAAGAAGGATAATCTTGATTTAAAATCGCCATTGGACCTTCCAGATGATGCTGCAAAGGAAAAAGGAATTGATGATGATTTGTCTAAAGCAACTGATGAACTTAAGAAAAGTAATAAAGACAAAGCAAAGCTAAAACAGAAAAATGCGGCCAAGAATATGAAATCTATGGCCATGAAGATGTCACAAAGTATCAATGAAAGTGCTGGCGAACAAATGAAGGAAGATGTAAAAATGCTGCGTCAAATTCTAGATAATCTTTTAGCTTTCTCGCTTTCGCAAGAAGATTTGATGGCACAGTTTAAAGTTTTAAAATCAGGTTCTCCTGCTTTCAATAAAAAGATAAAATGGCAGCAAGATTTAAAGCAACAGTTCAAGCATGTTGATGATAGCTTGTTTGCAATGTCCCTGCGTAATGAAAAAATTGCTGAGGATGTCACTCGTGAAGTAGGTAATATGCAATATAATATTGATAAAGCGTTAGAAACGTTAACAGATAGTCAGATTCCAAAAGGGATTTCACATCAGCAATATACAATAGCTGCTGCGAATAAGTTGGGTGATTTTTTAAGTGAGGTATTGAACGGTATGCAAATGTCATTATCAGGCCCTGCTGGTAGCAAACCAAAACCTGGTGATGGTGATGGAATGCAGTTGCCTGATATTATTAAGAAACAAGAGGGGCTTGGGGATAAAATTAAGAAAGGAATGGAATCAGGAAAAGATCCAGGTGATGGAAAGGATGGTAAAGACGGTAAGGCAGGGAAAGGAAAATCTGGCGGTAAAGAAGGAGATGGAAATGATGGCGAAGGTGAGGGAGAAGGAAATGCCAAGGCGATTATGGAAATTTACAAAGAACAGCAAAGGTTACGTGAAGCTTTGGAGAAGGAGTTGAATAAGCAAGGTTTAGGTGGGCAAGGTCAAGCTGCATTGGATCAAATGAAACAGTTAGAAAAGCAGTTGCTTAATAAAGGTTTTAAAAACGAAGCATTGCAGAAGATTTTAAATATTAAGCAAGAGTTACTCAAACTTAAAACCGCGGTCCAAGAGCAAGGGGAGGAGAATAAAAGGCAGTCCCAAACTAATAAAAAAGAATTTAATAATGATTCTAAAGCGTTACCAAGCGCCTTATTAGATTATTTAAATAGCATAGAGATTTTAAATAGACAATCATTACCTTTGCGCTCCAATTTTAACCAAAAGGTTCAAGAATATTTTAATAAAAAATGATCAATTTTAATTACGAAAACGAATTTATTTTAGAGAATGAAGCAGCTGTGGCTAGTTGGTTATCTGCTGTTATTATCTCTGAAAACAAGAAAGAAGGCGAAATTAATTACATCTTCTGTGATGATGAGTATTTGCATAAAATCAATGTAGAGTATTTAGATCACGATACACTTACTGATATCATTAGTTTCGACTATACTATGGGTAATGAATTGAGCGGTGATGTTTTTGTCTCTATCGAAAGAGTGATAGATAACGCTACCGATTTCGAAGTCAGTTTTGAAGAGGAGCTGAAACGCGTACTAGTACATGGTGTTCTTCACTATTGCGGGTACAAGGATAAAGGCGACGAGGAGGAGCGTACAATGCGTATGAAAGAAGATGAAAAGATCGCTATGTTCCACGTGGAACTTTAAGCAACGTTTTTTCAAGGCATGACTTGGTTTGGTTCCACGTGGAACATTATAACAATGATTTTGTTTTGGGGTTTGTAATTTTTATTACGTAATTTAAGTTAGTGTTGTGGTTATTGTTTCACGTGGAACGTCTGTCAGTTGTGTCGATTTTGGTTCTGGACTAATTTTTTTTGAACCTTGTACCGGATTTGTTTTTTGTTTCACGTGGAACAGTGGTCTGTTTTTTCGTGAATGGGTTATTTTTTTTGTTGTGTATAGAAAAGAGTAAAGATTTTTTTTGGTAATTGTATTTTTGCGAATAGCAAAAATTATTATTGTGTTCATTGTAATTGTAAGTGAGTTGTTTTTCTAAAGTATATCAGAGCATAACAAGGGTTAGATATTTGTTTTTTTGGTGGTTGTTTCACGTGGAACGATTGCTTGTTTTTTTCCGAAAGGAAAATTTTTTAATTTTTAGTACTAGTCTCGACGCAGTCGAGTTAATTTATAAATAAGATGTTTCAAAAAGAATACGATGTTATTGTGGTGGGTGCTGGGCACGCTGGTTCAGAAGCTGCAGCTGCTGCCGCAAATTTAGGTTCGAAGACTTTGTTGGTGACGATGAGTTTACAAAACATCGCGCAGATGTCTTGTAATCCTGCCATGGGTGGAATAGCAAAAGGACAGATAGTGCGTGAGATTGATGCTTTGGGTGGGTATTCTGGAATTGTTTCAGATCGTACCGCAATTCAGTTTAAAATGTTAAATAAGTCGAAAGGTCCTGCTATGTGGTCTCCGCGTGTACAAAGTGATCGAATGCGTTTTGCCGAAGAATGGAGGATGATGTTAGAGGGGACTCCTAATCTTGATTTTTACCAGGAAATGGTACAAGGATTGATTATCGAAGATGGTAAGATAAAAGGTATTCGTACTTCACTAGGTATTGAAATCAAATCTAAGTCGGTTGTTTTAACGAATGGTACTTTTTTAAATGGTTTGATCCATGTTGGTGAAAAACAATTTGGTGGTGGTAGAGCAGGTGAAAGTGCAGCATACGGGATTACCGAAGATTTGATAAAAGTAGGTTTTGAATCAGGCAGAATGAAAACAGGAACTCCACCACGTGTTGATGGACGTTCTTTGGATTTTACTAAAATGAACGAGGAAAAGGGAGATGTTAAACCAGATAAGTTTTCTTATTCGGATATCACTTCGCCGCTAGTGCATCAGCGTTCTTGTCATATGACGTACACTTCGCTTGAAGTACATGATATATTAAGAGAGGGTTTTGATCGTTCGCCAATGTTCAATGGAAGGATTAAAAGTCTTGGTCCAAGGTATTGCCCATCAATTGAAGATAAAATTAATCGCTTTGCCGATAAGGAAAGACATCAACTATTTATTGAACCAGAAGGTTGGAAGACCTGTGAGGTTTATGTAAATGGTTTTTCTACTTCTTTGCCGGCCGATATTCAGTTTAAAGCTATGCGTTCTGTAGCTGGTTTTGAAAAAGTGCAGTTTTTGCGTCCAGGATATGCAATCGAGTATGATTATTTTCCACCAACACAATTAAAGCATACGTTAGAAACTAAACTTGTTGAAGGTTTATATTTTGCAGGTCAAATCAACGGAACTACAGGATATGAGGAAGCAGCTTCTCAAGGATTAATGGCTGGAATTAATGCGCATTTAAAAGTCAAAGAAAAAGCGCCGTTGATTTTAAAACGTGACGAGGCGTACATTGGTGTTCTTATAGATGATTTAATTACGAAAGGAACAGAAGAACCCTATCGTATGTTTACATCGAGAGCGGAGTATAGGACGTTGTTGCGTCAAGATAATGCCGATTTTCGTTTAACACCAATGTCACACGAAATTGGTTTGGCTTCTGAAGCACGTTTGCGACGTATGGAGCATAAGTTGAAGGAATCAGATAAAATGGTTGCTTTTTTTAGAGAAACAAGTGTGACGATGGGTGAGGCTAATCCAATCTTAGAAGAGAAAGGAACAGCGTTAATTTCGCAGGGTGATAAAATGTTTAAAATATTCTCTCGTCCGCAAATTGATTTGGAAGATGTAATGAAGTTCGAAAAAGTAAAAACGTATGTTTCCGAAAATGATTTGGATCAAGAAATTTTGGAGCAAGCTGAAATTCAGGTCAAATATTCAGGTTATATCGAAAAAGAGCGCAATAATGCTGATAAATTAACACGTTTGGAAGATGTGAAAATTCCAGAGGATTTTGATTATCATAAAATCAAGTCGATGTCTATTGAAGCGAAGCAAAAACTGACTAAAATACGACCAATTACAATCTCTCAAGCATCTAGAATCAGTGGTGTTTCTCCAAGTGATATTTCGGTGTTGTTAATTTACATGGGAAGATAATACAGTATGTAATTTTTAGTTTTAGGTGTTTCCTAAAATTGATACTATAGAAATGATGAGCTGTTCTCAAGTTGTTCCACGTGAAACTACCGGCACAAGCCTTGTTATTGTTGAAAAGTTTAAAAAATAAATAAATTACAACCCCAAAAGTGTTTCTGTACTTTTGGGGTTTGTTACGAAAAGAATATAAATAGTTTATAATTTAATTAATGGATATTTCTAATAAAAAGCATTTCCTAACAGTGAAAGATCATTCAGTTTCAAAAGAAATTTTTGAATTGTATTATGATGAAAATTTAGATATGTTAATTACAAGTCCACAACCAGCAGTGTCGGTTTTGGGTAAGTATTATGAAAGTGTAGATTACATTTCACACACTGATAGTAAAAGATCACTTTTTGAAAAAGCCTATCATTTTGTTAAAGGTATTGCTTTAAAAAATAAGTTAGACTTAATTAATTCCTTGCAGCCAGCCAAAGGTCGAATTTTGGATATTGGTGCTGGTACAGGTGATTTTTTGGCTGTAGCCAAAGACAATGATTGGTCAACAGTAGGACTGGAGCCTAGTGCTAAGGCGAGGGATATTGCTATTCGCAAAGGTGTTTCATTTGTTGATGACACGGCGCAACTAGAAAAGCAGTCTTTTGATGTTATTACGATGTGGCATGTTTTAGAGCATGTGCCCGATTTAGAAGCTCAAGTAAAAGAATTGAAGAGACTTCTAAAGCCAACAGGTTCTTTGATTGTGGCGGTACCAAATTTTAAATCTTTTGATGCTAATTATTATCAGTCTTTTTGGGCTGCTTATGATGTGCCAATTCATTTTTGGCATTTTTCTAAGAAAGCTATTAAAGCAGTGTTTGAGAAAGAACAAATAGAATTGGTAAAAGTGTTGCCTATGAAGTTTGATTCTTTTTATGTGAGTTTATTATCTGAAAAGTATAAAACAGGTAAGATGAATTTTGTCAAAGCATTTTTTATTGGATTGCGATCTAATTGGAAAGCCAAAGCCAGTTTGGAGTATTCATCACACATTTATGTACTAAGAAACCACTAAAAACCATTTAGAAGGGCATATTTCAACGTTTTTAAGCACAAATATATATTTTATTAGCTTTTTTATTAGATGCGCTTAAAATGGAGATATTAAAGCTGTTTTTTATAAAGGTTAGCAATTCGTAAATTGTATTCGATAGATATTTCTAATAGTATGAAAAATGATCATTTTTTGTTGATATTTAGTGTTTTTTTTAAGATTGTTCCTCGTGGAACATTTTCTTGTAATTTTTTATAAGTATTGTAATATTGCTTTTTGATAAAAATTGGCCTTCGATCTATTTCGAAGGCTTTTTTTTTGTTCAGCATTTTTATTTGGGCTATTTTTTTTGTCTTTTTTCATTTTTGCTTTAGCGTAAGCTGTATTCTATAGGCTGTGATAAATTTTTGTTGAGCTGTTTTTCGTTTTAGGTTAGTAGTTTTATAGTAGTTGCTGCTTTATTTTTTCTCTTTGAACGGTAATTTTGACCTTAAGTATGGTATTTCATGCGTTGGCAGCCTTTTATATGCAATAATGACGGTATTGGTTGCGCTTCATTTTGTGTTCTATATTTTATTCTCACTATTTTCTATTGTGAGTATGCTATCCTGTGCAAACTATTCTGTGTATTATGTACTCAACGTTATTAACAATTTTTATTTTTAGGAGCACTTTTTTATTGTTAACAACGTCTTTTTAGGCTGTTAATTCCGCGTTTTAATCGTTAGTTATTGTTTATAATGGTCTTTGTAGCTTCTTTTTTTTGTACTTATTAACAATTTTTGTATTCGGAAATCAGTAAATTTTTTAAAGCTTTTTAGTATCGTAAAGACTTGTTATATAAGGCTTAAGCTTTATTTAAAGTGATTCTAAATAATAATTTATTATAAATTTTATCTGTTATTTTGTTGTTGGTATCATTTTTTATTTATTTTTGTTAACAATTACTAGAAAATTGTTAATAACGTATGTTTGTAAAGAAAACCTTTTTATACATCCTACTCTTAGTATTCCTATACTCCTGTGAAGACAATCGTAAAGAAAGTCAAGCGAACACGGCGTATGTGGATACTTTTTCTGTTATGAAGCAATATGATCAAGCTAAAATTATTGAGGAAAAATATGATGCCTTATTGAAAAACAAAGGTTTAGCTACTAATGCAACTGTTGATAAGTCTACTCGGGAATACTATAATAAACTGGAAAATCGTAAGAAAGCAGCTTTGGATTCTTTGAATAAAGATGTAAATAAGATCATCTATGAGTATGCTCACAACAATGGTTATGATAACGTTTATGGTGCTACGGATGACACTACTGCTTTTAAAGGAAAAAAGAATGATATCACTCAGGAAATCATTATTTTACTGAATAGTCAAATAAGTACTGCCGATCGTGATGCTGCTAATAAGATAGAAAGCAAAGTTGCTGCAAGCGTTGTTCCAAGTACTAAAGTGAAGGTTCAGAAGGAAAATAGTGCTACTGATCAAGCGGCTATAGATGAAGCTAAAAGAATTAGTGTTGCTAAACGTGCTGCCTATTTGAAAAGAGTAGAAGAGAAAAAACAACAAGCCATACTTGCTGTAAAAGATCTTGAAGTAGAATCGGCTCGTAAGGAAGAGGAGTTGAATGCAACCAAAACTAAACTACAAGAAGCAAAAAACAATCTGGATAATCTAGTGATTTCAGATGCTAGTGATTTGGATAATATTGTTTTTGATTCGGATTCAGTTGTTAATAACGCAATCAAAAACGAGTTAAGAGATTCTATTGCAATTCGTCCTATTGTCCTTAAGGCGTATGATTTGAAAGCTAGTGCAAGTGCTCTTATGAATAAAAATAGCGCCACTGTTGGTGCTAATATTGTTTTATCAAATGCATCCAATGCAGCAAGCACTGAAAAGAATAAAGTGTCCGCTTTGAATCCTGCAGATAAAGCGGAAACTGTTGCAGTTATGCCTGTAGCTTTGACTACAACTGCCGACAAATCAAAAACGGCTGATGCAATTAAAGCTGTTACAAAACCGGTTAATGAGATTCCGGTTAGTCCAGTGTATGATCAAAAAGAAGCTATTAAAATGGCTCCTGAAGTTCCAGTTGTTAGCAAATCAGCAGAGGTTGATGCTGAAGATAGTTCGGCTTCTATCAGTTCTTTATTGGAAATTTTGGATGATTTCACTGCCAATCAAAACTTTTTATCTAAGAGTTTGGATTCAATTGCTGGAATTTTCGAAAAAGATAATGCCAATAAATTATTGATTATTCAGGATGGTTCGAAAGAAAATCAGTTTTTTGACACTGTTTCTCAACAAATCATTGCTAAAAATGGCGATCAAAATGCGTTGTTAAACAAATTTGAACGCATGTATGATGAAGTTCTTAAACAAGAATCAACGCAAACTGCCAATAATTTGTACTTGAATACGCTGAATAAGTTAAACGCCGATCAGAAAAACATCGAGGAATTGTATGTTAACTTGTTTGACAAAGTAAATGATTATAAAACAGAAGCTGTTGTTGCTAATCAATTACGAATAGAAAATGCTACTGCTTTTAACATAGAACAACAAAAAATTGCCGACAAAGAAAAATTAGAGTTCTTGAAAAGAACAGTTGCGAATGCTAGCACTGGCAATGCAACTCAAAAATATGATTTCGGTTACCAGTTAGCTAATATGCAAGTGGTTAAAAATATAGAAAATGTAGAAAGCGGATTTTATTTAATACTAGCCGTGCACAACGACAGTAAAAAAGCCGAAACTTTTATGAAACAAGCACTTGCTAGCGGACAAAAGAATATTAAATTTTTCTACAATTTAAATTTAAACAGTTATTTTATCTACACTGATAAATTTGATACTGCTGCCAAAGGCGTAACAGCTCTTGAAAACAAGACTGACGTGGCCTGCAATGCCAAAATGGTCTTGATTAAAATTGAAAAATAGCATTTCCCATTTTTTCAATTATTCTTCTTTTTTCAATTTTAACGCTTATTATTTCGTCATTTTTAAAACTTTAGTAGTATCCTATCTATTTTTTTATATTTTTGTCTTCAATAGTTAAAAATTAGAAAGATATCAAAATGAAAAAAGTATTATTAATTATCGCAATCTCTATTTCAGTTGTTGCTTGTGACAAAAGTACAGATGTTAAAGAAGTAAAAACAGCTTATGTAGACACTTCGGTATTAATGAAAGAATACACAGAAGCTAAAGATCTTGAAGCGAAATATAAAGCACAGTCTGAAGAAAAAGGAAGACAACTAGAAGCAGAAATTAACCGTTTTAAACAAGATGCTGCTAATTTTCAGTCGCAAGCGCAAGCTAACGGTCAAGAATGGGCTCAAAAAAGAGGAGCTGAATTACAAAAAAGAGAACAACAACTAGGATATGCACAACAGGCACTGTCTCAACAATTACAACAAGATAGTAGTGTTGAAATGGATTCTCTAGTTTCAGGAGTAAAAAAATTCATCAAATCGTACGGAAAAGAAAAAGGGTACAGCTACATCTACGGTACTGGTGACGCGGCTTCAGTATTATATGCAGAAGAAAAATACGATATCACTAAGGACATCATTAAAGCGTTAAACGACAAATATAAATCAGCTCCAAAGGCAGATGTAAAAGTTGAAGCTAAATCAGAAGATAAAGCCGAAGCTAAAAAATAATTTTATTTTAATTCGATTAAAACCTTCATTCTATTGCTGAATGGAGGTTTTTTTTTTGGTTTTTCCGGCCCTATTGCCGTTTTGTTTTCTTTTTATAAAGTAAAAATGATGTATTTTTACTCTGTTTGAATTTTATTACGATCATTTATTTATACGCCTAATGCAAACCATTTCTGAAGCAGCTGCTTACACGCTCCAATTTATCAATCAAACCCAACGGTCCGTTTTTCTAACCGGGAAAGCAGGAACTGGTAAAACCACTTTGTTGCGCGAGATTATCGCAACAACACACAAGAATACTGTGGTCGTGGCACCTACAGGGATTGCAGCATTAAACGCTGGTGGTGTAACTATTCACTCGATGTTTCAGTTGCCTTTTGGCGGATTTATTCCAGCTTTTAATGTGGATTCTCAGTTTACGGATACGGTCAAGTTTGAATCGAAAGATACTTTACGCAGGCATTTTAAAATGAGCGGACTCAAAAAATCAGTTATCCGCAACATGGAATTGCTTGTAATTGATGAAGTAAGTATGCTACGTGCTGATTTACTGGATGCCATGGATTATATGATGCAAACCGTTCGTAAAAAAACAGCACCTTTTGGTGGTGTTCAAGTATTATACATAGGAGATTTATTACAATTACCACCTGTTATTCGAGATGAAGAATGGCGTACGCTGCGCAATTATTACAGCGGAAAATTCTTTTTCCATTCGCATGCCGTACAGCTGAGTCCGCCGCTATATATAGAATTATCTCAAATTTACCGTCAAACGGATACAGATTTCATCGCTGTTTTGAATAATTTGCGTAACAACCAGATTTCGCAACAAGATATTGCCGTTTTAAATAAATACGTAAAACCTGATTTTGATCTCAAAGAAAACAAAGGCTACATCACCTTAACCACACATAATGCTAAGGCTGACGCAATGAATGCACAAGCGCTTGCCGATCTAAAAGGGGAGTTAATTACCTATGATCCAGAGATAGTAGGTGATTTTCCAGATAAAATTTATCCAATAGAATCTAAGCTTCAGCTTAAAATAGGCGCTCAAGTCATGTTTGTAAAAAATGATTTGTCTTTTGACAAAAACTATTTTAACGGAAAAATGGGTGTCATTCAATCCTTGGGTATGCATGAAATTAGAGTGCATTTTCCAGAAGAGAATAAAACAATCGAAGTCGAAAAGTACGAATGGCAAAATATCCGTTACTCGGTAAACCCAATGACCAAAGAGGTAGAGGAGGAGGTACTAGGTACTTTTGTACATTACCCCATCAAACTGGCTTGGGCAATTACGGTGCACAAAAGCCAAGGTTTGACATTTGACAAAGCAGCGATCGATGTTTCGCAAGTTTTTATGCCAGGACAGGCCTACGTTGCATTATCGCGTTTGCGTTCATTAGAAGGGCTTATTTTGCTCTCTCCGTTGCGTATGAACGGAATTTCAAACGATCAAGATGTGATGAATTATGCACTAAACAAAGCTACTGAAGAGGTTTTGAAAAATTCACTGCATTTTGAAACTAAAAATTTCATTCATAACTATTTGATTAACAGTTTTGATTGGTCTGATCTGGCTCAGGAATGGCGCAATCATAAATTCAGTTATTCTGATAAATCCGAAAGTTCCGAGAAATCAAAGCACGCCATTTGGGCAAACAAGCAATTAATAGCCATCGACGGACTTTTGGATCCATCCCAAAAATTCATCCACCAGCTTAATAAAATTTTCAATACAGAAACCGTTGATCTAATCCATGTTTCTGAACGTATTCAAGCGGCTTTTGATTATTTTTTCAAACCCATGGACGATTTGGTTTTTGAAGTTTTGTGGAAACTCGAAGAAGTAAAACGAATCAAGAAAGTCAAAGCTTTTTTTGACGAATTAACCGTACTCGAAGAGTTGCAAACCAAAGCTGTCTTGCGCTTAATGAAAGCCAAATTACTTATAGAAACGGTAGTTGCGGGCCAAACCATTTCGAAAGAAAAGCTAACTTCTGACGAAATCAAAAAATACATTCCTAGGAAAAAAGACGCGATCGAGAACCAATTCAAAAAAGTTCATGTCACTTTGATTGAAGACGATAAGGACCTAGAGCGCTATTCGGCTAAGAAAAAAACCGACAAGAAAGCACCTAAAAAATCGACTATTGAGGAAACTTACGACTTATGGATTGCCAAAAATTCGATCGATGACATTGCCAACATCCGTAAATTGACCGCTCAAACCATTGAAGGGCATCTGGTAAAACTCATCCAGTCCAAAAAAGTCAACGTGCAAGACATCCTACCCGAAGACAAAATTACCGAGTTGAGTGAAGCCTTCAAACATTACAAAGAAGAATCCTTAACGCCTATGAAAGAACAGTTTGGCGATAAATACAGCTGGGACGAATTGCGCATGTTCAAGGCCAGTTTGAATTAAATTTTCAGGAAGGCAACTGCAGTAATTTTAAGAAACAATCCTCCCGCTATTCACTTCAATCTTGTGGGGCATAACGCCCGCCCCACAAGGATTTTCGCTGCTATCGGGCTTAGCTATTCCGTTTCGGGTATTTTAATACTATAAAAACACAAACTAATTCCCTTTTGCGTAAGCGGAAATTTTTAATAAAACTCCCAAGCCCGTTTGTAATGAGCCAATTGTATTTATTGTACATTTGGTAATGGCGTTGTGTTACTCACATTCAAAACCGACCGCGCGCACATAAACCTAACCGCATCTATAGCACGGATTTGCAATCCGTGCCCACAAATCATATCCACAATAGATCTACTTATCGGCATCTTACTTATCTTATTTAAAGAACAGCTCCAAAGTACACTAGCGCTTCATTAGGAGCTAAACCACTACAATTTCTTACTTCTCTTTATGGGCGCGGTATACAGTTCTGTGGTATCGTTACTTTTAAAACAATTAGAATGTTTTTCGATAAAAAAGTATATCTATATGTATATTTATTTGTTTTAAAGTATAATAATAAATATACTTTTTACAATTTATTTATACATATATGTTTACTTTTATCTTTTTTATTTATATATTTAGGAATATTAAACTATTAAGAGATGAGAAACAAAAAAAAATTACTCATAGATCAACTGGATCAAAAGCTAGCTGTTTTTAAAGGGACTGAAATGGTTTTAGTTCCTCAAAAGGGATGGGTTAACACGATTAGGACAGGTCTCAATATGACTATGTATCAATTAGGAAATAAACTTAAGCTAACAAAAGGAGCAGTACAAAAAATCGAGGAACGAGAGGCTACAGGTCAGAT
This sequence comes from Flavobacterium muglaense, assembly GCF_014305155.1. GTDB lineage: Bacteria > Bacteroidota > Bacteroidia > Flavobacteriales > Flavobacteriaceae > Flavobacterium > Flavobacterium muglaense. The sequence continues at coordinate 19,217 of NZ_JACRUK010000056.1, forward strand.
CACTATTAACAAACTAAAGGAAGTAGGCGAGGCCTTAGAGATGAAGTTTGTTTATGGTTTTGTACCAAAAGACGGGACTATTGATAATTTAATCAATTTAAAAGCTGAAAAACTTGCTCGTAAAATTGTATTGAGGACTAATCAAAATATGAAATTAGAAGACCAAGGAATCAGTAGTGCAAAAATAAATGATTCAATAGTTGATTTAGCAAGAGAAATTAAAAGAGAAATGAGAAAATCGTTATGGGAATAAATTTCAATTATAATGAAGGTCAAACCCCGTTAGATGAGAACGAAAAAGAGGGATTAAAAATAAAATCAATAACAACACAACAAGAGTTAGATGAATTCGAACAGCTAAATATTGAAAAAGCTTTGGAGTGGACTATTTCTTCAAATTTAAAAACTGAAAAGATATTGTCTGAAAAGTTCATAAAAGATTTGCATAAAAAAATGTATGGTGATGTTTGGATGTGGGCAGGTGAATTCAGAAAAACAAACAAAAATATTGGAATAAAATGGACACAAGTTGCAGTAGAGCTAAAATATCTAATTGATGACGCTAAATACTGGATTGAAAACCAGACCTATTCTCAGGATGAAATTGCAATTAGATTCAAACATAGAATTGTTGCAATTCATTGTTTTCCCAATGGTAATGGGAGACATTCAAGGATGATGGCTGATATCATAATTGAATTTGTTTTCGGTAAAGAAGTTTTCAGTTGGCAAAAATCAAATATGATTAAAGCTGATGAAACTAGGAAAAGCTATATTTCAGCATTAAAAGAGGCAGATAACGGAAATATAAAGCCGCTTATAAAATTTGCTATTAATTAAATGCGCTTTTATGAAACAGATACCGAATGCTTTCCACTTTGATAGATAGTTGCTAATTTTAAAAGGAGCGGATAATAGACTTTAAAACAAATTAGTACGCGGTTAGTCGTATATTTGAAAGTAACAATTTCAAACCAATTCATTTATGAACTATTCTGTCAAAGCAAGTATTTCCTCAACTAAAGATGCAGAGGTGCATATTAAAGAATCTGAGATTAGTTTTGGGATTTCTCCCGAAACCGAAGCTAGTTTGCCCAATCCAGCAGAGTTATTTTTGGGATCTTTTTCTGCTTGTATTCTTAAAAATGTTGCTCGTTTTTCGGTCATGATGCATTTTGAATACTCAAGTGCTGAACTAACCGTAAATGCTGTACGACTTGAAAAACCACCCAGAATGGACGAAATACAGTATGAGTTGACCGTTTACAGTCCTGATGAGAACCTAAATATTGATTTACTGCAGAAGAATATTGAAAAGTTTGGAACGATATTCAACACAGTTAAGGCTTGCTGTACAGTGAGTGGTTCCGTAAAGCAGGTGCTAGTTTAAAAAGGAAGTGATTTTTACATTTTTTAGACTGTTTGAAAATCAGCTAAGAAACCATTTCAATACTGTACTTTTGGGGCATGCAAAAAAATACCCGCACTTCTCAATTTGAATTTGTTGCTTTAATGGCCTCGCTGATGTCGGTGGTGGCTTTAGCTATTGACGCCTTATTACCCGCTTTAGATAGTATTGGTATCAGTATTGGCACCACAAATGTGGTCGATAATCAGTTATTGATCACTATGATTTTCTTGGGACTGGGTTTCGGGCCTTTGTTTTTTGGACCGCTTTCAGACAGTATTGGTAGGAAACCCGTAGTTTTTATGGGTTTTGCTTTGTTTATTGGCGCGAGTTTTATTTGTGTCAATGCAACAAGTCTGGAAATGATGGTTTTGGGCAGAATTTTGCAAGGTATCGGACTTTCGGCTCCTAGAACGATTAGCATTGCCATCATTCGAGATCAGTTTAGCGGTGATTATATGGCGCGTATTATGTCATTTGTTACGGTTGTTTTTATTTTGGTTCCTGTAGTAGCACCTGCCATGGGTAAGTTTGTTTTGGATTATTACAACTGGCATGGAATTTTTTACATTCAAGTCTTAATTAGTTTACTGGTTTCGTTTTGGTTTTGGAAACGACAGCCAGAAACCTTATCTATTGAAAATAAGAAAGTTTTTTCTAAAAAAGGATTTATAGCCGAGTTCAAAGAATTATTAAAGTTCAAGAGAACCATAGGCTTCACGATCATTTCTGGTTTAGTAACAGGTTCATTTATGGTGTACTTGAGTAGTTCACAACAAATTTTTGAAAATCAGTACCATTTAAAAGCCGAGTTTCCATACATCTTTGCAGGTCTTGCCATTGCTATTGGTGCAGCCGTTTTTTTAAATGCTGTTTTGGTAATTAAATTCGGAATGGAAAAACTAATTACTATTGCTTTATGTTCGTTTTTCTTGGTATCAGCTACTTATGTGGCTTTCTTTTACAATTCACCCAATCCTGCTTTGCCGGTTTTAATTGCATTTTTTGCCTTGCAGTTCTTTAGTATCGGTTTCCTTTTTGGAAATGTGCGCGCTATGGCCATGGAACCAGTAGGTCATATTGCCGGAATCGCGGCTGCTGTAACTGGATTTATCTCAACAATTATGGCTGTTCCCATCAGTATTTACATTGGTCGATTCATTGGTGATACTGCTTTACCACTGTTTATTGGTTTTTCTATTTGCGCTGGTTTAGGAATTTGTTTGCTTATATATTTAAAAATCGATGCCAAACGTGGAACAATCCAAGTTTAAAGTTTATTTTACTACTGCTGCAAACTAGCTTTTACATAACGATCCTCAAAAATTTTTATAAAAAAAAGGTTTTCGGAGATTTGTGTTGAAAAGCATGTTATTCTTTGTTGTTGCATGGTAATTTGGTTTTTTAGGCTTTAAATCATTCGTTTTAAGACCATTTTTGCTTATAAATAACTTTGTGTATGTTTGCGGTTCACATCAGCTGTTGTGCCGCATTAAATTGCTTAAAATAAGATTTGCATCAAAAGAGAAAGTTTATGTCTCAAGATATTCTGAAATACGATTTTAAAGAAGGACTGCCTCAGGAAATAGAAATCCTGGAGATGGGGCCGCTTTATGCCGAGTTTGAGCAGGAATTAACCACTCCACATCGGGCCGAATTTTACCAGATTCTTTGGTTTCAAAAAGGAAATCCCACTCATAAAGTCGATTTTATCGGAATTGACGTTGTTCCTAATAGTGTGGTTTTTGTCAACAAAAACAGTGTACAACAGTTTGATGATAAAATTCCTTTTGATGGAAAAGTGTTGCTGTTCACGGCTAATTTTTTCTGTAAAGAGGAATCGGATATCGCTTTTTTGAAAAGTAGTATTTTGTTCAATGATTTATTTAGTATTCCAAAAGTCGATATTCCGTTAATAACCAATTTGTTTGAAGGGCTTTTCAACGCCATTCAACACGAATCATCACGCCCGAAAGACGACTACCAAGCGGATGTGCTGCGCAATTACCTTCGGAATATTTTATTAATTTCGGAAAGGGAGCGTCGTACGCAAGATTTTACCGAAGTGAAAAAAGGTGCCGACTTAGATCTAGTGATGCAGTTCAAGGAATTATTAGAGCATCAGTTTAACCATGAAAAATCAGTGGTGAGTTATGCAAACCAAATGCATATTACAAAAAAAAGACTGAATGGTGCCACTTCAAAAATTTTGGGTTTAACCCCTAAGAAAATAATCGACGACCGCATTATGCTAGAATCCAAGCGTCTTCTGGCACATACCAGAGAGTCCGTAAAGGAGATTAGTTTTAGTTTAGGTTTTGATGAACCTACTAATTTCGTGAAGTATTTCCGCAAGCACAATCTCAGTACCCCATTAGAATTTAGAGACAGCGTTTTGTTTTAAATTTCGATTTGGCACAAATTTACCATCCAAAGGACTTTTTGTATCCCTTTTCTTTTCGATTGTCGCCGCACCTTTGCATCATCAATTTATAACAATAAAAAAATGAACAAAGTAATAGTAAGTGCAGTAGTATTTTTTGGCCTATGTGTAACAACATCTTATGGTCAAACGTCAAAAAAATCAAAAATTAAAAAAGAAAACAAAATGGAAATTTCAAACAAACAAAAAGTAGTCGCTTTAATTAAATCAATAGAAACAGGTGCTCACGAACCAGTAGCGTACATTAATCCTGAAAAATACATTCAACACAATCTAGGAGTAGCGGATGGATTGGCTGGTTTTGGAGCCGTTTTGCAACAATTACCTCCTAACTCTGCCAAAGCAAATACGGTTCGTGCTTTTGAAGATGGTGATTTTGTTTTCACACAAACAGATTACAATTTCTTTGGACCAAAAATTGGTTTCGATATTTTTAGATTCGAAAACGGTTTAATCGTAGAACACTGGGACAACCTACAACTTACTCCAGAGTCAGCAAATCCAAGTGGTCGCACGATGATCGACGGTACTACTGAACTTAAAGATTTAGACAAAACAGAAGCTAACAAAATAGTGGTAAAGAACTTTGTTGAGGATGTTTTGGTAAATGGTAAAATGGAAAAAATTGCGAATTATTTCAATGGTGACGATTATATTCAACACAATCCAAACATTCCTGATCAATTATCTGGATTAGGCGGAGCGCTTGAAGCATTAGCAAAACAAGGGATTTTTATGAAATTTTATACCGTTCATAAAGTTTTAGGTCAAGGAAACTTTGTACTTGTTGTTAGCGAAGGGCACTTTGGCGCAGACCATACTTCTTTTTATGATTTATTCAGAGTGGAGAATGGAAAAATCGCTGAGCATTGGGACGTTATGGAAAAAATAGCTCCTCAAGATACTTGGAAAAACACGAATGGAAAATTCTAATTTGTTAACACGAATTACACCAATTTGCACCAATAATTTGTGGGAGAAATGCAGTTTGATTTGTTCAGCGCTCTGATTCGTGGCAATAAGTGATATTCGTATAAAATGAAAATAGTATAGTTAGTTTACTTATAATCAAATAATTATAGTAGAATAAAACGGTTTGAATTCTTATTCAAGCCGTTTTTTATTTACAAGTGATACCATTAATCATTTAAGTTTACTCGAATAATACTGTATCAATTACCGTTGACTTCAGTCAATGGTTTTGTATTGAATTAACAAATGGCTTTAGCCAAAATAATTGTGTTTATTGGCTAAAGCCTTTAACTTACTGTATCCATTTATTCTTTGGTTAAAACCAAAGGCAATTCAGCTCAATAATCTTTACTAATTAGGGCTTGCTGAAAAAGTATTCTCAATTTTCATATAACTGGATTTAATTTTACCAAATAATCACTTTCATAATTGG
>NZ_JACRUK010000057.1 GCF_014305155.1 Flavobacterium muglaense
AAATCCTATTATAAGCGCTTTTTTAATCTCTAGAAAACGACGTTAATCAAAATATGCGTAGTTTTTCAGTGCCCTCCACTTATGTGAGCGGTTTTTTTTATGCGGTTTTTTTATTTTCTTACAAAACATGACTTTTCTCATAGAAGGAGGAGTGTCTAATTGTTATTTTTACATTGTACTAGAATTTATCAAAAAATACTATTTCAATTATGTTAAGGAGTAATAGAATACTAAAAGTTTTTTGTAATATTACTGTATATATTATTATGAATGAGAAAGATTAAGTTTAAAAAAAGCCGAAAAACGCAAGGAAATCCACTTGAATATACCGGAACGCACAAGAAATTTGAGTCGGAGATGCAATTGTTTGTCTATGACGACTTAGCGGTTAAGGAGCATGTCGATTTTGAAATTGAAGATTTAAAAAAATGTGTTTTTGAAGGCAAGACCAATTGGCTTAATTTACATGGATTAAATGAGATTGAGATTATCGAAGGCATAGGTGATTTTTTTAAAATTGATAATTTTATTCTGTCGGATATTTTAAATACCTCGCGAAGAACTAAGGTTGAAGAATCATCAGATAATCTATTTTTTAACATAAAGTCATTATTGCCTACAGAAAACTCAGATAATATAAGTGCGGAGCAGATTAGTTTTTTGATAAAAGATGGGGTGCTAATTTCGTTTCAAGAAAAGCGGTCCGATTTTTTTACACATATCAGAGAACGCATTCGGGAGCATACCGGCATGGTACGTTTAAAGAAAGCTGATTTTTTATTGTACCTTCTTCTTGATGCTATAATGGAGAATTTTTATATTACGATAGAAAATGAAGAGGATAAGGTGGAGGAGTTGATTAGTATTTCTAAAAACAGCGCCGATCCTGAAATATTAGTGCGAATTGAGAAACACCGTGATAATTTTAATTTCTTGAAACGTTCTATCATTCCGCTACGAGATTCCTTATTTGCTATTAAAAGCTTAAAAGAGGATGATGATTTTAAAATAATAGAACAGGAAACCTATAGTTATTTTTCGCGTTTGCATCAAAAAACGCTGGAATTATTGGAACAAATTGATTCGGATATGGGCATGCTAGAAAGTGCGTCAAATTTTTTCTTTTCCTCTCAATCCCATAAGATGAACGAAATCATGAAAACGCTCACCATTGTTTCGGCCATATTTATTCCGTTGACATTTATAGTTGGAGTGTACGGAATGAATTTTTTAAATATGCCTGAATTAAAATATCAAAATGGTTATTATACCGTGATAGCGATGATGGTGGTTATTGGTATTATAATGGTTATTTATTTCAAAAAAAGAAGATGGTTTTGAGATTATAACGCGCTTAGAATTGCATAAAATAAAACAGATTAATAGTATTAAAACATATAGTTGATGAATAAGGCAGTATATATTGCAACAAGCGAACACAATAGTGGTAAATCGATCATAACTCTGGGATTAATGAGTATGTTGATTGGTAAAACAGCCAAGGTGGGTTATTTTAGACCTATTATCGAAGATTTTGAAGATGGTAAACTGGACAATCATATTGAGACAGTGATTTCTCATTTTGGATTGGATATTGATTTTGAGGATGCGTTTGCCATCACCAAGAGCAAGCTGATAAAGAAAAAGAACAAAGGTAAAATTGGTGAAGTATTGGATTTAATCATTGATAAATTTAAAAAACTCGAAGAGCAGTTTGATTTTGTTTTGGTTGAAGGAACTAGTTTTAGTGGTGAGGGAACGGTTATCGAGCTCGATATGAATGTTTTAATAGCTAAAAACTTAGGAATCCCTACTATCATTGTTGGTTCAGGAGTAGGGAAAACACTGGAAGAGTTAATTGATAGTTTGTATTTAGCTTACGATTCTTTTAAAGTAAAAGAAGTGGAGGTACTGGCTGTTATTGCTAATAAAGTACAACCAGAGAACATAAAATTGGTAACCCATGGTTTAAAAGGTAGTTTGCCAAATGAAGTTTTGGTTAATGCCATTCCGATTATTTCAAGTTTAAATAAGCCTACTATAAAGGAAATTGTAGACGAGCTAAATGCTAAAGTTCTTTTTGGAAAGGAATTTTTGAACAACGAAGTAGGTAATTTTAGTGTGGGAGCTATGCAGTTAAGAAATTACTTACTGCACCTTAAAGAAAATGCATTAGTGATTACTCCTGGAGATCGAGCCGATATTATTTTAGGTGCTTTACAAGCAAATGAATCAGCGAATTATCCCTCGATTTCAGGTATTATTTTAACTGGAAATATCATACCAGAAGATAGTATTTTAAAGTTAATTGAAGGGTTAACAAGTATTGTACCTATAATATCTGTGGAGTCAGGGACCTATAGTATTACTAATCGAATTGGGAACATAAAATCCAAAATTTACGCAGATAACACCCAAAAAATCGAAACATCGATCAATACATTCGAGAAATATGTCGACTTAGATGATTTGTCAGCTAAATTAAGTGCTTTTGAAGCGGATGGAATGACACCAAAAATGTTTCAATACAACTTGGTAAAAAGAGCTCGTAAACATAGAAAACATATTGTTTTACCCGAAGGCAATGACGAACGTATTATCATCGCCGCTTCTCGATTGTTAGCGATGGATGTAGTGGATATTTCGATTATTGGAAACAAAAAACAAATTGAGAATAAAGTAGCAGAGTTGGGTATTGCATTTGATTTTTCTAAAGTTAAAATCATCAACCCAATTGAGTCTGAGAACTATGAAGATTATGTCAATACCTATTACGAGTTGCGAAAAGCGAAAAATGTAACTCTAGGAATGGCCAAAGATTTAATGGAGGATGTTTCTTATTTTGGAACCATGATGGTGTACAAAGGAGATGCTGACGGAATGGTATCTGGAGCGGCACATACTACGCAGCACACTATTTTACCAGCTTTGCAATTTATTAAAACAAAGCCCAATTCGAGCGTGGTTTCATCGGTGTTCTTTATGTGTTTAGAAGATCGTGTTTCTGTTTTTGGAGATTGTGCGATTAACCCTAATCCTACAGCAGAACAATTAGCTGAAATAGCCATTTCCTCTGCAGATACAAGTATGGCATTCGGGATCGAACCCAAAATAGCAATGTTATCTTATTCTTCTGGAGCTTCAGGAAAAGGAGATGAAGTAGAAAAAGTACGTACAGCAACTGAGATTGTTCGCACGAAACGCCCTGATTTAAAAATAGAAGGCCCTATACAATATGATGCGGCTGTAGATATGGAAATTGGACAAAGTAAAATGCCAAATTCAGAAGTGGCAGGACAAGCAAGTGTATTGATTTTCCCAGATTTAAACACTGGAAATAATACGTATAAAGCAGTTCAAAGAGAAACAGGAGCATTGGCAATTGGTCCAATGTTACAAGGTTTAAACAAGCCTGTAAATGATTTAAGTAGAGGTTGTACGGTAGATGATATTATTAATACAGTAGTGATTACAGCAATTCAAGCGCAGGGGTTGTAAAAGAAAGTTTAAAGTTTAAAGTTTCAGGTTTAAAGTTAAAAAAACAGAGACAGAATAATTCGATCCAGTCACCTTCTCCTTTGGAGATGTGCGGGTAGAGGAAAAAAATAAGTTCAATGAAAATACTCATTATAAATTCAGGTAGTTCTTCGATAAAATATCAAGTAATTACCATGCCGGAGCAAGAAGTGATTTGCAACGGAATGATTGATAGAATAGGTTTAGAATCGTCAAATCTTACGTATGTAACCAGTAAAACCAAGCTTGAAGAGAGCTTGCCTATTCCGGATCACAAAGTGGGGCTAGAGAAAATTGCACAGTTGTTGATGAATGAAAATATTGGTGTGATACAATCTACAGAGGATATCCATGCTGTAGGACACCGTGTAGTGCATGGCGGGAGTTATTTTTCGGATACAACAATAATTACAGCTGATGTAAAAGCAAAGATCGAAGAGCTTTGCACTTTGGCACCTTTGCATAACCCAGCGCATTTAGTAGGGATTAATGTTGCTTCAGCAATTTTTGCGAAAGCGAAACAAGTAGCTGTATTTGATACTGCTTTTCATCAAACTATCCCAGTTATTGCTCATAAATATGCGATTCCGAACTCTTTTTTAACCGAAGATAAAATTAGATTGTACGGATTTCATGGAACAAGTCATAAGTACGTTTCTGAACAAGCCATTTCATATTTAGAAAACAGTTCAAAAATTATAAGCATCCACCTAGGAAATGGTTGTAGTATGACTGCAATTAAAGACGGTAGAAGTATTGATCATACCATGGGTTTTTCGCCGTCAAACGGTTTAGTGATGGGAACAAGAAGTGGCGACATAGATCATTCGCTTATATTTTATTTGATAAATACGTTGGGTTTTGCTCCAAATGACGTCAATGAGATGCTGTTGAAAAAAAGCGGAATGCTGGGACTTACCGGATATAGCGATTTAAGAGATATTGAGGCCGAAGCCGAAAAAGGAAATATTGACTGCCAGCTTGCTCTTGCAATGAATGCGTACCGAATTAAGAAGTATATTGGTTCGTTTGTGGCGGTTTTAAAAGGATTGGATGCCATTGTTTTTACAGCCGGAATTGGAGAAAACTCATCGTACATCAGGAAATTAGTATGTACTGATATGGAGTATTTTGGTCTGGAATTAGACGATGCTAAAAATGAAGTTCGATCCAAAGAAATGAGAGAAATCAATATCGCTTCCGCTAAAACTAAAATAATGGTAATTCCGACAAATGAAGAATTAGAAATTGCCAATCAAGTATATCATTTATTTTTAAGTTAAAAAAAGTATCGGTTTTATTAAGGAGCTTCTCTTATGGGGAAGCTTTTTTATGCCTATTAATCGAATAAATCTAATTATATTTGGAAATAAAAACTTCCCTAAATTGAAAACTAAGCCCTTACCATTACTCTTTTTCTTTTTTATATGCATGCCCATTTTTGCACAGGATTTACTTCCTTTTGTAGAAAACTTCAGCAAATCTAATTACCAAGGAGACAATCAAATTTGGAATCTAGCACAAGGTAATGACGACGCCATGTATTTTGCGAATAATTACTATTTGCTGCGCTATGATGGTGTAAAATGGGAGAAAAATTCTTTGCCTAATAAAACCATTATCCGTTCTATCCTGGTTGATAAGGATCGAATTTATTCAGGTTCTTATAAAGAATTTGGGTATTGGTTTAGAAAAGAAGGGAAGATGCAGTACGTGTCTCTTTCCAAAGGAAACAAAGTCTTTGATGATAAAAATAATGAAGAGATATGGAAGATATTTAAATTTAAAAATCAAATATATTTTCAGTCTTTCAATGGCCTTTTTCTTTATGATGGAAAAAAGATCAAGCAAATTAAATTTCCTTTTTTGGCTTCTTATTGTTTTGTTGTTGAGGATCAATTATTAATAGCATCAGTTGAGCAAGGTGTTTACCGATTAAAAGGGGGAAACATCGAAAAAGTAAGTGAATGGGCGGTTCTAGAAAATAATGTCATTCACGCAATTGAGAAATATGATGGAAAGATTTATTTTTTTACTAAAAAAAATGGTGTATATGTTTTAGAAAATGGGAGTATAAATCCTTGGAAAAATCCATTAAATGCTGTTTTAAAATCAGCAAATATCAATGTTGCTGAATTCTTAAAAAACAATAAGTTGGTTGTAGGTACTGCAAGTAAAGGAGTTTTTATTTTTGACTTAAAGGATGGTTCGTACTCAAATATTAGTAGAAATAATGTGTTGATGAACAACTCGGTTTTGAGTATTGGTCACGACAAAGAAAATGATTTATGGTTGGGACTTGATAATGGGATTGCGCATATCGAGGTAAATTCACCTACTGCTATATTTTATGATAGTTCAGGCGTTTTAGGTTCGGTTTATTCTGTTGCAACTATTCCTGCAGGCTATTTAATGGCATCGAATCATGGTCTTTATAAGTTTGTAGACAAGAAATTATCTTTAATTCCAAATTCTGAAGGGCAGGCGTGGAATATTAGTAAAATTAACAGCCAATTCCTCATTGGTCATAATGAAGGTACTTTTATTTATAAAAACGATTCTTTTGATAAATGGAGTACGATAAACGGTGGTTGGAATATGACTAAAAGTGGAATTAATAATTCCTACATTCAATCTACGTATAGCGGGATAGTCATTTATACGGATGTACATGATTTGAGTAAACACATTGTGGTCAAAGGATTGTTGAAACCTATTAAATATGCCGCTCAAAATAGAAAAAACGAAATATGGGCGGCGGATAATAATCGTGGTTTGTATCGCATCCTGTACAATGATAATTATGAGACGTTAAGTGTTGATAATGTCACCCAACTCAGTAAGATAAACAATGACTTTGGAGTTAAGATAGTAGAATTTCGCAATGAAGTTCTTTTTTTAGTGCATGATACCTGGTACACCTACAACTCTATCACAAATAAATTAGTCGAAAATGACTTGTTTAATGCCAATTTTAAAAACGTTTCAGATATTGTAACTATCGATGAAAACCATTTTATGGTACTAAAAGAGGGACTTCTCTATCATATTTTTGCCAAAGAAAATAAGTTTATTTGGAATATCGTTCAGGAGAAATATTACAAAGGAAAGATTATAAATGATAATTTAAAAGTATCTAAGAGTGATGATAATTATTTATTGAATTTAGATGATGGTTTTATAAAACTACAATTAAAGTACAATAGTAAATCGAATCCCCAAATAAAGATAGAAGGGATGAATGGGGATCACTTGGTTGGTGACAATTCAAAAATTGATTACAATTCAGAACTTAAACTATTTATCATTTCAGGTATTTATGGCGTAAATAAGCCTAGTTTATTTTATAAGATTAATGATACTAAGAAGTTTACCGCTGTAAAAGAAGGAGTCGTGGTGCTCAATAATCTAGAAAGTGGTTCCTACGAAGTCTCTATCTATAATTATGACGGTTTAAGTTATAAAAAAATAGCCGAATTTAATTATCAGGTAGCACAACCCTGGTATTCTTCATTTTGGATGATATTACTTTATATCACCATAATTAGCGTTGTATTGTATGTTTATTATCGTTGGAATAAATTGAGATACATTCAAAAATTAGCGTTGCAAGAAGAGGAATTGAAACATCAAAAGAAGATTCTTGAAATGGAACTGAAGGCAGAGCATGAATTAAATACGCAAGAGTACGAGAAACACATACTTGCTTTAGAATTGCAAACAAAATCCTCTGAAGTAGCTGGGAAATCACTCTCTATTGCCAAGCAAAGTGAAATGATCGATAAAATTCAAGGCATATTAAACTCAGAGTCGGATATCAATAAATTGACAAGCGAGATCAAAAAAGCGATAAAAATCAATGCTGTAAATAAGCATGAATGGGAAACTTTTGAAACCAATTTGAATCAAATTCATAATGAGTTTATGATCAATTTATCTAAGAAATTTCCAAATCTAACTCCCAAGGATATTAAGCTTTGCATTTACTTAAAAATGAATCTTTCTTCGAAGGAGATAGCACCAATGATGAATATTTCATACAGAGGAGTAGAACTACACCGTTATAGACTTAGAAAGAAATTAAACTTAGTACAGGATGAGAATTTATCCAAGTTTTTATTAATGATATAAAAACCAAACTATTTTTACATTAAGTTTATTATTTCCTTTATTTTTTTACAGAATTTCAACTCATCATTACTACATCATAGCGATGTAGTCCAATCGGCATGCTTCATCCGTAGCCTCCTTATAGCGTTGATTTCTGGCCGTTTTTCGGTTTTTTGATGTAGCTATGTAGTGTTTCTTTTTTAGTTACTATAACGTTGTAATTTTCTAATTTGGCCCAACTAACTTTAACAAATCATTAATACATGAGAAATTATATTTTAAGCTTTATAGCACTCATCCTACTTCCGGCTTATATGTCTGGTCAAGTAATAAAGGGAAAAGTATTAGATAAAAATGGCGTTGGAATGCCAGGAGCAATTGTGGTTTCTTCGACAGCAAATACTGATACGGATTTTGATGGAAATTTTAATATCAATGCCAAAGTAGGCGAGACATTAAAAGTAACAATGTTGGGTTTTGAAGCTGTTTCTGTAGCAGCTACTGTTGCACCAATGACGATAAAAATGCAGGATTCGCAAGACACAGCTTTAAAAGAGGTAGTGGTTATAGGATATGGTACTCGAAAAAAATCGGATAATACCTCTGCAACAACCTCGATAAAGGCTGAGGATATTTCGAGAACTAAAGTATTGAATGCCTCTCAAGCAATTCAAGGTAAGGCAGCTGGAGTTCAGGTGATCGCCTCCGATTTACCAGGATCGACACCTACTGTTGTTATTAGAGGTTTAGGAACAGCACTTGGAGGAAGATCTCCATTGTATGTTGTGGATGGAATGCCAGTAGACAATATCAATAACATTAATACTAATGATATTACTTCCTATGACATTTTAAAAGATGCATCGGCATTAGCTATATATGGTAACCGAGCCGCTAATGGGGTGATTTTGATTACGACTAAAAAAGGGAGTGGTGATAAAATAACGGTTGAATTTGATTCGTATGCCGGCTTTAGAAATGCACTAAAGAATGTAAAAATGGCTGGAAGTAATAAATATTCCTATTACTCTAATCAAGCTTTAGGAAATACCACCTTCTCACAAGATCAACCAACTAATACAGATTGGTACAAAGCAATTACAAGAACGGGATCGTATACTCAAAATAATGCATCACTTTCAGGTGCATCAGAGCATATAAAATACTTTTTTAGTTTAGGGTATTATGACGAAAAAGGAATCTTGGATGGTTTGGATTACAGCAGATTGACTTTTAGAAATAACAATGATTTTAAAATTTCGAAAAAAATTAATTTATCACAAAATTTCAGCGTTGGTTTTAGCCATTCGACACCAAAACCACTATCTGCTTTTACCAATGCCTATAAGCAATCACCTATAGTTCCTGTTTATTTTCCTTCTGGACAATACGGTGTTTCATTTGTAGGAGCAAATGGTTTTGCATCGACTACTGGATCGGCCTTTAATAATGTAGGAAATCCAGTAGCGCAGTTAAACTTTTTTGATGAACAACAAAAAAGTATCACCATGCAAGGTGGTTTAAAACTAGATGCAGAGTTGTTTAAAGGATTAAAATTCACGTCTCAATTTAATACCGAATATTATACTTGGAAAAACTACAACTATGAAGATACTCAAAACATTTGGCTAGCGGCAGATCCTACAAGAGTAGCAACTACTTATTCCGCAACTGCCAATATCAATGTATTGACTAAAGAAAATGAGGATTATTTCAATTGGAATTTGTCTAATTATTTAGTGTACAATAAATTGATAGGAGCGCACGATATCGAATTAATGGCTGGGGTAGAGCAATCTTCTAAAGGGGCTAGAGAACATATAAAAATTTCGAGAAAAAATGTTAATGCAAATGAAAATTATTGGTCTTTATCAGGAGTTGATTATGCTGCCAATATTCTTAGTTTGACAGATGTTGTAAGTAATCAAGCTAGATTGTCGTCATATTTTGGTCGTTTTCAGTACAAGTTAATGGATAAGTACTTAATAACAGGAACGATTAGAAGAGATGGTTCTTCTCAATTTGCTAAGGATTATCGTTGGGGTACTTTCCCATCGGTTGGATTAGGTTGGATTATTTCTAAGGAAAACTTTTTGGCAGATGTGAAAGGAATCGATCTTTTAAAATTACGTGGAGGTTGGGGTAAATTAGGAAATCAAAATGTTCCTTTAAACAATCAATCTTTTGCTTCAGGTTTAGACGGCTATTTAGGTGGTTCTATTTTATACCCTGGAGTAACGGTTAATTCACAAGTAGACCCTAGTTTATCTTGGGAAATTACCGAAGAAAAAACTGTTGGTTTGGATTTTGAATTATTGGATCGAAGATTAAAAGGATCGGTTGATTTGTATCATAAAAACACCAATAATTTGATATTATATACAAAACCATATTTAACTGCAGGAGTGGGGTCTACTTCTCCAGCGCATGTAGGAGCTGTTTCGAATAAAGGGTATGAGCTGTCATTGCGTTGGGATGATAAAATCAATGATCATTTATCGTATTGGATTGGTGGTAACTTCTCTAGTAATAAAAATGAGTTGACTAGCTTAAGCAATCCTAATTTACCAGATTTAACGGGAGGAAGTTTAGGCAATGGACAATGGACAAAAATGTTAAATAATACATCAATAGGACAACCGTTGGGAAGTTTCTTCTTGTATGACTATGCGGGTTATGATACAAGTGGCCAAATGCAATATTTCAAAGCTGATGGATCAATTGTAAGCCAAGGTTTATTAGGAATTGAAGACCGCAAATATGTAGGTTCGATTTTACCAAAATCAACATACGGTATTACATTAGGTGTGAATTATAAAAACTTTGATTTCTCAGTTGATGGATATGGAACTAATGGAAGCAAAGTATATAATGGGAAAAAAGCACAACGTTTCTCAGGTGAAAATATTGAAGACGTTCTTGCTACTGATTTCTTTACGACTAATAATACTACGGCAGCGAATCCAGCGCCTTTCAATCAAGTGCCTGTTGCGTCAACTTACTATTTAGAGTCGGGGGATTTCTTTAGAATCAATAATATTACTTTGGGATATAAACTACCTATTAAAAAGGCTTTTATCAGTTCGGCAAGAATTTATTGTAACGCTATAAACCCTTTTATTACTCAGAAATTTACAGGTTTTACTCCTGAACTAAATGGAGATGGAAATCCATACGGTTCACAAGGAATTGAGTTAGACGCTTATCCTGTTTTGAGATCTTTCGTATTAGGTGCTAATTTAAAATTTTAATAAAATGAAAAAGTTATATATATCAGCATTTGTGCTTTCAGCATTGTTTTTTACTGGCTGCTCCAATGATTTTTTAGATACAGAACAAACAGAAGCGATATCAACTACCGATTTGGATTTGTTTAATAATGATGCAGGAGCCCAGGGTTTTGTAACCGCGATCTACAGTAAATTCAACGATTGGGACATGAGTTCTTTTTCATGGATAGGACTTACAAGCATCGCATCAGATGATGCAGACAAAGGATCGTCTCCAGGAGATACAGGTTCTGATAAAGACCTGTTAGATGCATTAACTTATAATGCTTCAAGTGGTTCAGTAGAAGAAGTCTTTACAGCAAATTACCAAGGAATTAATAGGTGCAATCAAGCCTTGTATTATCTTCCACAGTTGGATAAGGCTGATGCTAATTTAAGAACGAGGTTAACGGGTGAAGCTAAATTTTTAAGAGCTTTTATGTATTTTACATTGGTAAAAACCTATGGAGGCGTGCCAATAGTAGATCATTTACCAAACCCTTCTTCAGAAGCGGATCGCGTGATGCAATTGACACGTAAAAGCCCTACGGAGGTCTATGCTTTCATTGTAGCTGATTTAACAGATGCTATTGCTGCTTTACCTACTAAAGGAACTTATGCTGCTTCAGAAAAAGGAAGAGCTTCTCAAGGAGCTGCTTATGCGTTGTTATCTAAAGTGTATTTGTATCAAAAAGAATGGAAAAAAGCATTGGATAATGCAAATCTAGTTGTGGGCTATTCACTAGTAACCGATTATGCTTCTCAGTATAAATTAAGTGGTGAAAATGATGCTGAATCTATTTTTGAAATTCAAGGTACGGGCTCGACTCCAGCCAAAGGGATTCAAGGATATTCAGCTACCCAAGGTGCTCGAGGCGCTGGTGGATGGGGTTGGGGATTCAATACCCCTTCGATGAGTTTGGTAAATGCCTATGAAAATGGAGACGTACGAAAAAATGCAACCATTATTTTTGCAGGAACTACCTTGTACGATGGTCGAGTTGTACCTACAACGGTGGAGAATCCAAGATACAATTATAAAGCATATTCGTCTGCTTATACAGATGCCTGGGAGTCTGATGCGAATATTAAATACTTACGATACGCCGAAGTATTGCTAATAAAAGCAGAGGCAATGAACGAATTGGGCCAGACTACAACGGCCATTCCAATTTTAAATGACGTCAGAAAAAGAGCAGGTTTATTGAGTACAACAGCTGTTTCACAAGCAGATGTTAGAACGGCTATTTGGAAAGAAAGAAGAGTCGAAATGGCTTTCGAACACGACCGTTTTTTCGACCTTGTAAGAACAGGGCAAGCTAAAACCGCTTTTACAACTGATGGGAAAAATTTCACGGTTGGTAAAAATGAAGTTTTTCCGTTGCCACAAAAGTTTTTAAGTGAAGCCAACGGTTTATCAACACAAAATCCAGGGTACTAATTTTTTAAAATTGTAATTATGAAAAAAAATAAATCAATATATCTATTTAGTGCCATATTAGTAGCCGCCTTTTTTGGGAGCTGTGCAGGAGATAGTTTAGATACAGTAAATTCACCAATCGCTTATGAAGCAATTGGTGGTTATGATAATTCTGATGCGATTGCTTCATCAAACCTACTAGTGAAATTAAGTTTTGATGATAACTTGATTGATAGTAAAAGTAATATTACGGGATTAGTGGGTAACAATGTTGGGTATGCCAAAGGTATAAAAGGAAATGCCTACAACGGCTCCAGTTCTCAAGAGCGATATGCCATAGGGACTGCCACTGCAGCAATAACAGCATTGAATAATTACACTATTTCATTTTGGATGAATACTGCTAATACGGTTGATCCTGCTACACCAGGACAAGGAAAAGGAGCGCAAGGTATCTTTTCAATTGTAAGACCTCTTGAATTCTGGGGTGCAATCAATGTTTTTATGGAAAACCCTGATAGTGCGTTCCCTAACAGAATTAGACTAAAATTGGGAGTTGAGAACGGAAGAGCAGGAGTGGCTTGGAGAGGTCAAGGTGCCATAATCAATTTAGACAATAGTTTGAATCAATGGGTGCATGTTGCTTTTAGTTACAACGCTACTAATAGTACAATCTCGGCTTACATAAACGGTGAATTAGCGACTAATTTATCTGGATTTGCATACGCACCTTCAACAGGTGTAGCAGGCGTAGCTACTTGGTATGCTGATAATCCAGGAAGTCTTGATAATGTTAATAATGCGCCTAAATACGGTAATTTTGAAATGGTTGGTACCAATGGAAAAGTTGTTTTTGGTACACATCAATTTGAAACCACACCAGCGCTTAATAACGGTTCACAACAAGATTGGGCTACAAGTTATGCAGGTCTAATGGATGAGTTTAGAATGTATAATGTTTCACTTTCTAAAAATGATGTGAAAGCCTTATTTTTATTAGAAAAAGACAATAGATAAAAAACAAGATAAAGCCTCTAGAGTAAAATTTAGAGGCTTAAATACTAACCCTATTATTTTACAAAAATGAAAATTTCATTATGTTTCATAGCGCTAATTAGTGTTTTAAACTCTTGTTCTTCCTCTACTACTGATACTAAAGGAAGTGCGGGAACTCCATTGCCTACAACTCCTACAGCTCCAGTAACAGCCTTGTCAGATACGGAAGTTTTAGATCAAGTTCAAAAAGATGCGATCAAATATTTTTGGGATTATGCAGAGCCCAACTCAAAATTAGGAAGAGAAAGATATCACACAGATGATCCTAGTTTCGAGGCTAATAAAGTAACAACAGGAGGTTCTGGTTTTGGGTTAATGTCCTTGATTGTAGGTATTGAAAGAGGTTTTATTCCAAGAGTAGAGGCAGTTAATAGAATGACAACGGCTATGGATTTTCTAAATAAAGCTGATCGTTTTCATGGAGCGTGGGCACATTGGATGGATGGAGCTACCGGGCGTGCTATTTTATTTGGTAATAAAGATGATGGCGGAGATATTGTTGAAACCGCTTTTTTATGTCAAGGTTTAATAGCTGTTAGAGAATATTTCAAAAACGGAAATGAACAAGAGAAAGCACTATCAGTTAAAGCGGATGATTTGTGGAAAGGAGTAGAGTGGAGCTGGTACACTAATGGAGAAAATGCAATGTATTGGCATTGGTCACCTACTTATCAATGGGAAATGAAGTTTAAATTAGAAGGCTACAACGAATGTTTGATTGCCTATGTCCTTGGGGCGGTTTCGCCTACACATCCTATATCGGCGGCAGCTTATCATGAAGGCTGGGCAAGAAATGGTGGCATTACAACAGGGAAAACACAATACGGAATTCCTTTGATTTTCAAATACAATACAGGTAGTGGAAATGCAGGGCCTTTATTTTGGGCACAGTATTCTTATTTAGGATTAGATCCATCACAATTATCAGATCAGTATGCAAGCTATTGGGATTTGACACAAAATCAAGCAAAAATTGTCTACAGTCATTGCGTAGCAAATCCAAAAGGATGGAAAGGATATTCAGATAAATGTTGGGGATTAACCGCTAGTTATTCCCGTAATAATGATGGCATGACAGGTTATGCTGCTCATGATACAGATAATGATTTAGGAGTAATCACACCAACGGCTGCACTGTCATCGTTTCCGTATACTCCAGCTGAATCCATGAAGTTTTTGCATTATTTGTATGATGAAAAAAAATCAGATTATGTGGGCGTAGCGGGTCCTTACGATGCGTTTTCGCCACAGTACAATTGGGTTGCACCACGTTATTTAGCTATAGATCAAGGGACAATTGCACCAATGATCGAAAATTATCGATCTGGTTTAATCTGGAAATTATTTATGAATGCACCAGAAGTGAAGCCAGGCTTACAGAAATTAGGTTTTCACTCTAGTAAATATAACTTTTAGATCATTATGAAATATAAAATTCTAGTAGTAACGCTATTGTATGCGTTTTTATCGCACGCACAAAAAGAGGTTAGCGGAAAAATACAAGTCGAAATTGTTCAAAAAAAAGAACTAGGATATGCTTTGCACATTCCGGCGGATAGCAAAGACAAGAAGCCTTTGATTGTTTTTCTTCACGGATCAGGTGAAAAAGGGACGAATATTGAGTTGGTAAAGGTGCATGGCCCTTTTAAATACTTAAAAACACATGAACTTGACGCTTATGTTTTGGCGCCTCAATGTCCTGAAAATGAATATTGGGATACTGAAGTTTTGTATCGTTTGATTATCAAAATTCAAAAAGAACATAATATTGACGCAAACCGAATTTATCTTACGGGATTAAGTATGGGAGGCTGGGGAGCGTGGAATTTAGCTTTTGCACATCCTGAAATGTTTGCTGCTTTAGTACCTATTGCAGGATTCGTAGATCGTGTTCCTATGATCGAAAATTGCAAAATAGCTTCGATGCCTATTCGAATATTTCATGGTTTGCTTGATAATGTTGTTGATGTTGATTATTCAATGACTATTTATAAAAAATTAAAAGAGTGCAACAGCAATATTAAATTAACCATTTTTGATGATGCAGGTCATGATAGTTGGACGCGTGTTTATGACAACAAAGAAATTTATGATTGGATGTTCCAACAACAAAAAAAATAAAAAATGAAGAATAAATTAATAATAGCGTTTTTATGCTTTTCTGTTTTTGGCTACAGCCAAAAAAAGGGAACTACTAAAACCGTCACCATTAAACCAAAAGCCGAGTTTATCGCCGAGTTAATGGGCAAAATGACTTTGGATGAAAAAATAGGACAATTAAATTTGCCTACTTCGGGCGATATTACTACCGGTGCAGCCAATAGTTCTAATGTTGCCAAGAATATCGAAGAAGGTAAAGTAGGCGGTTTATTTAATATTAAATCGGTTCAAAAAATAAGAGAAGTACAACGAATCGCCGTCGAAAAAAGCCGATTAAAGATTCCGTTACTTTTTGGGATGGATGTTATTCATGGGTATGAAACTACTTTTCCTATTCCGCTTGGTCTTTCTTGTACTTGGGACATGAAATTGATTGAAAGAAGCGCTCAAATTGCCGCTCAGGAAGCTAGTGCCGATGGGATTAACTGGACTTTTTCGCCTATGGTAGATATTTCTCGCGATCCACGTTGGGGTAGAGTTTCTGAGGGTTCTGGCGAAGATCCATTTTTAGGAAGCGCTATTGCAAAAGCGATGGTAATGGGGTATCAAGGCAATGATTTGTCGAGCAAAAATACTATTCTATCTTGTGTCAAACATTTTGCTTTGTATGGTGCTCCAGATGCGGGTCGTGATTACAATACGGTTGATATGAGCCGTATCAAAATGTATAATGATTATTTCCCTCCTTACAAAGCAGCTATTGATGCAGGAGTAGGATCTGTAATGGCTTCTTTCAATGAAGTTGAAGGAATTCCGGCAACTGGAAACAAATGGTTGATGACTGATGTATTAAGAAAACAATGGGGATTCAAAGGTTTTGTTGTTACTGATTTTACTGGAATTCCAGAAATGATTCAGCACGGAATGGGCGATTTACAAACCGTTTCTGCCCTTGCACTTAATGCGGGAATAGAAATGGATATGGTGGGCGAAGGCTTTTTGACTACCCTTAAAAAATCGTTGGACGAAAAAAAAGTGAGTCTTGAACAAATAGATCATGCAGTTCAATTGATTCTAGAAGCAAAATACGATTTGGGTTTGTTTCAAGATCCGTACAAATATTGTGATTTAAATAGAGCAAAAACTGAAATTTTCACCAACAATAATAGATCAGAAGCTAGAAATACAGCAGCACAGTCACTGGTTTTACTAAAAAATCAAGAGCAGTTGCTTCCTTTAAAAAAGAGCGGTACAATAGCTGTAATTGGTCCATTGGCTGATGCCAAAGAAAATATGGCGGGAACTTGGAGTGTTGCAACCAATATGGAGAAGTCGGTTTCTCTTATTGCGGGAATAAAAGAAGTAGCTGCAAATAGTACTGTATTGTACGCCAAAGGAAGTAATTTAGATTATGATGCCGTTTTTGAAGAAAAGGCAACCATGTTTGGTAAAACCTTACATCGTGACAATAGAAGTGCGGCTGAATTATTAGCGGAAGCTTTAAAAATAGCCAATCAGTCGGATGTGATTATTGCAGCTCTTGGAGAATCGGCTGAGATGAGTGGAGAAAGCAGCAGCCGTACACAATTAGAAATTCCGCAGGCACAAAAAGACTTATTGCAAGCGTTGCTTAAAACAGGGAAGCCAGTTGTCTTAGTTTTGTTTACGGGGCGTCCATTGGTTTTGGTACAAGAAAACGAGACGGTTCCAGCAATATTAAATACTTGGTTTGCGGGTAGTGAAGCAGGTTTAGCAATTGCTGATGTGTTATTCGGGGATGTTAATCCTTCTGGTAAGTTGACAGCTACTTTTCCTAGAAGTGTAGGTCAAGTGCCTATTTATTACAATCAAAAAAATACAGGACGACCATTAGGTAATAAAGATGGGAAATTTGAAAAATTCAGATCGAATTACATCGATGAAAGAAACGAACCTTTGTATCCATTTGGATTTGGATTGAGTTATACCACTTTTAATTATGCTAATTTGAAAGTTTCATCGGATAAAATGAATTTCAATGATGCGATAAAAGTGACTGTGGACATCACTAATTCAGGAAATTATGATGGTAAAGAAGTTGTTCAATTGTATGTAAGGGATCTGGTAGGATCAGTTACAAGGCCAGTAAAAGAGTTAAAAGGATTTCAAAAAATAGCGCTTAAAAAAGGCGAAACTAAAACAGTGACTTTTGAAATAACTGTTGAGACATTAAAATTTTATAATTCTGAATTGCAGTTTACTGCTGAACCGGGTGCTTTTGAAGTATTTGTAGGTACGAATTCAGACACCGAATTTAAAGTTGGTTTTGAGTTGAATAAATAGTTTGGTTTTTATTTTACTTGGTTTGCCCTCCAGTTTAAGTGCTGGAGGGTTTTTTTATATGATTTTTATTGCAAAATGGATAAAGCAGCTTATTTTTTGAACTATGTGGACTCATAAAAATGATCTGTTTGATAATTAAATAAAAACAACTCCATCGAGTTTTTTTAAGTTTAATTTTAAAAACGTATTTTTGAATACATACAATTTTTATAACCATGAAAAAAACAACCTTATTAGCCCTGCTCTTTTTAGGAGGTGTATCTGTTTTTGCTCAAAAGACTGACGAGCAAGTTTTAAAAGAAATCTACAAACAAGCCTTAACCAATTCCAATTCGTACGCATGGTTGGATCATTTATCCAATGATATTGGAGCACGTCTATCAGGATCGGCAAATGCGGAGAAAGCAGTGCAGTACACAAAATCAGAGATGGAAAAACTGGGTTTTGATAAAGTGTACTTGCAAGAAGTAATGGTACCTAAATGGGTAAGAGGAGCCAAAGAAACGGCTTATATTTTAGATAATAAAACAAAAATCAATGTACCTATTTGTGCTTTAGGTGGTTCTATAGCAACAGCTTCAACAGGGTTAACTGCAGAAGTAATTGAAGTCCATTCATTAGAAGAATTAAAAAAATTAGGCATTGATAAAATTAAAGGCAAAATTGTTTTCTTTAATAGACCAATGGATAATGAGCAAATAGAATCTTTTCATGCATATTCGGGTGCGGTGGATCAACGATATGCAGGAGCAAAGGAAGCTTCATATTTTGGAGCTGTTGGAACTATAGTGCGTTCTATGAATTTGCGTTTGGATGATTTTCCGCATACGGGAGCACAAAGTTATGGTGATATCCCAAAGTCGCAGTACATACCCACTGCAGCAATTAGTACCAATGGAGCCGAACTTTTGTCCAAAACATTAAAGACTAATCCAGAGTTAAAGTTTTACTTTAAACAATCATGTCAACAATTTGCAGATGTGATGTCTTATAATGTAATAGGGGAGATTAAAGGTACCGTTACACCAGATAATATTATGGTTGTAGGCGGACATCTTGATTCTTGGGATTTAGCCGATGGCTCTCAAGATGATGGAGCAGGTGTAGTGCAAAGTATGGACGTAGCAAACATTTTTAGGAAGATAGGTTACAAACCCAAAAACACGATCAGAGTGGTGCTATTCATGAATGAAGAAAACGGTTTAAGAGGTGGGAACAAATATGAAGAATTGTCTTTAAAAAATAATGAAAACCACATATTTGCATTAGAGAGTGATTCAGGAGGTTTTAGTCCAAGAGGGTTTTCGTTAGAATGTGACGCAGCTAATTTTAATCAAATTGCGGGATTCAATACATTATTCGAACCCTACTTAATTCATAGCTTTGTAGAAGGACACAGCGGATCAGACATTGGACCGCTAACCTCAAGCAAAATAGTAAAGGCAGGTTTAAAACCAGATTCACAACGTTACTTTGATTATCACCATGCGGCAAATGATAAATTTGATGCCGTTGATAAAAGAGAGTTAGAACTAGGAGCTGGAACCATGGCTTCGTTGATGTATTTAATGGACCAAAGAGGAATAATAAAATAAGTTAAAACATATAATTAAATAAAGCCACAGGTTATCGCTTGTGGCTTTTTTGTATGTAATGATTTTTGAAAGTACAATTTAGATTGTGTGTCTTGTTTGCGTTATTCAGTTGGAAATGTAATAGTAAATGTAGCACCTTCATTAAGTTTACTTTCTAATGTGATTTTTCCGCCAAGACTAGTAATATGATTGTAAACCAAGTATAAACCAATTCCGTGACTATCGCTTTTCTTATTGAATCTTTGGTGCAAACCAAATACTTTACCTTTTACTTTGTCCATGTCAAAACCTATTCCGTTGTCCGAAATGATTAATTGTTTGGTAGTTGTACTTTGGTAGGAACGGATGGTAACAATAGGTGATTCATGAGTTTTACCATATTTAATGGCATTTGTAATTAGATTTAAAAAGATACTTTTCAAATACGCTTTATTGAAATGTACTGCTTCAAAGGATGAAAAATCAATAACAATTGTAGTACTCGAATTTTGAATTAAAGAGTTGATGGATAGTAAAACCTCTTGCAAGGATTCATTGAGATCAACATTCTCTATTTTGGCAATTTGATCATTTTTTTTATCTAAAACGGATACGTATTCGTTCAATGTATCCTTCAATCCTTCGGATGTGACTTTTAAAACGCCAATTAATTCCAGTGTTTCTGGATCGCTTATTTTGGAGGTATCCAGTAATTCAAAAACAGAAAGTAAATTATTGACAGGCGATCTTAAATCATGCGCAGAGGTGTAGGTAAGTTGTTTGTACTCCTCGTTTATTTTGGTTAATTGCGCTAGATGCGCGTTTCGTTCTTGCTCTAGTTCTTTTTTGTAGGTAATGTTTTTTGCAATAGCATAAACGAGCTGATGGTTTTCCATGGGTAACGAAGTCCATAACAGCCATACAATGTTGCCTTCTTTGGTTAAATACCGATTTTCAAAATTAAACAAGGGAACCTTCTTCTTTAATTCATTACGAGCAGTTTCAGTACTGTTTTTGTCTTCCGAAAAAACAAAATCATTGATTGGTTTCGATTTTAGTTCTTCTTCGGTATAACCTAGTAATCTAGAAACTGCAGGATTAATGCGTTTAAAAAAGCCGTCATAACCCGCAACACATAACAAGTCTGGGCTGGTGTCGAAAAAATTTTCGAAATCACTAAAAGTATCGATGTTCTGTTGTGTCATTTTCCCTTCAGCTCTTATCATTTTGTTTAACTTTTTTATTTTTACAATGGGATCGTAAATTAAAATAAAAAGAATTTTGTCACTTGACTAAAGTAATAATTATTAATCATATAACCCGAAAAGTAAGCGCTAAAACAGTGATAAATTAGAGCTCGAGCTATTTTTGTAAAAGAAAGCAGTATGGTTTTATAAAAAAATAAGGGAGATTGTTTTGTTAAACAATCTCCCTTGGGTAATTTGAAGCGCAGTGGTGTTATACTTTAAAGATACCTCCAAAAGCGATTAATCGTTGAAAAAACATAAAATGCTGTGAAGCTCTATCATCAGTACTTTGTGTTGTACGTATGTCTTGCATGTTGATGTAACCACCTTTTAGCTCTCCTTGAATGTAAAAATGTTTGAAAAAAGTAACATTCAAACCTGCTTTCAAAGAGGTTCCATAGCCCGAAACATGAAAATCATCATGACGCTCTTTACCTAATAAAGTTGTGTTTGTTTTTGGGTATAATAAACCTACTCCCACACCTTCGGTCAGGTTAACTTGGATTTTATCCGTATTTCCTATTTTGAATAGCGATGAAATGTCATCATGTCGAGAGAATTCAGTATTGACATAATTCAAACCATCAGTATGCTCGTACATCAAGAACTGTTCAACCATTGCAGTAGGAGTGTTGTTGTACGTTCCGTCAAATGCTGATCCAGTTGCAATTACACCAGTAACATTAGCCACTTGGTCTTGAGTCATCACGTATTTCATATGATCTACACCAATTGCAATACTGTAGTGATCGTTTATAAAATACCCCATTCTAAAATTAGTTTGAGGAATTGTCATTCTCGCAGGGTTAATATAGTCCACATGCCAACCTTTTGGCTTGTCTTGTGCTACCATATTGTCCACAGTAAAATTATAATCTTTACCTCTAAAGTTCACATCAGATTTGGTGTAAACCTCTCTATTTCCACCCCAAGAAACAAAAAACTTTCCTTTATTGTGAGCAGTATATTTATCTTGAACTTTAATTTCTTCTTGTGCGTTTACAGTAGTAGCAAGGCTTAATGCTACGAAAGCTGTAAATAATATAATTTTTTTCACGGGGTATAAAAATTAAAATTGATTAACTGTTTGTCTAATGGCTACTAACTTTTTCATTAGATCTTCAAAATAATCTAAGTGCAACATATTAGCACCATCACTTTTAGCATTTGCTGGATTAAAGTGTGTTTCTATAAAAATTCCGTCAACACCTACAGCAATACCAGCTTTGGCAACAGTCTCAATCATATCAGGTCTACCACCAGTAACACCAGCGGTTTGGTTGGGTTGTTGTAATGAGTGCGTTACATCAAGAACCGTAGATGCATATTGTTGCATAGTAGGAATTCCTCTAAAGTCAACAATCATGTCTTGATACCCAAACATAGTTCCGCGATCCGTAACCATCACATTTTGGTTGTTACAATCAAGCACTTTTTGTACTGCATGTTTCATGCTTTCTGGACTCATGAACTGTCCTTTTTTCAAGTTTACCACTTTTCCAGTATTGGCTGCAGCCACGACTAAATCAGTCTGACGTACTAAAAATGCAGGGATTTGCAATACATCAACATATTGAGCAGCCATATCAGCATCCTCATTCGTGTGAATGTCTGTTACGGTAGGAACTCCAAAAGTCTCCGAAACTTTTCTTAATATTTTCAACGCTTTTTCATCTCCAATTCCTGAAAAACTGTCAATTCTAGAACGATTTGCTTTTTTAAACGATCCTTTAAATACAAAAGGAATTTGTAAATTATCAGTAATACCTACTAATTTCTCAGCAATTCGCAATGCCATTTCTTCGCCTTCAATGGCGCAAGGACCCGCTAATAAAAAGAAGTTTCCGCTATCAGTATGCTTAATTTGTGGAATATGTTGTATGTTCATTTGAGTATGATTTTTTATAGTGCAAAGGTAGTTATGATTTACGATTTAGTCTTTATAAATTAACATTTTTTATAGAGTAAATTAAGGTGTTTTTGGAGCTGTTTCCTGTCATTCGCTTGTATCTTGTTGTTTTTGAAAAAAAAAACAACAAGGATACCGCTGCTACCAGGGCTAGGGAATACGGTATCTATTCTATTTTTCTTAATCCAAAACCCACAGGAACCTTCAAGTAGCCTTTTTCGTAAATGTTCATATACAATAAGATAGGCTTGTTTAATCCTTCCCATTTCACTTCATAAACATCTAGAAAACCAGCGCCCATTTCAGTTCTTTTTGAAGGGAACGGACAGCAACTTTCTAGCTTGTTAAAGCTTATTTTTTCTCCTTTTGGACCTGTTAAAGCATTCAAAAATCGCTCCTGATTAATCGTTTCGTTGCGGGTGTGGTAGTAAAAAATGTTGATGGGATAGTCCTTGTCATATCCATATCTTTTGTCTTTGCTATAGTCGGTTATTACAAAGGTGTTTTCTTTAGATAATCGGGGGATAGGTGCGTTGTCATCTACATTTTTTAGTGTAGACTTGGTACTAACGCAGGAAACAGTGCATAGAACTAGGGTAAAATAAAGTAAGACTTTTTTCATGATGATGCGATAATTAAACAATTGTAATCAATTTATAGTACAAATATAATGAGAACTATAAAGAGGACTACGTCTACAATAAATAAATGTGATGATTATGTTAGAATACTACCTTATAGAATACTTACTTTTGCATCAAAATTTAATTATTATGAATATCTTTTTTCAAACATGGCCTTGGTATGTATCTGGTTTTATAATTGGACTTATAATGTTATGTTTAATTTATTTTGGCAAGTCATTCGGTATGTCGTCAAACTTACGTTCAATGTGCACCATAATGGGAGCCGGAAAACGTACCGCTTTTTTTGATTTTGATTGGAAATCGCAACGATGGAATTTAGTAGTAGTCCTTGGTGCTGTGCTTGGTGGTTTTGTAGCAGCCAATTTTATGAGTGATCCTTCAAATGTAACGATCAACCCTAAGACGATCGAACAATTAGCAACTTATGGAATCGACGCACCCAATGGAAAATTGGCCCCTAATACCCTTTTTGGACCAGCTGTTTTTCAATCACCAAAAGGGATTGCAATTCTTCTTGTGGGTGGTTTATTAATTGGTTTTGGTACTCGTTACGCAGGTGGTTGTACCTCAGGGCATGCAATTTCTGGGTTGAGTAATTTACAAGTTCCGTCACTAAAAGCAGTTATAGGTTTTTTTATAGGAGGTTTAATAATGGCATATTTGATATTCCCATTAATTTTTTAGAAAATGAAAGTATTAAAATATTTATTAGTTGGTTTTGTGTTCGGAATTGTTTTAACAAAGTCCGAAGCCGTTTCTTGGTACCGCATTTATGAAATGTTCCAATTTCAATCGTTCCACATGTATGGAATAATAATGGTTGCAATAGGAACAGGAATTATGGGCATCCAAATCATTAAGCGAAAGAACATTAAAGACATCAAAGGCTTGCCTATAGAAATAGCCGACAAAGAACCAGGATCTATCCGTTACTGGGTAGGAGGGACTTTATTTGGATTAGGTTGGGCATTAGTAGGAGCATGTCCTGGACCTATTTATATCTTAATTGGAGCAGGTTTTTGGAGTATCTTAATTGTGCTTTTGGGTGCGTTAATAGGGACTTACCTCTATGGCGTTTTTAAATATAAACTACCACATTAAGGTAGATTTTAAATAATTTTAATAGCATTTTCTAACAAGGAGATGCTATTTTTTTTTGTTCAAGTATAAGATGCCTACAACAATTAAAAATTGAGCAATGAGATAACTAGGGCTTGCTGAAAAATTGCAAATCCAATAAAACAGAGGTATTTAGAGCTACTTTTTCTTGTTTAAATGCAAAGAA
>NZ_JACRUK010000058.1 GCF_014305155.1 Flavobacterium muglaense
TGGGCGATGAGGGGTTCGAACCCCCGACCCCCTCGGTGTAAACGAGGTGCTCTGAACCAGCTGAGCTAATCGCCCTATTATTTAGCATCTCATGAACCGTGTTGTTCGTTATTGCTGGTGCAAATATACACCTAGAATTGGGATTCACAAGCGTTTTTTTAAAATAAATTAATAAAATTTCACCACTTTTTTCTTTCCTCCTCAATTACAGTTATTTAATAAAAAACTTTGTGATTATTATTTTTTTGTAATGATTGCCTATAGTGGTACATTTGCCAAATAAATAAAATATAATGGCAAGGTTCAAAGAAAATGATTTACCGAAAGCGAAGTTAAACTCGAATTCACTTCATAAAGCGCTCCGAATTTTTAAATATGCTAAAAACCATAAATGGAAATTTTTTGTAGGCTTGGTTTTTTTACTATTAACAAGTGCTACCGCCCTAGCCTTTCCTAAATTAATGGGAATGTTAGTAGACTGTGTAACTAATAAGGATCTGGATAAGGCCAATGAGATTGCGCTTGCTTTAATGGGAATCCTTGTTTTGCAAGCGATCTTTTCCTTCTTTAGAATTTCACTGTTCGTCAACTTTACAGAAAACTCTTTATCAAACATTCGTTTTGCATTGTATGAGAATTTGATCAAGTTACCCATGTCGTTTTTTTCTCAGAAAAGAGTTGGTGAACTGAATAGCCGTATTAGCGCCGATATTTCTCAACTGCAAGATACTTTTACAACAACCATAGCCGAATTTTTACGTCAATTTATACTGATTGTTGGTGGATTTATAATTTTAGGAAGCATTTCTCCTAAACTAACTTTGATGATGCTTTGCATCGTACCTGTTGTAGCAGTTGGAGCGGTTTTATTTGGTCGTTTTATACGCAAGTACGGAAAAAAAACACAAGATAAAGTAGCCGAAAGTCAAGTGATTGTTGAAGAAACATTACAAGGGATTACAAATGTTAAGGCTTTCGCCAATGAATGGTATGAATTACAACGTTATAAAAACAAAATCAACGAGATTGTAAAAATTGCCATTAAAGGTGGGCAATACAGAGGGTATTTTGCTTCATTCATTATACTATGTCTTTTTGGTTGTGTGGTTGCCGTAGTTTGGTACGGAATTACATTAACTATTAAAGGTGAAGTTGAAGGTGTGGGAGATTTAATATCTTTTATATTATATACCACATTTATTGGGGCCTCTTTTGGTGGTATTGCCGAAATGTATGCTCAGATTCAAAAAGCGGTTGGGGCTACGGAACGTGTTTTTGAATTATTAGACGAACAACCAGAAGCTATTTCTTCTACAATGGACTCAGCGAATATTGAAAAATTAAAAGGAACGGTTACCTTCAAGAATGTCGCTTTTAGCTACCCCTCTCGTAAGGAAATTGAAGTATTAAAAGACGTAAACTTTGATGTGGCTTTTGGCCAAAAAATAGCTATTGTGGGACCTAGTGGTGCTGGAAAATCTACTATTGCATCCTTACTAT
Source organism: Flavobacterium muglaense (assembly GCF_014305155.1). Lineage (GTDB taxonomy): Bacteria > Bacteroidota > Bacteroidia > Flavobacteriales > Flavobacteriaceae > Flavobacterium > Flavobacterium muglaense. The sequence goes on from NZ_JACRUK010000058.1 coordinate 1,501, forward strand.
TGCGCTTTTATGATATTGAAGGAGGTCCAATCCTAATTGATGGAAAAAATATTTATGAATACGATCTAGAAACTCTTAGAGGAAACATGAGCATTGTTCCTCAAGATGTCATTCTTTTTGGTGGAACAATAAAAGAAAATATAGCTTACGGAAAACCAAATGCTACTAACGACGAAATTTTTGCGGCAGCAAAACAAGCCAACGCTTTAAATTTTATCGAAAGTTTTCCAGAGCAATTTGAAACAATTGTGGGAGAAAGAGGTATTAAACTATCTGGAGGACAACGCCAACGCATCGCTATTGCGAGAGCATTATTAAAAAATCCAAGTATTTTGATCCTAGACGAAGCAACTTCATCATTAGATAGTGAAAGCGAAAAACTGGTTCAAGAAGCACTAGAAATACTAATGCAAGGAAGAACGAGTATTATTATTGCTCACCGCTTATCCACTATACGTACTGCAGATCAAATATTAGTATTGGATAATGGAATTGTTTCTGAAAAAGGAACACACCAAGAACTCATTGCTCTTGAAAACGGGAAATATAAAAACTTAAGCAACTTACAATTCACTGATTTCTAACTACTAATTACCCAAATGAAAACAACCCTTACTAAAGCAGTCGTTCTATTACTAGTACTGCTTTTAAAATCTGTTGCTGTAGAAGCACAAGAAACAAAAAACCCTTTCAAAGTAAATCTTTCTGAAGACGGGAAGAAGTACATCAAATTTGGTGCAAATTTTCAACTATGGGCACGTTATACAGAGCTGAATCCCAATAGTAAAGTTGGAGACAACATAGTTGCAAACACAACTGACATCGTACTAAGACGTTTGCGCTTACAAGCAATGGGAATGCTAACGGAAAATGTGTTTTTCCACATTCAATTGGGTCAAAACAATATTAACTTTACTCAAAACAGCGGACCATCAAATGCGCCTTTGTCACTATTAGACGCTATTGGAGAGTATCACTTTAATGATAAATTTCATCTTGGTGGTGGACTTACTGCTTGGGGAGCAGGAACTACACGTTACTCGGCTAATAGTTCATCTTCCCAACTTACACTTGATGCACCAATATACCAACAAAATATTAATGTATCTTCTACTTTTGGTAACCGTAACTTAAGTATTTATGCCAAAGGAATATTTGACAAATTAAGTTATCGAGTTGCCATCACAAATCCGTATCGCAATGCTACAAGCACGCTAAATTTGAACTCTACCATAAGCACACATACTCCAAAAGCACAATATTCTGGGCTGTTAACTTATCAATTCGCTGATAAAGAATCTAATACCGAACCTTACAATAAAGGTACCTATCTTGGTACTAAAAAGATTTTCAACATCGGCTTAGGATATTTGACACAGTCAAAAGCAATGTGGCGCTTAGATCCTGCAGATGCTACCACTCTTATTTATGAAGACATGAGCGTCGTAGGTCTAGATGTGTTTTATGACAAGCCTGTTAGCGCCAAAGGAGATGCTTTAACTCTTTATGCCGCCTACAACAATTGTAACCTCGGGAAAAATTATACTCGCTCTATCGCAACTCCCGACCCTGCAATTGTAGACACATCATTATTGAATGGATCTGGAAACGGATTTATTGGAGTTGGAACTGGAAATATTTACTATGGTCAAGTAGGTTATTTATTTGCTAAACCTAAAAACGCCGCTACTAAAGGAAGGCTACAAGTATATGCGGCCGGTCAAATTGCCGATTTAGAAGCACTTAGCAGCCCTATGAGTCTGTATGAATTAGGAGCTAACTATTACTTAACTGGTACACTAGGTCCTAAACTGAGCTTAGGATACCAAAACCGTTCTATTTTTGAAAAAACAGGAGTTACTTATCCACAAGCTGAACGTAAAAGCATGGTAATGCTACAATTTCAAATTTCTTTCTAAACTAAAAAAAATCACAATAAAAAAAGGTTTCGCTATTGCGAAACCTTTTTTTATTATTGTCTAAATTGTTATCAACTAAGCTTCTTTTCTTCTTTTTCTTTCAGCTTTAATCATTTCTAATTCACGACTAGTTTGTCCCGCAACAGAAGTGTTTTCTTCCGCACGACGAATCAAATAAGGCATAACATCCTTAACAGGTCCAAATGGTAAATATTTTGCAACATTATAACCGTTTTCGGCTAGATTGTAACTTATATTGTCGCTCATTCCATACAATTGCCCAAACCAGATGCGTTCGTCCTTAGCAGCGATACCTTTACTTTGCATTAGCTCCATTAATTTATAAGTACTAGCCTCATTATGGGTTCCTGCAAAAATCGAGAGTAAATCAAGATGATCCAACATGTATTTTACTGTTTCATCATAATTAATATCCGTCGCTTCCTTTGTCGCACATATAGGGGTAGGATATCCCTTTTCAGTTGCACGCACATTCTCTTTTTCCATGTAAGCGCCACGAACAATTTTCATACCGATGAAAAATCCTTCTGTTTTCGCTACTTCATGCAACTGCTTCAAATAATCCAAACGATCCCAACGGTACAACTGCAACGTATTAAAAACAATCGTTTTCTCCTTATTGTACTTGCGCATCATATCCGTTACAATAGCATCTGCAGCATCTTGCATCCAACTCTCTTCTCCATCAATCAATAATGCAACATCTTTTTTATGTCCTTCTTGGCAAACCAAATCAAAACGAGCCAAAACTCGGTTCCATTCTGCTTGCTCATCAGCAGTAAAAGCTTCTTTATTCCCTACTTTTTCGTATAATTCAAAACGTCCTAATCCAGTAGGTTTAAAAACAGCAAACGGAATTGCCATTCGTTCTTTGGCAAATTCAATCGTTTTTAATGTCATTTTTAATGCTGCATCAAACTGATCTTCTTCTTCTTTTCCTTCAACCGAATAATCTAAAACAGACGAAACCCCTTTGGTATACATTTTATCAACTACAGAAAGACAATCTTCTTCATTTACTCCACCACAAAAATGATCAAAAACAGTAGCTCTAATTAGTCCTTCAACTGGTAGATTTGCTTTTAAAGCAAAATTTGTAACTGCTGTTCCAATTCGAACCAATGGTTGATTGGCAATCATTTTAAAAAGAAAATAAGCTCTATCAAGTTCGGTATCGCTCTTCAATGAAAATGCAACTTGAGTATTATTGAAAATTTTATCCATTTGTACGTTAGTTTTTTGACAAATATAAATAGACTTTTATAAATAATTAATATTTTTTATAATAATAAAAAGCATAATATATAATGAACAATATTTTGATTAAACTTCCTATTAAAGTTAATAATTTATAAATTTGTAGAGAATATAGTAAATTACAAAAATGAAGAATAAAATTAATAGTACCGAGGCGGTACAGTCAACTTCTGATTCGCAAAATAGTACTTATTATGACTTTATGGCATTACTTTTTTTTTGTTGCTATTTAGTAATCGATTTTTTACCTGATTTTAAAAGTATCGAAATTATTGGTACCCAGTTTTTTTACTTAGCAGTCTTAAATTGTGTCATCGCTGTTTATTTATTTAAAAATCCACTGTTGCTTTCGCAAAATTTATTTGGAGGTTTAAAAAAAGATTGGATATTTAGATCCTATGCTGTTTTCTTGTTCTTTTGTGGAATCACCCTTTTTATAGCCAATAATATTTCTATATCAATCGTAAGCTTTGTCGATCTTCTGGTTGTGCTCAGTATGTTTCTAAATTTGTACGCACTGTTCTACAAGCGTTTATACCTTGTTTACAAACTCTGTTTTATAATAGCTATTAGTGTGTTTTTACAAACATCCTTAGAGTTCTTTCAACTTATTAAACATGCAAAAACCAGCAACATATTTAATGCAATTGATATTCTAAAGGGAAATACAGGTAACATCAACGTTTATGCGGCTAGTTTGAGTATCAAGATTCCATTTATTCTCATAGGACTAACCCATTATTCTAAATTCAAAAAAGTTTTTTTTGCCCTTTCTCTATTCCTAGCAACATTAACTATCTTCTTTATTAGTGCGAGAGCAGCCTACATTAGTATGTTTTTTACATTTGTAGCCTATGTTGTGTATTACATTAAATCAAACCGAATCACTAAAAGCACTATTACAAATGTGCTATTTATTGTAATCCCTATTTTTCTAAGTTTTATTATAACAAATACCGTTTTTTCTAGCAATCAAGGAACAGGTCGTTTTCAGTCTGTAGGAAATAGAGTTACACAAATTGTTAATACTAAAGATGCATCAAATAATGCCCGTTTAACCTACTGGAAAACTGCTCTAACAATCATTCAAAAAAATCCAGTGATGGGCGTAGGAATTGGAAACTGGAAGCTAGAAAGCTTACCTTATGAAAGTAAGTACATCGATGATGCGTTTAGCTCATCACATACCCACAATGATTTTCTAGAAATAACAACTGAAACAGGGGTTTTTAACGGTCTAGTGTACTTATTTCTTTTTGGATTACTAGTACTAACCAATCTCAAAAAAGTACTTAAAAAGGAAAAATCAACTACAAAAACAATAGCTTTATTAACCTTATTAATGGTGATAAGCTACGGAATTGATGCTTTTTTCAACTTTCCGTTGTATCGCTCAACCATGCAATTTAGTTTTGCAATACTACTAGCCTTTACCCTATTAAACGATCCAGAACAAGTTATCGAAGAGCAAACTGAGGAATCAAATTCAAACAAGAAGTCAATCTTGCCTTTGGGATTAATAACATTGGCCGCTATTACCATTTATTTCACTTTTGTAATACTTAGAGCCTATCAACTGGAATATAAAATTAAGTATAGCACGGTAACTTCTACTGAAATTGCCGAAAGAATGCCTAAATTCCCAAACGTAGGTATCTACGCAGAATCGTATCCTGAATATCTTGCTATTGCTTATTTTAAAGAAAATAACTACATCAAAGCAACACAGTATTTCAATGTAGCCAAAAGCATCAACCCTTATTTAGGAGTACCCGACTGGTATTTGCATCGTATTGAAAAATCGAAAGGAAACATAGATGATGCCTATAAGTATGCTAAAATTGCTTTTTACACGCGACCTAGAAACAGCAATTACTTTTTAGATGCTATTAATATGGCTTCTAAAAAGAAAGATACTGTTGAAATTTTAAAAATTCACAATCTATTTAGTTCTTACCGTAATATGGCTAGCAACTGGAAAAACAGTTCTTCAGCCTTGTATAACTCTAATTATAAAATAAAAAATATTATACAGTTTGTTGATAAAGGTTTGCTGTCTTTTCCAAAGGATACTTCGCTTTTAAAACGAAAAAAAATCCTAACAGAACGACTAACCGGCGTCAAAAACAGTGATAATATATTACCCGAAGATCCAGCAGTTGCTCCTTCTACTGAGAAAAACTATATGGTAGACGCTAAAAAAATGGGAGACCAAAACCAATTTGAAAAAGCTATCGAACTCTATAAAAAAGCGTTTGAACAAAGCCCGGAGAAAAGAGTGATTCTACAGGATATTGGAGTGTGTTATTATAAAATGAATAAACCTGATAGCGCTGTCAAATACTTAAAACAAACATTAGGCGATGCTAATTTAGAGCCCGGAAAAACAGAATACCTTTTAGCAGGTTGTTATTTCAATCTTAAAGACAAAGAAAATGGCTGTAAATATTTAACTATTGCTTCCGATAAAAAATTTCCTAATACAGAACCGTTATTGAATCAATTGTGCAAATAATGCAACAGAATAATCAAATTTGTTATTTTCTTTAATTCGAAAAAAATCAACTAAACTTTTATTTATAAAAACCTTAAATTCGCCACCGGTACCTTTTGAGGTTCGCAAAATATAATCAAATCAGAAGTGCTTTTCAAAGGCCTTTAAATTATACAACTATGTCACATTCGTTACAAACCATACAAGCAAGCAATCATCCAATCTATTTCAACGAGCAAGGGTACAAAGCTTTAAATTTACATTTAAAAGAAAATAAGTATTCAAATTTATTTATCATCGTAGATAGTAATACAAATGAGTTTTGTGCACCTAAATTTTTACCTTATTTAGAAACTGATTTGACCATCGAAATTATCGAATTTGAAAATGGCGAAATCAACAAAAACATAGAGACTTGCGTTCAAATATGGAATGTACTAACAGAACTAGGCGCTGATAGAAAAAGCTTAGTGATCAATCTTGGTGGTGGTGTTGTGACTGACTTAGGAGGATTTGTGGCATCAACATTCAAGCGAGGGGTTGATTTTATTAACATCCCTACTACTCTACTTTCTATGGTTGATGCTTCCGTAGGTGGTAAAAACGGAGTAGATTTAGGAAATTTAAAAAATCAAATTGGTGTTTTTAACCTTCCTATAATGGTGTTGATTGATACTGACTATCTACAAACGGTACCTCAAAACGAAATGCGATCTGGTCTAGCAGAAATGCTAAAACACGGTTTGATTTATGATCAAAACTACTGGGAACAATTCTTAGACTTAAAAGCAATTGATTATGCCGACTTTGATGCATTAATCTATCGTTCAGTCGAAATCAAAAATGAAATCGTAACGATTGATCCAACGGAAAAAAACCTTAGAAAATCATTGAATTTCGGTCATACGCTTGGACATGCAATAGAAAGTTACTTTTTAGAAAATGAAAACAAAACCACTTTATTACACGGAGAAGCTATTGCAGTAGGAATGATTCTAGAAAGCTATATTGCACTAGATAAAAAACTAATTAGCATAGAACAATACAATCAAATAAAAACGACTATAAAAGCGATCTATGACAATATTGATTTTGAGGAAATAGACATTGATCCTATCCTCGAGCTCCTTATTCATGACAAGAAAAATGAGTACGGAAGCATTCAGTTTGCCCTGATCGACGGAATTGGTAAAATCAAGATAAATCAATTGGTTGAAAATGAATTAATTCTTAGCGCTTTTAAAGATTATAAATCTTAATATATTTTTACCCAAAAGGATTGCATTACGTATAAATTATTTTTTACATTTGCCCCAATGAAAACAAATCAAAACAGAAGAAAATTTAATAAAAACTTGAATCGAAACAATATTTCTTTTTTAAGAATGTTGAAGCACTTCAATACCATTAAAGGTAACTTTAGTTTTGATATTTTTCAGTACTTAATTATGGACAACGAAAAGCTGCAGATTATTTATGCTAATATTCGTGTTTGAATTGGTGAAGAACTACACTTTAATTTCAATCACCTAATTCACTCAAAAACAAATGAATACAAAATATAGCGACTTAATCAATCAAACTTATTACTTTCCTCAAGAAGAATTTAAATTAAACAAAGATAATCTTCAGTTTCATAATATTGATTTAATGAAACTAGTAGAACAATACGGTACTCCATTAAAGTTTACCTATTTACCTCAAATTTCTAACAACATTAACAAAGCCAAAAGCTGGTTTCGTAAGTCGATGGAGAAAAATAAATACGATGGTAAATACTTCTACTGCTATTGTACTAAAAGCTCTCATTTTGAATTTATTATGAATGAGGCGTTCAAGAACAACATCCATGTTGAAACTTCATCGGCATTTGATATTAATATTGTCGAAAATTTAATGGCCAATGGAAAAATCAATAAGAGTACATATGTAATCTGTAATGGTTTTAAAAGAGACCAATACATTGAAAACATAGCTAGATTAGTCAACAACGGTCATAAAAATACTATTCCGATCATTGACAATTACGAGGAATTAGATTTGCTTCAAGCTGAAATTAAAGGAAAGTTTAAAATAGGGATTCGTATTGCTGCAGAGGAAGAACCAAAATTTGAGTTCTACACTTCTAGATTAGGAATAGGATATAAGAACATTGTCAATTTTTACAAAAAGCAAATTCAAGATAACGATAAGCTTGAACTAAAAATGCTACACTTTTTCATTAATACAGGTATCAATGATACTGCCTATTACTGGAATGAGTTAGTGAAATGTATCAAAGTATATATTGCACTTAAAAAAGAATGTCCCTCACTAGATGGATTAAATATTGGTGGTGGTTTTCCTATCAAAAACTCTTTGGCGTTTGAATACGATTACCAATACATGATTGACGAAATTATCAATCAAATAAAAATTGCTTGTGACGAAGCCGAAGTTGATGTCCCAAACATCTTTACTGAATTTGGTTCGTTTACAGTAGGCGAAAGTGGTGGAGCAATCTATCAAATTTTATATCAAAAACAACAAAACGATAGAGAGAAGTGGAACATGATTGACTCATCGTTCATTACTACTCTTCCTGATACTTGGGCAATCAACAAGCGTTTCATCATGCTAGCAATCAACCGCTGGAATGAAACTTACGAAAGAGTTCTACTGGGAGGATTGACTTGTGATAGTGATGATTATTACAACTCTGAGCAAAACATGAATGCTATCTATTTGCCTAAATACAATAAAGAAAAACCTTTGTATATTGGTTTTTTCAACACAGGTGCGTATCAAGAAACAATAGGTGGTTACGGCGGATTACACCATTGCTTAATTCCACAACCCAAACATATCTTAATTGATAGGGATGAAAACGGAATTCTAGCAACGGAAGTTTTCTCAGAACAACAAACATCCGATGATGTATTGAAAATTTTAGGTTACAACAAAAAATAAATTATTACATACACAATTAGTCAATTTAAAAATTTCATATATTTGAGAACTATGTTAATTTCAAATCTTTGATTTTTAAATATTTAAAATCCACAAAATGAGTAAAGGACCTATAAGTCAGTTTATAGAAAAACATTATTTGCACTTCAATTCTGCATCACTTGTTGATGCTGCGAAAGCATACGAACAACAGTTAGCAAATGGTGCCAAAATGATGGTGAGTATGGCGGGTGCAATGAGTACAGCCGAAATTGGAAAAATATTTGCCGAAATCATTCGTCAAGATAAAGTTCAAATTATTTCTTGTACAGGAGCAAATCTTGAAGAGGACATCATGAACCTAGTAGCGCACTCTCACTACGAGAGAGTTCCTAACTACCGTGACCTAACTCCTCAAGACGAATGGGATTTATTAGAAAGAGGATTAAATAGAGTTACTGATACTTGTATTCCTGAGCATGAAGCATTCCGTCGTTTGCAAAAACATATTTATAAAATATGGAAAGATGCCGATGATAAAGGAGAAAGATATTTTCCGCATGAATTTATGTATAAAATGTTGCTTTCTGGTGTTCTTGAAGAATATTACGAAATTGACTTAAAAGACAGTTGGATGTATGCAGCTGCAGAGAAAAATTTACCTATTGTTGTTCCAGGTTGGGAAGACAGTACAATGGGAAACATCTTTGCTTCTTACGTAATTAAAGGAGAATTGAAAGCATCTACAATGAAATCAGGTATTGAATACATGACTTTCTTAGCAGACTGGTATCCAAAGAACAGTACTAACGGAATTGGATTTTTCCAAATTGGTGGTGGAATCGCAGGAGATTTTCCAATATGCGTAGTACCAATGTTGTACCAAGACATGGAAATGCATGACATTCCTTTCTGGAGTTATTTCTGTCAAATTTCAGATTCTACAACAAGTTACGGTTCTTACTCTGGTGCCGTACCAAATGAAAAAATAACTTGGGGTAAATTAGATATCAATACTCCTAAGTTTATTATTGAGTCGGATGCTACAATTGTAGCTCCATTAATTTTTGCTTATTTATTAGACTTATAGAATATCATTATGAAAAGAGTAATTGTTGATTACGCAAAGCTTACAAACGAAATCTTGAATCTTTTAGTAGAAAGATTTCCTGATGGTTATGATGACTCTGATATTATTCGTTTTAGAAATGCTAAAAACGAATTAATAGAAGCAGTAGAAGTACGTACTGAGGATACTATTTATTTAGTAAAAGTAAGTATGAAACTTGCTGATAGAATTGAGAATCATGATGACGAAGATGACGATGAAATCGATGATGTAATCGAACCAATCATCCCAATCAAAGGTCTTGATCTAGACGATGATGATGATGATGATGATGACAAACCGGATGTTGACGATGAAGACGATGAGGATTCAGATAAAAAAGATTATGCTGACGATGATGACGATGACGATGACGATGAAGATTAATTCATTATAACATATAAAGGAACTCTTTTTGAGTTCCTTTTTTTTATACGATTAAAAACAAGACTTTTGCAACAACCCTGTTCTGGCAAGCCCTATGATAACATCGCAATTACTACACGAAACATTAAAACTGAATTTTGGTTTTGAAAAATTTAGACCCAATCAGGAAAAAATTATCAATACCATTATTGCAGGACAAGATACCTTGGCCATTATGCCTACTGGAGGCGGAAAATCAATTTGTTTTCAATTGCCTGCCTTATTATTTCCTGGAATTACAATCGTGATTTCGCCTTTGATTGCGTTAATGAAAGATCAAGTGGATAGTTTGAGAACCAACGGAATTGAAGCTTGTTATATCAACAGTAGCCAATCATCAGAGGAACAGCAAACACACATCCAAAATTTGAAAAGCAACAAAATAAAAATGGTTTACGTTGCTCCAGAAAGTTTATCCTATTTAGAAAATGCTTTTAATGAAATAACCATCAGCTTAATTGCGATTGATGAAGCACATTGTATTTCATCTTGGGGGCATGACTTTAGACCAGCTTACACTAATTTAGGATATTTAAAAAATCGTTTCCCCACTACTCCTATCCTAGCATTGACTGCAACTGCCGATAAAGCCACTCGAACCGATATTAGTAACCAACTAAATCTACAAAACCCAGCAGTTTTCATTTCTTCATTCGATAGAAAAAATTTAAGTTTGGAGGTTAGACCAGCTTTAGACAGAGTCAAACAAATTGTTGATTTTATTAGCGATAAACCTACCGAATCTGGAATTGTGTACTGTCTGAGTCGAAAAACTACCGAAGAATTAGCCGAGAAATTACAAAAAGTAGGTGTCAACGCAAAAGCTTATCATGCTGGACTAGATAACAATACACGCTCTAAAACTCAAGATGAATTCATAAATGATGACTGTCAAGTAGTTTGCGCTACTATTGCCTTTGGAATGGGAATTGACAAATCAAATGTACGATGGGTGATTCATTACAATTTACCTAAAAATATCGAAGGGTATTACCAAGAAATTGGACGTGCGGGTCGTGATGGCTTACCATCTGAAACTATTTTATTCGAAAGTTACGGTGATGTAATTCAATTACAAAAATTTGCTTCCCAAGGTTTAAATGCCGAGGTGCAACTTGCCAAACTCGAACGCATGAAACAGTATGCAGATGCTTTGAGTTGTCGACGTAAGATACTACTCTCCTATTTTGGAGAACTGGTTACTGAAAATTGTGGCAATTGTGATATTTGTAAAAATCCTCCAGAATTTTTTGACGGAACAATTATCGCACAAAAAGCATTGTCAGCGATTATACGTTTACAGGAATCAGAACCACTTCCGGTAATTGTAGATTTTTTAAGAGGATCAAAAAACGCTTATATTTTCGAGCAAGGATACCAAAATCTTAAAACTTATGCTGTGGGAAGTGATATTTCGTGGTACGATTGGAATCAATACATCATTCAGCTTATCAATCAAGGATACTGTGAGATTGCTTTTCACCAACAAAATAAAATCAGACTCACGACTTTGGCACGTGAGGTTTTGTTTGAAGGCGATAAAGTGCAATTGACAACCGTTGTCAAAGCAACAGCCGAAAAAGGAACAGCAGCTGAACCCAAAAAGAAATCGAATGCCAATTCTCTATTCGAAAAATTAAAAAAATTACGTTACGATATTTCAAAAGAAGAAAATGTTCCTGCCTATGTAATTTTTAGTGATGCTGCTTTACGCCAAATGGAAACAGTGCGACCAATGAGTGATGAGGAATTAATCACGATTGATGGTGTAGGGAAAGTCAAATTGGAAAAATATGGAGACGCCTTCATAAAAGCAATAATTGAATTTCATAAAGATAAAACGGTAAAAACTAAAAAAGAATCTAGTACTTACAACGAAACATTCGAATTATTCAAAAAGGGACATACAGCAGCAGAAATTGCTGAAAAAAGAAATCTAGGAATTGGAACTATCATGTCCCATTTTGCTAAATTATATGCCGATGGTGAACCTATCGACTTGTTTCAATTTGTATCGAAAGAGGAAATCGATCAGATTAAAGCTGCCAAAATAAAATTAGAAAACCCTCCTGCATTAAAACCATACTTTGACTACTTTGAAGAAAAAGTCGCTTATGATACGATCAGAATGGGATTAGCAATACTTGAAAAAGATCCCAATTTTAATTAAAATCAAAATGATAACTTCATTTTTACCCTACGTCAATTCAGAAACTGAGGTTTTAATTTTGGGTACAATGCCAGGAATTGCTTCTCTAGAAAAACAATAATATTACGCTCATCCAAGAAATCATTTCTGGAAAATTATGTACACTTTATTCAACGAGCTTCCCATAGATGAAAAATTTGAAGACAAAATAAAATTAATACAAAACCACACTATTGGATTGTGGGATGTTCTGCAAAACTGTGAAAGAAAAGGTAGTCTCGATATTCATATAAAAAACCAGAAGGAAAATGATTTTATTTCTTTATTCAAGAAATATCCACAAGTAAAAAAAATAATATTCAATGGTAAAGAAAGCCATAAATACTTTTTTAAAAAAGTTGGACAAATAAAAGGCATCACATATTATGTGATGCCTTCTACAAGTCCAGCTAATACAATGTCATTTGACAAAAAACTGGAAATATGGTCTAGTTGTTTTTAAACTTACAAATACCTTTCTTCAAAAACTTTTTGATGGTGTTTTTGGTGTCCTATCATTATAAAACCAATGGCCCTAACTGAAATTGATGTATTTGATGCTGTTCCTATACGCATTAATTGTTCCTTTGAAAAGCTATTGAATAATGATAAAGTAGCTTGTCTTACCACAGCCATTTCTGTCAATAAACCTTGAAGGTTTCTTTCGTTGGCATTGGTATTGTCTACATAATCATTTTCATCAAAACCTGGTAAAGGAGTTTTGTCATTTCTAGATATTCGCAACGCTCTGTAAGCAAAAATTCGCTCGGTATCAATTATATGTTGAATGATTTCTTTGATCGTCCATTTCCCTTCGGCATAGCGATAATCAAATTTGTCCATCGGAATGTCTTGCACAAATCGAATGAACTCATGAAGACAAATTTCTAGTTCTTCAATTAAATTTGTATTTGCTGCTGCATTAACATAGCCTGCGAAAAACGGTGCATACTCATCATCTCTTAATTCACTTGATACCATAGTTTACATTTAAGCCGAGTTTCTACTCGCGTTAGTATTTCCAAACAAAGAGCGTGTTACGATTTTTTCGTAGACCTTTATTAATTGCTCATCAACCACCGCTTCTTTGTTTAATTCATTAATTCTCAATAAAGCATATTGTTGTATTGTCAACAAAGGCAACACAATACGCTCTCTTATTTGAATTGATGCTTTACCATCAGGATAATTCTCCATCAATTCTGTATGTCCCGCTATTTTCAACAACAAACGTTTTGTTTCCAAAAACTCATCATAGATAATTTGCCAAAACTCGCCAAAATTTGAATCTTTTTTCATGTAGGCTGTCAAAGGGAAAAATGACTTAGCCAATGACATCATACTATTCTCTAAAAGTGTTTTGAAAAATAATGAATTATCATATAAATCCTGAACTTTGCCCCATTGATCTGTATCCTCATAATACTTTAAAGCTGTACCTACTCCAAAAAAACCTGGTACATTTTGCTTCAATTGACTCCAAGACCCTACAAAAGGTATCGCTCGCAAGTCGGCAAAATCTAACTGTGCAGACTTACTTCTTTTAGAAGGTCGACTTCCTATATTTGTTTTAGCATAATATTTCAACGTACTCATTTGCTCCAAGTACGGAATGAATTTTGGATGATTCTTAAAGCTCAGGTATTTTTTATATCCTAAATCGGCCAAATGTCCCATCACCTCTTTTTCATCACTTGAAAAAAGATTTTTAGTTTTACTAAAAACATGGTTAGTTACACCAGCACTCAATAAATTCTCTAAGTTATAACGACAAGAATCCAATGTTCCAAAATTAGAACTAATTGTTTGCCCTTGTACCGTGATTTGAATTTCCTTGTTTTCTATATTTGGCCCTAATGAAGCATAGAATTTATGTGTTTTTCCACCACCACGTGCTGGAGGCCCACCACGACCATCAAAGAAGATAACATCAACTCCATATTGTCTGGATATAGCTGTCAAAGCTTCTTTTGCTTGATAAATACTCCAGTTCGCCATTAAATAACCGCCATCCTTAGTACCATCAGAAAAACCAAGCATAATCGTTTGCTTCATTCCTCTATTTACTAAATGATTCGCATACATTGGATTCGTATACAACTTTTCCATTACATTGTGCGCATCGCGTAGGTCGTCTACCGATTCAAATAACGGCACAACATCGACCGTTGGATTTTCCCAATTACTTAAACGAATCATTGCAAAGGTCTCCATAACATTTAATGCGCTTTCATTATTACTAATGATATAACGATTTGCGCCAAATTCTCCGTTATTTTGTTGAATAGTCTTAATAGCTTGGATAGACTCAATAGTCGACTTTGTAATTTCATTTTCAAAATCAGCTGAATTAAGATCTCCTTTAACTTGAGCTAGCACTTCGAATTTCTCATTCTCGCTTAAATCATAATAGTTGTCCGGAAATAAACCAGTGTCAGCTTTAGAATAAAAATCAAATATATCTTTAAATACAGCATTATGAATGCGACTGTTTTGACGAATATCTAAAGTTGCAAAATGAAATCCAAAAAGATTAACCTTTATCAACAAAGCATCCAATTCATCCAAATACAATGACTGATGTTGCTCAATAACAATTGTTTTTATCTTGTTTAATTGTGCTTTAAACTCGTCTAAAGTAATGTAAATTTCTCCTTTCGAATAAAACACAGAACGATAAAGCTTATGTTCAAGTTCTGCTACTAAAACATCTACATTAAAGAACGTTAGCTTACGTTTTAAACTTCTCATTTCGATGTAATAACATTTCAAAATTGAAGTTCTTAATCGCTCTGCAACATTAAGTGTAATATCAGTAGTTACAAACGGATTTCCATCACGATCACCTCCTGGCCAAAACCCTAGCTTTATGAGCGGATTTTGTATAGAAGTTCCTTGAAAAACATTTTTTTGCAAGTAATGCACCATATCACCCGAAGTGTTATAGAATACATTTTCCAAATACCAAATCAAGCTCACCGCCTCATCAAAAGGATTTGGTTTTTCATTTTTAATAAAAGGCGTCTTTCCCAATTGCGCCAATAAATGCTTAATATTCAATAATTTATTTTCACGAATAGCGTCAGTTAAATCATTGATGATTCCTAAAACTGAACCTGGATAAAACTGAGTAGGATGGGCCGTTAAAACAGTACGTACATTGAAGTTCTCAAGAAACTCAATCAACTCCTCCTTCTTTCCTTTTGCTTCAGCTTTTTCTTTTATATCACGCAAAGAGCCACGACCTTCCATATTGTTTACAATAGGAAAAGCAGCATCTTCAACAGCATCAAAAAGAACAATTTGACGTTCAATGTATTGAATAAATCGAAACATCAAATCAATTTTATCTCCCTCATTCGTACTATGCAAATACTTTTCAGAGAAAAACTCAATAATTTCTTTTGGGGTTTCTTGTTTTTTAAAACCTGCCTCACAAACCTCTGTAAATAAAGGAAGTAAAACCCCTGTATTATCTATAGAATCAAATGGCAGGGTAATAAAAACACTGTTGTATATATTGTATTTAGAAAGAACATTTTGGTTAAAACGTTCAATTTTAGGTAGTGTATACATAATTTTGTTATAGTTGGATTGGTTTGTTGAAAAATAGTTATAAAAAAATAACCCCAAGAACTAACTTGAGGTTATATTAAAAATATAGCGTTCAAGTTTAATTACATATTTTTGAAAATAGTATGCATTAAGCGCTTCTTATCATTGATGCTTTCTTCAAGTGAGATCATAGTTTCAGTTCTATACACTCCTTCGATATCATCAATCATAAAAATAACATCTTTTGCATGCTTTGTATCTTTTGCTCTAATTTTGCAAAAGATATTAAATTTACCTGTTGTAACAGAAGCTACCGTTACAAAAGGAATTTCGTTGATACGTTGCAACACAAACTTAGTTTGTGACGTATTATTTAGAAAAACACCCACATAAGCAATGAATGAATACCCTAATTTATCATAATCAAGTACCAATGACGATCCCATGATAATCCCAGCATCTTCCATCTTTTTTACTCTAACATGAACCGTACCTGCAGAAATTAACAATTTTTTTGCGATATCTGTAAAAGGGACCCTTGTGTTATCAATCAACATATCTAAAATCTGATGATCTACTTCATCTAAACGGAACTTACTCATATTTCTTTAATTAATATTATTATTAGCTTAAACAAAGTATAAAAATATACATAAAAACAACAAATTGATTAAAAATATTATTTTTTTATCAATCCGTTAACAAATTCAACACCATTTTCTAAATAAAAATTGCTTTTTTGACCTAATTTCGGAAACTGCTCTAAATCATCTTTATAAACTGCTCCTTCTGCATCATACTCAAAATGACCATAATACCCTTCTAAATCTCCAATTTCTACAATGTAAGCATTAAACTGAATTTTATTGTCAATTAATTCTTCTTTGTATTGTGAAGCAAAATTCGTTATTTTTTCAATACCATCATAATTTATTTTGACATTTTTATATATAAAATCATAAAAAACGGCTTTATTTTGAGGAATATTTAAATAATTATTAATTCCATTGATAACTATATCGTTTTCGCTAAGTATCGTAAAACTAGACAGAAGCGCCATAAAAATGTATTTTCGCGTTTCCTCTCTCTCATAATCATCTGGAAAATGCCCAGCTTCAAACAGTAAAGTAGGCACTCCTAAATACTGAAAAGTATCCCCTATGCAATTGATATTGAATGAATCATCAAATCGCCCTACTTGACCTGGAATAAAATCTTGCAAAACCTTATTAATTCCTGCAATTAACTCAATAGCTTTAAGCCTCGACGGATTAATTTCTCTTTCTTCATTATAAGAAGGTGCTAAAAAAGAGACTGTTGCTACTTTTCCTGTATCATTGACTCCAAAAATCGTGCGTTGGTCGTGTAAATTAAAACAATAGTCCGGCCGAAACGACTCAAAAGCTGCCCTAAGCACTCTGCTTTCAGGTTGGGTTAAGTCTTGCGAATCTCTGTTTAAGTCAATTTCATTTGCATTAACACGGGTATACAACTTTGCTCCATCAGGATTTAGAATAGGAATGGTATAAAAAGTGAAATTAGACAACAGTTTTTGAGCTAAATCTGTTCCGCTTTTTAGCAAATTTAAAAAGTCAAATAACGCTTTCGTTGTTGTACTTTCATTCCCATGCATTTGCGACCACAGAAAAATTCTGGTTTTTCCCGTCCCTATTTGATACTTATATATGTCTCTGTCTTGCACTGATTTTCCAATAATAGAAAGCGCATTGTCAACATTTAATCGATGCAATAAAGGCTCAATATTTTCCAAAGTTAGATATCTACCTGCAATCGAATTTTCTTTATTTTCTAAATATAATTGTTCTAAATTCATAATTTTTATTTGATTTACAAAAGTAAACAGTTTTGTTTTTACAAAAGTAAACAAGTTGTTTTTTTAAATTATTATAAATGTAAACTGTTTCGAAGCTAATTCAGCTACCCTTTTGTATACAATTGTTGTACTTTGTTATTTTTGTTAAAAAATATTTCAAAATACTGTTTATTAGATAATTATGTATCTTTACTTAATGTTTAAATTAGGGGTGATCAGGCTTCTAAACTCTATTTACAAGTGTAAATGTTATTGTTAATAATTTTTTATTTACATTTGTAACTACTTTTTTTAAAGCTTAAATTACAATGGTAAACATAGAGGATTTTATTAAACGACTAGAAATACTGCTTGATTATTATGGCGTAAATGCTTCGGCATTCGCAGATAAAATTGGCGTACAACGCTCTAGCTTGTCTCACCTACTATCAGGCAGAAACAAACCGAGCCTTGATTTTGTTTTGAAAATCTTAGAGGTTTATCCTGATGTAGATTTATATTGGATATTGAATGGTCAAGGTAGTTTCCCCAAAATCGAAACGCCACTTCTTGAAAAAGAATCCGTTGTCTCTACTCCTATTGTTGCACCATCGAATACGCTATTTGATAATCCAAAAGCGGAAACTAACACAACCAAAGAAAGTAGTAAAGAACAACCGCCAACGTTGATCAATCAACTGACCAACGAAACAAGTATTGATAAAATTGTCATTTTCTACAAAGACGGAACTTTTAAAAGCTATAATCCAGAATAAAAAAGCTCCATTCATTTTACTGAAAGGAGCTCCTACTAAATAATATTTTACGATTTCATTCAAAACTACACTAGAAATCCTTTTTCTGGAATTTTCCCTTTCACTCCTTCGAAATGTTTTAGTAACAATGTCATGTCGGCGTCTAAATCTCCAGATGGCTCAACTGGTTGTCCTAAACTTACCTGCTTTCTACCAAAATCAAATGTTACAGGAACAATAGGTACATTTGCCTTCATGGCGATATAATAGAAGCCTGTTTTAAGTTGGCCTACTTTTTCTCTTGTCCCTTCAGGCGCAACCGCAAGGCGAAATGTTTTTCTCCGTGCAAAAATCGCTGCAATCGAATCTACTTTGTTCAAACCTCCGGAACGGTCTAGCGGCTCTCCTCCCATATATCTAAAATAAAATCCCAATGGAAACCGAAACAGTTCCTTTTTACCTACCCAGTTCATGTCAAGTCCTGTGATTCCTCGAGTAAAAATCCCTAAATAAAAATCATGAGCGCTAGTATGTGGCATAATCATCATCACGCATTTTTTTAAGTTGGGGTCTATAGTTCCTACAATTTTCCAACCCATAAGGTTAAAAAATATCCATTTGTAAATTAGCTTCTTCATTCCTATCTTTTTTTGTGCAAATTATATAATTTTAAACTAATTTCGATAAAAACCACCATTGATGCTTAAAAAAATAGCCAGCTATATCATACCGATCAATATTTTTAATAAAAAATCAAAAGTAAGTAACTCACTTGAAGTGACTTGGGCTAATGGAGAATTAGTTTTAGATTCTAAAAACACCAATTATTCTTATGGGAGTTTGCAGCGTATTTTAAGGTTAGGACTTAAAAACATCGGCTTTCAACAGATTGCCGTAATGAAAGAAGTCTTGATTTTAGGTGTAGCTGGTGGTAGTGTTGTCAAAACTTTAGTAAATGAAATCGAATTTAAAGGCCAAATTACCGGTGTAGAAATAGATCCTGATATTATACAGCTTGCCAATCAATATTTTGACCTAGACAAAATTACTCAGCTAGAAATCATCATCGATGATGCCTTCGAATTTGTTCTCAAAACAAAAAATAAATATGATTTAATTGTTATTGACGTTTTTCAAGACACAACTATGCCTAATTTTTTATTCGAAAATTACTTTGTAAACAGCGTTTGTTCTTTGTTGAATAGCCGTGGATTTGTACTTTTTAATACCATGCTTTTAAATCATCAAGATAATCTAAGAAACAAAAAATACATTGCTGATTTTGATCATGCTAATTGCAAAATTAAATCGATACCAAGAGTCGAAGATCACAATGAATTAATTGTTATAGAAAAACTGATTTAATATTTACAAATACAACTTC
This sequence comes from Flavobacterium muglaense, assembly GCF_014305155.1. Classification (GTDB taxonomy): domain Bacteria; phylum Bacteroidota; class Bacteroidia; order Flavobacteriales; family Flavobacteriaceae; genus Flavobacterium; species Flavobacterium muglaense. The sequence continues at coordinate 21,349 of NZ_JACRUK010000058.1, forward strand.
TAGCATCTACGCCTTTTAAACCTTAAATATTTTGTACTTTCGTTCACAATAACAAATTTAAATTAGGATGAACAAAATTGCACGAAAACTACTTTTAGGAAATGTAGTCCCAACAGCCAAGCCTGATTTCAATCCGATTCAAAAAAGAATACAGAATATAAAAGCAATTTGGAATAACGATCATCAAGATGATAACGGAATCGAAAAAATTGTTCGTTTATTTTTGTCCAGTTCTCAATTATTTTTCCCTGGAATTTACATCAAATACCTAGCCGCTAAAAAAGGAAGTGAATATGAAGATTTAGCCGTTGATCTTTATGTTTTATTAAAAGTAGCTTTACCATTAATCATAATAATCAATCAATGGCAAACCAATCAATTCCTTCTTGGAATTATGGTTTACATCATGTTTGAAACCATATTATACATTCCTACGCTAATTTTTGCTTCTGATTTATTTTCTAAACCTCGATCTTACAAAAGGTCTATGCTATTGCTATTCTTCAATTATCTAGAAATGGTTTTAGCCTTTGCCGTTCTATATAGTTGTGACAACTATTTAAACAAGCCTTTCCATCACTGGTTTGACTCTATTTACTTTAGTACCGTAACAGCATCAACAATTGGTTTTGGAGATTATTATCCGGTTAAAACATTTGGTAAGTTTCTAGTGAGTTCTCAATCCTTACTCGTGTTAATGTATGTAGTTTTGTTTTTAAATTTTTTCTCCACTAAAATAAAATCAAAAGGCTATTTTGATCAAGACACTGACGTTTAACTACAGCATTTTCCTCGCTTTTTCAAGGTCTTCCAAAGTATCTATTCCTATTCCTACATGAGTAGTCTCAACCATTTTAATTCGCTTTCCAAATTCTAAATAACGCAATTGCTCTAGTTTTTCGGATGCTTCCAAAGCCATCATCGGTAAGCTATAAAAATCCAACAATGCTTGTTTTCTAAACGCATAAATCCCAATGTGCTGCATATAACGTACTCCTACATTTTTCTCCCTTGGAAATGGTATAACAGATCTTGAAAAGTACAATGCAAAATTATTTTGATCCGTAACAACCTTTACATTATTAGGATTGTTAATTTCTTCTTGATTTGTTATTTCGCGCATCAAGGAAGCTAAATCCACTTTTTTATCAGTATCATTTTTAAAAACCTCAATTACTTTAGCCAAAGGCTCTTTGTCAATAAATGGCTCGTCTCCTTGCACATTCACAACAATATCGACAGCTAGATTCTCGACTGCTTCGGCAATTCGATCACTACCAGACTCATGCTCTTTGATGCTTCTAATTGCTTTACCACCATGAGAAACAATTTCGTCAAAAATTAAATCCGAATCGGTTACCACAAAAACATCATCAAATAGTGCTGTTTGGATTGCTGCTTCATAAGTTCTCAAAATCACCGTTTTGCCTCCCAAATCTTGCATTAATTTAGCTGGAAATCTTGTTGATGCGTAACGTGCGGGAATAACTGCTATTATTTTCATAAATTAATTTAAATTGCTAGACAAAAATACTACTATTTTAAAATTACCACCTAAAATTTGATACCTTTAAATTGTTATTTTACTATAAATTACCTTACTAAACTATGAAATCAATTTGCTTCTTATTTATTATATTTTTAATTTCCTGCAGTCCCGTTAAAATTAAAGATTTTAATAATGACTATACCCAAGAATTAGTAGGTCAAATTAAGTCAATGGATATGAGACAATATGAATATAAATTCATAAAAAAAGACACAGTCAACCTCGTTCAAACTATTACTTTAAATTTCGATTCGAACAATAGGATTAAAAACGAAAAAATCATTACCGAAAATGGTCAAAAAGTAGCTATTTATCAATACCTAAATGGTTTACTGATAGAAAAACAACTACTATCAACACACGACTCTACATTAGTTACTTATAAATACGATCAATTAAAAAATCTGATTGAAGAAAAAGCAACTTACAATAACGGAATGTTTAATCTAAAATCTCAAGTATTTGATAAATACCATAATGTTGTTCAAATAAGAACCAACTTCGTCAAAAAAATTAAACAATTAACTGAAATTGAATATAATTACAAAAACAACTATTTTATTGCTAAAAGTTCTATCGACACCATTGCCGTAGGCACAATTGAGACTAAAAACCATTTTAATAAAAAAGGATATATCATAAAAGCCAAAGGAATAATGAATCTATAAACTCTAAATACTACCGTTATGACATTGATAAAAACGGTAACCTAACTACCAAAACATATTATAAAGCTGATAATACAGTTATTGAAACCGTAACTTTTAAAAACACTTATGATAAAAAAGGAAATATAATAATAAGAGAGCGATTTCTAAATGGAAAATTAATCAGCAAAACTACTTAGGGCTTGCTGAAAAATTGCAAATCCAATAAAACAGAGGTATTTAGAGCTACTTTTTCTTGTTTAAATGCA
>NZ_JACRUK010000059.1 GCF_014305155.1 Flavobacterium muglaense
TCAAATGTACATTTTTAGAAGCTAAAAGCGAAATGCACTAAAGTGCATAGTTTTAACTATTTTTGGGACCAATAAAACCTATGATTATTGAAAACATAGGTTTGAATGATAAATACAAATAAAAAAAATCCCAATCAGAATTTAATTTCCGATTGGGATTTTTTATAACCTTTAAATAAGGATTATTTTTTTGCTAAAGCAGCACTCATTTCCATAGAAATTGCTGAACGCTCCATTTTTAACTTTCCTGCCATTGTTTCAACAACTATAGTCGTTTCTGCAAGCTCAGCTACTTTACCGTGAAGACCACTTTTTGTAACTATTTTGTCACCAACTTTTAAAGCGCTTTCAAATGATTTTTCATCTTTTGCTCTTTTTTGTTGTGGTCTAATCATGAAGAAATAGATTACCACAAACATTAATAAAAACGGTGCAAATTGAGTTAATTGTTCCATAATTTCAAATCTTTTTTTTATTTATTAGTATTACATTAAACCGCGACCGGCTTTAACCATTTTTTTATTAGCTTCTAGCTCCTTTACTAAATTATCTAGAATACCGTTGATAAAAATACTACTTTTAGGAGTAGAATATTCTTTGGCAAGTTCTAAATACTCATTTAAAGTTACTTTAACAGGAATAGACGGGAATTTTAAAAACTCGCAAATGGCCATTTTTAAAATAATTGTATCTACCTCAGCAATACGATCACTATCCCAGTTTGGTGTTTTATCTACAAACTCTTTCGCTAATTCAGCCTCATTTAAAATTGTTTTTCGAAACAAATCCTTTACAAAAGCCTTATCCTCAGCATCTTTATACACTTTTGGCACCGTAAAATTGTCATCCATGATCGGTTTCATCGATTTCAATTGCTTGATAATTAACGTATTCACCAATGGGATATCATCAATCCATGTTAGCTTATCATCTTCCAAGTATTCATACAATTTTTCATTTGGCACAATAACCTCAGTAAACAAATCAACTATCAATTGCTTGTCTTCTTCAAAACTAGTTGCTGGATTACTCATGTACGTTTTATAGTACTCACTTGCTTTGATTGCATTAAGCAACAAAACAATGTAATCGTCATTTAATGACCATGCATCAATTTTACGAGTTTCTAAAGCAATACTTAGTGAATTGTTTTCGGCAAAGATTTGAAAAAGACTGTTTTTAACAAATTTTTCATTTGGCTTGCGCTCTTCAGGAGTTGCAAGATGTTTAAGACTTGATTTATGAAGAAATTCAGCTTCTTTTTTACCTATTTCCATAAGAGAGGAAATCATGGTAAGGTATAAATCTTGAATATTATCGATACTGTAGAAAAGAAATTTTTCTTCTTTTTCTAGATTATCAGATCCGTTTTGATGCATCGCATAAATCGATTGCATTACTTTAACGCGTATGTGTCTTCTATTTACCACCTTGTAAGAACTTTTATTAATTAGGGTGCAAAAATAAACATTTCATAGTTTATAATAAAATATATAATTGCTTATTTTAAAAAAGTATTCCGTGCTGGCTTTTTGGATTAACTCCCAAAAATGCAACACGGAATAGCAAAGTAGTACATAGCGAACTATTATTTACTGTTTTCTATTTTTCTTTGATCAATACGATTTTGAGCAATTCTTAGTGCTGCATGATGCGTTGTGATATCATTTGCAACAGCATAATCAAAAATCTCTAAGGTTGTATTGTAGATATTTTCAGTTTTCGTCATGATTTCTGGTCTACCATAATGCGCAAGCTCAGCGTAAACATTGATAATTCCACCTGCATTTATCAAGAAATCTGGAGCATAAAGAATTCCTCTTTCTTGCAAAATAGCACCATGAATATCTTCATTAGCCAATTGATTATTAGCAGCACCTGCAATAACTTTGGCTTTAATTTTATTCACGGTTGCATCGTTAATAGTTGCTCCCATTGCACAAGGCGCATAAATATCAACATCGGCAGTATATAAATCAGCACCTGTAAAAATGGTTGCATTGTACTTTGCTCCTACTTCGTATAATTTTTCTTCGTTGATATCAGCAATAGTCACAATAGCACCTTCTTTAGTCAAATAGTCAACTAATGTTTCTCCAACATGACCAATTCCTTGTACTAAAACTTTCTTACCCGCAAGAGAATCTGATCCAAATTTATGTTTTGCAGCAGCTTTCATGCCCATATATACTCCAAAAGCAGTCACAGGTGATGGATTTCCTGCACCACCTCTTTCCTCAGAGATTCCGGTAACATAAGGAGTAACATCTCTTACAATGTCCATATCTTTGGTTTCCATCCCTACATCTTCGGCAGTAATATATCTTCCGCTTAAAGAATGTACAAATTCTCCAAACTTGCGCATTAATTCAGGTGTTTTTTTTGTCTTAGCATCACCCATGATAACAGCTTTACCTCCACCAATATTCAAACCTGTAATAGCCGCTTTGTATGTCATACCACGAGACAAGCGCAACACATCGTTTAGCGCTTCCCATTCATTAGCATAATCAAACATGCGTGTACCTCCTAAAGCGGGGCCCATAACTGAATTATGAATACCAATAATTGCTTTTAAACCTGTATCTTTGTCGTTGCAAAATACAATTTGTTCGTGATCATCAAATGATAATTGTCCGAAAACGGGATCCATTTTTTGAAGTTCCTTTCCTGTTGCGAAAGTTGCATCCATAGCGTTAATTTTTATAGTGATAAAATTATGAATTTGTCAAAAAGACAAATCAAATTTAAACAAAAAATGCATATATTTCATTTTTTGATAATAAATATAAACAATTCATATAATTACATCAAATTACCGCTTCTTATAAAAAAATAATAAAACAACGATTCCCTTAAAAAAAAGAGAATCATAATGCCGAATATCACAAAAAAAATGAAAGAATTAAGTTATTTAAACAAATATTTTATAAAATACAAATACAGCTTTTCACTAGGGATTTTGTTCACAATCATTGCGCAAATTTTCATGCTGTTCACTCCCAAGTTAATTAGTCAATCCTTTAAGGCAATTGAAGCGTTCTCAAAAGACAAAACGGTCGCATCAACAGTTATCAGAGAAGAGCTAATTTCGAATGTATTATTGATCATTGCCACGACAATCATTGCAGGTTTCTTGACCTTTTTAATGAGACAAACCTTGATTGTCATGTCTAGACATATTGAGTTCGATTTAAAAAATGAAGTTTTTAGACAATACGAGAATTTATCTCAAAATTTCTACAAGCAAAACCGTACCGGCGACTTAATGAATCGTATTAGTGAGGATGTGTCCAAAGTAAGAATGTACGTGGGCCCAGCGGTAATGTACTCCATCAATACGATCATACGCTTTACGATTGTCATTGTATATATGTACAATGTCTCACCAAGACTTACTACTTACACCTTATTGCCTCTTCCTTTACTTTCTTACGGGATTTTCAAACTGAGCTCAGAGATCAATAAAAGAAGTACCATTTTCCAACAGTATTTATCAAAAGTATCAAGTTTTTCGCAAGAAATTTTCTCTGGCGTACGTGTCATAAAAGCGTACTCATTAGAAGATCAACATCAAAATAACATGATTGCCCTTGCAAACGAAAGTAAAAACAAAAGCTTAAACCTAGCCAAAGTACAATCCCTATTTGGACCTTTAATGCTAGCTTTAATCGGAATCAGTAACCTAGTGGTTATCTATTTTGGTGGAATTATGTACATCGACGGAACGATAAAAAGTATTGGTACCATTGCCGAATTTATCTTGTACGTAAACATGCTTACTTGGCCAGTAGCCTCATTAGGATGGGTTTCGTCTATGGTTCAAGAAGCCGAAGCATCTCAAAAACGATTGAATGAATTTCTAAAAACCGAACCCGAAATTCAAAACAAAAACACAAAACCGTCTATCATCGAAGGAGATATTGTATTTAACAATGTAAGCTTCACCTACGAAGACACTAAAATCAATGCTTTAAAAAATATTTCATTCACAGTAAACAAAGGAGAAACTCTTGCTATTTTAGGGAAAACCGGTTCTGGAAAATCGACTATTTTATCTTTGATTTCAAGATTGTACGACACGACCGATGGCGCTATCTTAATAGACAATACTGAAATTAGCAGTCTCAATTTATTTGACTTACGCAACAGCATTGGGATCGTTCCTCAAGATGCGTTTCTATTTTCAGATTCGATAAAAAACAACATCAAATTTGGAAAAGAAAACGCCACTGATGACGAGGTAGCTGCTGCCGCAAAAAGCGCTGTAGTTCATGACAATATTATGGGCTTCAATAAACAATATGAAACCATTCTGGGCGAGCGTGGAATAACGCTATCAGGAGGTCAAAAACAAAGGGTTTCTATTGCAAGAGCCATTATAAAAAACCCTCCAATATTGCTTTTTGACGACTGTTTATCGGCTGTAGACACAGAGACCGAAGAAACAATCTTGAACAATTTATTTCAAATTTGCAAGGACAAAACAACCATTATAGTGAGCCATCGCGTTTCATCGGCTAAAAACGCTAATCGAATTCTAATTATAGAAGACGGACGAATTATTCAACAAGGAACTCATAATCAATTGGTAAATCAAGAAGGCTATTATGCGTCCTTGTATTTAAAACAACTTTCAGAAAAAGAAATGCTCTAATTGTTGTGTAATACATAATTTTTTAAGATTTTTGGTTACTAGTTAACAACCACCAATTAATTGATAGAACGGATTATGAGAGAAAATGACATGTTAGAAAAAGAAGAGATCTTTTCTAAAGTTTTACGTGCTGGAAGAAGAACTTACTTCTTTGATGTGAGAGCTACAAAAGCAGATGATTACTATATTACAATTACAGAAAGTAAAAAATTTACTGAAGAGGATGGTTCATTTCACTTCAAAAAACATAAAATATATTTATACAAAGAGGACTTTACAGCTTTCTCCGAAATATTAGAAGAAATGACTTCGTATGTCTTGAACCACAAAGGCGAAGAGGTAATTTCAGAAAGACACCAAAAAGATTTCAAAAAAGAATATGTTACTGAAAAAGTTGGCGCCGAAGAAGCAATGCCAAGTATCTCTAGTTTTACTGACATTGACTTTGACGATATTTAATTCAAACGCCTTCTGGCAATAATAACAACTACAAAAAGTCCGAAAATCGAATGATTTTCAGGACTTTTTGCTTTATTAAAAACTACAATTTAAAACTCAAATAGATGCAAGATTTTTTTCAAAAACACTTAGACAAATACGGAGATTTAATTATAAATTGGCTATTGACTGGAGGTGTGAAAATTGTTTTTTTAATTATTGGCGCCTTACTACTACATAAAATCATGAAGCGCTTTATTGAAAAAGCAGTAAAAATAGCAGTACGCCCCGATAAATTCTCCTCTCCAGAAGCCGAGGAAAAAAGAGAAAACACCCTTACTCAAATATTCTTAACCACCTCTCAAATTTCATTATTACTAATTGTTTCCTTGATGATACTGCAAGAGTTTGGTGTTGAGATCGCTCCTATATTAGCTGCGGCTGGAATTGTAGGACTCGCATTTGGTTTTGGTGGTCAATACCTCATTCGAGACATCATTTCTGGATTATTCATCATACTTGAAAACCAATATCGCATAGGCGACATTGTGAGTTTTGACAATGCCAGCGGAGAAGTAATCGAAATTAGCTTACGCAAAACAACCTTACGCGACCTAGACGGAACTGTACACCACATCCCGCATGGGGAAATCAAGAAAGTATCTAACCTTTCAAAAGATTATTCCCGTGTCAACCTTGATGTGGGAGTGAGTTACAACTCTAACCTTGAACATGTAATTACCGTGATCAATCAAGTAGGTAACGAGCTAGCCAATGATCCTTTATGGAAAGAAAACATCATCCTAACACCACAATTCATGAGAGTCAACGACTTTGCCGACTCTTCGATTATGTTAAAAATCCTTGGAGAAACCTTACCTAGCAAGCAATGGGAAGTGACAGGAGAATTGCGCAAAAGACTAAAAGTTGCTTTTGACAAGGAAGGAATCGAAATTCCGTTTCCTCAACTTGTACTGCACCAACCTAAACCAATAGCAGTAGAACAATAAGCCGCCATACCATACAACAATCAAAGCCTGAAAATTTAATTTTTTAGGCTTTTTTTTTATTCGAATAATAAAAAAATTCATTTTCAAACGCTTCACTGCAATCCTTTAAATCAACCATTATTACCTAAAGACTGACAACTATCATTTTTTGATCCAACTAAAAAACTTATATTTGAGTATTATCCATTCCGATTTTCCCTATGGCAAAAGAAATCAATATTCCAAAAAATATCATTGGCTTAACCGATGCCGAAGTGCTAGCATCTAGAAATCAATTTGGCAATAACGAACAAATCCAAAAACAACAATACAAGTGGTGGCTCGCTCTTTTTGACTTACTCAAAGAACCCATGCTACTCTTACTAATTGCAGTTGCCATCATTTATTTCATTTTGGGCGAAAACAGTGAAGCTTTTTTCATGCTCGCTGCAATTGTTGCAGTTTCTGGAATATCCTTTTTTCAAGACAACCGCAGCCGCAAAGCGCTCGAAGCATTAGAAAAATTAAACGAACCGTTGAGCACCGTTTTACGAAATGGTCTTGCTGTAGCAATCCCTACCCGAGAAATTGTGATTAACGACTTGGTCATTGCCGAAGAAGGAAATACCATTAATGCCGATGGCGAAATTGTACATAGCAACGATTTTTCTGTTAATGAATCCACATTGACAGGAGAAGCTTATGCCGTTTTCAAATCAGAGAAGACCGATAAAAAAACGGTTTACAGTGGTACATTAGTCGCTTCCGGACTCGCCGTTTACAAAACCACCAAAATAGGCCCAGAAACCGAAATAGGAAAACTAGGCAATTCAATTATAAACATCAAAGAACAACCTACACCACTACAAATACAAATCGAAAAATTTGTAAAAGGCATGGCCATCATCGGGATTGTGATCTTCTTGTTAGTTTGGGGTGTTTATTTCTGGAAAACACACAACCTTTTAAATAGTTTATTAAAAGGATTAACCCTAGCAATGTCTATTTTACCCGAAGAGATTCCAGTGGCTTTCACGACTTTTATGGCATTGGGGTCTTGGCGATTGATGAAAGAAGGCATTATTGTCAAAAAAATCCGAACTGTAGAAACTCTAGGAAGCGCAACGGTTATTTGCACGGATAAAACGGGAACCATTACCCAGAATAAAATGAGCTTGCAATCGGTCTATAATTTTGAAACCAATCAATTATTCGAACAAGAAAATTGGCATAATGCTTCCGCAAAAAAAGTAATCGAACTTGCCATGTGGGCCAGCGAGCCAATTCCTTTTGACCCAATGGAACAAACATTACATCACGAATACGAAACCACTACTATTGATGACAGTCGTCGTGATTACACCATGGTACACGAATATCCGCTAGACGGAAAACCGCCGATGATGACACACGTTTTTGAAAACAAACAAGGCCAACGCATCATTGCTGCCAAAGGTGCTCCAGAAGCCTTACTGCAGGTTTCAAACCTAAATCAATCAGAGAAAAACACGATTCAACAAACAATTACAACAGTTGCCGCTAAGAGCTACCGCATTCTAGCTGTTGGCTATTCTGATTTTTCAGGAAGCAATTACCCAGAGTACCAGCAAGAGCTCCCGTTCCATTTTGTGGGCTTGGTTATTTTTTACGACCCCCCAAAAGTCAATATCCAGCAGGTAATCAAGCAATTTTACGAAGCGGGCATACAAGTAAAAGTAATCACGGGAGATAACAGTGCGACCACTAAGGCAATTGCCCAAATGGCAGGTATAAAAAACCCCAACTTTGCCATGGAAGGAAACGAAATCATGCAACTAGATGAAGTGAGCCGCCTAGAACGCATTCACAAAAGCACTTTGATGACACGTATGTTCCCAGCGGCTAAACTAGCTGTGGTTAACGCGCTTAAAAATGACAACCAAGTAGTTGCCATGATTGGTGATGGTGTCAACGATGGCCCTGCATTAAAAGCATCACACATAGGGATTGCAATGGGTAAAAAAGGAACCGAAATTGCTAAAACCGCCGCCGATTTGATTCTGGTTGATGACGATTTATCCAAGATGATTATAGCAGTTGCTGCTGGACGACGCATCTATACCAACCTAAAAAAGGCGGTGCAATACATCGTATCCATCCATATTCCAATCATTCTAACAGTCTCATTACCCTTATTTCTAGGTTGGATTTATCCAGACATTTTCTCACCAGTGCACGTGATTTTCTTAGAACTAGTCATGGGACCTATGTGCTCAATTGTTTATGAAAACGAACCCGCCGAAAAGAACAGTATGACCCAAAAACCCCGAGAGTTAAGCACCACTTTTTTGTCGTTAAAAGAAATGGGCATTAGCATCATTCAAGGAATTGCCATCACGGCCGGAATACTAATTGTGTACCAACTAAGTGTACAAAACGGTAGTGACGAAAAAACTACTCGAACCCTTGTATTTACTACTATGGTTTTTGCTAATATCATTTTATCGCTGGTGAATCGCTCTTTTTATTACTCTGTATTTACATCATTGAAAAACAAAAACAACATGATGATCTTTGTCAACTCCATCACTTTATTAATGCTCGGTCTCATTTTATACAGTAGTCCAGTCGCTACTTTTTTTGAAGTTATACCACTAGACATCCCTCAATTAGGCACTTGCCTTGCTGTAAGTAGCGTTTCGGTATTGTGGATTGAATTGTATAAATGGTACAAACGCTATAAAAATGGATAACTTAATTGCTATATTACACTAATTTGTTTTCACTACCATAACCCAAATCATTATGAGAAATAAAATCATGTACTGGATATCGACCTTATTATTATCTGCCTTAATGCTTATGTCAGCTGGGATGTATTTTTTAAAAAACCCTATGGTCCAACAAATGTTCAAAAATCTAGGTTATCCTACTTATATCATTTATCCGCTGGCTTTTGCCAAAATTCTGGGCGTACTTGCCATTTTGACTCGAAAAGTTCCTTTTTTAAAAGAGCTTGCTTATGCCGGCTTCTTTTTTGAATTCATACTTGCATTTAGTGCTCATATTAACGCAGCAGATGGTGAATACACCGCCGCATTAATCGCCTTGATCTTACTCATTATTTCTTATATTTACGATAAAAAAGTTTTTAAAACCGTCTAAATGAAATCACCAATTGTCTCTATAAAATGGCTGCAGCAACATCTTGCCGATCCAAAATTAATTATTCTTGATGCCTCACAAAAAGGAAATCAAAACAACGAATCCACACGTTTTGAAGGTTTGCAAATAGTTGGCGCACGCATTTTTGACATTAAAAATGATTTTAGCGACACTACAAATCCATTGCCCAATAGCTTACCAGATACGGATGCTTTCGCAAAAGCAGCCCAAAAACTAGGTATAAATAAAGACAGCAAAATTGTTATTTATGACAACCTAGGCGCGTACACGAGCCCGCGAGCGTGGTGGTTATTTACCATTATGGGACATGAATCTGTCTGGGTTTTAGACGGAGGTTTACCCGCTTACGCAAAAGAAAATCTTCCACTCGAAGCCATCGAGAACAGAAGTTATACCAGCGGGAATTTTGAATCCAACTTCAATTCAAATTTGGTTAAAACCAAAGAACAAATACTAGCAAACATAGCAACAAAGGAAGCCGTTCTCATCGATGCGCGATCTAGCGATCGATTTTTAGGAGAAACCAAAGAACCTAGAGTTGGTTTGCGTTCAGGTCATATTCCAGGATCGATCAACATTCCGTACACGACTGTGCTGCGTGACGGTCATTTTTTACCCAAAGAGGAGTTATCCCAAGTACTACCTCAACACAGCAATCCAATGTATTTTAGTTGTGGATCAGGGGTTACGGCTTGCATTGATTTAATAGCGTACAAAATCATTGGGAACAATAACGAAAAAGCGATTTATGACGGTTCCTGGACCGAATGGGGACAAATTGAAAGTTTACCTATTGAGTAAAGCGACCAACTTTTGTTTAAGTCAACTTAAAAATTCTAAATCAACTCATGTACATCCCACATAAACTAGACAATCCCGTATGGTATTCTTTGGCGGAAAGCCATGAAAAACTAGCTATTACTTACAACAAGACTCACTTTTATAATCCAGAATATTGTGCTTTTGGCGCATTTAATGCTGTTGCAAATGATCCTCAGGACTTAGTACTTTATGCCAAAACAGTTCCTTCCTTTTTTATTTTTGGCGCTAAGCCTATTTTACCAGAATCCTTATACGTAAAAGATGAACTATTGTGTTACCAGATGATCGTCAAGCAACCAATCGTCATTTCTTATGTTGACGAAATCACAAAACTCAATCAAAGTCATCGCCCCGAACTTTTGGTCTTAGTAAAAATCGTTTATCCCGAATATTTCAAGTCAAAAACTGCCGATTTAGGAAATTATTACGGCATTTTTAAAGACCATCAACTTGTGGCTATTACTGGCGAACGCATGCAAATGGATGATTTCATAGAAGTAAGCGCGGTGATTACCCATCCCGATCATACTGGAGAAGGTTATGCCAAACAATTAGTTGCACATACTGCCAATGCCATTTTAAAACAAAACAAAACGCCTTTTTTACATGTCGCTACAGCCAATAATAGCGCTATAAAACTGTATGAGAAATTAGGGTTCAACACCCGCACTACAATAAGCAACTGGCAAATAGCCGAGAAATAGTTTATCCTATTCGAAGTCCGTTTTCTATTCTAAAATCGGGAGCAAGTAAAATCACATCACCATCCACCCCTACTGCGCCTAGCACGAGGCATTCGCTCATGAACTTACCTATTTGTTTTTTAGGAAAGTTAACGACCGCTACAATTTGCCGATCCAGCAAATCTGCCTTTGAATAGCGTTTTGTAATTTGGGCCGAAGTTTTTCGGACTCCAATTTCGATTCCAAAATCAATGGTTAATTGATAGGCTGGTTTTCTAGCTTCGGGAAAATCATGCACTTCGAGAATCGTTCCAATTCGCATTTCGGTTTTTTCAAATTCTGACCAACTTAAATTGTTTTCCATCTTCCTATTATTTTCGTTTTGTAGCACTCTAAAAACTAAAAATAGTCAATTTGAACTAAAAGCCATCCTTTTTTCTTAACTTTAAAGCTACTAATTAAACACAAACAAACGATGTCAAATACACTATCCAATATGATTGCGCTGGGAACTAAAGCACCTGAATTTTACTTGAGAGACATGAAGTCCGGATCTGAGTCCTTATCGTATGCTGATGTAAAAGGAGAAAAAGGAACTTTAGTACTCTTTATTTGTAATCACTGTCCGTTTGTCCTACATGTTATTACTGAAATTGTAATGATTGCCAATGATTACCGTGTACAAGGATTAGGAATTGTGGCCATTTCCAGCAATGATATCGTTAAATACCCACAAGATGCACCTGCGCTGATGACCGAATTTGCTTTCGAAAATAATTTTGAATTTCCCTATTTATATGATGAATCGCAGGAAGTTGCCAAAGCCTATGAAGCGGCCTGCACCCCTGATTTCTATTTATTTGACAGTCAAGATCAATTAGTCTATCGCGGACAATTAGACGATAGTCGTCCTGGAAATGGGATCTCCCTTAGCGGAAGCGATTTGCGAGGCGCTATTGATGGCGTACTGTATAACCGAAGTATCAATCCCAATCAAAAACCAAGTATAGGTTGTAATATTAAGTGGAAATAAGATTTTACACCAAAAACCAACTATAATATAATCAATCTATTTTTTTAGATCAAATCCAGTCAAGTTACACTAGTGGTTTTCGACTTCGCTCGAACTGATAATTGGTATGTTTGCACTGTAATGTTGATCCAGAATTTTTTAGTAAAACAAAAAAACCAAAGCTTTCGCTTTGGTTTTTTCAAAATATAGTAGTGATCCTTAAAAAAATGAACACTGCATCCTTATATTATTTCACGTCCATTAGCTCAACGTCAAAGATCAAAGTAGCGTTTGGTGGAATTACCCCTCCTGCTCCCGCTGGTCCGTAACCTAAGTCAGATGGAATTACAAAACGAGCTTTGTCTCCCACTTTCAATAAAGCGATACCTTCGTCCCATCCTTCGATAACTTGACCATGACCTAATTTAAACTCGATTGGTTTTTTTCTTGGGTAAGAAGAGTCAAAGACTTTACCAGTTTCTAATGATCCTTCATAATGCACAGCTACTGTTTTACCAGCTTCTGCTTGTTTCCCATCCCCTCTTTGGATGAATTGGTAACGCAATCCGCTTTCTGTTTTTTCGAAACCTGCAGCTAATGTTTCCATTTTCGCTTCAGATTCTGCTTTCAAAGCTGCTTGTTTTTTCAAACGCGCTCCTTTTAAACCTACAAATGCTTCAATAGCATTCCATTTTTGAGCTTCTTCCCCTACTCTTACAATTTCAAGAGAGTCTAATTTATCTCCTTGACCAACTGCATCAACAACATCTTGTCCTTCAACAACATGACCAAAAACAGTATGTTTACCGTCTAACCATGAAGTAGGTACGTGCGTAATATAAAATTGAGAACCATTAGATCCAGGTCCTGAATTAGCCATTGCTAAAATCCCTGGTTTGTCATGTTTTAAACTTGGGTGAAATTCATCATCAAATTTGTATCCTGGGTCACCAGTTCCTGTTCCTTGAGGACATCCTCCTTGAATCATAAAATCAGGAATAACTCTATGGAAATTTAAACCATCGTAGAACTTTTGTCCTTGAGGTTTAACTTTATTTTCCATGTTTCCTTCAGCAAGAGCTACAAAGTTACCTACCGTTCCAGGAGTTAATTCATGCTCTAATTTTACTAAAATGGCACCTTTTGCAGTGTTAAATCTAGCGTATATTCCGTTTTCCATCTTTATTTATTTTTATTGAATTACAAATTTACAAATTAATTTTTATCCATACCTACTTTCAAGGCTTTCGCTTTGGATTTATATGTGTAACCATACACTAAAAACGACAAGGCTGATAAAAGTAAACAGCCTAAGGTTACCGCGTGCCAACCACCTAATTGCCATAAAAACAACCCAAATGCTGATCCACCGGCGGTTCCTAGAAAACTAAACGACATAAAAACAGTATTCATTCTATTTCTCGCTTCGGGCAAGATCGAATACACACGAGTTTGATTTGAAATATGAACCCCTTGCAAACCGATATCTATGAATACAATCCCAAAAATAATTCCCAAAACACTTGATCCTGAAAAGTAAAAAATCACAAAACTCAACGCAATTAACATACAACCGTACCCTACCGCAACTCTGGAACTCCCTTTATCTCCTAGTTTACCAACTAATGGTGCGGCCAAAGCTCCTGAAGCACCAACAATCCCAAATAACCCAATGGTAGCGCTGTTGAAATTAAAAGGTTCGGCAGAAAGCAACAATACCATCGTGGTCCAAAAAGCGCCAAACTGTGCAAAACTAAATACATTGATTAATGTGGCTTCACGAAGTAACGGTTGTTCTTTTATAAGTGTAAAAAGCGAACTAATAAGCTGTCCATAAGAACCTTTAAAAACCGGTTTATTGTATGGAAATTGTTTTTTGATAATAAAAAACAAAAGCAAACACAATCCAGAAGCAATCCAGAACATGGCCCGCCATCCAAGGACTTCACCAATGAACCCGCTTAATGTTCTAGAAAGTAAAATACCAACTAAGAGTCCGCTCATGATGGTTCCTACGACTTTTCCTCTGGCTTCTGGAGCACTAAGGGAGGCTGCTAAAGGCAAAATAAGTTGTGGCACAATAGAAGTAATCCCAATTAAAAGTGACGCAATTTCTAAAATCAAATAACTCTGAGCTGTTGCTGCAATGATTAAAGCAATAACCGAGGCAAAAGTGGTGTATAAAATTTGTTTTTTTCGTTCTAGCTTATCTCCCAGTGGCACCATAAAGAATAAACCAATGGCGTAGCCTGCTTGCGTAAGGTAAGCGATGGTTCCAGCATCGGCATGTGGAATTTTAAATTCGTCAGCAATTAGTACAATTAAAGGCTGGCAATAATATAAATTGGCTACAATAAGTCCGGTAGCCACTGCCATAAATAAGACATTTTTTTTTTGATAAATCCATCGCGCAAAAATACGTTGTGTTTGTATAGTATCGTTTTAAAAAAAAGCTAAAATTTAAAATACACTAGCACATTTTAAAAAATAGAACACCCTCAAAAGCATCTCACTCTTGAGGGTGTTTTTAAAACTATATCTTTTAATCTACTTATTTTTTGATAGTGTCTAAAGCAGCAAGAATGTCTTTGGCTTCGGCTCTGTTTCTATATTCGGCATCTAAGAAAGTATATACAATTGTACCGTCTTTATCGATTACATAAGTAGCTGCAAGAGGCAACTCATCCGACTCGTCACCGTTAAAACCGTGTAAGTCAAATCCTTTCTGGTAGGAATCAGCAACGGCATCTGTTAGTTTAAAAACAATTCCGTAGTCCTTCGCTACTTTGTTTCCCACATCACTTAGCACTTCAAATTGCAATTGGTGTTTCTCAGCAGTAGACATTGATTTGTCTGGCAATTCTGGTGTTAGTGCTAATAAACTAGCGCCTCTTAGTTGTATATTTGGCAATTGCTCTTGCAAATAATGCAACGTCATGTTGCAATACGGACACCAGCCACCGCGGTACCAAGTCAATACAACTGGTCCTTTTTTAAGGTAGTCACTTAACTGCACCGCTTTACCAGTAGCATTAGTTAGTGTGAAATTTGGCGCTTTATCATCATTCTTTTTTGCGTTTTCAATTACGTTTTGACGTGCTACATCAGCAATTCCTTCGGCGTAAATTTCTTTTATTTGCTCAGGCGCTTTTGCTTCCCAAGTATTTTTGGCATTATCTAAAGTGGCTTGTAAACCTGCATTTGTGTTATCTGTACTCATCATTTATTTATTTTAATTGGCAGGACAAAATTAGGTTGTTCCTGTATTTTATTGATTGGCAATTTGGCTGCGTTTGTTGGCAATAATTCCCTTGAAGAAAATGGTTGCTGTTTTATTTTTCTAAAAACGCAGTTAAAGGCGTTATGAATTCTTCAAAGCTTTCAATGTGTGGCATGTGTCCAATATTAGGAATTTCGACCAACTTCGCATTTGGGATTTTCTTTTGTGTTTCTTTACCTAGATTAGCATACAAACCCATTGTGTTTCTTACAGCTTCCGAAACTAATGGTTTTCCTAAAGCTGTTCTATCTCTAGTACCAATAATTAATAAAGTAGGTGCTTTTATGTTTTGGAATTCATAAACTACGGGCTGCGTAAAAATCATGTCGTACGTCAGAGCAGAGTTCCACGCAATTCTTTCAAAGTCAGAATTTAAAGTCCAACCTGCTAATAGATTCACCCATTGATCGTATTCCGGTTTCCATTTTCCGTCGTAGTAACTGTCTAATTGGTATTTTTTAATCCCGTCATAACTTTGCTTTAGTTCGTTTTTGTACCACCAATCTACAGTTTGATAGGGCACTTTTAGTTTCCAGTCTTCTAGTCCTATTGGGTTTTCTAGAATTAATTTTTCTGTCGCTTCAGGATACATCAATGCAAATCGTGTCGCTATCATGCCGCCCATTGAATGTCCCAAAACAGTTGTTTTGTCGATCCCTAATGCGTCCAAAATTTGCTTTGTGTTTTGTGCTAATTGTTGAAACGTATATTGAAAATGATCTGGCTTATCTGATTTTCCAAAACCAATTTGATCGGGAACAATCACACGAAAACCTTTTTTAGTCAAGGCATCGATGGTTGTTTTCCAATAAGCACCATTGAAATTTTTCCCGTGAAGCAGCAGGACATTTTTTCCGTTATAATTATCGGGTTTTATATCCATGTACTCCATTTTGAGTTGTTGTTGCTGTATATTTAAGGTGATAAAATGAACAGGATATGGGTATTCATAATTGGTTAAATTGATATCTAACCATTTTAGTTGGTCTTGCTGCGCAAATGAAGTTGCGGTTATAAAAAAGAGTAGGAAAAATTGCTTTAATTTCATTTTCTATTATTTTTGTGGACTGTAAATTTAAACAGAAAGAATCCTACTGAAAAACAATTAGGAAAACTTTACAATTTAAAAACGGTAACAAAATCGCTAGCAGTTGGCCTAGCCCAGATTGCAACGGCATCCTTTTCTTGCTTTCTTTAAGCAAGAAAAGATAGAGTGAAAAGCTGGAAATTGCTCCTAAAAAATAAGGTACAAAAAAATGGCATCCGTTACGAATGCCATTTGAATATTGAATGTCAACAATTATTATTTATCTGAAAGTCCGGCGTTTCTTAAATACGGTTCGATTTCCATGTCGTGCCCAATGAATTCTTTGAAAGCTTGGTTAAGATCGACACTGTTTCCTACTGATAAAATGTATTTTCTAAAGCGTTCACAGTTTTCTCTAGTCATACCTCCGTTTACTTTCATCCAGTCATATACATTATAATCTAATGTTTTTGACCAAGTGTAAGCATAATATCCCGCCGAGTAACCGCCTGACCATATGTGTGCGAAATAAGGCGTATGGTACCTTGTAGGCACTTCATTTACTAATAATCCGTATTTTTCAAGTGCTTCTTTTTCGAAAACTAAAGCAGGCTTGAAGTCGGCTTCATTAGACACAGTATGCCAGTTCATATCTAAGGTTGCTGCAGCCAAAAGCTCAGTCACATCATATCCTTTATTGAAGGTTTCTGCTTTTTTAATCTTGTCGATTAATTCTTGCGGAATCACCTCTTTAGTCTTATAATGAATGGCGTAATTTTTTAATACTTCAGGATCTAAAGCAGCGTGCTCATTGATTTGAGAAGGGAATTCTACGAAATCACGCGGCACCGCAGTCCCCGATAAACTAGTGTAGTTTTGATTAGCAAACAAACCGTGTAAAGTGTGTCCAAACTCATGGAACATAGTAGTCACATCATCAAAACTAATCAATGAAGGATTCCCATTTACTGGTTTTGCAAAGTTGTAAACGTTTACAATTACTGGTTTTTGTTTTAAATAATGGGATTGATCTACAAAATTATTCATCCATGCGCCACCATTTTTATTGTCTCTTGTATAGAAGTCTAAGTAGTAAATTGCAATTGATTTTCCGTCGTTGTCAAACACCTCGTAAGCCACCACATCTGGATGATAAACGGGTAAATCTTTGCGTTCTTTAAAGGTGATTCCGTACATTTTTTTAGCAGCAAAGAAAACTCCTTTTTCCAGTACCGTTGTTAGTTCAAAGTATGGTTTAACTTCACTTTCGTCTAGATCGTATTTGGCTTTACGCACTTGCTCTGAGTAAAAATTCCAATCCCATGGTTCTAGTTTAAAACCACCGTTTTGTCCATCGATTAAATCTTGAATTTCTTTGGCTTCCACTTTTGACTTAGCAACTGCGGGTGCAGCGATTTTGGCCAATAAGTTCATAGCTCTCTCTGGCGTTTGTGCCATTTGATCTTGAATCTTCCATTCGGCAAAATTCTTTTTACCCATTAAGTTGGCTTTTTGCAAACGCAATCTTGCCATTTTCTCTAATACTTCTCGAGTATCTCCATCATCATTTTTCTCGGCACGTGTCCAAGACGATTTAAACAACTTTTCCCTCGTCGTTCTACTTGTTAAGCTTTGTAATAACGGTTGTTGTGTAGTATTCAACAATCCAATTAAATATTTACCTTCGTGACCAGCCTCAGTTGCTTTGGCCTTTGCAGCAGCAATTTCATTAGCGCTCAAACCATCAAGGTCAGTAGCGTAATCAAATAAAACGGCTCCGTTTTTACGAGCGATTAATAATTTATTTCCAAATGAAGTACCTAAACTAGCTAGCTCTTCATTTATTTTTTTCATTTTTTCTTTATCCTCATCCGATAAATTTGCTCCTGCCAGTTCAAACTCTTGCAAATAATATTGTGTCAACTTTTTGTCTTCGCCTTTTAGCGCCTTCAAATCAACAGCTTTAAAACGGTTGTACAACTTAGTATTCAAGTAC
This sequence comes from Flavobacterium muglaense, assembly GCF_014305155.1. Lineage (GTDB taxonomy): Bacteria > Bacteroidota > Bacteroidia > Flavobacteriales > Flavobacteriaceae > Flavobacterium > Flavobacterium muglaense. The sequence goes on from NZ_JACRUK010000059.1 coordinate 18,070, forward strand.
ATTTTATCGCTATGCGCTGAGAAAATCGGAGCATATTCTGCTTGTAATGCTTGTAAAGTTGGGTTTGTGTTAGATCCGGTTAGGTTATAAAAAACACTAGTTGCTCTTTTTAGATCAACTCCTGAGGTTTCTAAAGCCAATACCGTATTTTGAAAAGTAGCTTTGGCTGAATTATCAGCAATTGCCATTATTTCCTTGTCGTGTACTGCTAAACCGTATTCGAATGCAGGTTTGAAATGTTCGTCTTTAATTAAACTAAAATTCGGTGCTTGGTATTGCAACGCACTTTTTTGTAATAATGGATTTGTCATTTTTACCTCTTTATTTTGCGCATTAAGTGATTGCAGTGAGCCAATCATAACAAGCATGCTACCTGATAAAATTATTTTTGAAAAAATTTTCATAATGTGAGTTTGTTTTATTTTCGGTTATAAAAGTACGCAAAAAAAAGGGTTACGAAAACGATCCCGACGAGAAGTTTATAAAACAGCTCTCTTGCTTAAGCCTAGTAAAAGCAACTACTGCTGAAAAAAATATTCTTATATTTGTTTTTCTCTAAAACAAAAAAGCATGCATTCTATCTTTGACAAAGCCGAAAACGAGGCCATTATTTCAAGAATCAATAATCTAACTCCTGCAAGTAAAGCCGTTTGGGGTAAAATGAATGCTACGCAAATGTGCAAACATACTAATGAAGCTATTATCGTTGCCTTTGGCGAAAATACGGTTAAAGTGAATTTTGTTTTCAGACTTTTTGGTCGGTTGATGAAAGATAAAATATTCAATTCGGAATTCAAAAAAAACAGTCCAACCGCCAAAGAGTTTATATTCACAGACGAATACGACTTTGAAACCGCTAAAAATGAATTGGTAAAAAACTACAGCCGCTTTACCGATGGCCATCAATCCATCAAAATAATCAAGCATCCTTTTTGGGGAAACATGAGCTATGACGATTGGAATAAATTAATGTGGAATCATGTGGACCATCATTTGCGACAATTTAATGTTTAATTATTACTTCAAATACTAACCTACTCAATATACTTATTTATGAAACTCCTGTATTATTTCACTTTTCTAATCGCTTTTGCGGCCAGCGCACAGCACAAAGCACAGCCTACGCTAGATTATTATTTGCCGCAAAATGTGACGTACAATAAAAACATTCCTACCCCAAAAAGTATCTTCAATTTTGAATTAGGAGAAATGCACACGGATCATACCCAACTGGCTTATTACATGGCTGCTGTTGCAAAAGTATCAGACCGCATTGCCATTGAAACTACGGGCTACACATTCGAAAACCGTCCTTTGCAATTACTAACCATTTCGAGCCCAAAAAACTTGGCCCGCATTAAAGAAATTAATGAACAACATTTAGAAAACCTGAAAGCTGGAAGCAATGCCAAAAACACAGCCGACATGCCTATTGTTGTTTATTTAGGATATTCTATTCATGGTAATGAATCCAGTGGTTCTGGTGCAGCGATCGCATTAACCTACTATCTGGCTGCTTGTGAGAGTGCCGAATTAGAAAAAACATTAGAAAACACTGTAATTCTCTTAGATCCTTGTTTCAATCCTGATGGAATTCAACGATTTTCGACTTGGGTAAACAGCAATAAAAGCACTAATCTAGTGACCGACCCTAATGATCGTGAGTTTAATGAAGGATGGCCAAGAGGACGATTCAATCATTATTTATTTGATATGAACAGAGACTGGCTACCTGTTCAATTACCCGAAAGCCAGGCTCGAATTAAAACTTTTAGAAAATGGATGCCAAATATTCTTTGTGATTTTCATGAAATGGGAACGAATGCTACCTATTTTTTCCAACCAGGAGAACCAAGCAGAACCAACCCATTAACTCCCGAATTGAATCAAAAACTGACCATGAAAATTGCTGGTTATCATGCTAAAGCCTTAGACAAGATAGGAAGTTCTTATTTTATCGAAGAAAACTACGATGATTTTTATTACGGCAAAGGATCGTCATACCCAGACATCAATGGTTCAATAGGAATTTTATTTGAACAAGCAAGTTCAAGAGGTCATGCTCAAGAAAGTGCTAACGGAGTTATTACTTTCCCTTTTACGATAAGAAACCAGTTTACAACAAGCTTATCTACTTTGCAAGCTACATCCGAAATGAGGACAGAGTTGCTAAACTATCAACGTGATTTTTACACCAATGCTAGAGCAGAAAGCAAAAGCAGCAAGATCAAAGGATACGTAATAGGCGACGAAAAAGATGCTACGCGTGTAAACGAGTTGGCTAAAATTTTAAGCCAACATAAAGTCGAAATGCTGGCTTTGAAAAATGACATTACCGTGAATACTAAAAAATTCACAAAAGATAACAGTTACATTATTCCGGTCGACCAACAAAACACAAAATTGATCAACGCTATTTTTGACCGTCAAACCAAGTTCAAAGACAGTTTGTTTTATGATATTTCGGCTTGGAGTTTCGACTTGGCTTTCAATGTAAATTTCGAAGGATTAAATTCTTTAGCAGAAGCGGGATCAAAGTACGAACCAACTATAAAAACAGGAACTGTAACAGGAAAAAGCAACATTGGATACTTGATGGAATGGACCGATCACAAATCACCTAAATTATTATACCAATTGTTATCCAAAGGATTGCGCGTGAGAACAACTTCACAACCGTTTACACATAATGGCAAAGTATTTTCATACGGAAGTTTATTTATTCCTGTGCAAAACCAAGAAATGAATACCGATGAAATTCACCAATACCTTAGCACATTAATACCCGATTACCCTTTTGACATCACTGCGGTAAGCACCGGATTTACGGACGGAATTAATCTAGGAAACCCTAATTTTGAAACATTAACAGTTCCTAAAGTTGCCATGCTCGTTGGCAAAGGAGTTGATCCTGCTGATGCAGGTGAAATTTGGCACTTATTTGATCAAAAAGCAGCGATGCCACTAACAAAAATAGACACTGACCAAATTCAAGGAGTTAATCTAAGCAAATACACAACTTTAATTTTAGTCAACGGAAACTACTCCGGACTTTCAAAGGAAACAACAACTAAAATAGAGCAATGGGTACAAAACGGGGGAACATTAATTGCTTACCAAGATGCTATAAAATGGCTGAACGCTTCTAAGATTATTGAAGTTACTTTAAAAACAAACAAGCAAGAGGCTAAAGATATTAGTTTCGAACAAGTTGACGATTTTAGAGGAGCACAATTGATTGCTGGTGCTATTTTTGAAACTAAATTAGACTTATCACACCCTATCAATTTTGGGATGCCTAGAAACAAATTACCAATCTTTAGAAACACGTCAATCATTATAGAGCCTAATAAAAACAGCTTTGCGAATCCGATTCAATATACTAAAACACCGTTATTGAGCGGCTATATTTCGAAACCCAACTTAGCGCTTCTCAAAGAAACAGTACCTTTTCAAGCCATACGAAAAGGAGATGGGAAAATATTAATTTTTACCGATAACACTAATTTTCGAGCATTCTGGCTTGGAACTGAAAAGTTATTTTGGAACGCTTTATTTTTTAGCAAATTAATGTAAGATTTTACAAGAACAAAAAAAATAATGTTTTAAGGCAATGTAGTACATAACAGCCATTCTGGCCATTTCATGAACTGCATTGCCTTTTTTTATTAAAACCTTAGACTGAAAATAAAATCATAGCTGATAAAAAACTATTTTTACAGTCGAAAAATATAATTATGCGAATAGATATTATTACCGTTTTACCAGACTTACTTAAAAGCCCTTTTGAAGCTTCTATTATGAAACGTGCTATTGACAAAGGACTCGTCGAAGTTCATTTTCATAATTTAAGAGACTACACCACCAACAAACAAAAAAGTGTAGATGATTATCCTTACGGAGGTGCAGCAGGTATGGTTATGACTGTGCAACCTATTGATGCATGTATTACGCATTTAAAAAGCGAAAGAGCCTACGACGAGATTATATACATGTCACCTGACGGAGAAACTTTAAATCAAAAAATGGCCAACACCATGTCAATGTATGAGAATATCATTATTCTTTGTGGTCATTATAAAGGAGTGGATCAACGTGTTCGCGATCATTTTATCACCAAAGAAATTTCGATAGGAGATTATGTTTTATCTGGAGGAGAATTAGGAGCATTAGTTTTATCTGATGCTTTAATCCGATTAATTCCAGGTGTATTGAGTGACGAAACTTCAGCATTGACCGATAGTTTTCAAGACGGCTTATTATCCGGACCTATATACACGCGCCCAGCAGATTATAAAGGATGGAAAGTTCCGGATGTATTGACAAGTGGTAACTTTGCTAAGATCGACAAATGGAATGAGGATATGGCCTACGAACATACTAAAACAAGGCGCCCAGATCTACTTGAAGAATAAAGCCAAGCATAGACCCTAAAAGCTAGCAGATTAGAATATTTTAACTTTAAACAAAATAAAATTTAAACTTTAAACTTTTTTTAATACTTTTGCACCCACTTTAGATTAACCTCTGGCGAGATCCGTGAATGTTGATTTAATAAAAACCATAATTAAAATTATCATGGCAGATTTAATGAAATTCGTTAAAGACGAATTAGTTACAAGAAAAGATTTCCCTGTATTTGGAGCTGGAGACACTATCACAGTTTACTACGAAATTAAAGAGGGTGAAAAAACTAGAACACAGTTTTTCAAAGGAGTTGTAATTCAAAGAAGAGGTTCTGCAAACACAGAAACTTTCACTATTCGTAAAATGTCAGGTGCTGTAGGAGTTGAGCGTATCTTCCCTGTAAACTTGCCAGCTTTGCAAAAAATTGAAATCAACAAAAAAGGTGCAGTTCGTAGAGCTAGAATTTTCTACTTCAGAGAACTTACTGGTAAAAAAGCAAAAATCAAAGACAAAAGAAGATAGTTTACTATCTCTTTACCCGAAAAACCTCAACATTGTTGGGGTTTTTTTTTGCCCTATGCGGAACAAAAAGCAAAATAATACCGAACAAAAATATAATATAAACCAATTTTGATAATTGGTTTTTTTATATTATATTTGGTCTATATTATAAC
>NZ_JACRUK010000006.1 GCF_014305155.1 Flavobacterium muglaense
ATTATGAAAGTGATTATTTGGTGAAATTAAATCCAGTTATATGAAAATTGAGAATACTTTTTCAGCAAGCCCTAAATAAGTGTATTTAGTTGGTTTTGTGGTTTTTGCAGGAATTTTTGTTAAACAAGGTTTTTTGGCTGAAGGAGCGTTTTTAGAGAAAAATCAGTAAAAAGGATAAAAACGCAATAAATCTGCAAGGTTTTGGCGTTTCGGTTCTTTTTTTTAACAAAAACGCAGGTGTTTGAGCTTGTAAAACTTAATAAATCATTCATATTGATAATATTTAGTATTTATTTTTAAGTAATATATAATTTTATCTTTAATTTTTTAAAGGATTAATTTTAAAATCGAAAACGTTTTCGGCTATTCGAAAACGTTATAGTTGCTGTATTTCTTAAAGTTTTCATAAATTATGTCTAAGTTTGATTTTGAATTTAAACAAAACCATTTAAACAATTTATTAACCAACTTATTTTATTACGTATGAAAAATAGTCTAATCAAAGGCTTGATGGTGTTTCTAACGGTACTATGTGCAGGTTTGGCATATTCGCAAGATGTGTCCGGTACAGTATCAGACGCTAGCGGCCCACTTCCAGGGGCTTCAATATTAGTTAAGGGAACAACAATTGGAGCACAGACAGATCTTGATGGAAAGTTCACTATCAGGAATGTTGGAGCAAATGCAGTATTAGTTTTTAGTTACATTGGTCTTAAACAACAAGAAGTAAATGTAGCAGGAAAAACAACAGTGAAAGTACTTTTAAAAGAAGACTCAGCTGAATTAAATGAAGTAATTGTCGTAGGATACGGTAGCGTGAAAAAGAAAGATGCAACTGGTGCAGTTGACCAGATCGGAGCAAAAGATTTTGACAATGTAGCTTCTCCGTCACCAGCACAATTATTAAGAGGTAAAGTAGCGGGTGTACAAGTAACGCAATCAAGTGGGGAGCCAGGAGGTGGAGTTGCAATTAGAATTCGTGGAAATACTTCTATTCGTTCAGGTAATGGACCGCTTATTGTTATTGATGGTGTGCCATTAGACGGAGGAAATGTTTCTGGAGGTGGAGATGATTTATTAGGAACATCTTCTTCAAGAAATCCTTTGAATTTTGTTAACCAAAATGATATTGAAAGTATTAGTGTATTAAAAGATGCTTCTTCTACTGCGATCTACGGTTCTCGTGGAGCAAATGGAGTAATCGTAATTACTACTAAAAAAGGTAAATCAAAAGAGCCGCAATTGTCCTACAATACATCGGTACAGTTTAGTAAAATGTCTGGTAATTTTGATGTGATGAACGCCTCTCAATTTGTTGCTGCAGGTGGTGATGACAAAGGCTCAAGAAGTTACAACTGGAAAGATGCGGTATTAAGAAATGGATTCTCAATGAATCACGATTTGTCTTTTACAAAATCAACAGAGAATTCTAATACTAGAATCTCTTTGAGTGCTTCTAATACTAATGGTATTGTGAAAAACACAGGTTTAGATAAGTATACAGCTACAGTTTATAACTCAAATGACTTTTTTGGCGGAGCTTTGAAAGTTGAAGAAAGAATCATGTATGCGTCTTTGAAAGATGAAACTACAATTTTATCTAATAACGCTGGTTATATCGGGAATATCATAGGTACTGCTTTGTATTGGAATCCAACCTTGCCAATCTATAATGCAAATGGTACATATAATGTAGTTAGTAATACGTATTTGAATCCAGTTCAATTATTAAATTCTTATAAAGATTTTACTAATACGAATAAATTTTTAGGAAGTATTAATACAACTTGGAAAATTAATAGTAAATTGAAATACACGTTCTTAGTTGGTGTAGAAAGTTCTACTTCTAGCAGAAAAAGTCAATTATTGCCTACTATGGATATTCAGAATGTTGCTCAGGCGACAGTTCCTGGTTCTACAACAGTTAAGCATGGTCAAGCTTCAATTAATGCGCAAAATAAATTTAATAAAACTTTTGAACATACTTTGAATTACAACAATGACTTTGGTGATAATTTCAATTTGGATGCATTAGTTGGTTATTCTTATTATGATTACACTGCAGACGGAAGTTTTGCTAGTGGTAAGGGGTATGATAGTGCACAAACAAATTTGATTGATAATATTGAAGGTGGATTACAAAATGAGTTCAGAGTTTCTTCTTATAGAAATAGAACAGAATTACAGTCTTATTTTGGAAGAGTTAATGCAACGCTTTATAAAAAGTTAATTATTACAGGTACATTACGATCTGATGGGTCGACTAAATTAGGAGTTAACAATAAATACGATTATTTCCCATCTGTTGGTATTGCTTACAAAGTGATTGAAAACAAAGAAGGAATTGTTAACGATTTCAAAGTAAGAGGGAACTTTGGTAAAACAGGTAACCAAGAGTTTTCACCAAATTCAGCAATTGCAAGAGCGTCTTATGCGTTAAATGGTGCATTAACTGTAGATAGTAATGCAAATGCTGACTTGAAATGGGAAACTACTAAGTCATACGGTATTGGAGCAGATTTTGAATTGTTCAATAACAAGTTAACCGGATCTGTTGATTATTTTCAAAAGGATACGAAAGATTTGATTTTTCCAGTTCCTGCTGCTGCAACGCAACCTGGTGCTTCTTCTGCACGTTTTAAAAACTTACCAGGAAATTTAATTAACAAAGGGTTTGAGATTTCGTTAAATTACAAAGTAATTGATAAAGAAAATTTTGGTTGGGATGTTTCTGGAAACGCTTCATTTTTGAGCAATAAAATGACTAATTTTGCAGGGTTTATTGCAACAGGAGGGATTAATGGTCAAGGTTTAACGGGCGCTTATGCGCAAGTTGTTACTAATAATCAGCCAATTTATTCTTATTATATGTATGAGTGGAGAGGATACGATTCTACAGGTAATTCAATCTACGCAGATGCGGCTGGAAATGATACTGGTTTAGGTACAGCAGTTAAAAAGATTTTAGACAAACAACCTTTGCCAAAAGTGAATGTTGGGTTCAATACTAATTTTAGATATAAGAATTTTGATTTAGGAGCTTCTTTTTATGGTGCTTTCGGACATTATATTTACAACAACACAACAAATGCTTATTTCTTTAAAGGAGCTTTCTTAGGTGGTAGAAACGTAACGGCAGCAGCAGCTAATTCAGCTCAAGCACAAGGAGATCCTAACTCGCCTTCAACTAGGTACTTAGAAAAAGGAGATTTCTTAAGAATGGGTAACTTAACTTTCGGATATACAGTTAAAGGAGCAGTTTTAGATAAATTCAAAATGTCATCTGCAAGGTTTTTTGTAAATGCATCTAATTTATTTGTAATTACGAGTTATTCAGGAACAGATCCAGAGGTTGATACTGATAAGTCATTGAATGGTGTGCCTTCTGCGGGTATGGAGTATTTATCATATCCAAGAGATAAAAGTGTGTCACTAGGTCTTAATGTAACATTTTAATTAAAAAAACGATGAAAAGAATAAATATTATAAAAAGCATCTTATTGACTAGTACTGTGGTATTGGGGGTAAGTTGTACCAATCTAGATGAACAGGTATTGGATGGTGTTGTAGTTTCAAATGCTGCAGGAACAGTCAATGCTACCTCACTACTAAAAACGGCTATTAACGGTCTTAGGGATTTTCAAGGTCAAGGTCAAATGTTTGCCTTGGATGAGATAGCTGGAGATGGATTAGTAGGTCCTACACGTGGTGGAGACTGGGATGATAATGCAAAGTGGAGACAAATTCACGTGCATACTTGGGCTTCAGATCACGAGGAGGTTAGAAATGCTTGGAATGCATTGCTTTCGCAAGTGTATAACTGTAATTTAGTGATTGAAAATGGAACTGCGACTGAAAAAGCACAAGCTCGTTTTTTAAGAGCTTTTTATTACTACAATGTAATTGATTTGTTTGGTCAAGTACCATACAGAGAGGCAGGATCTACTTTGACGGACGATCCGAAAGTATGGACAAGAACTGAAGCGACAGAGTTTGTAATTGCTGAATTAGAGGCTGTTGTAAGCGCTTTGCCTGCAAGAACTGCTGGAGATGCAAGTATAATTAATTCTGATGCAGCTCACTTTTTATTGGCTAAATTGTATTTAAATAAAGGGGTTTTTGAAGCGGCAGATCCTACTGCTCCAACTTTTGCAGCTGCAGATATGACAAAAGTAGTGGCTAATGTTGACGCTATTAATAGTTCTTTGTCTCCAGATTATTGGGATAACTTTAAACCAACGAACAACACATCTCCTGAGATCTTGTTTTCTTCAAAAAACATTCAAGGTGGTGAAGGTGGAGGTTTACAATTTCATTGGAGAATGGGAATGCATTACAACCAAACTCCCGATGGATGGAATGGTTTTGCAATTGTAGCTGAATATTATAATAATTATGATCCTAATGACAGACGTATTAAAAATTCAGATCCATACATCGTCAATGAGTTTGGAAATAATGTTGGAATGCAAATTGGGCAAATGAAAAACGGTAAAAACCGTGATCAATTTGGTAAAGATAAAGATGCAGCGGGTGTGGCTTATACAAATATACCAGCGGGGACTTTAAATTTACAGGATAGAGTTGGGCATCCACTAATCTACACTTCGGCAGTTACTTTAATAACAGGTGGAGCTACGCTAGAAACAGCGGGTATTAGAATGCAAAAATACATCCCAGATTCAGGAAGTCTTGATAAGCCTGATAATGATTTTGTATTAATGCGCTATTCTGATGCCTTGATGATGAAAGCGGAAGCAATTGCTAGAGGCGGTGCAGGTACAAATGATGTTGTTAAATTAGCAGCTATTGTAGGAAGATCAGGTCAGCTTGGGGTGTTTCCAACTGATTTAGCTGGTATTTACAAAGAAAGAGGGAAAGAATTGTGGTTAGAAGGATGGAGAAGAAACGACATGATTCGTTTTGGAAAATTCTTAGCTGCTAGAGAATTAAAACCTTCTGTTTCTGATAAAAAATACATTTTATACCCTATTCCAGCGGATGCTTTGTTTAATTTGAATTTAAAACAAAACCCTGGTTACTAGGTTTTAGAAAATATGATTATGTTTTGAGTTAGTAGTAAAGAGGGCAATCGTATTGCCCTCTTTATTTTTTTAATTTTAACGCGATTCATTGCTTTATTTACTGAATATTATATAAATTAGACCATTATTTCCTTTCAAAATGTCTGAACTAAATACGACCTATACTATGTTAAATCGTTCTATTTTATTTTTCTTATTATCGCTTCTTTTTGTGAGTTGTTCTAAAGAAAACACAGAAAATAAAAACGCTCTTTTTTCTAAAATGGAAACTGCACAAACCGGAATTAATTTCATTAACGAAGTGAAAAACGGGGAAGATATGAATATCTTCAAATATCGAAATTTTTACAACGGTGGAGGTGTTGCTATTGGAGATATTAATAACGATGGACTTTCGGATATTTATTTTACTTCAAATTTGGGTACTAATAAACTGTATTTGAATAAAGGCAATTTTAAATTTGAAGACATTTCTAAAAAAGCAGGAGTAGAGGGAACAAAGTCTTGGTCTACAGGTGTGGTCATGGTCGATCTTAACGGGGACGGATTTTTAGATATTTATGTCTGTAATGCCGGAAATATTACGGGTGATAATCAAAAAAATGAACTTTTTATTAATAACGGAAATGGGACTTTTACGGATAAAGCTGAACAATATAATTTAGCAGATACAGGAATTACCACTCACGCAGCCTTTTTTGATTATGATAAAGATGGAGATTTAGATTGTTATATTCTCAACAACAGTTTTATACCAGTGAGTAGTCTTAATTATTCCAATAAAAGAGAGTTAAGAGATAAAGACTGGGATGTTGCGGATATTCTAAAAGGTGGAGGTGATCGATTGTTGCGTAACGACCAAGGGAAATTTGTGGACGTGAGTAAAGAATCGGGTATATATGGAAGTCTTATTGGTTTTGGTTTAGGAGTTACTGTAGGTGATGTAAATGGAGATTTATATCCAGATATTTATATTTCAAATGATTTTTACGAAAGAGATTATTTGTATATCAATAATAAAAACGGAACGTTTACAGAACAAATTGAAGGGTGGACATCTCATATTAGCCAATCTTCAATGGGAGCGGATATGGCTGATGTTAATAATGATGGAAAGGCCGATATTTTTGTGACGGATATGTTGCCAGAGGGAGACGAACGTTTAAAGAACACAACTAGTTTTGAGAACTATGATTTATATCTAAGAAAATTAAATCTTGATTTTTTTAATCAATACATGGAAAATACACTGCAAATTAATAACGGTAACAATCAGTTTTTGGAGGTTGCAAATTATGCGGGTGTCTCAAAAACCGATTGGAGTTGGGGAGCATTAATGTTTGATATGGACAACGATGGATATAAGGATATCTATGTGTGTAACGGGATTTATCACGATTTAACAAATCAAGATTTTGTTGATTTTTTTGCCAACGAATTCATGCAAAAAATGGTTGTTACAGGAAAAAAAGAACAGATCGAAACGATTATTAATAGAATGCCAAGTTCACCTATTCCTAATTATGCTTTTAAAAACAATGCTAATTTAACTTTTACAAATGAAGCTCAAAACTGGGGACTAAGTACGCCTAGTTTTTCTAATGGTGCTGCCTATGGTGATTTGGACAATGACGGAGATTTAGATTTAATTGTCAACAATGTTAACATGGAAGCCTTTGTTTATAAAAATAATTCGGATAAAAATAAGGACAATCATTTTGTTAAAGTAAAATTAAAAGGGGATAACCTCAATAAATTCGGTGTAGGGAGTGTTGTAGAATTGTTTTCGGGAAGCGAAATTATGAGACAAGAATTAATTCCATCCAGAGGTTTTCAATCTTCAATAGATTATGTGATGGCCTTCGGTATTGGAACTAAAAAAATTGATTCATTGCAAGTAATTTGGCCAAATGGAAAATTCCAAACTATTAATAAAGTAGTTAATAACACGACACTTAATTTAAATATTACGGATGCTAAGTTAAATTACGTTCCTAAAACGGATAAGTCTACACCATTATTTACAGAAAAGAAATCGACGTTTATTGCGCACAAAGAAAATGATTATATCGATTTTGATTACGAGGGTTTAATTTCAAAAGAACTTTCTCAAGAAGGTCCTTCACTAGCCGTTGGAGATATTAACGGAGACGGAAATGAGGATCTTTTTATTGGAGGAGCCAAAGGTGCAGCTGGTAAAATATACATGAATAAAGGCAACGACAGTTTTGCTGCAACTTCTCAAGTTGATCTGGATAGTGATTTGAATTATGAAGATACAGCAGCCAGTTTTTTTGACGCTGATGGTGATGGTGATTTAGATTTACTAGTGGGTTCTGGAGGAAATGAAAGAGCAGACCAAGCCAATTATAAGAACCGTTTGTATTTGAATAATGGGAAAGGATCGTTTACCAAAAGCAAAACGGTGGTTCCAACCACAAATAATAATGTCTCAGTTATTGCAGCCTATGATTTTGATAATGATGGAGATGTAGATGTTTTCATAGGAAGTAGATCTGTTCCAGGGGTCTATGGAATCAATCCTAAACATCTTATTTTAGAAAATGATGGAAAAGGAAATTTCACAAATGTTACTGAAAAAGTAGCTTTCAAATTAACAGAGGTAGGAATGGTAACTGATGCCGTTTGGGAAGATGTTGATAATGATTCTAAGAAAGATTTGATTCTTGTAGGAGATTGGATGGCTCCAAAAATATTTAAAAACACAGGTCGAAGATTGGCCGATTTTAAATCAAACCTTTCAGATTATTCTGGTTTTTGGAATGCTGTGAGTTGTGTGGATTTGAATAATGATGGAAAAAAAGATTTTATTTTAGGAAACAAAGGAACAAATACTAATTACAAAGCAACTAAGGATAAACCAATGCGATTGTTTGTTAATGATTTTGATAATAATGGAACTATTGAACAAATTGCAACACGATTGATAGACGATAAGGATTTACCTTTGAACTTAAAACAGGACATCACCAAGCAAATTCCAATGGTTAAAAAGAAAAATTTAAGCTATGCTGATTATGCTAAAAAATCCTTTCAAGAATTATTTGCCAAAGAGGTGGTTGATAATACGATCAAAAAAGAGGCAACAATTCAAGAAACGGTGATTGCGATCAATAAAGGAAATGGTCAATTTGAAATTAAAATTTTACCCAAAGAAGTTCAGTTTTCAAGTGTAAATACCATTTGTACTATGGATGTCAATAAAGATGGTGTCTTGGATATTCTTTTAGGAGGAAATCAATATGAATTTAAACCACAATTCTCTCGATTGGATTCTAATTATGGAAGTTTGCTTTTAGGGAATAAAAATGGAACTTATTCCTGGGTTCCTTATAGTGAATCAGGATTTTTCATGAAAGGAGAAGTTAAGCATTTAAGAACTATTAAAAATGCAAATAACAGCATATCAGTTGTTGCAGTAATAAATGACCAATCACCAAAAATATTTAAAGGCAATGAATAATTTTTTTCGAATAGTACTCTTTTCTTTTGTAGTTGTAAGCTGTACGCAAAAACAAGACCGTTTATTTGAAAAATTGTCTTCAGATAAAAGTAACATTACGTTTAATAACAAGTTGGATCCATCCAAGAATATTTCCATTCTTGACTATTTGTATTATTACAATGGGGGTGGCGTAGCGCTAGGCGATATCAATAATGATGGTTTAGTGGATGTTTATTTTACCTCAAATCAAGGAAAGAATAAATTATACCTCAATAAAGGAGGGAATGCTTTTGAAGATATAAGTGTCAAAGCGGGTGTAGAAGGACAAAGCGATTGGAGCGCGGGTACTGTAATGGCAGATGTCAATGGAGATGGATATCTTGATATTTATGTATGTGCCGTGGTAGGAATCAATGGATTTGAAGGGCATAATGAATTGTTTATCAATAATAAAAACAACACATTCACCGAGAGTGCTGCTGAGTATGGTTTGGATTTAGATAATTACAGTTCATCAGCTGCTTTTTTTGACTATGATTTAGACGGTGATTTAGATATGTATCTTTTAAATCATGCAGTGCATTCAGAGCAATCTTTTGGAAATGCTGATGTGAGAAACACAAGAAGTTACGAGTGTGGCGATAAATTATTTAGAAACGATAACGGGAAATTTGTAGATGTAAGTGAAAAGGCGGGAATCTTTGGCGGTGCCAATGGATACGGTCTGGGCTTAGCGATTTCTGATTTCAATTTGGATGGATATCCTGATATTTACGTGGGTAATGATTTTCATGAAGACGACTACTACTATTTGAATAATGGAGATGGTACGTTTACCGAAAGTTTAAAAAGTCATTTTGGTCATACGAGTCGTTTCTCAATGGGAGTTGACGTGGCAGATATCAATCATGATGGATTTCCAGATCTTTTAACCTTGGACATGTTGCCTGAGGACGAGAAAGTATTAAAAAATTCATTAGGCGATGATAATGTACAAATGTTGAAAATGAGAACGGAAAAATTAGGCTATCATTATCAATACAGTAGAAATATGTTGCAGTTAAATAATGGGGGTAATAATTTTACCGAAACTGCATTATTGAATGGTGTAGCAGCTTCAGACTGGAGTTGGAGTGCTTTATTTGCCGATTATGATCAAGATGGAGAACAGGATTTATTTGTAGCAAATGGAATTCCAAAGCGTCCAAACGATTTGGATTACGTGAAATATTATTCGAATGATCAAATTAAAAACAAAATCACTTCGACTAAATTATTAGACAAAGAAGCCTTGAAAAGAATGCCAAAAGGCAATGTAACTAATTTTATTTTTCAAGGATCATCAGATCTTCAATTTAAAAATCGTTCTAAGGATTGGATTGAAAACGATTCGATAATCTCTAACGGAAGCGGATATGCCGATATTGACAATGATGGAGATTTAGACCTGATCACTAATAATTTAAATACTGTTGCGTCAATTTATATCAATAAAACAGATAAAAATGCTAATTATTTAAAAGTTAAGCTACAGTTTGGAGGAAAAAATACTTTCGGAATTGGAGCAAAAGTTATTTCGTATGTAAAGGGTAAAAAACAATTCAAAGAGTTGCAAACAACAAGAGGTTTTCAATCATCATCTGAGCCAATTGTTCATTTTGGTTATGGAAAAACGGCTGTTGTAGATTCGATTGTTGTGGTATGGCCAGATAAAACATATCAAACCATTAAGAATGTAAAAGTGAATCAAACTCTTGTAGTGAAAGCAGCTGCAAATAGAAAAACATTTGATTATAAAAAGTTACATCCTACAGTTGTGCCTGTTTTCAAAAAGAGCGAAACGAGTTTAGGGATTAATTTCACACATGAAGAAAATAGCTTTATTGATTTTTTAGCACAAAAATTAATTCCGTACCAACGATCAGACCGCGGTCCTGCTGTGGCCATTGGTGATTTGAATGGAGATGGTAAAGAGGATATCTTTTTTGGCGGAGCCAAAGGAAAAGCAGCACAGGTTTTTATACAAAATGCCACAGGTTTTTCAAGAAAGCCATACGCATCGATAGAAAAAGACTCTGTTTTTGAAGATGCTTCGGCAGTGATTGGTGATTTTAATAATGACAAAATAAACGATTTGTTTGTGGCTTCTGGTAACGGAGAAAATGCGCAAAATTTATTAAGTCGTTTGTATATAGGTACTCAATTAACCAATGCGAGTTTGCCACAATTGGCTCAAAATGCTTCGGTGGTTAAAGCATTTGATTATGATTACGATGGAGATTTGGATCTCTTCATCGGAACCAATTCTAAGTACAATCGTTTTGGGGAGTATGCAAATTGCTTTTTGTTGAACAACAATAAAGGGATGTTTACAATAGTTCAAAATAAGACTTTTGAAGGAATAGGAATGGTTACTGATGCTGTTTTTTCGGATTTTAATAAAGATGGAAAAACGGATCTTGTTGTTGTAGGTGAATGGATGAAACCAACATTCTTTGCGAATAAAAATGGAAAATTTACAGATGTAACAGCAACTGTATTTCCTGACAAAAGCAATGGTTTATGGCAGGCTATTATTCCATTTGATATCGACAATGACGGCGATTTAGATTACATGATAGGAAACTGGGGGGTTAATTCTAAGTTTAAGGCTTCCGAAGCATTTCCTATGAAAATGTATTATGATGATTTTGATGCCAATGGTTCATTTGAAACAGTCGTTGCGGTCGAAAAAAACGGAAACTACTATACTACAATGGGGCTTGATGATCTTGCGGAGCAATTTAGCGGTATGATAAAAAAGAAATTTAAATCGTATCAATCGTTTTCAGGTAAAACAGTCGAAGAAGTTTTTAGTCCAGAAATGCTGTCAAAAGCTAAATTATTTGAAGTAGATAATTTAAAATCGGGTTACTTGAAGAATAATAATGGGAAGTTCACTTTTGTAGCTTTTTCGAATGATTTACAGGTAGCACCAATTAACTGTTTTGTGAAGTCAAATTTCGATTCAAATAAAAAAGAATCAGTATTTGTTGCAGGGAATTATTTTGGAGTATCTCCTTATCACAGTCGATTTGATGGGTTTTCGGGAGCGTTGATCAAGAATCAAAACCAAATAATTTTGGGTAGTAAGTTAGGGATCGATTTGTCTCAAAAGGCAGTTAGACATTTAGATATTATACATTTTAACGGCAAAAGTTATTTGTTAGTAACGATCAATAATAAAAAAGCAGAGGTGTATGAAATGCCTATGTTGCAATAGATTTACAACTTAGAATTTAATTATTAAAAAATAGAGAATGAAACATAAGATCTTAATCATAACAGCGGCTTGCCTTCTATTTATTTCTTGTAAAAAAGAGAAATCTATTGTTATAACTACTGACGAATACCATGCAGCGGTGGAGAATGTGACTCAAATTATGATTCACGATATTTTTTCGCCACCAGTTGCGAGTAGAATTTTTGTGTATCCTAATATTGCTGCTTATGAGGTAGTGGCTCAAAATAGTAAGAAGTATGTGAGTCTTCAAAACCAGCTGAAAGGGTTGGATTCTATTCCGAAATTAGATCCTAAAAGCGGTGTGAATATCGAGCTTGCTGCTTTGGTAGCGCATATGGATGTAAGTAAGCAATTGGTTTTTTCAGAGGAATTAGTAGAACATTTTAGAGATAGTTTGTATCAAAAATGGGGACAAGAAAATCAAAAAGAATTTGAGGTTTCTAAAGAATATGGATTAAAAGTAGCAGAACGCATAAAGAAATGGATGGATAAAGACAATTACAAGCAAACTCGTACTTTGCCTAAGTTCTCTGTTCTCCCTAATGTTGCTGGGCGTTGGCAGCCTACACCTCCTGCATACATGGATGCAATTGAACCGCATTGGGGCGAAATAAGAACATTAGTTTTAGATTCAGCTTCTCAATTTAAACCAATTCCTGCTCTGCCTTTTTCATTGGATAAAAACTCTGCCTTTTTTAAACAAGTTCAAGAAGTATATGATATTAGTTTGAAAATGAAAAAATTGGGGGATGGTTGTGACGAAATTAAAATGGCGCAGTTTTGGGACTGTAATCCTTATGTTTCAGTTAGTCAAGGACACATGATGTTTGCCAAAAAGAAAATTACTCCAGGAGCACATTGGATGGGAATTACTAAGATTGCTTGTAAAAAATCGAAGGCTGATTTTGAGCGAACAGTATTTGCATACACACAAACTTCTATCGGAATGTTTGAAGCATTTATAAGTTGTTGGGACGAAAAATTTAGAAGCAACGTGATACGACCAGAAACGGTAATCAATCAAAATATTGATGAGAATTGGAAACCAGCATTGCAAACACCTCCATTTCCAGAATATACTAGCGGTCACTCTGTAGTGTCGACTGTTTCGTCTAATATTCTTACCAGTATTTTTGGCGATAACTTTGCTTTTGTAGATGATTCAGAGTTACAGTTTGGTTTGCCTAATCGATCTTTTAAATCTTTTAATGAAGCATCAAAGGAAGCGGCTATGAGTCGTTTTTATGGAGGAATACATTACAGAGCAGCAATTGAAAACGGAATAGTTCAAGGTAAAAACATTTCGGATTTTGTAGTGAATAAATTAAAAATGACTAAATAAAATGAGTGCAAAGAAGGTTTTATTATTGGTTTTGAGTGTTGCTTTTTCACTTTTCATGATTTGGTATCTTTTTATTAAAAAAAGTGATTATTGCATCTCGTTTAAAGTAAAAACAGCTACAGGAACTGTTTTTCAAGGTATTCAAGAATGGTCTACAGCACGATTAACGACAGACCATGAAAAATATGTTTTAATTGAAAAGAAAGATTTTAGTTTTATCAAACAAGAGATGACAATGGATAAAACAACGATGGAGTACAGTTGGGATATCGTTGCTGTTAATGATTCTATTACAACAGTTGAGGTAAGTATAAAAGATGGAGATCACAGTATTTACAATCGTTTAACAGCGCCTTTTTTTAATACAGATTTTAAAGAATCTCAAATTAAGAAAATCACCGCTTTTAGAAATGGGTTAAACAAGCATTTGGAGAATTTTAAAGTAAAAATAGACGGACTAGGTCAGTCTGAAGAAACGTTTGTTGCTTACATCAGTTTAGAATCGGTTTTACAAGAAAAAGCGCAGACTATGATTATGAATGACGGGGCTATCACAGGTTTTCTAGAACAAAATAAAATAAAAATTATAGGTAGGCCCTATGTTGAAGTCGAGAACTGGAATCTAGACAAAGAAAGATTAAATTTTAATTATTGCTTTCCTATTGATAGCAACGTTAAAATGATTAACAATGGTATTGTGAAATTTAAAACAATTAAGGCTCAAAAAGGACTTGCAGCAACGTATTATGGTAATTTTAGAACTTCAGATCGTGCTTGGTTTGCGTTGTTAGATTATGCGACAAAACACAACTATAAATTAAGTAATAAACCGTTAGAACATTTTCTTGCCAATCCTTTTAATGGAGGAGATGAGCTAAGTTGGGAAACTAAAATTGTAATTCCGTTCGAGCAATAGTTTAGAGCTGTAAATTTAGATTTTATTATGAATTCGAAAACGTTTTCGGTACTTCCGAAAACGTTTTTGTTTTTATAATGCAATAAATTGTTATTTTTAAAATTAGTTTTATATAAAATATCTAAAAAATTTACGAAATAATTAATTTATAAAAACGAAACATGAAATTAAAGCTTAGTTTTTGGCAGATAATTAATATGAATGTTGGTTTTTTTGGAATTCAATATAGTTTTGGATTGCAACAAAGCGCCGTTAATCCTATTTATGATTTCTTGCATGCAAGTCCAGATGAAATCCCTATTCTAAATTTAGCGGGACCGTTGACGGGATTATTAATTCAGCCCATAATAGGGGCAATGAGTGATAAAACTTGGCATCCAAGATGGGGTAGACGTAAGCCTTATTTTTTTATAGGTGCTTTGGTTTGTAGTATCGCTTTATTTTTGTTTCCGTTTAGTAGTTCCTTGTGGATGGCTGCGGGCTTATTGTGGATTTTAGATGTTGGTAACAATACTGCTATGGAGCCTTATCGCGCATTTATTGCTGATACACTTGATGAAGAGCAACAACCGATAGGTTTTCAAGCGCAAAGTTTTTTTACTGGTTTCGGTCAGTTTTTAGCATATATTTCCATTGGGATTTTTCCATTAATAATTGTTGGTTATACCGGAGAATTGCCCAATTGGATGTATGCCTCCTTTTTTATTGGCGCCGTTCTGTCGATTACTTCCATTTGGTGGAGTATGAAAAAAACTCCAGAAGTCCCACCATCAGACGAAGAGATAGCTTATATAAAAGCGAATCCTTTAAATTTACTGTCCCCTTTTGTAGATATTTACAAGGCAGTTTTAGAAATGCCAGCCGTCATGTGGCAGCTGTTTTTAGTGTACTTGTTTCAATGGTACGCTATGATGTGTTACTGGCAAAATAATTCCAAGAGTATCGCATTGTCGGTTTGGAATACTACTCCGTCGGATAAAATTGGATATGGTGAAGCCGTACGCTGGAACGGATTGGTCGGTGCCTTTGGATTCATTGTAACATTTTCGATCGCTTTCTATTTGGCTAAATTAGCCAAAAAACACAGTGCCAAAACAGTGCACTTTGTCTGCCTTTTGCTTGGAGCGATCTCTTTCCTATTTTTTCCGATACTACAAAACCAGTACTTGTTTTTTGCAGTAATTATAGGGTACGGAATTGCTTGGGCCAGTATGATGGGAATACCATATTTAATGGTTGTTTCCAATATCCCAAAAGAACGTTATGGAGTGTACATGGGAATTATTAATATGATGATTGTGATACCAATGATTATTCAAAACTTGTCATTTGGATTTATTTTGAAACATTTTTTAAACAATGACCCTCGTTTAGCGATCACTTTTGCAGGTGTATTGTTGTTTATTGGTGCGATCTGTACCTTATTTATAAAAACGAAAAAAGTAGCATTAACCGAAATATAAATTTTAAAATTGAGATTTAAATTGGAAAAGAAAATAGATATAATCTGTGCAGGAGAGGTGCTTATTGATTTTATTGGACACGAAATCAATACTTCTATAAATAGAACAAAAGACTATCATCGATTTTTGGGTGGGTCACCAACGAATGTGGCTGTCAATGCGGCAAGACTCGGACTAAACTCGGTCTTAGTAGCGACCTGCGGGCAAGATGGTTTGGGTGAATATATTGTGCGTAAATTAAATGCAAACAATGTGGTTACTACCCAAATTAGAAAATCAGATATTGAACCTACTTCGGTAATCTTTGTTTCTAAATCTACTGGAACGCCGGATTTTATACCGTATCGTGAAGCAGATTATCAAATTCATCCAAGTCAGATTCCAGAAGATTTATTGTCTACTGCCAAAATCTTTCATACCACTTGTTTCGCTTTAAGCAAAAACCCAGCAAGACAAACCATTTTAGATAGTGCCAAGAAAGCGCAAGCATTAGGATTGCAAACAAGTATTGATATCAATTTTTCCGAACGTATTTGGCCAGACCGAGAAGAGGCTAAAGCAGTTTTGAAAGAATATTTATCAACGAATCCGTTAGTGAAACTAAGTGAAGATGATTGTTACCGCCTTTTTGCGGAGTCGAAAACGGAGGATTATATTTTTGAATATTTTCATGGTTTAGGCGCATCAACGATTTGCTTGACTAAAGGGAAAGACGGAGTGGTTTTGTCTGATAAAAATTTTGGTATGTTTTATCAAAAAGCACAGCAAATTAATGATATAAAAGATGCAACTGGTGCAGGAGATGCTTTTTGGACGGGCTTTTTATATGCAAGATTAAAGAATAAAAACTTTGAAGAAACGATTTCAATAGCCCAAAAGCTAGCCGTTTTAAAATTACGTAATGTAGGCAGGTTGCCCGAAGACATTAATATTGCAGACTACTTAAACACAAACGAGTAGTTTAATAAAGAATAAATTTTTATGAAAAAAAGCACCATCAAGTTGGCTATGTATTTAAACTATTTTGTCTTCGCTATTCTGTTGAATAGTGTAGGAATAGTGATATTGAAAGCCCAGAATAATTACGGAGTAGATGAACTGCAAGCTAGTATTCTAGAAGCGTTTAAAGATTTGCCTATTGCAATTGTTTCGTTTTTGATTGCTTCATTTTTACCGCGGTTAGGGTATAAAAAGGCTATGCTCATTGGTTTGGCATTGGTTACGGTGGCTTGTATTGCCATGTATTTTGGTAATTCATTTGAAGCGGCAAAGATTCTTTTTGCAACTGTAGGAGTTTCATTTGCTTTGATAAAAGTGTCGGTTTACTCACTCATTGGAACGGTGACTGAAAATCAAAAAGAGCACAATAGCTTGATGAGTAGTATCGAAGGTGTTTTTATGATTGGTATTGCATTAGCGTATTTCTTGTTTCCAGCGTTTAATTCAGAAACGAATCCAGATGCGTGGTTAAATGTGTATTGGCTGTTAGCTGCAATTTCGTTGTTGTCATTTGGTTTTTTATTCTTTGCTAAATTCGAAAATCAAACTGATATTCCCGGTGTTGATTTGATGGATGATTTTGCTCAAATGTTCAAACTATTTGCAAAGCTGCTGACTATTGTTTTTGTAATCAGTGCCTTTTTATTTGTGATGATTGAACAAGGTATTATGACATGGTTGCCTACATTCAATGACAAAGTGTTGCACTTGCCCGAAAATGTTAGTATAATGATGGCGAGTATTTTGGCAATAACATTAGCGGTAGGGCGATTGCTTGCCGGAGTAATAACTAAAAAAATCAATTGGATTTGGGTGCTTACTTTTTGCATCATCATGGCCATGCTGATCGTTATTTTTGTTTTGCCAAGAACGGTAGGCTTAGAGGTAAAGGAAATAAATACGCTTAGTGATATTCCATTAATAGGATTCGCATTTCCATTAGTAGGTTTGTTTATTGCACCTATTTATCCGCTTTTAAACTCGGTTGTTTTAAGTGCTTTGCCCAAAAAACTACACAGTTCAATGACTGGATTAATTGTTGTCTTTTCTGCGCTAGGTGGGACTTTGGGATCTAGAGTAATAGGTTATTTGTTTAAAAACGAAGGGCCTGAAAATGCCTTTTATTATACTTTGATTCCAATGGCAATGTTGCTTATTTCTTTTTTTATATTAAAAAAGTTAACAGGCAATAGTACAGCAGTTTTAGAGGTAAAAAACAGTGGTCATTAATAATTTAAAGTACAGTTTAAAATGAAATTTTTACTCCATATAGATAAAGTGTTTCGTGACCTCTTGCTTCAAGAAGACACTGATAATGATAAAAAGATAACCAAGGATGATAATGGACCTAAGCGATTTGTACTAGTTGACGAAACAACAAAGGCAGAGAAAGTGATTGAAGGAACGTATCATTTGGCTAATTTATTACAAGAGTTAGCGGTTCTGAAAGAAAAGAAAATGGAATTGGCTGAGGTTGATTTATCGAGGATACAAGAAGAGCCGGTGGATAGAATTTCGAGAAAAATTAGAGAGGATTACTGGAATGAACTCACGAGGACGATTGACAAGAAAGGGTTGTTACAAATTTTACAAGACGAGAAAACGACTAATGAAATTCCTACTCTGTACGTTTCGGCCAAAGACAAACAAGGCGTTAAATATTTTCAAGATTTAGAAAAAGAGCTTAAAAATTTTAAAGTTAGTGTTTTACCTGAAGGCTACACAGAAGATTATGTGGCTACTTTGAATACAAAACCAGGTATCCTAGCTTTGGGATTGGAACAAAAGTTGTATAGCTTGCAAGGTGTTCCGTTTGTAGTTCCTGGTGGGCGTTTTAATGAAATGTATGGTTGGGATAGTTATTTTATTGGTGTAGGATTGCTTATTGACAAACAGCTAGATAAAGCCATGGCGATAGCAGATAATTTTAAGTATCAAATTATTCACTACGGAAAAATATTAAATGCTAATAGAAGTTATTATTTAACTCGAACACAACCACCATTGTATTCCTCTTTATTAGTTGATATTGTAAAAAATAAAATTCCAGATTTGGGCTGGTTAAGAGGGCATTTAGAAACGGTTATTCTTGAATACAACACCGTTTGGATGGTTCAAGGAGGTCGCTTGACCGCAACAGGATTAAACAGGTATAAGTCTGGAGGGGTAGGAATGCCATTTGAGGTTGAGCCGGGACATTTTGATGATGTTTTAGCGCCTTATGCACTAAAGTATAATTTGCCTATTCGAGAATTTGAACAACAATATTTAAATAGAACTATTGTCGATGCTGAGCTTGATGTTTATTTTGTGCATGATAGAAGTTTGCGTGAGAGTGGTCACGACACTACAAATAGGTTAATTGATACCTGTGCGAATCTAAATTCGGTTGATGTTAACAGTTTTCTTTATAAGTATGAAAAAGACATTGCGTACATTATCGAAAACTTCTTTAATGCATCGATTCAAATTGGAGATTTAATATATACGTCTCAGGATTGGGAAGCGAAGGCAGTGGCAAGAAAAAATAGAATGGATACCCTCTGCTGGAATGAGAAATTGAGCATGTACTTTGATTACGACTTCATTAATGGTAAACAATTTCCATTTGAAGCGGCTACTACTTTCTTTCCATTATGGGCAGGCTTATGTAGTGAGCAACAAGCTAAACAGTTGGTAGAAGTGGCTTTGCCGCAGTTTGTAAAAATGGGAGGAATTACGGGAAGCACACAAGCAAGTACCTTGAACTTTCCTATAGATGCGCCGCAAAGACAATGGGATTATCCGTTTGGATGGGCTCCGCATCAAATGTTGCTGTGGGAAGGATTACTTAATTATAAGTTTTTTGATAAAGCACAAGAAATGGTGTACCGATGGTTGTGGTTGATAACAAAAAATGCTGTGGAGTACAATGGTACAATTCCAGAGAAATTTGATTTGGAATCTAGTTCACATAAAGTTTTTGCTGAATACGGCAATGTAGGGACTGAGTTTGACTATATTTCCAAAGAAGGTTTTGGGTGGGTAAATGCTTCTTATCAATACGGACTGCAAATTTTAAATCCATATTTAAAAGAAGAATTAAACAAGTTAACACTGCCAGAAGATTTATTTAAAGACTAATAATTTTATTAAATTGGTGGTTTGTATTTAATTTTTTTTAACTTTATAGTCAATTAAATATTTTCAATATGACTGTAAATCAAATATTAAGCAAAAAAGGTACGGATGTTCATTCTATAGTTTCTTCAATAACGGTTTATGAAGCGTTGAAGGTAATGGGAGAGCGAAACGTAGGTGCAGTTCTCGTTATTGAAGATAATTTATTAAAAGGTATTTTATCTGAAAGAGACTATGCTCGAAAAATTGTGTTGAAAAATAAAGCTTCGAAAGATACATTTGTCCATGAGATTATGGAGCCGAATGTGATAACGGTAAAGCCAACAGATAATTTAGATTACTGCATGGAAATCATGAGTACAAGAAGAGTGAGGCACTTGCCAGTAGTTGAAAATACTACGGTTTTAGGTGTGATCTCAATTGGTGATGTGGTAAAGTCAATCATTGAGGTTCAAAAAGAAACAATACAACATTTAGATTCTTATATAAGTGGTACAAACTTGTAAATAACCATTATGACTATAAAAAAATAGCTGCAGCTCTACTGCAGCTATTTTTTTGCCTACAATTTTAGTTGGTTTTTTATAAAAGAATAATAGAAAAGACTGCTTTTTACCATAAGTCTTGTATCTTTGTCAGTTAGAATAAATTCTCAAAAAAATGAACAAAAACAGTAAAAGAAGAGAGGCATTATTATACCACGCGAAACCTACACCTGGGAAAATCCAAGTAGTTCCTACTAAAAAATATGCTACACAAAGAGATTTGTCTTTGGCTTATTCACCTGGTGTGGCTGAACCATGTTTAGAAATTGCAAAAGATATTGATAATGTATATAAATATACTGCCAAAGGAAATTTAGTAGCAGTAATTACTAACGGAACAGCAGTTTTAGGTCTTGGAGATATTGGTCCAGAGGCTTCTAAACCAGTTATGGAAGGGAAAGCCTTGTTGTTTAAGATTTTTGCTGATATTGATGTTTTCGATATAGAGGTAGACGCTAAGGATATTGATAAATTTATCGAAACGGTAAAGGCTATTGCTCCTACTTTTGGAGGGATAAACTTAGAAGATATCAAAGCGCCAGAATCTTTTGAAATAGAAAGACGTTTAGTAGAAGAGTTGAATATACCGGTCATGCATGACGATCAACATGGTACAGCCATTATTTCATCGGCAGCACTTTTAAACGCTCTAGAACTTGCAGGAAAAGAAGTGGAGAAGGTAAAAGTCGTAGTATCAGGTGCTGGTTCGGCGGCATTGGCTTGTGCTAATTTATATGTTTTACTTGGAGTTAACCGTGAAAATATAATAATGTTTGATAAAGATGGTGTTCTTTCAAAAGACAGAACTGATTTATCATTATTACAACAAAAATATGCAAATGGAGCTGCAGGAACTGTACTAAAAGAAGCACTAAAAGGTGCGGATGTGTTTTTAGGACTTTCGGCGGGGAATGTGCTTACTCCAGAAATGCTTCTTGGTATGGCCAATGATCCCATTGTATTTGCAATGGCAAATCCAGATCCTGAAATCGAGTACAATTTAGCGATAGCTACAAGAGATGACATAATCATGGCAACAGGAAGATCTGATCATCCTAATCAAGTAAATAATGTACTAGGTTTTCCATATATTTTTAGAGGAGCTCTTGACGTTCGTGCAACCAAGATCAATGAAGCGATGAAGATGGCTGCGGTTAGAGCGTTGGCTTCATTGGCGAAAGAGTCAGTTCCTGAACAAGTAAATATTGCTTATGGAGAGACAAAGCTGAATTTTGGTCGTGAATATATTATTCCAAAACCATTTGATCCAAGATTAATAACAGTGGTTGCACCTGCTGTTGCCAAGGCAGCGATGGAATCTGGTGTAGCATTGAACCCTATCACTGATTGGCATCGTTACGAAGAGGAACTTTTAGACCGTTTGGGGAATGATAATAAAATGGTTCGATTGATTACCAATAGAGCTAAAATGAACCCAAAGAGAATTGTTTTTGCAGAAGCGGATCACTTAGATGTACTGAAAGCAGCTCAAATCGTTTTGGAAGAAGGAATAGGGATTCCGGTTTTATTAGGGAATAAAGAAATCATCTTAGAGTTAAAAGAAGAACTTGGATTTGACGCTGATGTGGAGATAATTGATCCTAAAATCAACGAAGAAAACGATAGAAGAAATAGATTTGCCAATAAATATTGGGAAACAAGAAAAAGAAGAGGTGTTTCTCTTTTGGATGCTCAAAAATTAATGCGCGAAAGAAACTTTTTTGCAGCCATGATGGTGAATGAAGGTGATGCCGATGGATTAGTTTCGGGACATTCAAGAAGTTATTCGTCTATTCTAAAACCGATGTTGCAGCTTATTGACAAAGCGCCAGGAGCTTCGATTGTAGCTACTACAAACATGATGATGACATCTCGTGGGCCTATGTTTTTATCAGATACAGCAATTAATATTAATCCATCTGCAGATGATTTAGCTAAGATTGCTATCATGACGGCTAAAACGGCAAGAATGTTTGGTGTTGAGCCAGTAATGGCAATGGTTTCTTTTTCGAATTTTGGTTCGTCAAATAACCCAGATGCTGCAAAAGTGAGAGAGGCAGTAACTTATTTGCACCAAAACTATCCTGATATGATCATTGATGGAGAAGTACAGGCTGATTTTGCTTTGAATCCAGAAATGTTAAAGGAGAAGTTTCCATTCTCTAAGTTAGCAGGAAAAAAAGTCAATACATTGATTTTCCCAAATTTAGATTCGGCTAATATTACTTATAAATTATTGAAAGAATTGAATAAAGTGGATTCTATTGGGCCTATCATGTTAGGTTTAGGTAAGCCAGTTCATATTTTTCAATTGGGAGCAAGCGTAGAAGAAATGGTTAATATGGCTGCCATTGCGGTTATTGATGCACAGGAAAAACAAAAAACAAAAACAAACAAATAAAGTACTATATTGCTTACCATGACATTAGGTTATGGTAAGCTTTTTTTTAAGTATTAATTTAGGATTTAAATGATAGGACATTTACAAGGTAAACTGGTGGAAAAAACACCAACACAGGTAGTGATTGATTGTGGAGGAGTAGGCTACGAAGTACATATTTCGTTACATACTTATTCATTATTGCCTGCGACAGATTTTATAAAGCTTTTTACCCATCTGCAAATTAAGGAAGATGCGCATACTTTATTTGGTTTTGTCGAAAAATCAGAGCGTGAGATCTTTAAGATGTTATTATCTGTTTCAGGAATTGGAGCTAGTATTGCTAGAACAATGCTTTCATCATTAGAGCCCAAACAAATTATTAATGCAATAGGATCATCGGATGTAGTTACTATTCAATCTATAAAAGGGATTGGTAGTAAAACGGCACAACGAGTGATTCTTGATTTGAAAGAAAAAATGCTAAAGTTGTACGACCTTGATGAAGTTTCTATGACACAAAGCAATACAAACCGAGATGAAGCGTTATCTGCTTTAGAGGTATTAGGTTTTGTACGAAAATCTTCTGAAAAAATTATAGAAAAAATTGTTAAAGAGGATCCAGATGCTTCTGTTGAATCGATTATTAAAAAAGCTTTAAAAAGCTTGTAAAAAGTTCGAAAACACGAATTGTATGCGTAAAATTTGTTTTTTTTTGATGGTAATGTTTTGTGGTTTCGTCTCTCGAGCTCAGGTAAAAGAAGAGGTTGAAGATACGATAAACAAAGGGGTTTCTTTAGGGAAGCTTCAAATAAAAAACCCACAAAGTATTCTTTCAGCTTATACTTATGACCCTAAAACGGACCGCTATGTTTATAGCAATTCTGTAGATGGGTTTTCGATTAATTACCCCATTATTTTAACCCCAAAAGAGTACGAAAAATTAGTATTGAAAGAATCTATGCGAGATTATTTCAAACAAAAATCGGATGCGATTGATGGAAAAAAAGAAGGTAGTGAGGCTGCTCAAAAGGATTTATTGCCCCAATATCATATCAATTCAGGACTTTTTGAATCCATATTTGGAAGTAATACCATCGATGTGAAGCCTACAGGGTCTGTAGAGATGGATCTAGGTGCACGTTATACAAAACAAGACAACCCTTCCTTTTCACAACGCAATAGGTCAAATTTAGCTTTTGACTTTAATCAAAGAATAAGCATGAGCTTATTAGGAAAAGTGGGTACGAGACTGAACGTAAATGCAAATTATGATACCCAATCTACATTTGCTTTTCAAAATTTAATCAAGTTAGAATACACACCATCAGAGGATGATATCATCCAAAAAATTGAAGTTGGAAATGTAAGTATGCCGTTAAACAGCTCCTTGATTAGAGGTGCTCAAAGTTTATTTGGTGTAAAAGCACAATTGCAATTTGGTAAAACTACAGTTACGGGAGTTTTTTCTGAGCAAAAATCGCAAACTAAAAGCGTGGTAGCTCAGGGTGGAGGAGTGATACAGGATTTCGAAATGTTTGCTTTAGATTATGATAATGACAGACACTTTTTCTTATCGCAATATTTTAGAAATAAATACGACCAAGCTTTAAAAAACTATCCTTTTATTGATAGTAGAGTTCAGATTTCAAGATTAGAAATTTGGGTTACAAACAAGCAAACGCGTGTGAATACAACTTCAAATAATTTAAGAAACATTATTGCTATTCAGGATTTAGGTGAGGGTCAATTATCAGGATTGGCAGATAATGAAGTCGTTGTACTCGATCCGTCTACTGGTATTTTCAATAATGGCATTGATGCACCATCAGATAATTCGAACAACAATTACGACCCTGCTCAAATTAAAAATGGTAGCGGTTTGTTGAATAGTAATATTCGAGAAATTGTAACTTCAAGTTCAGGATTTAATGTTACCGTTAGTGAAGGTCAAGATTATTCGAAATTAGAAAATGCTCGAAAGTTAAATGCGAACGAATATACTTTTAATGCGCAATTGGGTTATATCTCCTTGCAACAAAGGCTAGCTAATGATGAGGTTTTGGCAGTAGCCTATCAATATACTATCGGAGATAAGGTTTATCAGGTAGGGGAATTTGGTAATGACGGTGTTGATGCAACAGTTGTAACAGGGACGAGTACATCAAATCAAGCGGTGATTACGCAAAGTTTGATTTTAAAAATGTTAAAGAGTAATTTAACGAATGTTAAAAATCCAGTGTGGAATTTGATGATGAAGAACATCTACCAAATCCAAGGAGCATATCAAGTAAAACAAGAAGACTTTAGATTTAATATTCTCTATACAGATCCTTCGCCATTGAATTATATTACGGAGGTTGCTGGAAGTCCATTTCCTGCTAATGCTACTGCAGATAATGCTGTAGCCGAGACACCTTTGTTAAAAGTATTTAATTTAGATAAATTAAATTACAATAATGACCCGCAAACAGGTGGTGATGGTTTCTTTGATTTCATGTCAGGCTTAACTATTGATTCGCAAAACGGAAGAATCATTTTTACGACCAAAGAGCCTTTTGGGGAGCTGTTGTTTTCTAAGCTTTCTAATACAGGAGCTGGTGAGGATTATAACAATGTATCTACTTATAATGCCAATCAGTCCAAATATGTGTTTCGTAGTATGTATCGTAACACACAATCGGGCGCTTTGCAGGACAGTGACAAGAACAAGTTCATGTTGAGAGGTAAGTATAAATCATCAGGAGGAGACGGGATTCCAATTGGGGGTTTTAATATTCCGCAAGGTTCTGTTGTTGTGACAGCAGGTGGGCGTAAACTAGTTGAAGGTATTGATTATAGTGTCAATTATCAATTAGGACGAGTACAAATATTGGATGCTTCCTTACAGGCTTCAAATACACCTATTAACGTCTCGCTAGAAAATAATTCTATTTTTGGTCAACAAACTAGAAGGTTTATGGGGGTGAATGTAGAGCATAAAATTTCGGATAAATTTGTGGTAGGGGGTACTTATTTAAAAATGAGTGAAAGACCTTTTACACAAAAATCTAGTTTTGGTCAAGAGTCGGTTAATAATACGATTTTTGGATTCAATACTAATTTTTCTACCGAGGTTCCTTTTCTTACTCGTTTAGTGAATAAGTTACCTAACATGGATACGGATGTGCCTTCGAATCTTTCGATTAGAGGTGAGGTGGCGTTTTTAAAACCTGATGCCTCAAAAGCAGATCAATTTCAAGGAGAATCAACTATTTATGTTGATGATTTTGAAGGTTCGCAATCAACAATCGATATGCGATCAGCCTATTCTTGGAGCTTGGCTTCAACACCAGACAGGAATACTAAGAGTACCTATGATTTTAACGCTAGCGCAAATGATTTAAGCTATGGTTATAACAGAGCAAAGTTAGCATGGTATCAGATAGATCCTGTTTTTTATACTCAAAAACCATCAGGTATTTCTAATGATGATTTATCATTAAACACTACCAGAAGAATCTTTAGCGAAGAGTTGTATCCATTAACAGATATTGCACAAGGGCAATCGCAGGTGATTAGCACTTTGGATTTGAGTTACTATCCTTCTGAAAGAGGACCGTATAATAACAACCCTAATTATGCAGCGAGTCCTTCTAGTAATTTTGGAGGAATCATGAGAGCGATCAATTCTACTAATTTCGAACAAGGAAATGTAGAATATATTCAGTTTTGGATCATGGATCCTTATGTAGGTACAGGTAAAGCTCCAAATGATAATACGGGTAAAATTTATTTCAATTTAGGTGAAATATCTGAAGATGTGTTAAAAGATGGAAGAAAACAATATGAAAATGGTTTAGGTCCGGACCAAATATTAGTAAATCCAAGGCCTATTTGGGGGGATGTTCCAGCTTCGCAATCATTAATTTATGCTTTTGATACTGATGCGGGTAATCGAGCCAATCAAGATGTAGGTCTAGACGGATTGCCTAATGGCAAGGAAGGAGCGATTTATACTAATTTTGCTGCTGATCCAGATCCAGCTGCCGATGATTATACTTTTTATTTGAATACTGCTGGTGGTGTTAAAGAACGATATAAAAATTATAATGGTGTAGAAAATAACTCTACAGTTGATATCAATGATGCTAATCGTGGTTCTTCGACAGTTCCTGATGTAGAGGATATTAATAGAGATAATACGATGAACACGATTAATGCGTATTATGAATACAGTATTAATATGCAACCTAATATGACTGTGGGGCAAAATAACATTACCGATATTAAAAACACACAAGTTACTTTGGCCAATGGAGAGGTGACAGATGCAAGATGGATTCAGTTTAAGATACCAGTTTCTCAACCGCAAAACACAATAGGAAATATTTCTGATTTTAGATCGATTCGTTTCATGAGAATGTTCATGACAGGATTTAATCAAGAAGTAACGGTGCGTTTTGGTGCTTTAGATTTAGTACGAGGAGAATGGAGACGCTACACTAATACGCTTGATTTTAATGATACCAATGTTGATGACGATCAAACAGATCTAGATGTTTTGGCAGTAAATATCCAGGAAAATAGCGACCGTTGTCCGGTTAATTATGTTATTCCGCCAGATGTACAAAGAGAGCAGTTGTTTAATAATAACACTATTATTAATCAAAACGAACAAGCATTATCACTTCGCGTTTCAGGAGCAGGTCTTGAGCCCGAGGATTCTAGAGCCGTTTTCAAAAACGTGAGCATTGACATGCGTCAATTTAATAAGTTGAAAATGTTTTTGCATGCTGAATCTCTAGTAAGTGAAGTTGCATTAAGTGATGACAAAATGGTAGGTTTTATTCGTTTTGGAAATGACTTTACTCAAAACTTTTATCAAATAGAAATTCCATTAAAAGTAACTATTCCTACATCGAGCTCGGGGACTAATTGTTCTGCATTGACGGCACTTGAAGTATGGCCAGAAGCTAATAATATCGATTTATCACTGGCCTTATTGACCCAGTTAAAAATTAAAGCAATGAGTATTGATTTGAGTACTTTGCCATTGGACGGAATTTATTATCAAAATGAAGATGAGTTAGACCCTAGTTTGGCCGGTAAGTCTAATAAGTTGCGATTAGGAATAAAAGGAAATCCTAATTTCGGTTTGGTGCGTACCTTAATGGTGGGGGTAAAAAGTAATGAGCCACGCCAAAGAATCAAAGGGGAAGTTTGGTTTAATGAATTGCGTCTTGCTGAGATGGATAATCAAGGTGGTATGGCTGCGGTATTGAATATTGATACAAATCTAGCCGATTTTGCAACCATATCAGCAACAGGGAAGAAAAGTACAATTGGTTTCGGTGCATTAGAACAAGGACCAAATGAAAGAAGTCGTGAAGATATTCTACAATACAATATTGTTACTAATCTTAATTTAGGGAAATTATTACCTGCAAAATGGGGTATTAATCTACCGTTCAATTATGCTGTAGGTGAGGAAACAATTACGCCACAATACGATCCTTTTAATCAGGATATTAAGTTGAAGCAATTATTAGAAAACACAACTGATACTGCTGAGCGAGATAATATTACTAATAGAGCGATTGATTATACAAAACGTACTAGTATCAACTTTATAGGGGTTAGAAAACAAAGAAGTCCTGATCAAAAAGCACATGTATACGATCCGGAGAATTTTACTTTTTCACAATCGTACAACAAAGTAGAACGTCATGATTATGAAATTGAAGACTACATCGATCAGCAGGTAAATACAGCAGTAGATTATGCATTTACTTTCAAGCCAAAACCTGTTGAGCCATTCAAGAAAACTAAATTCATGAAAAAAAGCAGTTATTGGAAGTTGCTAAGTGATTTTAATTTTAATTATCTGCCTTCAAATATTTCATTCAATACAAATATTGTGAGACAATACAACCGCCAGCAATTCCGTCAAGTTGATGTTGAAGGGATAGAGTTGGATGCTTTGTATAGACGAAATTTTGCTTTCAATTACCAATATGCATTTAATTTTAATCTTACTAAATCTTTAAAATTAACCTATACAGCTTCGTCTAATAATA
Source organism: Flavobacterium muglaense (assembly GCF_014305155.1). Classification (GTDB taxonomy): domain Bacteria; phylum Bacteroidota; class Bacteroidia; order Flavobacteriales; family Flavobacteriaceae; genus Flavobacterium; species Flavobacterium muglaense. Next base: position 28,619 of record NZ_JACRUK010000006.1, read on the forward strand.
TTGTAAAAAATTACTTGAACGCGGATAATGAGCCTATAGACAGTTTTACTATTTGGGATAGTTACTGGAATATAGGGACTCCTAATCAGCACATGCAGCAACTGGTACTGAACTATGAAATCCCAATTAATAAAATCCCGCTGTTTAGTTTTGTGAAAGCAAATTACTCCTATACGGGAGATTATAGCTGGCAACGCGCTTCTAATGCATTGTCGACTATAGAAATTAGCGGCGTCGATTACAATTTAGGAAATACCATTCAAAATGCACGTTCTAATACTTTGAACGCTACGTTTAATATGGATATGCTTTATAAATATTTGGGTTTAAAGAAAACAGATAATCCACTCGCTAATAAGTCAAAACCTGCAGCACCAAAACCAGGAGAAAAGGTTGTGAATACTGCGGCAAAACCAGCGGCAAAAAACAATCAAGTAGTAGATGGATTACTAGGTGTTTTAACGAGTATAAAAAATGTACAATTAAATTACACAGAGAATAGTGGTACTGTTTTGCCAGGATATACACCTAGCGTTGGCTTTCTAGGATCATCAAGGCCTACTTTAGGTTTTATTTTTGGTAGTCAAGATGATGTGCGATATGAAGCAGCAAAAAATGGTTGGCTTACCAACTATCAAGATTTTAATCAAAACTTTTCTCAGGTTACAAATAAGATGTTAAAGGCAAGTGCTAATTTAGATTTGTTTCCAGATTTTAAAATTGATTTGAATGCTGATCGTTCGTTTTTAGAAAATTTCTCAGAGCAGTATGACGTACTAAACGGAAATTACAATTCGAGATCTCCGTATACTTATGGATTGTTTTCAATCTCCACGGTTTTGATCAAAACTGCGTTTTCAACAAGTAACGAGGTTTCTTCGGCAGCTTTTGATGATTTTAGAGAAAATAGATTAACGATCGCAAATAGATTAGCCGAAGGTCGTGGTATTGATATTACAAACCCAGCTAATTTGGACGCAGATGGTTATCCATTAGGATATGGTAAAAATAATCAAGCGGTATTATTGCCTGCGTTTTTAGCAGCTTATTCTGGAAGCAGTGCTTCGGGTGTTTCGTTGGGGATTTTCAGGAGTTTTCCAATACCTAACTGGGCAGTAAAATACAATGGATTGATGAAATTTGATATGTTCAAAAGGAATTTTAAACGATTTTCCTTGCAGCATAATTACAGAGCTTCGTATACTATAAATCAATTTCGTTCTAATTTTGATTACGATAGTGATCCTACTGGAGTGGACGATAATGGCAATTTTTATAACAAAACAATTTTGGCTAATATCAACTTGGTGGAACAGTTTAATCCGTTAATTAAAATGGACTTTGAATTGAAAAGTTCTTTAAAGATTTTAACAGAGATTAAAAAAGACCGCGCGTTGTCTATGAGTTTTGATAATAATTTATTGACAGAAGTTAAAGGTATCGAATATGTAGTAGGACTAGGATATCGTTTTAAAGACGTAATTTTTTCATCAAAACTAGCAGATAATCCTACCGGAATAATAAAAGGAGATATCAATGTAAAGGCCGATTTTTCATATCGAAACAACCAAACTATTGTGCGCTATTTAGATTATAATAATAATCAGTTGGCTGGTGGACAAAATATTTGGTCATTAAAGGTACAGGCAGATTATTCATTAAGTAAGAATCTAACAGCCATTTTCTATTATGACCATTCTTTTTCAAAGGCGGTAATATCAACAACATTTCCTCTTACTAATATTCGTTCGGGCTTTACAATTAGATACAATTTTGGGAATTAAATTTTTAAATATCAACAAGATTTCATTAGAAGATTGTTATATTTGCGTTATAAAAAATCAATTATCAATTATCAATTAGTTTTATTATGAATATACCATCAAATTTAAAATACACTAAAGATCACGAATGGGTTAGTTTAGAAGGTGATGTTGCAACTGTAGGAATTACTCATTTTGCTCAAAAAGAATTAGGAGACATCGTTTATGTAGAAGTAGAAACTTTAGATCAAACTCTTGAGAAAGATGAGGTTTTTGGTACGGTTGAAGCAGTAAAAACGGTTTCGGATTTGTTTCTTCCATTGACGGGTGAAATTGTAGAATTCAATGATGCATTAGAAAGTACACCAGAGACAGTAAATTCTGATCCTTATGGAGCTGGATGGATGATTAAAATAAAAGTTGCAGATGTAGCTGATTATGATTCATTACTTTCAAGCGAAGCTTACAAAGAGTTAATAGGTGCGTAAACTATTGTTTTTTTGGATTGCTGTATTTTGGACGTTAGTAGTTGCTTATCTGTGCCTAACGCCTTCAACTAATATTCCTAAATTCACTTTTTTGTATCTGGATAAACTGGTTCATTTCTTTTTTCATTTTGTATTTACAGCACTTTGGATATTATTTTTCAAAATAAAAATGCAAAACGCAAAAGACTTTAGTCCCTATCTAACATCGTTTTCTTTGTCTGTTTTTTTTGGAATAACCATAGAAATAGTACAAGGTTTATTTACAACCACAAGAAGTGCAGATGTATTTGATGTTTTTGCAAATATATTTGGAGCTACAATAGGTGTGTTAGCTATGGCTTTGTTTTATAAAATAAAGAAAACATATAAAATGTAATTCAATTTTAAAATCCCACTTAGGTGGGATTTTTACATATAACGAATAGTTCTAAGTGACTTCCTGAGATGGAAGTATAAAAAAACGGATAGTAGATAACAATAGCATTGCTATTTTAAATGTATTTTTGTGATTCGTACATTTCCATAATTTGAAACCATAGCATCATGAACATTAGACAGTATTTAGATTCTACCTATTTAAAAACGCCAAGCCAGGCTGGTCTTGATGAAAAAGAGGATGTTGCAGTTGTTGCAAAATTTATACAAGAAGCAATAGACGAAAATTTTAAGCTTATAATGATTCGGCCTAATCGGGTTGCTTTGGCTAAAAAGATGATTGTTGATGCTGGTTCAACGGTTGAGGTAGGTACGGTAATCGATTTTCCAGAAGGACTATCTGATATTGAAGATAAACTTGTTGAGGCTGTGCAAGCAATTGAAAATGGTGCGGATGATTTAGACTTTGTATGTAATTATAAAGCTTTTATAGATGGTCAAGTTGATCTGGTAAAAGAGGAAATTTTGCAAGGAACAAAGTTAGGTTTAGAACATGGCAAAGTAGTGAAGTGGATTATAGAAGTCGCTGCGCTAAATGATAAGCAAATTGTGCAATTATCGGCATTGATAAAAAACATAGTCTTGTCTCATTTTAAAGAAAGTTGTTATAATTCGGTTTTTGTTAAATCATCAACGGGTTTTTATACTACTAAGGATGATTTGCCAAACGGTGCTACTATTCATTCGATCACCATGATGCTAGAAAATGCGTTTCCGCTTCCTGTAAAAGCGGCTGGAGGTGTTCGTACCTATGAAGAAGCGGTTGCAATGATTAAATTAGGAGTGAAAAGAATTGGAACATCAGGTGCCAAAGCAATTGCAAATGGAGAAGAATCAAAATCGGGGTACTAAATCCACATTAAATAATAGTATGAGAAATAGTTTTTTGGCTTTATTTATAATAGGTGTTTGTAGCTTTGCCTATGCTCAAAACAGTGATGGAAGTGCAAATCAGGAGGCAGAACGTTTTCCTGTTTTTCCAAAGTGTCAAAGCGTAGCAACAACGGAGCTGCAAGATTGTTTCTATAATGAAGTACAAGAGTTTGTTTTTCAAAACTTTGTTGTACCAGAACATTTGCTTAAAAACAATTTTAAAACAGTTGTCAAAGTGCTTTTTGAGGTTGATAGTAAAGGACAATTTAAAGTAATTTATGTCAATGCACTTGATGAAGACTTAGTTCTCGAGTCTAAAAGAGTATTTGCTAAATTTCCTAAAATAAATCCGTCAACATATAATGGAAAAGCGGTTTATTCGAAGTACAATATCTCATTTTCGATTCCGTTAAAAAGTTCCGAAACTATTGCCGCCGAAGCTTTGGTTAAAGCTTCAATTATACCAACTAATGAAAAACCACTAACAGAGTTAGATAGTATAGTGTATCATAAATACACAAATCCTGAATTTGAGAGTCATTTGAACATCCCTTTTTCGCACAGTTATTATGCTCAGTTTGATGGTTCGATGAATCAGGTGGGTAGTAATAATCATACAGCTTCTAAACCATATACGTATCAAGAAGTATCAAAATACTATAATTTAAAAGCGGTAAATGAAAAGCTAAAAAAGCAAACAGCTGGATGGTGGTCTAGAAAGCTTTTTAATGAAAATATGGTTCAAATTCAAGGTGAAGGATATTGGTTCACTCTAAATCCGATATTTGATTTACAACTAGGTAAAGCGACCAATAGTGATGCTTCGTATACCTACGTCAATACACGTGCGCTTAATTTTAAAGGAGGATTGGGCAAGCAGCTTAATTTTACGACCACCGTTTTTGAAAGTCAAGGTCGTTTTGCTGATTATTATAATAATTATGCCAAATCAATTGCACCGGCAGGAGGTAATCCAGCGATAATTCCAGGCATGGGTATTGCAAAGGGTTTTAAAACTGACTCTTTTGATTTTCCTTTGGCGGAAGCCAATATCACTTATGCTCCAAGTAAAAGTATTGATTTGCAATTGGGTTATGGTAGAAATTTTATAGGTGATGGTTACCGTTCGCTTTTAGAAAGCGATGGGGCTAGTCCGTATCCTTATTTTAAGATCAATACCAATTTCTGGAAAATAAAGTATACCAATACTTATATGTGGTTAAAGGATGTGCGTCCAGAAGTGACGTTAGAGCGCACTTATGCGACAAAGTTCATGGCAAACCATTATTTAAGCTGGAACGTTTCTAATAAGTTAAATCTAGGGTTCTTTGAATCGGTTATTTGGACAAACACAAATGACAGGGGTTTTGATGCGAGTTTTGTCAATCCGATCATTTTTTATAGATCGGTAGAGTTCGCTTCTTCCTCTAGAACAGGAAATGCACTTTTGAGCTTAACTTATAAATACAAATGGAGCAACCAGATTAATCTCTATGGTCAATTTTTGCTAGATGAATTTTCAATAGGTGACATTAAAAAGGGGGATAATAGTTGGAAAAATAAATACGGTTATCAGTTAGGTGTTAAATATTACAATGCATTCCATGTAGATAATCTTCTGTTGCAGTTAGAGTACAATCATGTGCGCCCTTATGTGTATTCACATAGTGATCCACTTACTAATTACGGACATAATAATCAAAGTATCGGTCATCAATGGGGTGGTAATTTTAAGGAATTTGTAGCCATCGGTCGTTACCATCAAGGCAGGTATTATGCCGATGCTAAAATGACAATTGGTACCAGAGGCTTGGATTTTGACACTAGTACAAATGCCTTCAATTATGGAGGAAATATATACAAGGATTATGATTTGAATCGTCCTTTTAATAGCGGAGTAAAAGTAGGGCAAGGAAATAAAACTGCCGTTTTTATTGCAGATATTCAAGGGGGATACTTGGTTAATCCGTCAACCAATTTGAAAGTCTTTGGTAGTTATATTTATCGAAGTTTTGATCCTTCGCAAAATACGGCAACTGCTTTTAACCAGAGTACAAATTGGTTTACAATAGGATTACGATCAGATGTGTTTAATTGGTATTTTGATTATTAACGTTAATACGTTTGTTCGATTGCGTCAATAATGGTTTTTGCTCTTTCCAATTTTAAAGTGAAGATCAATTGATATACTCTGTTTAAAATGACTTGTATTTTAGGATCGGTTTTGTATTTCTTTCTTAAAAGGTAAAGTTTATAAGGTATTTCTAGATCTTTTTTAGAATAAGTGACTCCAGTATAGATTTGTATTTTTTCTAAAAAATCATATCCATATTCAAGGGTAGGCTCTACCATTGTACCTTCGCCAAAGTCATTCCAAGTAATGAGTTGAATAAAATCGACGGGGTATTGGTCGGTTAGGTTTAAGGTTTCTTCTAGTGTTTGCGTATTATTGTGAGGAATCTCCCAATCGGTACTTGGGTTAGTTCTCCATCCTCCTTCGTAATAATAGTCGTTAAAGCCGGGATATATACCGCCAATAGTTGCAATGTTATTCTCGACTGTATATTCATAGTAGTAATATAAAGTATTAAGATGGTTCCTGTCAATCCAGCTAAATTCTCCGCTAGAAAGATTTCCTAATCGGTTGCTTCCTTTCCATAAATTGATATATCGTGGTGTCGTATTTAGTTTAGAGTTGATGTATTCCCAGTCTAAGGGGTCTTTGATGTAATTGGGTCCAAATAAAAATAGTATTTCTGAATCGTTTTTTCGTAGGTAATTAGGGCTGGTAAAGTATGTTTTTTCGATATATTTCAAGTCAGTCATGGCTGCGTTTAGGTTTGCTTTTGGGATTCTTTGTGTTTGAATGTTTTCGGCAACTTTATCCTCATACATGATGGAGAATTGGATGCCCACATCTTCTATTTTATTAATAAATGATTCGGTACTTTTTTTAATCGAATTGTAATCATAAACATCGCGTGCTCCGTACCAGTCAAAAATAACCCCGTCTATTCCGGATAATTTCATGAGTAACAAATGGTATTCTTGCAAGTCCTTGTCATTTGAAGAATACGGGCCAATTATTGGGTAATAATGAGATGCTATTTCTCTTTTTCCGTCAATATCTATTCTATTAGGATTTCTATTTAGCATAGTCCAGTGTTGTCCCCAGTACCCATCTTCTTCTAGGCTTGTGAACCATGGCATGTAGTGCACATATATTTTTTTCGGATTCTTTTTGGTTACATCAATTGCTTCAGGCACCCTTTTTTGAGTAATCATTTCTTGGTATACTTGGTCAAGAATGGAATTTGGGTTTGATTTTTCAATAAATTCAGGAGCTCTGTCGTTCGTGCAAGAAATAAATAGTGCAATTAAGATCAGGCTTATGATTGGGGTAATTCTTTTCATTTTTTTGATTTTTAGAATTGATCCAAATTTACCCGTTTTTAGGTCTTTTTTTGAATTTTAATCGGTTAGTCACTACTGTTTTGTCGATGAAAGGTAGGTTTTTATCGATATAATGCATTTGTATAGATAATTCAACGAGTCCAAGATGCATTAGTTTTCGATTCAAAAAAATGAAGGGCATATTATTAATTACCAATCTAATTTGTACCTTTGCATCAGTTTTATAAAAACCTAATAAATACCAGATTGAATACTACTACAAATACATTTTCTCTTAAAACGATTTTTTTAGATTTTAAAGAAATTACCAAAGCTGGACTTGCTATTAGTGTCTTGTTTTCCTCTATTGCTGGATATTTTTTAGGTATTGATGATCAAAATCCTTTTCAATGGTCTGTTTTGTTGATGCTGATCGTGGGCGGATACTGTATGGTAGGAGCGTCGAATGCATTTAATCAAGTCATAGAAAAAGATTTAGATGCTTTAATGGATCGAACAAAAAATCGTCCTGTGCCTTCGGGTAGGATGACGGCTAATACAGCTTTGATTGTTGCGAGTTTACTTACTATCATTGGGCTTTCGATGCTTTATGCTATAAATCCAAAGTCGGCCATGTTTGGTGCGATTTCAATATTTTTATATACCAGCGTATATACTCCATTAAAAACAATGACTTCGTTATCTGTTTTTGTTGGTGCTTTTCCAGGAGCTATACCATTTATGTTAGGATGGGTTGCTGCTACTGGGAATTTTGGGATTGAAGCAGGTACTTTGTTTTTGATTCAGTTTTTCTGGCAGTTTCCACATTTCTGGGCAATTGGATGGTTTTTATATGAAGATTATGAAAAAGCAGGCTTTTTTATGCTTCCTACAGGAAAAAAAGATAAAGGAACGGCTTTACAGGTTATCTTGTATACGGTTTGGCTTATTATAGCTTCATTGTTGCCTTCATTGGGTTATACGGGTAAGCTGTTTATTAGTCCAATAGCAGCTGGAATTGTGTTCTTGTTAGGTGCTTGGATGTTGTATTATTCGGTTCAGTTGTATAAGTTGAGAACTGCAAAGGCGGCTAGAACGTTAATGCTGGTAAGTGTTTCTTATATAACGTTGTTGCAATTAGTGTATATATTTGATAAATTTTTAAGATAATTATGGAGGTTACAATGACAACAGAGGAACATAGATTGAGAACCGCAAGATCATATAAATTGATTTTGTTGTTTGCAATGGTTAGTATGACTATGATGTTTGCCGGACTTACAAGTGCTTTTGTGGTAAGTAAGTCTAGGGTGGATTGGTTGAAGGATTTTGAATTGCCAAACGCGTTTTATTTTAGTACTATAGTCATTATTGGTTGTAGTGTTACATTTCATTTGGCAAAAAAATCTATTCAAAAAGACAATAAAAGTGCTACTAGTTTATTTCTTTTAGCTACTTTAGCGCTCGGAATTTTATTTGTTATTTTGCAATTTGTAGGCTTTGGCCAAATTGTGAAAAACGGCTATTATTTCACAGGAAGTGAAAGCTCAATAACAACAACATTTTTATATATTGTGACTGTTGTGCACTTAATGCACCTTGCGGGTGGGTTAATTTCACTGTTAATTATAATTTATAATCATTTTAAACAAAAATACAATTCGACTCAAACTCTTGGAATAGAACTAGGTGCAATGTACTGGCACTTTCTTGATTTCCTTTGGCTTTATTTATTTGTATTTTTATATTTCTTTAAATAAGAAAAAAACGTAAATTTGGGAACTTTTTAACGAATAACTTTTATGGAAGCGACAGTTACTACTGCAAATAGTGAAGAAAAAACTTGGGGAGGCGGCAATGAGCCAATGGGAGCAAGTTATGGTAAATTAATGATGTGGTTTTTTATCGTATCAGATGCCTTAACGTTCTCTGGATTTTTAGCAGCTTACGGTTTTTCTCGATTTAAATTTATCGAAACTTGGCCATTGGCCGATGAAGTGTTTACGCACTTCCCATTTATGCATGGTGTATCTGCACCAATGTACTATGTGGCATTAATGACTTTTATTTTAATTTTCTCATCTGTAACAATGGTTTTGGCTGTTGACGCAGGTCACCAAATGAAAAAGAATAAAGTTATTATTTATATGTTTTTAACCATTATCGGTGGTATGATCTTCGTAGGATCACAGGCTTGGGAATGGAAAAATTTCATAAAAGGAGAATACGGTGCTATTGAAACAAAAGGAGGTAGTTTGCTTCAGTTTGTTGATAAAGATGGTAAACGTGTTGCTTTGGCTGATTTCTCGGCTTCTTTGCATGAAGGTAGAGAGCAGTTAAAAGGGAATAAAGCCAAATGGTTTATGAGTGAACCGTCATTGCCTACTTACACTGTTGCTGAAGTTCAAGCAGGGTTTAAGGCGCATCCTGATTTATTGATTAGAACAGAGGTGATTTACGAAGGAGATGAAGCAGTTGCCAAAGATCCTAAAATCAACCATGATTTAACTAAAATCAAACATAAAACAGTTTTGACTAGAGCTGAGTCTGAGGCTAGATTAGCTCAAGCAACTTTTGTTGTTGAAGGTGCTAATTTGACAAGAAATGAATACGGAAGTAAGTTATTTGCTGATTTCTTTTTCTTCATTACTGGATTTCACGGTTTTCACGTTGTTTCAGGTATTATCATTAATATCATTATCTTTTTTAATGTTCTTCTTGGAACGTACGAGAAAAGAAAGAGTTATGAAATGGTTGAAAAAGTTGGTTTATACTGGCACTTTGTCGATTTAGTTTGGGTATTTGTATTTACAGTATTCTATCTAGTTTAATTTTTAAAGATTATTATTATGTCACACGATCACGTTTCTAATACAAAGAGAATTTGGTTTGTTTTCGGATTATTATCTCTTGTAACAACTGTTGAGGTAATTCTAGGGATTATAAAGCCAGAGTTTTTACACCTTACTAAATTCCTTGGCATGAACTTGCTAAATTGGATATTTTATATTTTAACTGTTTTTAAAGCTTACTATATTGTATGGGCATTTATGCACATGGAAGGTGAGAAAAGCAGTTTGAGATCAGCAGTGGTTTACCCTGTTGTATTCTTGATTTTATATTTACTTTTCATTCTATTGACTGAAGGGCATTATATTTATGGGGTTTTTAAAGATTCAACCATCAAATGGAATTTTTAACACTATATTAATTCAAAAAAAGGGTACGCATTGCGTACCTTTTTTTATTTTTGTACTTTAAATTAGTATTGTCATAATGAAAAAAAATATAGTTCTCTTTATACTTTTTATTTTACCTATAGTTGCTTACTTGTTTTTTGCTTCGGGTATAAATAGCTTTACAAAACTACCTGTAATTACGCCTAAGGTAGCTGATCTAGGTGATTGGAATTCTCTACATGGTGAAAAGGTGTCTTTGGATAAAAAAATAACAATCCTGGGATTCTCGGGTAGTGATGTTTTAAAAAATCGAGGAAATCTTTTTAATCTAAATGAAAAGATCTACCAGCGTTATCACACTTTCAAAGATTTACAATTTGTAATGATTTGTCCTCTTGGGACAGAAAATGGTATTAAAAGTATCCTAGATGCTTTGGATGAGTTTACAGATGTGTCGCAATGGCATTTTGTGTTTACTAGTCCGGATCAAATTAATGACTACTACAAGCAATTGAAGTTAAAAGGTAGTCTTGATAAAAATGCAGGTACATCTCTCGTTTATATCGTAGATAAAGAACGCAATCTAAGAGGTAGAAAAAAAGTAAAGGAATACATGGAAGGTTATGATACTTTTCATCCGGCTGATTTAAGTAATGAAATGCTAGATGATTTTAAGGTGATATTGTACGAATATCGTGCTGCTTTGAAGAAAAATCATAATGCTACAAAACGACTTTAAAAAGATTAAGATGTTTAAAAATAAATCATACATAGGGATATCCTTTATTATTTTAATTTTTGGAATTTATGCTGTTCCAAAGATAGTAAACAGGATAAAAAACGGTGAAGTTGTAAAAGGAGATCGATTGGATAAAGTAATTACTGTTGTTAAGGAGCAGGGCAAGCTAATGAAAATTGGTGCCGCACCTAAGTTTGAGTTGATTGATCAAAATGGAGAAAAAATATCTAATGAATCTTATAAAGGAAAAGTATATGTTTTAGAGTTTTTTTTTACTACTTGTCCTTCTATTTGTCCAAAGATGAATCAAAGTATGTTGTTGATCGAAAAGAAATTTTTTGGTAATCCTAATTTCGGGATCGCATCTATTACGATTGATCCTGCTCATGATACTGCTAAGGTATTGAAAGAGCATGCCCAGGTTCTGGGAGCTACATCTACCAATTGGCATTTCTTGACTGGGGATAAAGAGTATATCTTGAACTTGGCAAATAAAGGATTTAATTTATATGCTGCTGCAAATGGTAAAGTTGCAGGAGGTTTTGAACATTCTGGTTTGTTTGCTTTGATTGATCAAGATGGTACTATTCGTTGCCGACAAGATAACTTCGGGAATCCAATATTGTATTATGATGGATTGGATAAAAAAGGCGTTAGAGATATACAGCAAGATATTAGTATTTTATTAGAAGAATAGAAAATGAAGAATACAGAGAGAAGTTTGGAAAGTAAATACAACAAATGGATAGTGCTTTTATCGGTAGCTATTCCGCTGGTTGTTGTATTGTTGTTTAATGTTAATTTACGTAAAATGGGTTTTGATGTTGAGCCATTAACATTTCTGCCTCCTATTTATGCTACTATAAACGGTTTTACTGCGTTTTTACTTGTTGCTGCTATTTTAGCTATTAAGAACGGTAATAAAAAATTACATGAGTATTTAATGAAGGCAGCAATAGGTTGTTCTATTGCTTTCTTAGCAATGTATGTAGCTTATCATATGACTTCAGATTCTACTAAGTTTGGTGGTGAGGGTGTGATTAAATATGTTTATTATTTTATATTATTCACCCATATTATACTTTCGGTTATTATTATCCCGTTGGTATTGATTACTTATGTTAGGGCGTTGGCTCAGGTTTTTGATAAACATAAAAAAATTGCCAAAATAACGTTTCCTATTTGGCTATATGTTGCCGTTACTGGTGTAATAGTTTTTTTAATGATTTCTCCCTATTATGCTTAAAAATAAATTCAAGTACGTTTTAGTCCTAGTTGTTTTCTTTGGTTATTCATTGGCAGCTTCTGCGCAATGCGCTATGTGTCGTGCTGCATTATCAGGTGATGCGAATAAAGAGCAAGCTCAAGCTGTAAATGATGGAATTGTATACTTAATGGTGATTCCGTATCTATTAGTTGCAGCTATTGGTTATGCTGTTTATAGAATGAGAAAAAAGAAAAAACTAGATTAAATACTCTAGTCGTTATTTAAGTCCATCGACGGCAACGTTTATTTCTCCGTTTACCTTAATAAAAGCAATAATCGCATTTTTAGTTAGTTCTATTTTATCAAATTGAATGTCGTCCATTTTTCCGTTAACGTATACACCAGGCATGGGTGAGTAGTTTTTAAGGTAGTCCATCATGGTTTTCTTGCCTTCTTCTAGGTTAGGCTGGATGGAATAACGACAACTTTCTTGAATTTTTCGCAATACAATTCCTTGTGCCATCCAGTTGGCTGTTCGTAATAGTTTGCTTTTAGTATCTAAAACATAATCGAGTTGGTCAAAGTAAATTTCTTTTGTTTTTTCATCGTACTGTGGGAATCCAGCCAAGTAAATTTTTCCGTTTATGGTTCCTAATAATTCTAATGCAATTACCATTTTACCTTCTTTATGCCAGATGGCAACATCCTGAACTTTAACCTTTTTAGTTCCTGATGTGAATTCTTGTCCTATAAAATTCTTTCTGATAATTTTAGATGCATCTTGATAGGTCGAAATAGCAACAATGTTTGCGCTAATTTGGTTTGGGATTTTTGTAACAGGTTTTAGTACTATTTTATTCGAATCAAATTTGGAAATGGGTTCTTGGCCTATTAAAGTTTCCATATTACATTTCATGCCCATTTGCATTAAAAAACTATCGTTTTTTAGTTTAGCTGCTGTAGTGTATATTTCCACAGGTACAATTCGAAGCCAGCTTTCATAAGCTTCATTCATTTGAAAAGGGGTGCATATTTTTTCAAGTGCAGTCAGCACATTGGGTTTGAAATCCATAGACTTTTCAATTGATTCGTCTATTTTCTTTTCGAGCTTAGACTTAAAAACTTGAATTGTAGGGTTGATTAGGTAGGTTACGGGTACATTTTTACCAAAAACGGTCATTGTAGGACTCTCATTCCAGTCAAATGATTGGAGTGTTGTTTTGGTTTTTAGTTGCCAATTAGTCAGCGCTACTTCACTGCTTAGAGTAATGACTCCGTTAAGGTTGAATTCACGAATGTTGTATAATTCCACTCCCATTGTTTTGGTACCTACACGGTATTTGATATTGGCTTTTAGCGGAAGCACTGTTTTTATTCTGTTTTCGGCTGTTGTGTTGCCATTTTGTATGGTAATTGGAGCTAGTTTCCAAATTTTGATCTCAATATCATCATCTTCAATATTGGTGTCTTCATAGATTAAGCCATTCATCAAAGAGTTGGTTTGGTTTTCAATATCTTTTAGCTTTACGCTAATGGGTAAATTGATAAACGATGGAGTGTTTTTGTATACTATCGGGCTAGCATCATCGGGTTCGGGTTTTAAAGTGTCTATTTTTTGTGAAGTAGAACAGCTCATTAGTAAGGAGCAAATTAACACGAAGCAAGCGCTGTATTTAACCATTTTTTGTTGTATTTTAAAGCTGTAAAAGTAGCAAAAGAAATATATTTTTATTTATTATTGTAACAATTATATTGTATTTAAGTCTTATAGTTTATAAAGCTTCAAGTAACTACTGGTTTAGATACAGCTGTGGTTGTAATACGGCTACTTTTTGCAGAAAAGGAATACTACAATATGTGGGATTAGCTTAATTTGGTATTTCTGAATAGAGGTTCAAATTGTGTTTTTTGATAAAAAAGGCAGATTAAAAGGAGTTTTAGTTTACAAAATAGTGTTAAATTTGTGTAGTACGTTTGTTACACTTCGATATAAAATATATGAAAAAAAATAGTTGGATCCCATTAGTTTTTCTACTCGCATTTAGCTTGATGTCAAGTGCGCAAGATAAAAAGTGGACGTTAGAAGAATGTGTTAAATATGCTATAGATCATAATATTACAATTAAACAAACTGCATTAGATAGTGAAAATGCTTTAATTGATAAAAAAGACGCATTTGGTAATTTTTTACCATCTGTAAATGCGTCTGCATCTCATTCTTGGAATATTGGTTTGAATCAAGATATCACTACGGGTCTGTTGCAAAACAAAACTACTCAGTTTACCTCTGCGGGAGCAACAGTAGGTGTAGATATTTATAAAGGTTTGCAAAATCAAAATACATTGAGAAGAGCTAAGCTTTCTATCATTGCAGCCCAGTATCAATTGACAAAAATGCAGGAAGACATTGCGCTTAATGTTGCAAATGCCTTCTTACAGGTTCTTTTTAATAAAGAAAATTTGAAGGTGCAAAACTTTCAAAAAGAGATTAATGAAAAGCAATTAAGTCGCTCGCAGGAGTTAGTAAACGCAGGGACAATTCCAAGAGGTGATTTATTTGATATCAAAGCAACATTAGCCTCTGATAGTCAAAAAATTATTGCTGCCGAGAACGCTTTATTGATTTCTAAATTAAGTTTAGCACAACTATTACAGTTGGATAGCTTTGATAATTTTGATGTGGTTGATGATACCATGGCCAAAGATGTAAATAACATATTAGCTCAAGAACCTACTGCAATTTATAACAAAGCCAAAGAGGGAAGAACTTCTTTGAAAATTGCACAAACTAATCTAGAAATAGCCGAGAAGAATGTAGCTATAGCCAAAGGGAAGTTACAGCCTACTTTACAAGGTTTTTATAATTTTAATTCTCGTGTTGCTTATGCGGATAGGGTAGTAGGAGTAGTTCCTAATACGGCCAATCCTACATCAGCTATAGGTTTTGTTGAAGGGACTAATCAAGTTGTTTCTCAGCCAAATTTTTCAGCTGTTACAGGTAAGCCTGATGCGTTCTTTGATCAGTTTAGTAATAATAAAGGACAAACGTTTGGTGCGCAGTTGAGTATTCCTGTTTTTAATGGGTTTTCGGCACGAAATAATATTGAGCGTTCTAAAGTGAGTCTTGAGAAATCTAAAATTGCATTAGAGCAACAAAATTTAGATTTACAACGAAACGTATATACAGCTTTTACAGATGCAAAAGGAGCTTTGAAAGCACATGAGTCTGCAATAGTAGCACTAGAAGCAAGACAACAGTCTTATAATTATGCTAAGGATAGGTTTGATGTGGGTTTGATGAATTCATTTGATTTGAATCAAGCACAAACATTATTGTCTAGCGCTCAATCAGAAGTCTTGAGAAGTAAGTACGATTACATTTTTAAAATAAAAATACTTGAATTCTATTTCGGAATTCCTATCATTAAAAACTAAATACATTATGTCAAAAAAATCAATTTATTACATATTAGGTGGAGTTGTGCTACTTGTTGTTGCTTTAATTGGGCTTTCAAAAGCGGGAGTAATCGGGAATAAAGATAATGGTATCGAAGTAGAAATTGCTCAAATTAATACTTCGACAATTATCGAAACAGTTTCGGCTACTGGTAAAATCCAGCCCGAAATAGAGGTAAAAATCGCTTCAATGGTATCCGGTGAGATTATAGCTTTGCCAATAAAAGAAGGTCAAGTAGTAAAAAAGGGTGATTTATTGGTAAAAATAAATCCAGACTTATATACATCTAGTTTGAATAGAACAAAAGCAGGTTTATCTGGTTCGAAAGCAGGTTTGACTCAGGCAGATGCGCAGTTTAACGAAGCGAAGTCAAGTTTTGAAAGAAATAAAACATTGTTTCAAAAAGGAATTATTTCAAAGTCAGATTGGGATAAAGCAACTGCAACCTACGAAGTGGCCAAAGCAACCAAGCAAACGGCTTATTTTAATGTGCAAAGTGCTTCGGCGTCTGTAAATGAAGCTATGGATAACTTGGGGCGTACAATTATTTATGCGCCAGCTGACGGAACAATTTCGATGCTTAATGTGGAGTTGGGAGAACGTGTTTTAGGTACGCAACAAATGACCGGTACAGAGCTTTTAAGAGTTGCTAACCTAAATAATATGGAAGTTGAAGTTGATGTTAATGAAAATGACATTGTGAAAATCAAAGTAGGTGATGAGGCTAATGTTGAAGTAGATGCTTATTTGAAAAAGAAATTTAAAGGTGTTGTAACCAGTATTTCAAACTCAGCAAGTAGTGCATTAACGGCTGATCAGGTTACAAATTTTAAAGTTAAGGTACGAATTGTAAAAGAGTCTTATCAAGATTTATTGGTAGGTAAACCAGATACTTATTCTCCATTTAGACCAGGTATGACCGCTACAGTTGATATTATCACAAAAACAAAGTCGAATGTTCTAAATGTTCCTATTAGTTCTATTGTTGTAAAATCGGATACTGCAGCAGTAAAAGAGGTACAAATGATAGAAACAGCTGATGATAAAAATGCGGCACCAAAAAGCGATAAAAAGTTCGAATGTGTTTTCGTGAAAGTAGGAGATAAAGCAAAAATTAGAATCATAAAAACAGGAATTCAAGACGATACAAATATTGAGATTCTTAGTGGTTTGAAAAAAGGAGATGTTGTTATTACAGGTCCCTATACTACCGTAACTAAGGATTTGAATTCTGGTGATAAAGTGAGTTTAAAATCAGATAAAAAAGACGATAAGAAATAAGGCGTTCATTATTTAGTTGCCGTTTTTAAACCCTTTGTAGTTGTGCAAAGGGTTTTTGTTTTTATAGCATCATTCGCTTTAAAAGACACAGTCTTTAGTGATTTGGATTGTTTTCTAAGTGCTTTTTTTATTCCTTTGCAAGAACTTATAATTGTTTTATTTCTAACTTAAATCTCATTACAAAGTGTCGTACATTTTAAATATTGAAACAGCTACAAAAAACTGTTCTGTGGCAATTGCCAAAGATGGAGTTACAATCGTTTGTAATGAAGTGGCCGAGGAAGGGTATTCACATGCCGAACGTTTGCATGTTTTTATTGAATCTAGTTTGGCTGAAGCGGGACTAACATTCAAGGACTTGGACGCAATTGCGGTAAGTCAAGGTCCAGGCTCTTATACGGGACTGCGTATCGGGGTTTCGGCGGCCAAAGGACTATGTTACGCTTTGTCTATACCTCTAATTGCGGTAGATACTTTAAAGGCATTAGCTGCGCAAGTAACTGTTTTAGATGGAGTTGTCGTTCCTATGATTGATGCACGAAGAATGGAGGTTTATAGTGCTGTTTTTTCGGCTGATGGGAAACATCTTAGAGAAACGCAAGCAGAGGTTATTGATGAAGGTTCTTTTCAAGAAATAGATGCGCCTGTTTATTTTGTAGGTGACTGCAATGAAAAATGTAAAACAGTGCTAACAAAACCTAATTTTAGATTTTTAGATCAAATAATATACCCTTCGGCTCGTGAGATGGGATTGCTAAGTTGTGAAAAATACAAAAAAAGCGACACTGTTGATGTCGCTTACTTTGAACCTTTTTATCTCAAGGATTTTATGATCACTACTTCTAAAAAATAGTATTTTAGAGCATAATTTATCAATTGCTTTGAGACTTTTCTTTAACAAAGGGTTGGAAGGCAATTCCAGCGCTGTCAAAAGCATTTTTACAACTTTCTAAAGTTTCAGTAAATACTTCACCAAAATCTTCGCTTTTTGCCCAAGGACGCACGGCTAATTGTATAGCGCTATCCGTTAGGTTTTTTACAAAGACTTCAGGTTTTGGATTTTGAAGTACCTTTGGGTTGTTGTTTAATATTGCCAAAATCAAGTCTTTGGCCTGTTTTATATTCGATTCATACGATATTGAAAATAAAAGATCGGCTCTTCTGTTTTTTTCTAAGGAATAGTTGGTGATCGTACCGTTTGATAAGATTCCATTGGGAATGAAGACGGTCTGGTTGTTCGCTGTTGTTAATTTAGTTACAAAAATTTGTATTTCACTAACGGTTGCAAACACACCTTGAGCCTCGATAGTGTGACCTACTTTAAATGGTTTAAAGAGTATAATAAGCATTCCACCTGCAAAGTTTGAAAGAGATCCTTGTAGTGAAAGACCTATTGCAAGCCCCATTGCTCCTAGAATGGCAACGAACGATGATGTTTCTATTCCTAGTTTAGAAATAAAGGTCACAAATAATAAAATACGCAATGTCCATAAGAGTATGTCGGCCAAGAACTTGGTGAGTGTAGGGTCGAGTTCTCTTTTAATCATTAGTTTACGGATCAATCTATTGATAATCCTGATGGCATAGAGACCTATAAACAGTATGACGAAAGCCGAGATTAATTTTGGGGAATACGAAAGGAATTCTTTGAAGTATATGTTCGCGTAATTGGAGACAACGTCTATCGTTAGCATCATTTTTTGTAAATAAAAAACCTTCTTTTAGAAAGAAGGTTTGTGTTTGATGTGTAAAAATACAGAAAAAATATTTTTAATGGTATTTTTTAAGTTTTATTTAAACGGTTGGATTTGATTTTTCGTCTGAATCCTTCTCGGTAAAAGTATCTATTTTTTCCTCAATTGTTTTTTTGGCATCTTCGGTGAAGTCTTCTACTTTTTCCATTGCAATTCCAGCATTTTCTTTTACGGAATCAATAGTGTTGCCAAGTGCTTCTCCTGCTTTGTCGGAATATTCACTTACTGTTTCTTTGGCTTGAGCTGTTAAGCTTTCAGCTTTTTCTAACATTGGCGCTGCAGCTACTTTTGCATCTTCGATTGCTGCTTCGGCTTTTGTAGCTAGTTCACTTGCTGTTTCTTTTGCTTTAGCAAAAGATTCTTCTGCAAAATCTTCGGCTTTTTCTAAATATGGCGAAGCCGCTTCTTTGGCTTGGTCAAATGCAGTTTCAGCTTGGTCAGCTAATTCGGTTGCAGTTTCTTTGGCTGAGCCAAATAGGTTTTTAAAAAATGATGATACTCCCATGTTTTTTATAATTTGATTAGACTACAATATTAATCATTAAATCATTAATAAAATATTGTAAATCAATAATTTGTTTAAAGATCGGTAGAATGGAGTGGTATAAAGTACTCCAATCAAGTCGTATAAAAAAAGAGGCGTTTCAATTGAAACGCCTCTTTTGTAAATGCTATAGTGTTATTCTAATTCAAATGTGATTTTTAAATTGACCCTGAATTCCGCCACTTTTCCATCTTTTACAGTAGCGCTTTGGTCTTGTACATAAACAGATCGTATGTTTTTGACAGATTGTGATGCTTTTGTTACTGCTTTTTGTGTTGCATCTTCCCAGCTTGTTGTTGAACCAGAAAGTACTTCAATGACTTTTAATATTGACATACATTTATATTTTTATGGTTAAAAAATAAAGTTACTAAAAAATTAGATAATATCATAGGAAATAGTTTATTGTTTTTGAATTAGTGGTTTTTAAATCAATTGGTTATCGTTTTTGAGGGTTAAGCATTAATTGCTTCTACATTAATTTTTTCATCGTTTAACATGCTTTTTAACATGTTTTCGATTCCGCTTTTTAGCGTAAATGTAGAAGATGGGCAACCGCTACAAGCTCCTTGAAGGATCACTTTTACAGTTTTTGTGCTTTCTTCATAAGAGTCAAAGGCAATATTACCACCATCTGCGGCTACTGCAGGTTTTACATATTCTTCTAATATGTTGATGATTTTTTGAGAGATTTCGTCTAATGAATCAAAATTAGCGTCTTTCGTCTTTTCGTCTTTTTCAATAGTTTGTATAAGACTTTCGTCTAAAACTGTTCCGCCGTTTTCAATGTATTGCTTGATGAATGTGCGCAACTCTAGTGTGATTTCTTCCCAATTATTAACTTCGTATTTCGTTACTGAAATATAATTTTCATCAATAAAAATTTCTTTTACGTACGGAAATTTAAAAAGTTCTTTTGCTAATGGTGATGAAGCTGTTTGATCGATATTTTTAAATTCGATAGCAGTTTTAGTCAACATTCTACTTACTACAAACTTTAAAGCAGATGGATTAGGAGTTGTTTCTCCGTATACAGTAATAGGTTGTTTTTTTGGTTTGTTTTCTTGGATGTTGATTATCGTTCCGCCGTTGTCTATAAACTTCTCAATTTGCTCGGCAACTGCGTCTTTGACATCATCCCATTCTACAATACTAAATCTTTCAATACCAATAAAATTACCCGAAATGTAAACCGTTTTTACAAATGGTAAGTAAAATAATTGTTGTGCAAGAGGCGATTCTTTTGCCTCGTCTATATTTTTAAATTCGTAACTTTCGTTCTCAGTTATAAAATCTTCAAATTCAAACTTTAATATAGTAGGGTTTTGAGTTTCTTTTATGCTAATTTTTGTCATGTCTTTTGTAAATTTCTACAAATTTAGTAAAGTTATTTTCTATGAATAACTATATTTGATTTATAAATGAATAAATTAACTTTAGTTTAATATTTTTACGGGTTCGTTGTCTTGTTTATCAGCGTTGAGATTGCCTTTTTTTATAAAAAAAATAACTTTTACATGTATTCTAAAATTAAAATTTTCATAGTACTTTTTCTAATCAGCTCGTATTCTCATTCGCAAGAAGGGATTGCAGTCTACTCGGATTATCTATCAGATAATTATTATTTGATACATCCTTCAATGGCGGGTGCTGCTAATTGTGCTAAGGTGAGGCTTACTTCACGTAAACAGTGGTTTGGTCAAGACGATGCTCCTGCACTTCAAACTTTGAGTTTTAATGGGCGTATTAGTGAAAAGGCCGGGGCGGGTATTATCATTTTTAACGATAAAAATGGGTATCACTCTCA
Source organism: Flavobacterium muglaense (assembly GCF_014305155.1). Classification (GTDB taxonomy): domain Bacteria; phylum Bacteroidota; class Bacteroidia; order Flavobacteriales; family Flavobacteriaceae; genus Flavobacterium; species Flavobacterium muglaense. The sequence continues at coordinate 49,539 of NZ_JACRUK010000006.1, forward strand.
AAAAGGGGTAAAGGTTAGCTATGCCTATCATTTAATGTTTTCTAGAGACGAAATCGATTTAAATCAATTGTCTTTTGGTATTAGTGGTGGCTTGATCCAGAGTCAATTGGATGAAACTAGCTTCAGGCAATCGGGTAGTTTTGATCCCATTATAAATGGTACTATTGTTCAAAAAGATTCTTACTTTAATGTTGATATAGGGGCTTCGTATAATTTCCTGGATTTTTATGCACATGGAACGGTTAAAAATGTAATTGAAACAAGAAGAGATATTTATACAGAGTACGAAAGTGATAACTTACGTAAGTATTTGTTGAGTGCAGGTTATGTTTTTGGCGATAAAAACAGGGTTTTATTTGAACCTTCGGTTCTTTTTCAAGTGGTAGAAAAAACGCAAGAAAAAACATTTGACTTGAATTTAAAGGCTTATAAAAATATGGATTTTGGAACTTTATGGGGAGGACTTTCTTATCGTAGAAGTCTAGATGGCGCCCAGTATTCAAATGGATCTGGTGTTTCGTCTCAAAAACTGCAGTATATTACCCCAATTGTTGGTGCTAATTTTAAGAATGTTATGTTTGCTTACACCTATTCGCATGTAACGGGTGCCGTTAAATTTGATAATGGTGGTTATCATCAGATTACATTGGGGATCAATCTGTTTTGTAAACGCGAAAAGTACGAATGTAACTGTCCTGCAATCAACTAAACTTTATATTTTTTAATATGGTAATTAAAACGGTAAACGGTAAATCACCAAGTATTCCTGTGGATTGTTATGTGGCTGAGAATGCTACAATTGTGGGTGATGTAAGCTTTGGTGACTCTTGTAGTGTCTGGTTCAATGCTGTGATTCGCGGAGATGTGAATTTTATTAAAATAGGCAATAAAGTCAATATTCAAGATGGGGCCGTTATCCATTGTACTTATAAAAAACACCCAACTATAATAGGGAATAATGTCTCAATAGGGCATAATGCAATTGTACATGGTTGTACTATACACGACAATGTTTTGATAGGAATGGGCGCAATTGTTATGGATAATTGTGTGGTAGAAAGTAATTCAATTGTTGCGGCAGGTGCTGTGATTACTCAAAATACAGTTGTTACTGCAGGGTCTATTTGGGCAGGTGTTCCTGCCAAGAAAGTTAAAGACCTTGATCAGTCTAATTTTGCTGGAGAAATAGAAAGAATTTCAAATAATTACGTGATGTATTCTAGTTGGTTTAAGGAGGAGTAGTTACAGATTTATCTTTTCAAAAAAGGAATTTTTGTAGCTTTCGCTAATAGGAATGCGTTTTTCTGCAATTACTACTTTGTTTTTTTGAATTGATTTAACATGCTTGATGTTAATGATATACGAGCGGTGTATGCGCGCAAATCCTTTAGTAGACAATAAATTCTCTAACTTTATTAAACTGATTAGCGTTAAAGTGTATTTTTGATCGGTGGTGTATATTTTTACATAATCTTTCAATCCTTCAATGTACAATATATCTTCAAAGTTAAGTTTTACATTCTCATACTCAGCTCTTACAAACATAAAATCTTGCTCTATCTCTGGAGTCGTGATTAAAGTGGCTGGTGCGGCTATTTGTTGAGGATTAAAGATTTGCTGCGCACGCATCACTGATTTTAAAAAACGATGAAAAGGTATTGGTTTTACTAAATAATCAACTGCGCCTAGATTAAAACCTTCCACAGCATATTCTGAGTACGCGGTTGTGAAAATAATAAGTGGTTTTTTGTCGATTGCGTTTATAAAATCAATCCCTGAAAAGTGGGGCATCTCTATGTCTAGAAAAATTAAATCAACGTTCGATTGGTTAATTATTGATATGGCGTCAATGGCATTATTAAAAGTATTGACAAGCTCTAGTGTATCTACTTTGCTTACAAACTCTTTGATTAAATCAACTGCTAATGGTTCGTCATCTATAATAACACACTTCATCTATGTACTTTTTTTAGGATTGTTGATCTTGTTTATTAGCTTTTTGCTTGTGTTTTATCTAAAATAAGGTTCAAATGAACACTATAGTTATTTTCGGTTTCAGTTATCGTTAGACGGTGCGTATTGGGATATAAAAGATTGAGTCTACTCTCAATGTTAGTAAGCCCTATTCCAGAATTTTTAGGATCTTTTATATAGTTTTCCATTCTGTTTTCTACCCAAAAGTCTAATACATCATCAGTGATGCTGATTTTTATTTTAACATGGGCGACTCCTTTGTAATCTGTGCCATATTTGAAGGCGTTTTCGATAAAAGAAATTAAAAGTAAGGGTTCTATCTGTTTATTTCTAGTTTCACCATGAATATTTATGAAAATATTCTCAATATTATTTAATCGTAACTTTTGTAGTTCGATATAATTTTTAATATAATTGATTTCTTTTTCAAGCAACACCGTTTTGTTATCGGTTTCATACAGCATATAGCGCATCATTTCAGACAAGGTTACAATAGCGTCTGGAACCACATCTGATTTTTTGTAAGCCAATGAATAGATGCTGTTTAGTGCATTAAATAAAAAATGAGGGTTTGTTTGCTTTCGCAAATAATTCAATTCGGTTGCTGTTTTGTGCGTCTCGGCTAGTAGTTTATTTTGTTGATTTTCATAAAACTCAGACAGTGTTTTAACTACAGTGCTAGATGCTATGATGAAGATGTAAAATACTGATGGAAATATGCGCATTAAAATGGGGTCTTTTCTACGAAAACGCAACGGTCTGATGATTTCTTTCCCGTTTGCATCAAAAAATTTTGGAGGACCAAATTCTTTAAAGTCCGGCATGAAGTAGTTGATCCGTATAATTGTAAAGAAAGCAATAATTCCAAGTGCAATGGCAAGATAGGTCCAGTATTTTTTGTGTAACAATAAATTGGGTACAAAATAAAAATAATTCAAATAAAACAAACCAATACCAGTGCTCCATTGAATGTAGAAATCGAGGTTAATCAACAAATAACTTTCATAGGAAGAAATAAGTGAAGTGGCCATGAAAAAACACCAAATGATACTGTGTATTAGTATTTTATTTGAATTACTATTTTTTATTCCGTCTATTGTCATTTAGATTTTTATCGCTAATGTATTTAAATCTTTTTTTGTTACAGTGGGTGATGCATTATCATTTAGTTTTTGGAGGACCAAGTTGCCTACTTTTAGGGCATCTTCTTCTGTTTTGAAACTCTTATTATCACTTATTACTGGAATGACGGTTTGTTTAATAATGATTTTTTCGTTATTACTAATAGTGTAACCCCAGCCGGCCTCTGTTTTTAATGAAGTAAGTTTTAAGTTTTCGTTTTGTTTGCAAGATACAAATAGAGTCATACAAAGTACTAGTACAATTGTATATTTGTTTACGAGCAAAAGAAGCTGCTGGATACTAGTCCAGCAGCTTTTTTTAATGGTATTAATTATCATCATCGCTTTGTTCATCTGATGGTTTAAATTCCCATACGTCATCAAAATACGATGACCCAGTTCTTCCTAATAAAATAAATCCTCTTTGGTTAATTGCAAATCCGGTAGCATCAGTTCTAGCTGATCCTTCTAGTGATGTTTTCTCAGTCCAAACATCATCTGATGGATTGTATTCCCAAATTGATCGCGTACTTTCACCACAACCTATATATCCTAAACCATTCATAGAAAATGCAGAGGCATTTGATCTTACGATTACATAATCATCATTGTATGAGTAATCATCGCTATCGTCTTGGTCGATATCTCTTTTTCTTGTCCATGTGTCAGTTGCTGGGTCAAACATCCAGAAATCTACTTGATATGTACCGCTGTTTACACCTAAACCTAAGTATACTTTATCGTCAATTACAAATGTACTAGCGCCTCTTCTTTTATTTCCGCTAAAACCATTTACTAAGGTCCATGAGTTATCGGTTGGGTTGTATTGGTAAAAATCTTTTAGATAATTCCCATCATAACCTGTTCCAAAATATGCTTTTCCAGCTGCTTGAAAACCTACAGCAGAGTAGCGTGCAGTACCTGCAAAGTCAGCTTTTTGAGTCCAAGTATTGTTGGTTGGATTGTATTCGTAAAAATCTTTTAGTTTATTGGTGCCATCATACCCTAGACCTACATATCCTTTTGAGTTGAGTTCAAATCCTGAAGCAGCACTACGTCCTACACCATTAAAGTCGGCTTTTTGTTCCCAATAATCTCCGTCAGAGTTGTATGCCCAAAGGTCTTTTAAGTACTCGTCACCAGTATAACCAGTGGTTACATATGCATAGCTTCCTATAACAAAGCTAGCTGCGCTAGATCTTGCAGGACCATCAAAAGATGATTTTTTGATCCAGTTTCCTACCAAGTCATCTGTAGTAGAATCGTTACTGCAACTCACCATTACTATACTCATGATGAGTGTAGATAATACCATTCCTTTTCTTAAAATATTCATCTGTTTACTGTTTTTATTAATGTTTGAATTTTATACCTATATTAAAAATATAGCCGTTGTTGTTATTAAAATCGTATTTTACGTTAGCCACGTCATCGGTTAAATAATACTTGTTGTTAAAACCATAACCTCCAGACAAGTTGATTGACCAAAACGAGTCTATGTTGCGCACGTACCCTACTGTAGTTGCCATTTGTGAGTAGGCCATTCTAGTTGCACCATTGTAATTGTTTGTCCCTTGATTAGTCGCTAAATTGTAGATTGATCCTTGAAAATCATTGTTGATTAAAAAGGTGTTCCGTTTATTATTCGAGTAAGAAATTTGCGAATTAGGAAATCCAATTTGGACTGTGGTATTGTTATTTATTTTATTCGAATAAGAAAATGTTGGTACAAAGGCTATTTTTCCAAAAAGGGTTGTGCGTTGTGCTCCTATCGAAAAAGAATTGGCGTCATTGAAAGTATGTTTAATTTGCAGGGAAGCAAGTAACATTACATCTTTGAAGCTGAAACTTTTTTCAAAATTAGCAGTTGGTTGTACTGCAACGGCAACGCTTGTTTTAGAGTCAATCTCATGTGCAAGTTCAAATTTATTTTCCAGACTAGTAAAACGATTTAGATTATCACCTAGGTCATATTTGGCTAGTTCATAGTTAACTCCTATTTGTTTGTATTTTAAAGTATTTGTTATTGTATTGATAGCGTTGACTTTTGTCGAAAGACCAAAATCCAATTCGGTTTCATTTCGGGTCATTTTTTCTGTTGGTGCTGTTTTTGTGTTTAGTTCTAAAGTATAATTAGTTTGGGCTGTTATTTTTAGAAACGAAAACAGAAACAATAGAGTTGTAAAAATCTTTATTCTCATTATTATTTTTTATTGTTTCAAAAGTAGTTGCATTATCTATTTTAAAAAATAAAGATATATGTATGCGATGTTTTTATAGACTAAATAGGCTTTTGTATAGTTGAATGCTTATGCTGGTGTCGCAATAGTAGTTGTAGATAAATTATGCCTTTTTATAGATGTAAATCTTCCAATGGTATATGTTGTAATGCAGTATAAAAAGGGCTCTCCTATATTTGTTAAAAAACATTTATGTATAAGGTATTGTTAGTGCTTTTTCTTGGAGCTTTGATAACCTCTTGTGATTCCGATGTAGATACAGGAGAGTTTGTTGTAGGATCAGATTATTTATCGGTAAGTAATAAGGTTGTTTTAGTGGATACTTTAACTGTTGATATAAGTACGATTAATTTAGATTCGTTGGTGACTTCTAGTCAAGGTAGGTTGTTGATAGGGAATTATGACGATCCTTACTTTGGGAAAGTAAAGAGCGAAAGCTATTTCCAGTTATCCGGTTCTACCTATGCTTTAAGCTCGAGTAGTTCGGATACAGATTCTCCTAATTATGTGTTTGATTCTATTCGAATGATTTTAAGGCCAGATGGTTATTACTATGGCGATAGTACAAAGGTGCAAACCATAAGTATGCATCGCTTGCTTGAAAAAGTCAAAGTGAAAGATGATGATTATTATTTTTATAATGATTCTAAGCTTTCGTATGATTCGGAAAGTTTAGGATCTGTTTCTTACAAACCTACGCCGGTTCGTAAGGATTCTGTGGTTTTAAAGGTAAATAATGTTTTTGGAGAGGCGCTGTTTCAAAAAATTAAAAAGCGTGAAGTAACTAATTTTGATGAGTTTACAGAGTATTTTAAAGGAGTAGCGATCAAAGGAACAAGTAGTAGCTCTACTGCTGTCGTGGGATTTAATAGTTCTAGTGTACTTCGTATGTATTATTCGAAATATTTGGGAGACACAGAGGAATCATTGACTCTTGATTTCAATATCTTAGATGCTTCGAAGCAGTTTAATAATATTAGTTTGGATAGGACAGGTGCGCAAATTGTTGATTTGAAGGATTTTACGAGTAGTTTGTCTAGTGTTAAAACATCAAATAGTGCTTATGTGCAGTCTGGAACGGGAATAGCTTGTAAAGTTGATTTTCCTAATATTAAACAATTAAAGTACATCTCGACCAAGGGAGCTATTGTAGATGCTAAATTAATTATAAAACCAGTAAGCAATAGTTATTCTACCGCTTATCCAATGCCGGATTCTTTACGGGTTTTTGTTGCTGATAAGTTGAATAGAATTACTGGTACGTTGAATAATACTGGAACGGCTACCTATGCTGTCTTGAATAAGGAAAAAGATGAGTTTAACGAAAATATTGGTTACGAAATTTCGATAGGTGCATTTTTGCAGAACGAAATGATTAAAAATTCTGATTCTAAGTTGTCGCTATTGTTGACAATTCCTAATATTTCAAAAACGGTAAACCGTGTGATACTTGGGGATCAGAAAAATAAAAACAATAAAATTCAATTGAAAATTTATTATATCTCTTATTAGATGAAAAATAAAATAATTCTTGCAGCTGTATGTACCCTTTTTTATATGTCTGCATTTTCACAAAGTATATCTAGTTCCCCTTATTCTATTTATGGACTAGGAAGCTTGTATGATTCTGATTTTGGTTCCAATGCATCGATTGGTTCATCTGGAATTGCTTTGCCTTCTACGAGTTCAATTAACAATCTTAATCCCGCTTCATTGGGTTTTATGTATCAAAATCATTTTCTGTTTGATGTAGGAGGGAAGTCTATATTTTCGTCTTATCAAAATAGTCCTAAAACAGAGAGTCGTAATAATGTTCAGTTTTCTCATCTGGCCTTGGCGTTTCCCGTAAGTCCAAAGTCAGCAGTTAGCGTGTCTTTGAAACCTTATTCTAGTGCTACCTATAAAATTTCAAACTTGGTTTTACCAATTGAAAACAGTACGGAGAGTTATACATTAAATGCAACTGGTTCTGGAGGATTAAATGATTTTAATATGTCTTATGGGCATCGAATTGGTAAGAAAGTAGCTTTGGGTGTTTCGGCTAATTTTCTATTCGGAAACATTATTGATAAAAGGGATTATACGATTGCAAATTCGGTTAGTTCAATTGATAAAACATCCTATTACAAAGGTGTGAGAGCATCGCTAGGAGGACAAGTACAAGTAGACTCAACGATGTCTTTAGGTATCAATATTAAATCGCCTAGCCAAATAGGGGCTTCAAAAACGCAATCAGTTACTTCTTATAATGGTTCTACACTTACTTCAAGTACTATAGAAACAGATGCTAACTATGATGTGGTTGATTATTATTTGCCATTAGAAGTAGGAGTTGGGGTGAGTAAGGTTTTTAAGAACAATGTCAACTTCACCATGGATTATACAAAGAGTTTGTGGAATGCTACAAATCAATCGGATATCTATGGGACTTATGTCAATCAAGATAAATTTGCGATGGGTTTTTCATTTAGTAAACCTAAAAATATTAGAAGTTATTTTGATCGTATTAAGTACGCAACGGGTTTTAACTACGACACCGGTTTTTTAGAAGTTGATAATAAACGAATCAATAATATGTCACTTTCCTTAGGAGTGTCGTTGCCGGTTGAGAATAGAACTTTTTCAGCTTTGAATGTCACTTATTCATACGGGCAAAAAGGTAGCGTCAGTAATGGTTTGATAAAGGAAAACTACCATAAGATATCTGTTAACTTAAGTTTAGATGGAATATGGTTCGTGAAAAGAAAATTCGATTAATTAAAAATCTTTTTCGATCACTTCGTATTTGTTTTCTAAGATTTCTTTCAATACAATAGGATTAGTATTCGTATAAAAAACAGGGGTGTTATTCGTATGCGATGAAAATCCTATTTTGTTTTGAAGGATGTTTTTAGTTTGTTTTGCAACAGCTTCTCCAGAATCTATTATCTGGATGTGTTCTGGAAGTATTTTTCTAATTTGAGGAATAAGATAAGGGTAGTGGCTGCATCCCAAAACGAGGTAATCAATATTTGCAGCAATCATGGGTTGTAAATAGGATTGTAATAATTCCGTCATCTCTGCCGAGTTGATTTCGCCATTCTCAATAAGTTGTACCAATCCGTGTCCTACTTGTTCTACGATTTTTGTGTTTTTAAACTTTTGTATCGCGTTATAAAAGAGTTCACTAATTAGTGTTCCTTGCGTGGCAAGTATGCCTATGGTTTGTGTTTTCGAATTGGTTGCTGCGGGCTTGATTGCCGGCTCGATCCCTATGAAAGGAATGTCATATTTAGCTCTTAATTCTTTTATAGCATTTGTTGTTGCAGTATTGCAGGCAACTACAATCAATTTACATCCCATTTCAATAAGTAGATCGGTATTTTTCATGCTTAGCGCAATGATCTCTTCTTTAGATTTTTGGCCGTAAGGCGCATTCTTACTATCAGCTAGGTAGATGGTTTTTTCATTAGGAAGTAAATGATTTATTTCTCTCCAAATTGAAGTTCCTCCTATGCCTGAGTCAAAGATTCCTATGGGTTTGTTGTTGTTCATTGAAACAAAGTTAAGCGCATTCGATTAAATATCCTAAAAAATAGCACTACAAAAAAACCGCTCAAGACCTGAAAGTAATGAGCGGTTTTTTGATTATTTATTTTCTTTAGATTAGAAACCTAAATCTTTCTTTACATCTGCAGTCAAGTTTGGACCATCAGCAAGTAATAAAGTAGAACCATCAAGGATGTATTGGAAACCTTTAGCTTTTCCAACTTTTTGGATAGAAGTTCTTACTTTTTCCATTAAAGGTTTTACAATATCAGATTCTTTTTGTTGTAATTCTTTTTGAGCGTTGTCTCTAAAGTCAACAATTCTTTTTTGCATGTCTTGAACTTCTTTAGAACGGTCACCGTTGATAGCATCAGTAACAGTTGCAGATTCAGCTTCGTATTTCTTTAATTTAGCTTGATATTCTTCAACCATTTTTTTGTAATCTGCATCATAAGTAGTGCTCAATTTTTCTAGTTGCTTTTGAGCATCTAGCATAGCTGGCATTTTAGACATGATTTCACTTACATCAACATGTGCAGTTTTTGCTTGTGCATTGATCGTTTGATTTGCTCCAAGAATAAATAATGCAGCAATTAATAAAGTTTTGATTTGTTTCATCGTTTTTAAAATATTAAGTAATTAAGTTATTGTTTTAGTTTAATTTTTAGCTCGTTGGCCTTTTTAATAGAATCTCTTTCTTTTAAAATTTTTAATCTTTTGTCCTCTAGCGCTTTTTTTCTTTCGGCTAGTTTAGCTGCGTTATCATCAATTTGTTTTTGTCTAGCGTCTTCTACTGCAGTCTTAGAACTGGTTTTTTCTTCAGTCTTAGCAGTTGTGCCTGACGCTTCTGTTGGTGTAGAGGCAGAAACCGTGCCATTTTTTTTAGCAGCTCTATCTTCTAGCAATTTTTGCCTTCTTGCTTCGTATTCCTTTACTTTTTGTTCTTGTTCTAGTTTTCTGTCGGCAAGTAGTTTTTCTCTAGCTGCTGCTTTGTCGTCTAGTATTTTTTGCCTTTCGGCCATAGCAGGATTTTCATCAATTGCATCTTCTTTATTGTCCTTTGCTTCTTCTGCAGCAAGTTGTTTTTTGGTCAGTTGCTCTCTTTTGTCGGTTCTGTTAATTACTCTTAATACTTGGTCGCTAATATCAAATCGCTTTGCAGCATATATCATTGTTAAATCCGATGATTTGTCAAAGATAAAATCATATTTTTTTGCGTCAGCAATATCTTGAACTGCTGTGAATACTTGATCTTGAATAGGTTTTGCTAATAACGATTTTTGAATCATTAAATCTCCTCTTGGTCCAAAACGGCTTTGTTGGTATTCTAGCATTTCGTTTTCAAGAAATTTGATCTCTGTTTCTCTCTCCTCAATTAATTCTTTTGTCAATAATGCTTTTTCGGCATTTAAGGCATCTTTAATTTTGGTGATTTCAATCTTTTTGGTTTCAATTTCTTGCTTCCATTTTTGAGCTTTTTGTTCTAGTTGCGATGAAGCTTCTGTATAATTGGGTACATTTTGTAAAATGTATTCCATATCAATATAGCCAACTTTTGTTCCTCTGGTTTGCGACTGAGCTGTGTAACCAACAGCTAGTGCCAAAAATAAAAATAAAAATTGTTTTCTCATAACTTCTTTTTGTTAGAAACTCCTATGGCACTCTTTTAGAATTGTTGTCCAATGATGAAAGTCACTGATTGTAAATTGTCACCTATAGGATCAAATCCACGGGCAAAATCAATTCCTAATAATCCAAACGCTGGCATGAATACACGTAAACCAACACCTGCAGATCTACTTAAAGCAAATGGGTTGTATGTTTTGAAATTGGCGTATGATGATCCTGCTTCTAAGAACGCTAAGGCATAGATAGATGCCGAAGCTTTCAATGTTATAGGATAACGTAATTCCATAGAGAATTTATTGTATACCGTTGCTCCAATTTGATCACCTGCGCTATTGATAGGAGTTAAACTGTTGTTTTTGTATCCTCTTAATTGTACTGTTTCTCTACCATCCATTGAGTAATTTGCCATTCCGTCTCCACCTACGTAGAATCTTTCGAAAGGAATAGATCCTCTATCTTGATTGTATGCACCTAAGAAACCAAATTCAGTCAATGTTCTTAAGACTAATTTACCATATACTTTCGTGTACCAGTCTGCTTTGAATTTTATTTTGTAATATTCTAACCAGTTAAATTTCTTTTGATCTACTAGTGCTGGATCTGCTGCTGCATCTTGGTAGTTGAATACTTTGTTTCCAGAAGCATCAATGTAGTCACCAATGTTTACAGTGTTTCCATTAGCATCAACTTGGTTTGATCTATCAGTAGTGTTCTTTAACTTGTAGGCCTCTTGATCACCTAGGGTTGCATAATCCACTCCATTAAATAAAGAGTAAGGAAGTGTGAATTTTCCAGTTAAGCTAAATTCAGAACCATAAGTTGGAAATATTGGGTTTACCCCTTTGTTACTTCTAGAGATTCCTAATGTATAAGCTAAGTTTCTTGATGCACCATTTCCAAAAGTAAATAATCCAGTGTTGTAATTATTCAAGTCATAGTGTTGGTAACTTAACGATTGTGATAGTACAAAATAATCATCTGGCACGGTTAATCTTTTGGCTAATCCAATAGACATCGTTAATATGTTGAAGCTTTTGCTTTTGTCAACACTTTGAGTAACATAATTGTTTAAAAATTGTTTACTATATGAAATGGACGAACTAAATTGTACTGGTTTCTTTTGTCCAAACCATGGTTCAGAGAACGATACACTGTATGTTTGAAAGTAGGTACTTCCTTGTAAACGTAAAGATACTTTTTGACCGTCACCCATAGGTAATGGTTTGTATGATTCTTTATTTAATATGTTTCTAGCAGAGAAATTGTTGAACGAAAGTCCTAAAGTTCCAATGAATCCACCACCACCATAACCACCTTGTAGTTCGATTTGGCTTGATCCTTTTTCAACTAAGTTGTATTCAATATCTACAGTACCTGCTCCAGCATCAACATTTCTAAATTTCGGATCGATTGCTTCAGGATCAAAAAATCCTAATTGACCAATTTCACGAATGGTTCTAACTAATAATTCTTTGCTGTATTTTTCTCCTGGTTTCGTTCTTAACTCACGGTATATTACACGGTCATTTGTTTTGTCATTTCCTACAACTGTAATGTGGTTAAAGTATGCCAATGGACCTTCGGTTACTCTAATTTCAAAGTCAATCGTGTCATTGGCTGTTTTTACCTCTACAGCGTTGATGTTAGAGAATAAGTATCCGTTGTTTTGGTATAAGTTGGTAATATCTTCACCATCTGGTTTAGATTTGTCTGCAATTCTTTTTTCCAGAAGTACACCATTGTATGTTTCTCCTTTTTTAACCCCTACAATACGGTTTAAAAATTGATCAGAATAAACAGTGTTTCCTAAGAATTTAATGTTACCAAAATAATATTTGTTTCCTTCCTCTACATTTACTTTGATAGATAATGCGTTTTTGGCTTTATCAAAAGCAACAGTGTCTGATATAATTCTCGCATCTCTATATCCTTTTTCTTTGTAGGCTGCGATAACTTTTTCTAAGTCGGCTTTGTATTTATCTTTGATGAATTTTGAAACTTTAAGAACGCGAAAAATATTTTTTTCTTTGGTGTCTTTCATCGCTTTTTTAAGCTTCTTGTCAGATATTTTTTCGTTACCTATAAAGTCAATCTTGCTTATCTTTACTTTATCACCTTTATCAACGTTAACAAGCATGTTTACTTGGTTAACGGTAGCGGTATCTTTGATTGTATTGATGTTTACTTTAGTATTAAAGTATCCGTCTTTTTTGTATTTGTTTTCGATGTAGTTTTTAGCAGTCGTAATCAAGTTTTCATTAACTACCTTTCCTTTGGTTAAGGAATTGTCTTTAATTAGGGCATCTACTTTGCTTTTCTTCACCCCTACAAATTTCACTTCGCCTAATTTGGGAAGTTCTTTAATGTCAAGATCTAGGTAGATGCTGTCATTTTCAATGTGGTTGATGTAGAAAGAGATTTCGTCAAAAAGGCCTAGTTTACCTAGTTTTTTAATAGCAGCACTGATTTCTTCACCAGGAACGGTTATTTCTTGTCCTTTTTGGAGGCCTGCAAATGTAACTACCGTTTGTTCGTTAAAACTAATTTTACTGGTGACAGATACGTCAGCCAAGATGTATTTTTTACCTTGATCAAAAGGAACTCTATCTTGCGCTTTAATTTGGGAAAAACTACCTAATAATAGTAAGGTAAGGACTGCTTTTATACTTTTGTTTAACACTAAAAAATTATTTAATTTGTTCACTTGTTTTTCCAAATCTACGCTCTCTTTTTTGATAACTAACGATAGCCTCATATAAATCTTGTTCTTTAAAGTCTGGCCACAATACATCTGTAAAATATAATTCTGCATAGGCGATTTGCCAAAGCAGAAAATTACTTATTCTGTGCTCTCCACTTGTTCGTATTAATAAATCTACATCCGGTAAATTTTGCGTGTAAAGATGCTCATTTATAATTGAATCGTCAATAGAGTCTATTGAAATTATATTATTTTTAACTTTATTACTGATGTTTTTAACGGCATTTACGATTTCCTCTCTAGAGCCATAACTTAAGGCTAATGTAAGGGTCATTCGGGTATTGTTTTTTGTTTTTTCAATAACATCAACAAGTTCTTTTTGAGCCGATGAAGGTAGTTTTTCGATATTCCCTATGGTGTTCAATCGAATATTGTTTTTGATAAGAGTAGGGAGTTCTTTTTTTAACGACTTTATCAGTAGTTTCATTAAGGTATCTACTTCAAGCTTTGGTCTATTCCAGTTTTCGGTAGAAAAGGCATACAATGTGAGGTTTTCAATTCCTAATTGTGCGCAAGTTGTAATGGTAGTTTTAACGGCTTTTGTACCACTCTCGTGCCCAAGAGCTCTTAGTAACCCTTGTTGTTTTGCCCAACGTCCATTCCCATCCATGATTATGGCAAGGTGTTGGGGTAATTTATTCTTATCTATTTTATCTAGTAAATCCATTTTTTTTATTCAGGGCAATAGCAGGGTTTTTCTCCAAATGTATACGTTAATGTAATACCAGAAAAAACATACCAGTCATTATTATTTATGTTTCCAAATCGTAGCGGCTTTAAACTGCTGTTTTTGGGGTTACTTCCATCAATATTGTCAGTCAAGGAAAAGCGTGTTCCTACTTCGATTCCTAAAATTAAATTAGGCCATATGTTCGATTTTACTCCTACTGTCATGGGGATTGCAAATCCATTTGCGGCTTTGTCAATTCTAGTTGATCCGCCTGTAATATATAGCTCATCGTATCTAAAATAGCTAATTCCAGAATATACATAAGGCGTTACTTTACGCTCTAATTTGTGTAAATTAAAGTCGAAAAAATTGAATTCAAGGCCTAAAGATACTTCTTTTATGTTATTTTCAAAATCGTAACCTCTCTGATTCCTGCTAGGTTCCTTAGAGTTATGGTCGCTTGAAGTCAACTTGGTTTGCGTATACGAAAACCGATAAGCATGCCTGGGACTTTTGTTCCATTTGTACAGTAATCCAAAAGCAGGTTCATTGGGGGCTACATAAGTAGTTGGTCCTATGTCTCCTATGTAATTGCTGCCTCCTAGAAACACACCTACTTCATGTATTTGTGATTGCATGGTTAAACTTAACAAAGAGCATATAAATAAGCTGAAAATTTTATTCATTTTAATTTAAAATTGCGTGCAAATATAATAATAATCAATAGGAATCAATATTCAATATGTTAAATGTCATGATTATTTCATAAAAAGACATTTCAATGAATCCATTATTGAAGTTGTTTAATCAAAACGAAAAAAAAGCTGAAATTGTATAGGCTCGCTGTAAAAAGGTTTAATTTCTTTTATCTTCTCCCCAAAGTAATTTGGTTCTAAGGGTTTTTAGAAACGTTTCATCCGGGATTTCCACCATGTTTATTTGGAAAGGTGTTTTCTTAATCGTTAAAACCGATTCGTTTCCTACCGATGTAATTCTCGAGTCCAAGGACACTAAGTAGTTATCCTCACGGCCGGATACTTTCAGTTTAATGGTTGTGGTGTCGGGTATAACTAGCGGTCTAGCGTTTAAATTGTGTGGAGCAATTGGGGTAATCACCAAGCTTTTTACATCTGGAGTCAATATGGGACCGCCACAACTTAAGGAGTATCCTGTCGATCCTGTAGGAGTAGAGATTATCAATCCATCTGCCCAATAGGAGTTGAGGAACTCGTCGTTTAAATAAGTGTCAATTGTAATCATCGAAGTCGTGTCTTTACGGCTAACGGAGATTTCATTCATGGCAAAATTAATGTCTTGCAGTGCTTCGTTTGGTGGATCGCAGGTAAGACTTAATAAGGTGCGCTGTGATAAGGTGTATTTTTTGTCTAGAACAATTTGTAAAAATTCATGAATATTCTCTTTTTGCACTGTGGCAAGAAAACCAAGTCTCCCTGCATTGATTCCTAAAATAGGGATGCCTGAGTCTCGAACAAGAGTAGCTGCTCTTAGTATTGTTCCGTCACCACCTATACTCACTAGGATGTCAAATGTAGAGTCAAGTTCTGTATGCGACGAAAAAGTGTTGTACTCTTTTTGTACAATCTTTTTGTCATAAAGCATTTCAAGAAAATTAGCTTCAATTACAAGTTCAACGTTGTTTTGATTAAAAAAAACGAATATGTCCCGAATGATGGGTTCTGTGCTGTTTTGATAATATTGACCGTAAATGGCTACTTTCATTTTTTTTGCTTAATCGTTGTTTTGTATTTTTTTGATAAGGTAGGCGACATAGTTAATAAACTAAATAATCTATCATATATTAAGGTATCGGTCTAAATAGTCCGAGCGTTCTTTCAGGTTATTGATGTAATCATCCTCATGATGTTCTGATGTGATTTCATAATTATACCTTCTAAAGGTTTGAATGATTTCATTGATAGCACCCAGGCTTATTTTCATAGTCACTTCAATGGTGTCTACATCCGAATCAGATATAAATAAACCCAAAAGTTTACCATTGTTGCTTTCTACAATTTGAGTAATCTGGCTCATCGAGTAGTCAAGTACTCCTTTTTTAACTTTTATAATACGTCCTTGCTCTTTTAAAAAAGTGGTTTGATGAAAAAAGCTAAGGATATCCTCAATCTCATAATAACCCACATAAGCGTTATTATCATCTAGTACGGGAATTAAATTAGAGTGATTCTTTGCAAAAACCTCCAAAACTTCTAGCCAAACATTGTCTGTTCTGGCAAAAAAAGTTTCTAAAGTGTATTTGTAGTCGATTACTTTTTTGTCATCTTCAAAAGTTTCAACATCCTCTGCAGATAAATTACCAATAAAAACGCCTTCCTCAATAACGGGGAAGTGAGAAACTTTAATTTCCTCAAAAAAATCCCTAACAGTCGCAATAGTATCTTGGCTGTCAATGGCTTTAAAGTCAGTTGTTATGTAGTTTGTAATTTCCATCTCTTGTAAATCCTCAATTTTTATGCAAAATAATCAAAAAAAGGCAAAATCCCCTACCTTTTACTTTGTATTTTTGCGTCAGTTAATCAGTTATTTATAATCAAAAAGTATTCCAATGACAAAGTTAAGTGTAAACATCAACAAAATAGCTACTTTACGTAATGCTCGTGGGGGTAATGTGCCTGACTTATTAAAAGTAGCCACCGATATTCAAAAATTTGGAGCCCAAGGAATCACCATTCATCCACGCCCAGATGAGCGCCACATACGTTATCAAGATGCGCGAGATCTAAAAGCAATCGTCCATACTGAATTCAATATAGAGGGAAATCCACAACACAATTTCATCGATTTAGTGTTAGAGTGCAAGCCAGAGCAAGTCACTTTAGTGCCAGATACAATTGGTGCAATAACATCATCAGCAGGTTGGGATACCATTAAAAATCAGGCTTACTTGACTGAAATGATTCAAGAATTCAAACGCAACAACATTCGTACATCGATTTTTGTTGATCCTGTTTTAGAAATTATCGAAGGAGCCAAAAAAACTGGTGCTGATCGCATTGAATTGTACACCGAAGCCTTTGCACATCAATACAGTTTGGGCAATCACAACGCCATTGATCCGTATGTAAAAGCATCGGTTTTGGCAAACGAATTGGGTTTAGGGATCAACGCAGGACATGATTTGAGTCTGGATAACATTCAGTTTTTCAAGCAAAATATACCGGGTTTATTAGAGGTTTCTATCGGTCACGCCTTAATTTCGGAGGCTTTGTACCTAGGTCTAGAAAACGTTGTCAATATGTATTTGCAAAAATTAAAATAGAATAATTGGGGCGTACCACGTTTTGAAAGAGGATTTTTTTAAAGTACCTGACAGCCACTGGCTGTCCTCCTCTTAATCTCAAATCTCACGCAAACCGCACAAAATTCAAGAAAATGCTATATTCAAAAATAGAAGGAGAAGGAAAACCGCTTTTAATCTTACATGGGTTTTTAGGAATGTCAGACAATTGGAAAACCATAGGGGTACAATTATCGACAGAAGGCTATCAAGTACATTTACTCGATTTGCGCAATCATGGACGTAGTTTTCAGTCAGAAGAATTTAGTTATGAGCTCATGGCGCAAGACGTATTTGACTATTGTAAAGGGCATAATTTAGAAAAGGTATCTGTTATTGGCCATTCTATGGGCGGAAAAACAGCCATGTTGTTTGCAGCTACTTATCCTCAAATGATCGATAAATTGATTATTGCTGATATTGGACCAAAATTCTACCCGCAACACCACCAAACTATTCTTGCAGGCTTGAACGCTATCGATTTTGCTAAAAAACCAAGCCGCGCCGAAGTAGAAGCTACGCTGGAAGAATACATCACTGACTTTGGGACTCGTCAATTTTTAATGAAAAGTTTGTTTTGGCAAGAACCAGGTCAGCTTGCTTTCCGCTTTAATCTTTCGGTTTTTAATAAAAAATTAGACGAAATAGGAGTAGCGCTTCCCGAGGCTGCTGTGTACAACAAACCAACACTTTTTATTCGTGGCGGAAATTCGGCTTATATTAAGGACGGAGATTTTGATGCTATTAAAAAACATTTCCCATTGGCAAGTTTTGAAACGATCCCCAATGCAGGGCATTGGCTTCATGCCGAAAATCCAAAACTGTTTCATCAACTCGCAGCTGCTTTTTTGGAATCAAATAATTAATTAAAAATGTGTACTTTTAGGTAAAATATAAAAAATATGAAACTACTTTTTAGAATTCTAATTACTGCAATTTTAGTCGTTGTACTGTCGAATGTTATGACTGGAGTTCATGTGGCTGGTTTTTCAACAGCCTTAATCGTAGCCGTTGTGCTTGGATTATTAAATGTATTTATTAAACCTATATTGGTGCTATTAACCTTCCCGATCACTTTTGTGACTTTAGGGTTGTTTTTATTAGTAATCAACGCTATAATTATTTTATTGTGTGATAATATTGTAGGTGGCTTTAGTGTTAACTCGTTCTGGACAGCTTTGTTGTTTAGTGTGATATTATCAGTTTCTCAGTCGCTTATGTACACACTATTTGGCGAAAGCAAATAAAAAAACCAGTTGAACATCAATTAAAGATTTCTGCTTTTAACAAATTATTGTAACTGTTTTTGGTAGGAATCTTTTATTTTTGAATCGTGATTAGCAATAGATGAGAAAAATTTACTTTGTTTTAGTTGTTTTGTTAGGCTTCTTATTGATGCCTGAAACTGCTATGGCTTGCGGTAAATCAGTCAAAAAAGAACAATGTTCTAAGGAAGTGAAAGCTAAAGCCGTTGCAAAAGATTGTTGTGGGATGACGCATCATTCGACTTCCAAAAAATGCACCGGAAAATGCGGTCACTCACTTTGCAGTGTTTCTGTAGTAAATGCAGCTATTCCTCTGGTAGCAGAGTTCGAATTACCGAGTTCGCTATTCGATTTTGAATTACAAAAACCCAAAAATCATTATTCGGCTACCTTTCCTTTGGATGGCTATTCTTCCATTTGGCTTATACCTAAAATAAGCTAAAACTTGGTTTCAACAGCCATAAATGGGTTGTGTTCTTATTTAGTTTCAGAGAATACACCGACAAACACCAATTAAAATTCGTAGATTTATACTATTCGATACTTGATGTAAGTAGGCGTGCGCATGATTAATACCGTCATGCATTACGTGATGTTAAGTAGTGGTTTCTATCTTTAAAAAAATCAAAAAAATGAAAAATTCAATATATAAAATTGTAATGGGATGTGGTTTTTTGCTCTCTATTACTTTGGCTCAGGGCCAAGTTAAAAATGCAAAAACAGAGACTGTGAAAATTATGGGCAATTGCGGCATGTGTAAGGCAATCATAGAAAAAGCAGGGAATAAAAGTAAAATAGCAGCGCTGTCATGGGACAAAGACAGTAAGATAGCGACAATAATATTCGATTCTACACAAACCAATCAAGCCCAAATTCTAAAACGAGTTGCGCTCGCGGGCTATGATAGTCAAAGTTTTCTTGCACCTACAGATGCTTACAATAAGCTTCCAGGATGCTGTCAATATGAAAGGGAATTGAAAGTTGCTGAGAAAACAGAAATAAAAATGGACGATCAAAAAAATCAGGAACAACATGAGGGGGAGGTGAGTACTAGTAAGGAGGAGCAGTTGAATCCAGTTTTTGATGCTTATTTTTCACTCCATGAGGCCTTAGTGCAATCGGATAGTAAAAAGACGGCAACAATTGCGGCTGATTTATTCCAAAAGCTCAATGCTGTTAAAATGGAAGCATTATCCATGAAAGTGCATATGGCCTGGATGAAAGTAATGATAGAGCTAAAAGAAGATGCCGAACATATTGCGGGAACGCAAGATATAAAACACCAAAGAGATCATTTTGCTACGCTTTCTACAAAAATGTATGAACTAGTTAAAGTGTCAAATCTTACGGTACCAGTCTATTATAATGCCTGTCCAATGTATAATAAAGGAGCGGCTGCCAACTGGTTGTCAAAGGAAGAACCGATTAAAAACCCCTTTTATGGTGCTAAAATGTTAAGTTGTGGAAGCACATTAGAAATCTTAAAATAACGATGGTACTATATATTAAAAACATGGTTTGCGACCGGTGCATTATGGTTGTTAAGGCCGAATTACAACGGCTGGCAATTCCGTATAAATCAGTTGCTCTTGGTGAAGTAGTCTTTGAAACGCCCTTGGATGCTACGGTGAAGCAAGATTTGGCTACTAAGTTAATTGCTTTAGGTTTTGAGCTAATTGCTAATACCAAAGACCGAACGGTAACGCAAATCAAAAATTTAATTATTCAGTTGGTTCACTATCAACAGAGTGAGTTAAAGGTGAATTTGTCTCAGTATTTAGTACAGGAACTGTCTCAGGATTACAACAGTTTAAGTCAACAGTTTTCAGAACAGGAGGCCACAACAATTGAGCAATATTACATTTTACAACGCATTGAAAAAGTAAAAGAATTGTTGCGTTATAAGGAATTGTCGCTCAGTGAAATTGCTTTTAAACTGCATTTTACAGATGTAGCTCATTTGAGTAATCAATTTAAAAAAGTAACAGGCGTAACACCAACAGTTTTTAAAAAAATCAAGGAAAACAACAGAAAACAAATAGACACTATTTAAACATACAAATAATAATTAAAATTATACAACAAATAAAATGGACTTAAGTCCGAAATTTGTAGAGTATTCATGTACAATTCTAAATCACTATAAAATGAAATCAAAAATAACATTATTTTTCGCGCTAAGTTTATTCTTATCTGTTTCAATGGCAAAGGCAACAACTCCTTTATACAATCAGGAAGCTGCGGCTAGTTCTTTAACTGCAGTATTTGATAACTACTTCTTGTTAAAGGATGCTTTAGTAAAAACAGATGCAAAAGATGCAGTGGCCAAGGCCAAAGAATTACTAGAATCTGTAAATGAGGTGAAAGCAGCTTCATTGTCAAAAACGGAGCAAGCAACTTGGTTGAAAATGAATAAAAAGATTCAAGCCAATGTGCAAAAAATGGCAACAACAGCTGATATAAAAGGGCAAAGAGCGCTTTTTGTGGTATTGTCAAGTAATATGCAAATCGTTTTGAAAGCATCAAAATACAGTCAGCCTGTGTATGCTCAATTTTGTCCGATGGCAAATGGCGGAAAAGGCGCAAGCTGGTTGAGTAAAGAAAAAGGGGTTAAAAACCCATACTACGGAAACCAAATGTTAACTTGTGGTAGTGTTACAGAAACCATAAAATAGCAACAAAATCAAAAGCGCGATCAAGAAATTAGATGGCGCTTTTTTAATTTAAAAAGATGACACATACGTATAAAATAACAGGCATGTCCTGTAATGGTTGTAGAACCAAAGTAGAAAAAACACTAAACGCTATTGATGGCCTAGAAGCGACAGTAACGCTAGAGCCGCCTATAGCAACAATTACTATGGAGCAACATATTGCGACTACCGTATTTCAAGAAGCATTAAGCGCCGCGGGAAATTATTCGATTACGATGGATATGGGAGTAGGGAATGAGGGTGTCCCAATAGAAGTGAAGTCATGTTGCAACGCAACAACAAAGCACAATCATACGAACGCTCCTGTTGTAAAAGTAGCAGCTGGAAAATACTATTGTCCTATGTTTTGCGAAGGCGATAAAGTGTATGACAAAGCTGGTGATTGTCCTGTATGCGGAATGGATTTAGTACAGCAACCCCTACCGCAACAAGCGGTGCAATATACTTGTCCAATGCATCCTGAAATTATCGAAAACGAAGCTGGTGATTGTCCTATTTGCGGGATGGATTTGGTGCCAATGGAACCCACAGCTACTTCCGAGAACAAAACGTATGATGATTTAATGCGAAAAATGAAAATCGCAATTGCTTTTACCTTGCCTATTTTTATCATAGCCATGTCTGATATGATTCCAGGAAATCCTTTGATGAAAATCATGGATATGCAAACTTGGAATTGGGTGCAATTTGGCTTGTCAATTCCAGTTGTTTTTTATGCTGCTTGGATGTTTTTTGTACGCGCGTACAAATCCGTGATCACTTGGAATCTCAACATGTTTACTTTGATTGGTATTGGAGCTGGTGTTGCGTTTTTATTTAGTGTTTTTGGGTTGTTTTTTCCTGATTTTTTTCCGTCCGAGTTTAAAACCGAGGCAGGAACGGTGCATTTGTACTTTGAGGCAACGACTGTTATTTTGACTTTAGTGTTATTAGGTCAGTTGCTCGAAGCTAGAGCACACAGTAGAACTAGCGGTGCGATCAAAGAATTGATGAAACTAGCGCCTACCAAAGCGACTTTGGTGGTGGATGGAATAGATAAAGTAATTTCGATTCAGGATATAAAAAGAGGCGATTTATTACGCGTGAAACCAGGAGACAAAATTCCAGTTGATGGAAAAATAACAAAGGGCGAAGCAACAATCGATGAATCAATGATCTCTGGAGAACCTATTCCTGTTGATAAAATACTTGATGATGCAGTGATATCTGGAACTATAAACGGAACCAAATCATTTGTAATGGTGGCAGAGAAAATAGGATCTGAAACTTTGCTTTCGCAAATTGTGCAAATGGTGACCGATGCCAGTCGTTCGAGAGCACCAATTCAAAAATTAGCCGATAGGATTGCCAAGTATTTTGTTCCTATTGTTGTAGGAGTTTCGGTGACAACCTTTTTTGTTTGGGCTGTTTTTGGTCCAGATCCGGCTTTGGTGTATGGTTTTATCAATGCAATTGCGGTATTAATTATAGCTTGTCCTTGTGCATTAGGTCTAGCCACGCCTATGTCTGTGATGGTTGGGGTAGGTAAGGGGGCGCAATCTGGGGTTTTGATAAAAAATGCCGAAGCGCTTGAAATTATGAATACCGTAGATGTATTGATTACTGATAAAACGGGAACGATTACTGAAGGGAAACCTTCGGTTGAAAAAGTATATTCGAATGCGAATAATGAAGACGAATTGCTGCAAATGATTGCTTCGCTAAATCAATATAGTGAGCACCCTTTGGCGCAAGCCGTAGTTCAATTTGCGAAAGCGAAAACCATAGCTTTAATCGAAGTAAACGATTTTGATTCGGTTACAGGAATGGGAGTTACAGGAACCGTTGGGGATAAAAAAGTGTCGCTTGGAAATAAAAAGTTGATGGATCAAGTGCAAGCAACAATTGCTCCCGATCTTGAAAGTAAATTGATAGCCGAGCAAAAGTTGGGGAAAACAGTTTCATACATTGCAGTTGATGCTGTAGCAGTTGGGTTTGTAACCATCAAAGACGCGATAAAAGGGACTAGCGCCAACGCTATTAAAGAATTATTGGCGCAAGGAATCGAAGTGATTATGTTAACGGGTGACAATGAGAATACGGCTAAGGCTGTGGCCAATGAGCTGCATCTAACCTCTTTTATAGCGGGTTGTTTGCCACAAGATAAATTGAACGAAATCAAACGTTTACAAGCCGAAGGAAAAATTGTAGCAATGGCGGGTGATGGTATTAATGATGCGCCGGCTTTGGCTCAGGCCAATGTGGGGATCGCCATGGGTACGGGAACAGATGTAGCTATTGAAAGCGCCAAAATAACACTCGTAAAAGGTGATTTACAAGGCATTGTGAAAGCTAAAAAACTGAGCCATGCTGTGATGAAAAACATCCATCAAAACTTATTTTTTGCCTTTTTCTACAACGTCATCGGAATTCCGGTCGCGGCTGGGGTTTTGTTTCCTGTTTTTGGATGGTTATTATCGCCTATGATAGCCGCTTTGGCCATGAGTTTTAGTTCGGTTTCGGTTATTGCAAATGCACTGCGATTACGAGGTTTGAAATTATAGATAAATAACTTGTTTCACCTATTTAATATAAAAACAATTAAGCTCCTAAATGCAAAATTTAACCGCATAGAAACATAGAAAAAGAAAAGTTGGTTCGCCCAGTTCTTGGGTTCACGTCGCTATTGTTTTCTATTATAAAGTGAAACGATTTTCATGATTTACAAAGTCTATGTTTCTATGTGGTTAAAAAGCAACAAAATTAGAATTACGCCCAAGCGGGTTGGGTATATAGTATTTTATTAATATTAAAATATAAAGTTATGGATAATCATGGAAATGAAGGGATGCACATGGGATCTTATGTATTTATGGGTATGCCTGTTTTTTGGTGGGTGTCGATATTGATTTTTGCTTTGTTATTGTTGGTGGCAGCTCATTTGTATAGAAAGAAAAAATAATTGTACTAGAAGTTAAAAAACATGAAAAGTAAAATATACATAATGGGATTGCTAATGGCTTTCTTTTCGGGTACGGCTCAAAAAGTAGTGCGCTACGATTTGTACGTACGAGATACGATTGTCAATTTTGCAGGAAAAGATAAAAAAGCGATAGCGGTCAACGGACAAATTCCGATGCCAACGCTTACTTTTACAGAGGGCGATATTGCCGAAATCTATGTGCATAATGAGCTAAAAGAGTCCACTTCGTTGCACTGGCATGGTTTATTTGTACCAAACCAAGAGGATGGAGTGCCGTTTTTAACACAAATGCCTATAGCGCCAAATACGACTCATAAATATACGTTTCCTGTTATTCAAAGTGGTACGCATTGGTATCATAGTCATTCTGGAATGCAGGAACAAATAGGGATGTATGGTGCATTGATTTTGAAGAAAAAAGAGCACGATCCTACTTTTAGAAAAGGAATTGACGATTTGCCCGCTGTTCCTGTGGTTTTGAGTGAGTGGACAAACTACAATCCGAAGAATGTACATCGAATGTTGCACAACGCCTCCGATTGGTTTGCGATTAAAAAAGGAACAACCCAAAGTTATGCTGAGGCCATAAAGAGTGGTCATTTTAAAACCAAATTCAATAATGAATGGAAACGCATGTTAGCCATGGATGTGAGTGACGTGTATTATGATAAATTCTTGATTAATGGTGCCAATGAATCTATGGCTAACGTTTTAAGTAAATCTAAAGCAGGAGATAAAGTGCGTTTACGAATTTCAAATGCAGGTGCTTCGTCTTATTTTTGGTTAACCTATGCCGGAGGGAAAATTACGGTCGTTGCTAATGATGGTAATGATGTAGAACCAGTTGAAGTGGATCGATTAATCATTGGCGTTTCGGAGACCTATGATGTGGTAGTCACTATTCCTGCTGATAATACGGCGTATGAATTTTTAGCTACACCAGAGGACCGTACAAAATCGGCTTCACTCTACATAGGCAATGGCATCAAGCAATTAGTTTCACCTTTACCAAAATTGAACTATTTTGAGGGGATGAAAATGATGAATGGTATGATGAATATGGATGGAACCATGAATGAGATGGGTATGAATATGAGCTTGCAAAAAATGGATATGAATACTGTTATGTATCCAGAAATCACTGGAAGTTCAACAATGGAAATGGATAAGGAAGACGACAATAGGGGGACTGAGATGGATCATTCAAACCATACCGCTGCTCCAGCGGCTATTGTAACGCTAAATTATTCGATGCTAAAATCACCTACTGTGACTACGCTTCCTAAAGACGCTCCTGTTCGAGAATTGCGCTTTGAGTTAACGGGAAATATGAATCGCTATTTGTGGAGTATGGACAATAAAGTCCTATCAGAAACAGATAAGATTTTGATTAAAAAAGGCGAAAATGTTCGAATTGTCTTGTATAATAATTCGATGATGCGCCACCCAATGCATTTGCATGGACATGATTTTAGAGTATTGAATGGTAAAGGTGAGTACGCTCCGTTGAAAAACGTACTGGATATTATGCCAATGGAAACGGATACCATTGAGTTTAATGCGAATGCGGATGGAGATTGGTTTTTTCACTGTCATATTTTATATCACATGATGGCGGGAATGAACCGCGTTTTTAGTTATCAAAATGCTGCGCCAAATCCACTTTTGCCCAATAAAGAATGGGCTTATAAAAAATTACAATCAGAGAGTAATGGGTCTCATTTTATGGCTGAAAATGATTTTGCAACCAATGGGAATGATGGCCGCGCCATGGTGCAAAATGCAAGATGGAGTTTTGAAACCGAATGGCGTTTGGGGTATCATGACAGTCATGGATATGAAACAGAAACGCATATTGGGAGGTATATTGGTAAAAATCAGTGGTTGATGCCGTTTATAGGTTTTGACTGGCGTTATAGAAAGTTTGGGATGGATGAGGTAGAAAAAAATGTTTTTGGTCAAGCCAATACTAAGGACAATCGTTCTGTGATAAGTCTAGGAATCAATTATACTTTGCCGCTTTTAGTCATTGCGCAAGCTGAGGTTTTTCAGGATGGAAACATTCGCTTTCAATTAATGCGCGAAGATATTCCTGTTTCAAAAAGAGTCCGAATGGCTTTTATGGTCAATACGGATAAGGAATACATGGCAGGATTAAAATATATTATAGGTAAAAACATCGGGCTATCTACACATTATGATAGCGATATGGGTGTTGGTTTTGGGTTAAATTTAAATTATTAAGGGATTGAAAAGTAGTTTTTATCTTAAAATTGACTGTTTTTTATAAAATAAACAACTGCTGAGATGAAATTTTTTAGATTTGTTTTTCAATGGTAATCCTTCATAATGAAACCGTTATAATTTTCGAATAAAAAAAAGAAGATTTAATGCAAGGACTTTTAGCTTTTGGCTTTGCACATCTCGAAAATAGTGCTAATTTTGCACCCGCAATACAAAAGCAGGGCCCGTTCGTCTATCGGTTAGGACGCATGGTTTTCATCCATGTAAGAGCGGTTCGATTCCGCTACGGGCTACAAAATGTATCAAACAGTGATTGGTTTTATTCTTAGAATCATTGTGCTACTAGAAAATGGGAATTAGTGCAATTTTCATTTTAAAATTCAAACTAAGCCTCGAAAGTGAACTCTTTCGAGGCTTTTTTTATTGTTGGTGTTCGATTTGGTTTTTTGTAGATTTGATAAAAAATAAGTCAGTATGTTGCAACTTTCAGAAATCTGGATTTATCCTGTAAAATCATTAGGAGGAATAGCTGTTCAATCAGCATTGGTTACGGCTCGTGGTTTAGAGCACGATCGCCGCTGGATGTTGGTCGATGAGCAAGGTGTTTTTTTATCTCAAAGAACAACACCCGAGTTGGCACTTTTTGGTACTGATATTAGCGACAATTATTTGGTGATTAGTCATAAAGATCAGTTAGGAAATACGTTAAAAATTGATTTAAATGCAAACAAGTCTACAGCAGATGATCTAATAAAAACGATGGTTTGGGATGATGCTGTTGATGCTATTGAAGTGGGTTCGTCATTTTCAGCATGGTTTTCAACTATTTTAAAACAGCCTGTTCGATTGGTATATATGCCGGAAGAAAGCCATCGTAAAGTAGATCCAAATTTTGCTCAAACCACTGCTGATATCAATTCATTTTCGGATGGATTTCCTTTTTTGATTATTGGTCAGACGGCATTGGATGATTTGAATGCAAGGTTGAAAGAAGCAGTTCCTATGAAACGTTTTAGGCCCAATTTTGTTTTCACAGGAGGGCAAGCATCCGAAGAGGAGACTTGGAGCGAATTAACCATTGGGAACCACCTTTTTCATGGGGTAAAACCGTGTGGAAGATGTGTACTCGTAACAGTAGATCCCGAAAAAGGAGTTTTGGCTGGCAAAGAGCCTTTGCTTACCTTGTCTAAATACAAACGATCAGGCAATAATGTTATTTTTGGACAAAATTTAATTGCTGCAGCCAGTGGCAGAGTAAGCGTTGGAGACGCTATTGCGGTTAGTAAAACAAAAATTTTCGAAATTAGAGAGGATTAATTTCTTTGTAATCTTTTTTGTTGGGTTAAACCCAAAGTAAAAATAATAGAAAAGCCATGAGTATTCATGGCTTTTTTGCGTAAAAATGTATAAAAAACAATTCTATGATTTTTGTTTTTCGGGATAATCCAACCACGATTTTAATCGGGCTACATACATTAATTTTAAATAGTTTTCGGTCAAAAAAACATTCGACCAATCAAATCGTTGCGATTGAACACCAAGATAAAAAAGCCATATTGCAGCTCCGGCTTCAGGTATTAATTGTAACTCTTCAACGGTTAATGAACGAATGCTTTGGTAGCCTTTTAAGAATTGTTCTTTTTTACTCTCGTATTCTACTTTATTGTTTTCTATATGAAACAACTGTTTGCAAAAATAAGCCACATCCAAAACTAACGGACCGTTGCCACAAAAATCAAAATCAAAAATTGTGATTGCGCTCTCCTCAGTGATACTCATATTATCGTACCAAATATCCAAATGAACAATTCCTTTGGAAATCTCAGAATGATCGACACTTTCAAAAGTTTGCGTTATGCGATCGCAAACAGTTTTTAAGTATTGCATTTCTGGATTTTCTGCTGGAAAATGCTGTAACGCTTGTTTGTAGGGCGTTTTTAGTAAAGTTTCAGGATTATAAGCAACTCGGTTGCAACTTTTGTCTACTGTTATTTGGTGTACTTGCGCCATGAGTACGCCAATTTTAAAGCACGTTGCTTGATCCATAAACCGCATTTTTCCGCCTTCGGCAAAAGAGAAAAGTACCGCATGACGCAATCCTTCGGGCGCATTTATATCTTGGATAAACTGTTTGTTTCGATCAGCAATAGGATATGAAATACTAGTGCTGTTTTGTTTTAAAAGTAACAGCAGGTCAATTTCAGCTTCAATTTCTTCCTTAGAACGCCAGTTGTAGCAATACACGCGCAGCATATATTTATGATCGTTATCAGTAATGAAATAGGTATGGTTGATGCCCGTTCTAAACAATTGGCAAGTTGCATTCGCACTCAAATTGTATTTTTCAATAGCGAATTGTCCAAGAGCAGTTGCAGAGAGTGTGGTGCTGGTAACTGGAAAGTGGGTCATGTTGTGGTTTTTAGTGGAGCACAAAGGTATCATTTCAGCATTGATATTAAGTCTTACAGCTGCTCAATCAATCTTTTTTGTCTTGTTGTTCGGTTTGATTTTGCTTTTGGTGCGGCAAGCTGTCGCCGACATTCATTCCGGACGCCATTCCGATCATAAAAGCGGTTATGACTACCATAATTTTTCTTTTAGCCCAAAGAATAGGGTGCGTAGATTGCTCTAAACGCGATTTATTTTTTTGTTTATACATGATGTAATTGATAAATGATGAAACATTTGATAGCATCGTTATGCCATAGAAAGCATAAATGCCTAGTAGATTTCTAAGCTATGTATAAACTAGTGTGTGCGTTACGAGCAGTAATAGTCTCGTTTAAAAATAAATTTTGGGCAATAAATGAAGTGATTTTTTGAAACAGTTGGGTTCTGGTTTTTAAGATTGCCGGAACGCTAAGGCTGTAGCTGATTGCAAATTGAAGGTAAGTAAGCGGAATAGAAAATACGGACTGTGCCGCTGAAATTTGCTTGAAAAAGACTGTTTTTGAGCGAGCCGTTTTTGCATCGTTACTTACAATTGCATTTGAAAATTGGTAATATTCAACTGAATTAATTGAAGAAACTAATGCACCATCGTTCACTATCAAGCCAAAAGCAAGAAAGAGCGCAATAAGATATTTTAGTTGTTTGATCAATTGAAGGGTTGTTAATCTAAAACAAATGTACGTGTTCTTTACATTTAAATGTTTTAGAGGTCTATTATAAAGTAGTTTTTTAAGGATTTAAAAAGAATCAACCTCAATTAAGAGGTAGATTCTTTGACATATTCCATAATGTCCCCTGGTTGACATTCTAATATTTTGCAAATCAATTCGAGTGTAGAAAAACGAATTGCTTTGGCTTTTCCTGTTTTTAAAATAGAGAGGTTTGCGGTAGTGATGCCAATTCTTTCAGCAAGTTCATTAGAGCGCATTTTTCTTTTCGCAAGCATCACATCAACGTTTATTACTATAGCCATAATTATACTGTTAGTTCGTTTTCGTCTTTAAGATTTTTTGCAATTTTAAATACTTCACTTAATACCATGAAAAATAATGCTAATGTAATTACAGGAAAATTTAAACCTATGTAATTCAAATTAACAGGGGTGTTTCCTATTTTTATAAGATAGATTATTTTAATAAATAAAATAGGTGTGCCTTTTAATATTGCAGATAAAATTAGACTTTTCCCTATTTTATTTAAAAGTAAAATAACTTGATGGTCAAAAATTTTATTTTCCATGAATAGAAAGACAACTTTTCTAAGTAGATAAATACTATAGATAAATATAAAAGAGCTTATTGTGATCAGGCTGAAAACGATTTTTGAATTTACATCAATTATTGATAAATCGATATTTTCTATTTCATACGGCTTTTGAATTTTATAATTAAAAAGTATTTTGCTTAATTTAACAGATACAAGGAAAGTGGAAAAGATAGATGTAAAGAAAAGTAGATTAATAAAGTTTTTTAAATAGTGTAGTTTTTTCATGATTATGTTTTTTTAAATTCATGACAAACATATTAATTAATTATTGATTAACAATAATAAAATACCAAAAAAAACAATATTTTTTTTTATTTTTTGATGATTTTTAAAATTACTGTCTTTTGTTTTTTTGGCGTAAAGCCAATAATCCAAAGATAGGACCAATAGCCAAACAAAAATAAATCAAACTGCTGTTAGTCAACAGTTGCAGCCCACTAATTAATTGGATGCTAATGATTGTGATGGCAAAGCCAATGCTGTTTACCAAGGTAAGTGCAGTTCCTTTTACTTCGGCAGGAGCATTTTGTGCTACCAGGGTAGAGAGCAATGGAGAATCGGCAACTACGGCCATTCCCCAGAAAAGTAAGAAAGCAATAAATAGTATTGCTGAAGGTTGGGTGAATAATAGTGGCGATATAAGACAACAAACACAAGATAGTAACAAAGCAATGGTTGCTATTTTTTTAGTGCCAAAACTTTCTGATAAATAACCGCTCAGTACACAAGCAAGTCCACCAATACCGATGATAGTAAACGATAAAATAGGAATATTGAATTGTGTTTCGGTATGGAGGCTCGTGTAGGTTTTGAGCATTAATGGAACAAAAGCCCAAAAAGCATAGAGTTCCCACATATGACCAAAGTAACCAAAAGCAGCGGTACGTAAATTTTTGTTTTTAAATATTCCAAAAAAAGCATTGATGTTGACTCCTTGGCTCGGTTTTCTAAAAGGACCGTCAGGAACTAAAAACACCATCATCAATCCGCCTAAAATGGCGAGTCCGGCAGTGCAGAGAATGACAAGTTCCCAAGGCAAACCAGAAGTCATCCCTTTAAGAAAATGCGGAAAAGCGGTTCCTAAAACGAGCGCGCCAACTAAAAAGCCTAATGATTTCCCCAATCCTTTTTCAAAATAATCGGCGGCAATTTTCATTCCTACAGGATAGATTCCGGCAAGGAAAAAACCAGTTAGAAATCGAATACTCAACATGCTTGCGAGATTATTTCCATCCCATAAAATCCCAAGGTTGCATGCAGCGCCAAGCAAAGCACTGATTAAAAATACTTTTGAAGGCGAAAACCGATCGGCTACGGCTAATAGAGCAAAGACTAATGTTCCTAAGATGAAACCAAATTGCACTGCTGAGGTTAAATAGCTCACGGCATTTGGGTTGAGGTTGAAATGCAATACTAAATCACTCATGACAGCATTGCTGGCAAACCAAAGCGAGGTGCAACAAAATTGAGCGATAACAATTATAGGGAGAATATTTTTGGACGGTTTCATTTACTTGTATTTTACAGCCTTTTTAAAGGAGGAAAGCAAAATTAAAGTATTATTTACGATTGAACCTTTTATTTAATATTCTTTTGGCTTTATGGTTTGAGGGAATGCTTCAAGATTGCAAAAGTCATTGCGAGGAACGAAGCGATCAAGGCTGACGCACTATGATTTATGAAAGGAGATTTCGAGAAATAGAAATAAGTTGCCAACAATAGTTGGATAAATAATATAAAAAAATAAAATATTGTACATAAATTTGTACAAAACACATTAATTATGATAGTCACAAGTATTTCAGATTTCAGAAAAGATATTAAATCTTACCTTGATAGAGTATCAATCAACTTTGAAACGCTAATTATCAATCGCGGAAAAGATTCAGGAATTGTTGTTATTTCATTGGAAGAATACGATTCATTAATGGCAACAAATTATGAATTGTTGAACAGAGCGAACGAGAGTAGATTGGATGCTGCAATTGAAAAATTTAAGAGTGGAAAATCGTTTTCTAAAGACTTAATTGAGGAGTAAAATGAAATATGTATTTGTTGACGAATCTTGGGGAGATTATTTGTATTGGCAAAAAATAGATAAGAAAAAAGTTAAAAAAATAAATGAGCTACTCAAAGATATTTCAAGGAATCCTTTTAAGGGAATAAGGAATCCAGAAGCGTTAAAGCACAAATATGCTGGATTTTGGTCCAGAAGAATTGATGATGAACATCGAGTAATTTATCGATTTATAGATGATGAAATTCAGATTTTGAAATGTAGACATCATTACGATTAATAGTAAACCGGGTAACGCACCTTGGTGGCTATTGCTAAATTGACTGAAATTACTATTTTTAAATTGTATTTTTCGTTTAGCCAGAAATTTTCGTCTTTGAACTCTGCAACAGCCACAAGCGCGAAAACGCTATCCCCAAAAGCAACTATAGTCATCTTTTTCTATTAATCGAATAAAATCTAATAGATTTTTTACAGTTGGTTGCGGTTTGTAGGCATGCCATTTTAAATCGGATTTTTGCCAAAAAACTTTCCATTGATCGTCTTTTTGAACATAAGTAGCTTTGGCAATATCATTTTCAACTTTCTCTTTAGGATCCATCCAGTCGGGTCTAATTTCGAAGATGAACACACTTTGTTTTTCAATTCGGTATCCAATATCAATTTGAGACCTCATTTCTTCCTCTGGACGAATGTAGGATAAATAGTTTTCAATTTCTTCTATCTCGATACTAGCTATTTCGTATTTCATTTTTAGTTTTTTTTTAGTTTTACCATGTGATTCTCCACAGTGTTTTGATTCACCATGTCAATTATTTAAAGTCATTGCAAGCAACGAAGCGGTCACGGTTGTTGTATCTGGTTTTTAAAATGTAAAGAAATGAAAAATAATTTAAAATAACTTATTGTACCGGTTGAGGTAATGAGTTATAAGTTCTCGTTACCATTGAGAATTGCTAGAATAAATTTTTATCAGAAAATTTAAAATCTTGTATTTTAGGCAGTGGCCTCATTATAATTGTTTTTTTTCGTTGACTTAATACTTTGTCTGAGCCTAATAACTCATTGGTTTCGATTCGGGTACCCGTGATTAAGTTAAACGTTGCTTCTGTAAATAATGTGTTTTCGTCAGTATAGCCTTGGGTGGCATTGTTTGTTAATTTTTTTACATTAATTAGCTCAAAATTGCCGTTTTGATATTTGAAATCGTAGGTAATATTACCGTTTTTAATTTCGCTCCACATTGTTAGGATGCCATTTTCAATAAAAAAATCTGGAATTTGGTATCCGTTATATGCTCCGTGGTTTTCAGCGGGTAATTGTGGTTCAATTATTTTGGTTGAAGATACGGCTAAAGTTAATTTTTTGTTTGGTTGCGATAATAAAATTTGTAGCATTAACGGTCGTGTTGCATCTGTGGTGTCCATTTTAACGGTTAGTTTATCCTTTCTTCCATCATTGTTTAAGTCGCCTGTTTCTTCTCTTACTAGGTAAGTATAATTGCTTGTTTTTTTAGTGTTTTGAGCAGATAAGTTCATTTGGACTGCAAACAAAATAAAAGCAAAATACAGCGCAATGTTTTTCATGGTTTAAAATTTATTTTTGATATGTTTTCGAACTCAGCACGAAAGTTTCCGTCATTATAGTGGAGATGTATTTGGGTCAGTTTTTTTTCATTAAAATACTTGTAGGCTAAAAACTATGAGGCTTCGAATAGGTTGTTTAGTGTTTTAAAGAGTGATGAACGCCAATTTTTTAGTGGTTTGAGGTTTTGTTAAATTAATAGCTACTCAGTACCCATCTAAAGAAAAAGTGCAACTGAAGCGTTTTTTTTTAGATAAGCTACACAGTCTGTGTTTTGTAACAGCAATGGTTAATATTCTGTCAGCCAAATAAATAGTAGAATTGCCCCCTGTATGGCAAATACGATCCAGATCAATTTTTTACTTGGTTCGGACATGTTTTTTAAACTTTGGATGGTTTTTTCTTTGATGATGTCGTTAAAGTTTTGATTCTCCTGCTGAAAATCAACGTCGTTTAATTTAATTTTTTTCATGCCAAATACAATAATCTTTCTCAGCCATTTGTTTTCAGTTTTATCATTTTGAATCTCTTGTATTATTTTGAGTTTGTTTAAAGAAAAATCTCCAGTGTTTTTTAAGATTTGTGGTTGTTTAGTTTGGAGTTTTTGAAAAGTTTTTTCTAAAAAAGGGTTAATTAAACTTTCAGACTTGTCGGTAATTAATTGGTGCGATAATTTTGATATTATGTACTTGTTTGAAAGTGCAAAAAAGATAAATGGGCTGAAAATAAAAGTTAAATACCACAATAGAGAACCAATTGGGCGCGTAAAAAATGTCAATATTAAAAAAGGAATAGGACTTACGTGTCCAGAATGCCCAGCATCAATGTTTTTAGTTAATATAAAGAACTCTATGATAGTAACTGTAATGGTGATCAATGTTGCTAACACATTTATTTTTAAAAAACTAAACAGGGCAATTCCGGATAGTTTTGCGTAGTACTTAAAATTTTCTTTCATTTTTTTATTTTGTGATTTGGCTGTATTATTTATTGTTTTATCTTTTTCTAATTCAAATATAGGCTAATTATCTTATAAATTATAGTAGAATGGTGATTGCTGGCAATTTGTGTTGCGTGAAGGGTGGTAGTGGAGCTCTTTATTGTTTTATCCCGTAGGGTAAATCAATAAAAGCGGGAACGAACGACCTGACCCTTGTGGTCACGCCCAAAATAAAGAGAAGAGACTCGGTTTTTGGACTTAGAATTGACCGAAATTATATGTCGTTCTTAGGCGTCAGGATCGAGGATAAAAAAGCTTGGTTGGCTTGGAAAAATTTTATAATTTTGCATTCCGAATTTATAATGTAAATTAAAGAAGAAGATGGATATTAAAAGAGTAGCAATAGACGCTGTAAATGAAACAATTGTAATGACAGTTGTTCATATGGATTATAAAGGTCAAGTAGCAAAAAGAATTAACGAAAAAATGCCTTTGGCAACTGTAAAAGGTTTTAGAAAAGGACAAGTTCCTAAAGATCTTGTAGCTAAACAATATGGTAAAGCAATTAAAGAAGAGGAAGTAAAAAAGGTTGTTGATTTAGCGCTTGAGCGTTTTATTCAATCGGAGAGATTAAACCTTCTAGGAACTCCACTTCCTAAAGTGAATGAAAACTTTGATTGGGATGCTGAAGAGTTGACTTTTGAATATGAAATTGGTTTAGTTCCTAACTTCGAATTGGATTTAGATGCTAAAAACGATATCGTAAAATACGTAGTTACTGCTGATGATAAATTAATTGACGGTCAAGTAGAGCGTATCCAAAAACAATTTGGAACTGCAATTCCACAAGAAGTGGTTGCTGCAGATTCTGATGTTACTGGAACTTTCGCTAACGAAGAAAAAGGAATTAATAACGCAACTACTATCGCTGCAGATCTTTTTAAAGACAAAGCTACTTTTGATTTATTCATTGGTAAAAAAGTAGGTGATGTTGTTACTGTAAATACAAAAGGTTTATTTGAAGACGACCACCAATTGATGGACGTTATGAAAGTAAGTCATGATGATGTTCATGGTTTAGACGTTGATGTAAACTTCACTATTGAAGCAATCAACACAGCAGAATTGGCTGAATTGAACCAAGAATTGTTTGATAAATTGTTTGGTGAAGGTAAAGTAGCTTCTCTTGATGAATTGAAAGCAAAAATCAAAGAGGATGCTGAGAACCAATTTGCAACTCAAGCAGATCAAAAATTATTAGGAGATGTTACTGAGTTCTTAATCGAAAACACAAAATTTGATTTACCAGCTGAGTTCTTGAAAAAATGGTTGCAAACTGTAGGAGAGAAAAAATTATCTCCAGAAGAAGCAGAAGTTGAATATGCACGTTCTGAAAAAGGATTGCGTTTTCAATTGATCGAAGGTAGAGCAATGGCTCAGTCTGACATCAAAATTACTTTTGAAGACTTAAAAACGTTTACTACAAAAAATATCCGTCAACAAATGGCACAATTCGGACAAACAAATCCAACGGACGAAGAAGTTCAAGGAATTGTTGCGAGAGTATTGTCTAACCAAGACGAAGTAAAAAGACTTTCTGACCAAGTGGTTGCTGAAAAATTATTGGAATTGTTCAAAGAAAAAGCACAGCCAACAACTAAAGAAGTTACTTACGATGAATTTATTGCTGCGTCTTACGGAGAATAAATCGAAGTCTGTATGATTGTAAAGTCTTAAGTTAAATGCCCTAAAAGTGCAGAGATTATCAAAATTTTATGATTTGATTACAGATGGTAAACAATAAAAAATAGTTATATTTGAGCGTCAGAAATTTATTTTTGGCGCTCTTTATTTTTAAATGTTTAAGGTTTAAAGTTCCAAGTGGAGCGCCCTTAAACTTTAAACTTTAAACCTTAAACTAAAAAAGAATGAACTACGGTAAAGAATTTAAAAAATTTGCTACAAAGCACCAAGGAGTAAATGCCATGTATTACGATAAAATCGTTGCGGCAATGAACCCTACAAATATGACTCCTTATATTATTGAAGAACGCCAGTTGAACATCTCTCAATTAGACGTTTTCTCTAGATTAATGATGGATAGAATTATCTTTCTAGGAACAGGTATTGATGACCAAATTGCTAACATTGTACAAGCGCAATTATTATTCTTAGAAAGCGCAGATGCTTCAAAGGATATTCAAATTTACTTGAACTCTCCAGGAGGAAGTGTTTATGCAGGTTTAGGAATTTATGACACCATGCAATACATCAAGCCTGATGTGGCTACAATTTGTACAGGTATGGCGGCTTCTATGGGAGCAGTATTGTTGTGTGCAGGTGCCGAAGGGAAACGTTCAGCATTGCCACATTCAAGAGTAATGATTCACCAACCATCAGGAGGAGCACAAGGTGTGGCTACTGATATGGAAATCAACTTGAGAGAAATGTTGAAATTAAAAGATGAATTATACAACATCATCTCGCACCACTCCGGACAAACCTTTGATAAAGTACATGCTGATAGTGAGCGTGATTACTGGATGAAAGCGGATGAGGCTAAAGAATACGGAATGATTGATGAGGTTTTAAGAAGAGGATAAAAAAAATAGTTACAAGTTTAAGTTTTAAAGTTTAAGGTTGCTGCGGTAACTTTGAACTTTAAACATTTTAAACTTTAAACAAAAAAAGATGGCTAAAGAAAAATTAGAATGTTCGTTTTGTGGAAGGAAAA
This sequence comes from Flavobacterium muglaense, assembly GCF_014305155.1. GTDB lineage: Bacteria > Bacteroidota > Bacteroidia > Flavobacteriales > Flavobacteriaceae > Flavobacterium > Flavobacterium muglaense. Next base: position 86,955 of record NZ_JACRUK010000006.1, read on the forward strand.
AGCCAGAAACCCAATTATTAATTGCTGGAATTGATGCACATATTTGTGATAAATGTATCGAGCAAGCACACGGAATTGTTTTAGAAGAATTAAAATCATCTGGAGGCACCAATCTAGTAGGTGATTTGATTTTGAAAAAGCCGAAAGAAATTAGAGCTTTTCTAGATCAGTACGTTATAGGACAAGATCAAACTAAAAAAGTAATGTCGGTTGCGGTTTACAATCACTACAAACGTTTAATGCAACAGCAACAAGACGATGAGGTAGAGATTGAAAAAAGTAATATCATCATGGTAGGGCAAACAGGAACAGGTAAAACATTAGTAGCTAAGACCATTGCTAAAATGTTAGACGTGCCTCTTGCTATTGTTGATGCTACCGTATTGACAGAAGCAGGTTATGTAGGTGAGGATGTTGAGAGTATCTTAACGCGTTTATTACAAGCTGCTGATTATGATGTTACCAAAGCCGAACGCGGAATCGTATTCATTGATGAAATAGATAAAATTGCTCGTAAGAGTGATAATCCATCGATCACGCGTGACGTATCAGGTGAAGGAGTACAACAAGCATTATTGAAACTATTAGAAGGAACAGTTGTAAACGTACCACCAAAAGGAGGACGCAAGCACCCAGACCAAAAATTTGTTGAGGTAAATACACAAAATATTTTGTTTATTGCTGGTGGTGCTTTTGACGGAATCGAAAGAATTATTTCAAAACGATTGAACCGTCAAGCAGTAGGATATTCGACTTCAAAAAATGAAGACAATATTGACAAAGAGAACTTGTTGCAATATATCATCCCTAAGGATATTAAGGATTTTGGGTTGATTCCAGAGATCATTGGACGTTTGCCAGTATTGACACATATGGATCCGTTAGATAGAGCAACATTGCGTTCTATTTTAACTGAGCCTAAAAATGCGTTAATCAAGCAATATCAAAAATTATTCTTGATGGATGAAGTGGAGTTTTCAATTACTGATGAAGCACTTGACTTTATTGTTGATAAAGCATTAGAGTACAAGTTAGGTGCTCGTGGATTACGTTCTTTATGCGAAGCGATCTTAACAGATGCAATGTATGAATTGCCAAGTTCAGATGATAAAACACTAGAGATCGATAGAGAATATGCTCAAGAAACCTTGAATAAAAATTTATTGAAACGATTGGAAATTGCTTCGTAAGGATTGCATTTTTCTCAAAAATAAGAACCTGTTCATTGATTTGAGCGGGTTTTTTTATGGCTATTTTACACTATTTGTTATTGTTTGAAAAAACAAACAATATTCTTTTATATCAACATTAGATTGCCGATTTTTGTTTGCGTAAATCAATATTTTAAGCAAAAATGGTCATAGAAGATAAAGAAATTATTTTATTAAAAGTTTCTGGTCAGGATAAGCCTGGAGTAACAGCAGGTTTAACATCTATATTAGCAATGTATGATGCTACGATTCTAGATATTGGACAAGCAGATATTCATGATACCCTTTCTTTAGGGATTTTATTCGAAATACAATCAGGTTCTTCTTCGGGACCTGTATTAAAAGATTTGTTATTCAAAGCCTATGAACTCGGAATAAAAGTCAAATTTATCCCTATTTCTATTGCTGATTATGAAATTTGGGTAAAAGCACAGCGCAAGCAACGTTATATTATCAATATTCTTGGCGAAAAGTTAACTGCCGTTCAAATTGCCGCAGTGACAAAAATCATGTCAGATCAAAATTTGAATATTGAAGCTATTAAGCGATTAACGGGTAGGGTTTCAGTAGTCGAAAAGGATGAGTTTCCGCGTTCTTGTGTGCAATTATCAGTGTCGGGTAATGTAGTGGATAAAGTTTCGATGACCGCTAGTTTTATGGAAATTTCCAGAACCTTAGATGTTGATATTTCTTTTCAAGAAGATAATATGTATCGAAGAAACCGACGATTGGTGTGCTTTGATATGGATTCTACTCTAATTCAAACAGAAGTAATTGATGAACTTGCTGATCTTGCAGGTGTAGGAGAGCAGGTGAGAGCCATCACCGAATCAGCAATGAACGGTGAAATTGATTTTAGCGAAAGCTTCAAGCAGCGTATGGCTTTGCTTGAAGGTTTAAGCGAAGAAGTGTTACAAAAGGTAGCGGTAAATTTACCAATTACACAAGGAGCGCATCGCTTGATGAAAGCGTTGAAATATTATGGATATAAAACGGCTATTTTGTCGGGAGGATTTACCTATTTTGGTAAGTATTTGCAAAAAGAATTAGGGATTGATTACGTTCATGCCAATGAATTAGAAATTATAGACGGAAAACTAACGGGGAAATATTTAGGCGAAATTGTAGACGGTGCTAAAAAAGCCGAATACCTTCAAGCTATCGCCGATAAAGAAGGAATACACATCAACCAAACCATTGCAGTGGGAGATGGAGCCAATGATTTACCTATGTTAAATTTAGCCGGTTTAGGCATCGCTTTTCACGCTAAACCTACAGTAAAAGAAAGTGCTTCTAGTTCGATCTCAAGTTTAGGCTTGGATGGTGTTTTGTATCTTTTAGGATACCATGACAGGCATATTGATATGATGGAATAAGTTTATATTTAAAACCGCTTAAAGCCTTAATTCGTATTGAATTAAGGCTTTTTTAGTAATAGATTATTCGGCATTGCAAACCCGTTTAGGTTCATTTCAGCCACTTTCTGTGGTTCTTGTTTTGGGATGTTTGTCGATGAATTTGGCATTCACGGGATGGTGAATTTTAACAGTATTGAAAAAACAATTTAAAAGCTTACAATAAGTTGCATGCTTTTTAACTGTTCTAGATAATCTCTATGATTAGATAGTCTAGGTATCTTGTGTTGGCCACCTAGTTTGTCTCGCTCTTTTAGCCAGTCGTAAAATAAATTGGGACGTGCAATATTAATCACAAGCGGATTTAGTGTCATATTATTTCGGCGTTTTGCTTCGTAATCAGAGTTTACTGCTTGTAGCGTCTCATCAAGCACTTTATGGAATAGCTCCATATTGTCAGGTTTTTTCTTGAATTCAATCATCCATTCATGCGCTCCTTTTTCTTTGTCTACCATAAAAATAGGGGCAACCGTATAATCAACGACTTGCGATTGGGTGATGGAGCAGGCTTTAGCAATGGCTTGATCAGCGTTTTCGACCATTAATTCTTCTCCAAAAACATTGATGTGATGTTTGGTGCGACCTGTTACTCGAATGCGAAACGGGCTCAATGAAGTAAAACGAACGGTGTCACCGATTAAGTAGCGCCATAAACCGGAATTGGTGGTGATGACGATAGCATAATTTTTAAATAATTCAACATCAGCTAATCGGATGGTTTTTTGATTTGGTGTCCCAAAAGTGTCCATCGGAATAAATTCATAAAATATTCCGTAATCCAACATCAACAATAAATCACTAGAATTGTTTAAGTCTTGGATCGCAAAAAAGCCTTCGGAGGCATTGTATATTTCGTAATATTTAAAATCTTTTTTAGGTAATATTTTTTGGTATTGCTCTCGGTACGGATCAAAGTTGACACCACCGTGAAAATAGACTTCTAGATTAGGCCAGATATCCAGTAAGCTCTCTTTGCCAGATTCGGCTAGCATTTTGTTTAATAACACCAACATCCATGAAGGGACACCTGCTAAACTAGTAACATTTTCTCTTTTAGTTTCGTTAATGATTGCATCCATTTTGGTCTCCCAGTTGCTCATTAACGATGTTTTATTGCTTGGGGTACTACTAAACTCGGCCCATATAGGCATGTTTTCGATTAGAATAGCCGATAAATCACCAAAAAAGCTATTGTTGTTCTCGTGAATTTGAGAGCTTCCGCCAAGGCGAAGACTTTTACCAACAAATAATTCGGAGTTTTCGTTATTACTCAAATACAAACACAATAAATCCTTACTTCCTTTATAGTGACAATCCTCAAGGGCTTCGTTGCTTACGGGAATAAATTTACTTTTGGCATTGGTAGTTCCGCTTGATTTAGCAAACCATTTAATAGGTGTGTCCCAAAAAACATTTTGTTCACCATTACGAGTTCGTTCAATCATGGGATGAATGTCCTCATAAGAAGTTACGGGAACTCTGGCGCTAAAAGTTTCGTATGAATTAATGGAGGCAAAATTATATTCCTTACCCAAAACTGTGTTTTTTGATGACTGGATTAACAGCATCAACAGTTCTTCCTGTACCTCATTGGGGTATTTCAGGAAAAGTTCTATTTGATGGATTCGTTGTTTTAAAACCCAAGACGCAAAAGAATTGATGATGGTAAGTGGCATTTTTTAAATTTGGCGTTATGAATTTTGCATTATGAATGATAACTTTACCAAAAATAACAATTTTTGTTAAACATCAAACTTTAAAGCGTAAACTAAATGCAATACGAAGGCGTACTTACTAAAATGCAAACCGAATTTGGAGACCCAATACAATATTATCTGGTTTTTGAAGACAGTTTTTTAAATGTAAATCAGTTGCTTGATAAAACAATGGTAATTGATTTTCTAGGGTTTCAGTGTTTGAATTGTGGTAAAAAGAAAAAGATTTTCAGACAAGGATTTTGTTATGATTGCTTTTATTCTAGCGCATCTGTAGGAGATTGGATTATGAAACCCGAATTAAGTACCGCTCATTTAGATATTGAAGATCGCGATTTGGTGTATGAAAAAAAGGTACAATTGCAACCCCATATTGTCTATTTAGCATTGTCAAGTGAGGTAAAAGTAGGAGTGACCCGCGGGACACAAATGCCTACTCGATGGATTGATCAAGGGGCAATCGAAGCCATTTCTATTGTTGAAGTTCCCAATAGATACTTAGCAGGAATTACTGAGGTAGCGTTGAAGAATCATTATGCTGATAAAACCAATTGGCGTAAAATGTTGACTAATTCAGTAGAACATGTTGACCTAATAGCCGAACGATTAAAACTGGAAAACCTCATTCCGGATGAGGCAAAAGAGTATTTCTATTTGGATAAAAATGATTTGTACACCATGCATTATCCAGTTCTGGAATATCCAACCAAAGTAAAAAGTTTGAGTTTAGATAAAACACCTAGTTTTCAAGGAAAATTAAAAGGGATTAAAGGACAGTACTTAATGTTTGAAGATGGAACGGTATTTAATGTGCGTAGTTCAGAGGGCTATGTAGTCCGAATTTCGATCTAAGCTTGGATTTTTTTTGAACTGTTGATTAAAATAAAAAAGGGAATCTCGATTTGAGATTCCCTTTTTCTATGAAATTGAAACAGCGGTTAATTCACCTTAGTTGTATCTGTTGCTTTTTTCTTTTTGTTAAAAAAACCATTCAAAAGTTCCGTGGCTTTTGTTTTAACTTCTTCTTTTGCTTTTGTTTGTACAGCTGCTTTTACTTCCTCTTTGGTTGTTGGAATAACTGTTTTGGTGGTGTCGCCCGCTTTTTTGTTTTTATTAATTAAATCGGTTAAAGCCGAAGTTCCTTTTTTTACCAATTGCTCTTTTTGTTGTTGTATCAATTGATTGGTCAAATTAGTCACAGCAGTTTTGATATCTGTCGAAATTTTTGGAGTCGAAAAATTCCCTGTCAAAATTGCATTGATCGGAATGTTTTCCAGTTTTGCAGCATCGGCAGGTGTTAATTTTGCAATAAGCGCATTGGCTTCGCTTCCTAAATATTTAGCAGGGACATCAAATTTTAAAGTGTAGTTCATGTTTTGGTCAAAACCGTGGCTACCACCTACCGTGGCTTTGATGTCTTTGTATTTAATGTCAAATGGTTTTACATTTACTTTTCCGTTTTCAAAAGTGATGGCTGCTTTGATGTCATTCAAGTTTATTTTACTGACATCGATAAATTTGATATTCGATCCTAGAGCGGTTAATAAGGTCGAATTGCTTGAGTTTACTGTTGTAGATAGTAATTGCCCTAGTAAATCTCCAGATAATGTCTTTAAGTCTGGACTCATGTCATCGGTTAAATTTCCGTTTAACTTGATAGTTGAATTCAGTTTTCCATTAATGATTCCTGCAATAGGCGCAATTTTTTTCAACATGTCTAACTGTGTGAATGATTGTGCGATATCTACTTGGTTTAAACCTAGGTTCATATCAAAGGTAGGTGTTTTTCCTTTTGTGGAAACGGCACCATTTAAACCAATTGTTCCGCCAAAAATCGAAGTTTTGATGTTTTCCATCGTCATTTTTTCGTCTTTTATGATCAATTTTCCAGAAGCATCTTTTAGGACAAGATTATCATACAAGATCGTATTGGCTTTTGCGGTAAGCGAGCAATTTAAAAAGGCAGGGATTTTCATGGCTTCTGTTTTTGCAGTTTCAGCCTTTCCTTTGTCTTCAGTAGTTATGAAATCACTAACGGCCAGTTGATTCGAATTTAGATTAAAGTTTCCTTTTAATTCTTGATTTCTAAAAATGAAACCATAGAAATTCTCTAGAATTCCTGTAATCGCAAGATCTGTTTTTCCAGTTGTAGCGTTGAATTGTTTTAGGTTCACTTGGCTAGGGTTAAATTGCACTAAGGCCGTGCTAATGTTCATTGTTTTACCGTTTTCATCAGCATATTTAAAACCAGATAAACTCATGGTTCCTGCGTTATTAATGTTTTGGTATTGACTTTTCTCTACAGATTGCATGTCAAATTTGGTGGTCACATCGGCTTTTAGAATTCCGGTTAAAGGCTTGTCTAGCTTGATAGGGTAGGCTTGCGACAAATTGGCTAGGTTGATAGTTCCTTTTAAGGCAGCATCAACGATGGCGTTTTGAGTTACGTTTTTAATATTTGCATTAGCGTTAAAAACATCCTGATCAATTTTGAATGAAAGTTTGTCTAAATTGACATAAGTATCATTTAGAATTCCAGTTTCGTTGATGATTTTAGTATCAATTACAATATTTTGTACTGATTTGGGTAAATTCGGATATTTAAAAGAAGCGTTGTTCGAAGCAATTTCGATATTGAATTTTGGTACCGTTGTCTCCGAGTATAATCCTTTTGCAAAACCTACAACGGTAAAATCACCAGTTGTTTTTACATTGTCAAGGCTGGCAGCATAAGCGGCAGGAATAATTCCTAAGAAATTTTTAAATGACGAAGTTGGTGTTTTAAATTTTAGGTCATATTCTTGACCCGCATCTACAAGCTGAATAAATCCGTCAAATTCTAAAGGCAATTGGTTAATAAGTGCTTTGTTTTCTTTAAAAGTATATTTGCTTTTTTCTAAGTCAATGCCTAGAACAGCATCTAATGTCAAAGGCACTTTATTCATATAGTTTACCTTGTCCATGTTTAATGATACCTTTGCAGTAGATTTAGTCACCAAATCTAATTTTTGAGCAGCAAAATCACCTGTTCCTTCATGATTTAAACTGTCAATCACCATTTTTATTTTGGATGACTCGTCAAAATATTTAAATCGAAAGTTTTCAATTTTATAATTTTGAATATTTAAAGCCAGTGGTTTACTTTCTGTTGCAGTTTTGGTATTGTCTTTTAATGCAATATCATAATTGGCAATTCCGTCTTTGTTGAACGTAATATTTATAACACCATTTTTGGATGTTATTCCTTGAATTTCCATGGTTTCATCTTTCCCTTTAAAAAGTTCTTTGATAGACATTTTTAAATTCAGTTCTCCCAATGATATCAGTGTGTCTCCTGCAAAGGGAGCTTTGTTGATAATCACTAGTTGATCAACCGTAACGTTTGCGTTTGGGAAGTTTTTAAACAAACTCAAATCGGCGTCGGTGAAAGTAACAGTAGCGTCTACTTTTTCATTAATGGCATCCTTAATTTTTGCTTTTATTTGATCCTTGAAAAAATAAGGAATGGCAAACAAAGATCCTATTACTAATAAAACGAGAACTCCTGTGATTTTTACTATTTTCTTTAACATATGGTTTTGCTGTTTTTTAATTGAATACTACAAAAACGTTGCCGTAATCTATTACAAAAATAGTGTTTTATAGAATAGTCCCTTTCTAAAGTTTTCTTAAATAATTGAATTCGCCAGTTTCTAAAAGGTTTAAAACCCTGGTATGTATCTGTTTAAAAAAAAAATCCGTTTGAAAGTTCAAACGGATTGTGGTGTTATTTGATGTTTATTGCAAATGGCATCATGGCTTGAACGCCTTTTTGTTCTTGAAACTTTTTTACTTGCTGCATTAAAAGGTAGTTTTGTTCGCCTATTTCCTCTTTTATGAAGTTGGCTTTTGATTGTGCAAATGGCAATCCTGCTAGTAATTCATTAAACTCTTTCTTGTATTCAGGATAATTTTGAGTACTGTAGCTTTTAGTTTTACTCAATTGAGCTGCTGCTGCAATAGCGTCATTTAGTCCACCTATTTTATCTACTAATCCTATTTTTATAGCCTCAGATCCTGTCCAAACTCTCCCTTGTGCAATGGCGTCTACTTGTTCATAGGTCATTTTTCGCCCCTCTGCTACATGTGTAACAAAGGTGTTGTAAACATGCTCAACGCCTTCGAGTGTCACTGCTTTGAAGTTCTCGTCGATAGGTACAAACGGACTGTATCTTGACGCATTAGCATGTGTGCGTACTTGATCTACGTTGATTCCCATTTTCTTTGTCAGCTGACTAAAATTAGGTAAAATTCCAAATACACCAATTGATCCTGTAATAGTATTGTTTTCGGCAAAAATAGTATTGGCATTACAAGCAATGTAATAACCGCCAGAAGCGGCATAATTACCCATAGAAACCACTACAGGTTTTACTTTTTTGGTCAGTTCGATTTCTCTCCAAATCAGGTCAGATGTCAATGCGCTTCCTCCTGGGCTGTCAATACGCAGTACAATTGCTTTTACGTTTTTATCTTTTCGAGCTTCTTGCAAAGAGCGACGCATAGATCTTTCACCGATGGTATTTACATCACCTTCACCACTTTGAATTTCGCCTTGAGCGTAAACAATAGCAATTTTGTTTGTAGTATCTGTGGTAATAGAGGTGGTATTGTTGTTTTTAGTATAATCTAGGATGCTAATTTTGTCATAGTCTTCATCGTTCTTTACTTTCAAGGCTTTTCTAATGGCGTCATGATACACATCTTCATAAGCAACAATGTCGACTAGTTTTTGTGCTTTGGCCATTTCAGGAGTTCGAGCAAGTAAGCCATTTGCAATTTCATTTAGTTTTGCAACGGGTATTTTACGACTCGTAGAAATCTCTGTCACTATAGAGTTCCAAACAGCGTTTAGCAAAGCTGTTGTTTGTTCCTTATTGGCATCACTCATTTGGTTTTCTAGAAAAGGCTCTACTGCACTTTTGTATTTTCCGTGACGTATCACTTCCATTTTTACCCCTGTTTTTTCTTGAAAATCTTTAAAAAACATCACTTCGGCTGCTAATCCTTTAAAGTCCATTTCGCCCGCAGGGTTCAAGTATATTGTATTGGCAACAGAGTTGAGGTAATATTCTTTTTGCGAAAAAGCATTGGCGTAAGCCATAACAAATTTGCCCGACTTTTTGAAGCTTTCTAACTCGTCTCTTAGCTCTTTTGCTTGTGCCATTCCTAGAGTAGATTGATCATTTAAAATCGAGATTCCTTTTATATTATCATCGGTTTTTGCGGCTTCAATAGCGCGGATCACATCGGTTAAACCAATGCTTTTCTTATCCGAAAAAATGGTAATCCATGGATCTTCGTATTTTCCGGCATAATCGTATTCGATATTTTTTAGATCCAATTCTATAACTGAATTTGTTTTTACAACAACAGCGTCAGATTCGCCACCAAAGAGGGCAGCTATTAGGATTACTCCAAAGAAAAATAACATAAAGAAGACAAACAAACCTACAATGGTTGCTAATACATTTCCTAAAAACTTCATAATTATAATTTTATTAATAAGTCGCAACTGATTGCGAAATGTTACAACTACTAAGGCTAGAATACCAAATTTAGTTACTAACAGTTTGCGCAAATATAGTTCTATTCTAAAATTGTTTTAGTTAATTTGTGCTTAATATGAAATCACAACATCAGGTCGTTTTATCCCTAGGCAGTAATCAAGGCAATCGTCTTGAAAACATCAAAGCGTGTTTAGCGTTAATACATCAAGAAATAGGTACAGTTATAAAAGTCTCAAAAGTATACGAAACGCCATCTTGGGGTTTTGAAAGTGATGCTTTTTATAATTGTGCCTTGATTTTGCATACGCTCAATTCGGCCACTAAAGTACTAAGTCAGGCTTTGAAAATCGAAAAAAAACTTGGCAGAATTCGTACTGATGAAAAAGGCTATCAGTCTCGTGTTATTGATGTTGACTTGATTGCTTTTGATGATGAAGTAATTGCTACTGAAAAACTTAAAATTCCGCATCCATTAATGCAAAATAGGAAGTTTGTCTTGTTGCCTGTTCAAGATTTAGGTTTGAACTGGGAGCATCCTGTTTTCAAGAAATCAGTTGCACAGTTAATAGAGGAGTGTGTTGATGATAGTAATTGCGTTGCTGTTCACGAATTAGAAAATCCATTGGCAACAATATCTTTCGAACAGTTTAATTATGTGGCTTTCGAAGGAAATATTGGAGCTGGAAAAACGACTTTGGCAACTAAAATAGCCGAAGATTTTAATGCTAAAACGGTACTAGAGCGTTTTGCTGATAATCCTTTTTTACCTAAATTTTATAAGGATCAAAATAGGTATGCTTTTCCGCTTGAAATGTCGTTTCTAGCCGATAGGTATCAACAATTATCGGATGATTTAGCGCAATTTGATCTTTTTAAAGATTTTCTAGTAGCTGATTACCATATTTTTAAATCTTTGATTTTTGCAAAAATCACCCTTGCAGAAGATGAATACCGCTTGTATCGTAATTTATTTGATATCATTTATAAAGAAATGCCTAAGCCTGATCTTTATATTTATTTGTATCAAAATTCTGAACGACTATTGCAAAATATTAAAAAACGAGGACGAAGCTACGAGCAGGAAATACCAGCTGATTATTTGGATAAAATCAATAGCGGCTATTTGGATTACATAAAATCTCAAACCGATTTGAATGTTTTAATTATCGATGTATCTGATAAGGATTTTGTAAAAAACCATGAAGATTACCTTTATATACTAGAAGAAATCAGAAATAAAATTGACAAATAGCTTATCGCTTTAGCGAAAAATGTCCTTTCAATTCGGGTTTCGAGTCCTCTAGTTTTAAGCGGTACCAATAGTCATCAGAAGGTAGGTTTTTACCATTTAATTTCCCGTCCCAACTGAAGTTTAGGGTGTTCAATTCGATGATGAACTTCCCGTATCGGTCGTAAACTTGTGCTTTGGAATTGGGGTAATTAACCATTTCTGGAATTTTCCAAAAGTCATTATATCCATCATTGTTTGGCGTAAAAAACTTCGAAATGCTAAAGATGGTAAAATCTTGCATGATAAGATTACAGCCGTTGTTTTCTCTTACGAAAGCTGTATACTGGCCGCTAGGAAGATAGGAAAACTGGTTTAGTGATTGAAAATCGATTCCATTTACAGAATATTCATAATAACTTTGCGGATTATCTAGCGCAATTGTAATTGCATTTTCGTTAACTGTGATATTATTTATTATGGGTTTTGGGTGTTCTATTACCTTAATTTCTTTTTTAGAATCACAGGATGCAACGGCTGGTGCACCTATGGTAACGGTATAATTGCCTGTTGTGCTAGCGGTAATAGTTTGGGTGGTTTCACCTCCTGGTGCCCAAAGATAGGTTCTATTAGCAATCCCAGCATCAAGTATGATAGTTTCGCCTAGACACAGTACAACTTCTTCAGTAGTAGTAGTTATAGGGTAGGTGGTAGCTGTTACAGCTATTCTTGCGCTAGAGCAGTTGTTGACTGCGGCTTCGGCATAATAAGTGGTTGTTGCATTGATAGTAGGCGTCGTAAAAGTGTTTCCACTAAAAAGAGTAGTACCAGTTGTGCTGTCCTCGTACCAATTGATAGTTCCTGCTGAGGCTATGGCTGATAAGGTGACCGTACCTGAGTCGCATCTTGCTGCTGGAGTTGTTGCTGTAATTGTTGGGGCACTATTTACTGTGGCAGTAATTGCTGTTCGGGCGGCAGTGGTGCAACCATTGGCAGTGGCGTCAACAAAGTAGGTTGTTGTGCTGGAAATTATAGGTGTGGTGAAAGAAGTTCCAGTGGCCAAAGAAGTTCCTCCTGATGGGACATCATACCAATTGATACTGCCAGCTGATGCTACAGCGCCTAAAGTGGTGGTTCCTGAATCGCAAATTGCTCCTGGACTTGTAGCTGTAATGGTTGGTAAGGTATGTACAGTGGCAACTACTGCGGTTCTAGGTGTGCTAGGGCAATTGTTATTTGTAGCATCAACATAATAAGTGGTTGTCGTGTTAAGTATGGGTGTTGTAAATGAGCTGCCTGTAAATATAGGGGATGCGGCTGTGGTACTGTCGTACCAATATACAGCTCCGTTTGACGCAGTAGCTTGCAGGCTAACGTTTCCTGAATTACAGACAGATCCTGCTATTGTGCTTTCAATTCGAGGAATAGTAATTCGAGTACTAGTCGAAATTTGTAGTATTGGGTCTCCGGCCATTCCTCCGTATTCTACTATATATCCTTTGGGTTGGTAGTTTCCGCTGGCATCACCAGTTTCCTTTAAATCATTCCAAGCTCCTGTGATTCCAACACCTGGGGCTGTAATATGTGCGTAATCTTCATCTCCTGATTGATTGGGTTCATTGGTGTTCCAGTTAGCATAGTTGGGTGTAGATCCGTTTGCTAGTCCGTTCCAAAAAATAGTTCCGTTCCCGCCATTGGCTAAACCTTCAGGTCCTGTAACCCATTTCCACACGCCCTCCGTAGCAGCATCACTTCCGCCAATCCATCCAGCACCAGCTGCTTGTTCTCCTGATATTTTGGCTTCATCTGCAGATGTGATTGTAGCTAGATAGCCTTGTAATCCATAATAATTGCTTGCGGCTGCAGCATTTTTTGCATTGTTCCAGCCAATGCCAAGATTGGATACAAATTGATAGTAATGCCCATTGCTAGGTAAATAATTGGCTTGACCAATACTTATTGAAAAATCTCTAATGCCAGAGGGTGAACTGCTGGAGTTAGTAAACACCACATCTTTTATGGCGGCGATAAAGTCGGTATAAGGAATTGTTGTGCCTGGAGTAGGACTCGATAGTTTTAATTTTCCTTCGCTAGCGTTCCAACTCGCGCTTATAGTAGCATGCAGGGAAGGATTGGAGAGGGTAAGTTGATCTTGTCCGTTTAGGTAACCATTGGAAATTTGAATATAAATGGCATCCGTGTTTGTGTCGTCAGGGTCAGTTATGGATACTGTTGTAACTATTTTTAATGATGACTGTGGGCAGTAAACTTGATTGCCTGTTGCTGTTATTATTGGCGCAACGTTTGCAAAAAGGGGTTTGTTTTTTTCCGTTTTGGGGTTGGAGCTATTTGCAAAATTGTGATTTGAACTAAGAAATGCAAAAGCCAAAACTATTTTAAATAAATTATTTATCCCCATTCTGTAAATATATTAATTTATTCTTAGTTAGTTGGCCAATTTATTTTTTGAAATAGATCCCAAACTACAATTCCAGTGCTTACTGATATGTTCAAAGAATGTTTGGTTCCTAATTGCGGGATTTCAATACAGCCATCACATTGTGCAACTGCTTCTTGAGAGACTCCGTGTACTTCGTTTCCAAAAACCAAAGCATATTTTTGACCTTTTTCAATCGTGAAATCTTGTAAAAAAACAGCACTTTCTACTTGCTCGATTGCAAGCGTGGTAACGTTTTCTTTTTTCAAGTTTGCAATAACGTCCAAAACACTTTTATTGTGTTCCCAGTTTACAGTTTCGGTGGCACCTAGAGCAGTTTTGTGAATTTCTTTGTTGGGAGGTGTAGCGGTAATACCGCACAAATATATTTTTTCGATTAAAAAGGCGTCAGCAGTTCTAAATACAGAACCTATGTTGTGTAGACTTCGTACATCGTCAAGCACGATTATGATAGGAGTTTTGTCTGATTCTTTGAACGCTTCAATCGATTTTCGGTCTAATTCGCTGTTTTCTAGCTTTCTCATTTTGGTATTTTGTTGTAAAAAAAAAGCTTCCGCTGTTAAGGGAAGCTTTTTTTATAGTAATTAAAATTTAGCTTTTTGAAGCGTCATCTCCTAGTACATTACCTTTAATAGTAAGGATTTTAGTAGGTTGTCCTTCAGCATTTGAAGTAACAGTTACTGTTTTTGTAAAAGGACCTACTCTATCAGTAGCATATTTTACACCAATAATTCCTTTTGCTCCTGGAGCAATTGGTTCTTTTGGAGATGTAGGAACTGTGCAACCACAAGATCCTTGAGTGTTAGTAATGATTAATGGTTTGTTACCGTTGTTTGTAAATACAAACTCACGTTTTCCATCTGAGTTGTGAGCAACTGTTCCGTAGTCAATTGTTTCAGAAACGAAAACCATTCCTGCTCCATTTACTTTGGCAGCTTTAGCAACTTTTGATTTTATTTTTTTTGTAGTTTCTTGAGCGTTAGAAGTTGTTACTCCTAAAACAGCAAACATTGCAAGTAAAATTATTTTTTTCATCTTTATTCGTGGTTTAAAATTATTTAACAAAAATAAAGAAAAAATCATGCCAATGACTTAAAAAATACTTAAAAGTGCTTTAATTTTTTTTCAACTGTTTAGTTATTCGTTTTTAAATATTTAAATTCGCTGATATTTTTCTCATACATCAAAACTCAAATAATTTGGCAGCTAAAGATAAAGAAGTTAAGGAAACTCCCTTAATGAAGCAATATAATGATATCAAAAGGAAGTATCCAGATGCTTGTTTGTTATTTCGAGTAGGTGATTTCTATGAAACATTTGGAGACGATGCAGTGCGGGCGTCCAAGATTTTGGGTATTACGTTAACCAAACGAGGTGCGGGTTCCCCTACTGAGACTGCTCTGGCGGGTTTTCCACATCATTCTATAAATACTTATTTGCCTAAATTAGTAAAAGCAGGACTTCGCGTGGCTATTTGTGATCAACTCGAAGATCCAAAAATGACTAAGTCAATTGTGAAACGTGGAGTTACTGAGCTAGTGACGCCAGGAGTTTCAATGAATGACGAAGTATTGCAGTCAAAAACCAATAATTTTTTGGCATCTGTCTATTTTGCTAATAAATCAATTGGTATTTCTTTTTTAGATGTTTCAACGGGTGAGTTTTTAACAGCCCAAGGAAATGCGGAGTATATTGATAAGTTATTGCAAAACTTTAATCCTTCGGAGGTTTTAGTGCCCAAAAATAGTAAGGTGCAATTTCGAGATGCGTTTGGAGAAGATTTTCATAATTTCTATTTAGAAGACTGGATTTATAAGGAAGATTATGCAATAGAAACCTTGACCAAGCATTTTCAAACTGTTTCCTTAAAGGGATTTGGTATTGAGGATTTGAAAGAAGGAATCATAGCGTCAGGTGCTATTTTGTATTATTTGTCCGAGACGCAGCATAATAAAGTGCAACATATTACTGCGATTCAACGTATTGCTGAAGATGCTTATGTATGGATGGATCGATTTACGATTCGTAATTTAGAATTATACCACAGTTACAATCCCAATGCAGTAACGCTGCTTGATGTAATTGATAAAACGCTTTCGCCAATGGGAGGGCGTTTGTTAAAAAGATGGTTGGCATTGCCATTGAAAGATGCAAACAAAGTAAAGAACCGTCATCAGGTGGTTACTTATTTAAAAGAAAATCAAGAAGTTTTACAAAAAATACAATATCAAATCAAGCAAATATCCGATTTGGAGCGTTTGATTTCTAAAATTGCTGCTGGAAAAGTATCACCTCGCGAGGTGGTTTATTTAAAGGAATCTCTCGATGCAATATTGCCTATAAAAACGTTAGCGCTAGATAGTCCGCAGGAAGCAGTTAAGATTATTGGAGATAGTTTGCATAGTTGTGATTTATTGCGTGAAAAAATTAAAACCACCTTGAATCAAGATGCTCCTGTGGCTGTTGCGAAAGGGAATGCTATTGCAAAAGGAGTGAGTGAGGAACTAGATGATTTACGTGCCATATCTACTTCGGGTAAAGAGTTTTTAGAAGGTATTGAGGCCAGAGAATCAGAGCGAACAGGGATTTCGTCGTTAAAAATATCTTTTAATAATGTTTTTGGTTATTACATCGAAGTGCGCAATACCCATAAAGATAAAGTGCCGCCAGAATGGATCCGTAAGCAAACCTTAGTGAATGCAGAGCGCTATATCACAGAGGAATTGAAGGTTTATGAAACTAAAATCCTTGGTGCTGAGGAAAAAATTCAAAAAATAGAGTCCGAGTTGTTTGAGCAATTAGTGGCATGGATTACCACTTATATTAAGCCCGTACAGTTAAATGCTAATTTAGTAGCACAATTGGACTGTTTGTGTTCTTTTACGCAACTAGCAATTGAGAATAGTTATGTATGTCCAGAGCTGGATGATAGTTATGAATTGGACATTAAAAACGGAAGACATCCTGTTATTGAAAAGCAGCTTCCGGTGGGAACGCCTTATATTGCTAATGATGTTTTTCTAGATAGAGAAAAGCAGCAGTTAATCATGATTACTGGACCTAATATGTCGGGTAAGTCAGCTATTTTACGTCAAACGGCTTTAATTGTTCTGCTTGCGCAAATGGGAAGCTTTGTTCCTGCGGATAGTGTGAGAATGGGTGTGGTGGATAAGATTTTTACCAGAGTAGGTGCTTCGGATAATATCTCTATGGGCGAATCTACTTTTATGGTAGAGATGAATGAAACGGCCTCAATTTTGAATAATATATCAGATAGAAGTCTAGTGCTTCTAGATGAAATAGGACGGGGAACGAGCACGTATGATGGAATTTCAATAGCCTGGGCTATTGCTGAGTTTTTGCATGAGCATCCGTCTAAGCCTAAAACATTGTTTGCAACGCATTATCATGAGTTAAATGAAATGAGTGAGTCTTTAAGCCGAATTCAAAATTATAATGTGGCTGTAAAAGAGTTAAAAGATACGGTGCTTTTTATTCGAAAATTAGTAAAGGGAGGAAGTGCACACAGTTTTGGAATTCATGTGGCTAAGATGGCAGGAATGCCGCAAATTGTAATTTTGAAAGCACAAAAACTTTTGAAGAAATTGGAGAAAAATCATTCGAGTGATGCTTTAAATGGCATTAAGTCTGAAAAAGACGAACTGCAAATGAGTTTCTTTAATCTTGATGATCCATTGCTGGAAGAAATTAAAGAAGAAATATTGAATTTAGATATCAATACGGTAACTCCAGTTGAAGCATTAATGAAGCTAAATGAGATTAAAAGAATGTTAACTAGAAAATAATGTTATTTTTTTTCATTTTTAAAGAAAAGGATATCAGAAGGTTATAAAAACTGCTTGATTTTTTTTAAAAAAAGGCTTGTTTTATTCGATAAATGTCCTAAATTTGCCCACGCAATACAAAACAAGTATTGTTGTTCTTATTAAAAATGAAAATGCGAAAATAGCTCAGTTGGTAGAGCGCGACCTTGCCAAGGTCGAGGTCGCGGGTTCGAGCCCCGTTTTTCGCTCAATACCACATACTGCTGGAAAGATAATTGTATTTGATGTAAATCAAATATAACAATCAAAAAAGTATTAATGCTCGGATGGTGAAATTGGTAGACACGCTGGACTTAAAATCCAGTGAACAGCAATGTTCGTGCGGGTTCAAGTCCCGCTCTGAGTACTAAAGCCTCTTCTTTTGAAGAGGCTTTTTTTTTTTGTTATAATAAATAAACTATCTTAGTAAAAAATAGACTTGTATACAGTATGGCTTCTTTTGTAATTAGTAAAAGGTTTAGTGGGGATTATAAATTTGAATTTACTTCAAGAAAGGGGAAGACGATTTTCACGAG
This sequence comes from Flavobacterium muglaense, assembly GCF_014305155.1. GTDB lineage: Bacteria > Bacteroidota > Bacteroidia > Flavobacteriales > Flavobacteriaceae > Flavobacterium > Flavobacterium muglaense. The sequence goes on from NZ_JACRUK010000006.1 coordinate 104,891, forward strand.
TAACTCTTATGAGTTGAGAATGGATTGTGAGGCAGATGCAGAGTATATAAGGTCTGTTTTTGATAGCTGCTCTTACGTCAAGTTTAAAACCACTAAAGGGAAGTTTTTCTTTCGGGTTGTGGTTGATGGAGTGGTGAAAGCGGTGAGTCGAAAATATACTACGGAGCTTATGGTTCAGAAAGGGATTGATGAGATTGTTAAGTATGGGGCGAGAGCTGAGATATTAGATTTTTCAAATAATAATTTTGTATTTGAAGATTAGCTTGTTCGTTTTGAATAAAAAAAAAGGAGTAGTTTGATTTGATCAAATTACTCCTTTTTTTATGAGGTTGTGCTTAGTTTTGGGGTTTTGTAAAAATAAAAAAGCCATCACGCTAGGCGGATGGCTTTTAATCTCTTAGAAAGCTTCTAATTAGTGAGCAGCTGGAGCTTCAGTAGCAGCAGCAGCAGAATCAACTACAACAGCAGCAGAATCAACAACAGCAGCAGCAGAATCAACTACAACAGCAGCAGAATCAACAACAGCAGCAGCGTCATCAGCGGCAGCGTCAGCTTTTTTACATGATACAACAGTCAATACAGCGATAGCAGCTAAACTTAAAAATACTTTTTTCATCTTAATTTAATATAAAGGTTAATTATTAATTCGACGCAAAGATATAAAATTTTTGATATGTAAATTATTTTTTCAATTTTTTTTTCAAAATTTTACATAATTTTTTTTGCAAATTGATTTTATGGGGTAGAAACGATACAGAAAATAAACAATAGCACCCTTGTTTTGTTGGATTCCCCGTGATTTCATCTGTTTTAATATAAACGTTACCCTGTTTTAAAACTTTGTAAGTTAAAGTGTTGAGGTAAGAATATGGCTTGTGTTGTGTTAAAATTAAGCGTTATATTGTAGGATTCTTTTTTTATTTAATTTAATTTAAAAAATAGATAAAAACAAGGGTGTTTTGTAGAGAATTAAGTGGTTTTAAGGCTTGTTTTAAGTGTTTTATTTAACAATTTTTTGCATGATGCTATTCGTCGCACCTTTGTTCATTAATACAAAGGTTCCGCAGATGTGTCCTTTTTCATTTCGATACGCTTGATCTTGTATCAAATCGTCAAAAACACGTTGCATTTCGGTGGCGGTAGCAATGGGGAAGCAGCCTCCAATATTTACTAAAGCAGTTGCTTCGGCAAAATGGGAATAGTTGGGACCAATAACTATCGGAAGCCCAAAAGTAGCTGGTTCTAATAAATTGTGAACGCCAGGGTTCCCAAAGCCACCACCCACATAGGCAATGTCGGCATAACTGTATATTTTTGTTAGTATGCCTACAGTGTCAATAATAAAAACATCGTACTCGCTAAGATTTCTGCCTTCTTTTTCAGATAACAATACGGTTTTACGGCTGATGTTGTTTTTTAATTGGTCAATTTGTTCTGCTTTTATATTGTGCGGTGCAATGATGAATTTCACTGGAAATGGGGTGGTATTGATATAGTCAACTAATAAAGCTTCATCTTTTGGCCATGAACTTCCAATAACTATGGTGGTTTGGTTGTTTTTAAAGTTCGAAATAAAGTCTAGCGTATTGTCTTTTTCTAAAATGGTAGCAACTCTGTCAAATCGTGTGTCGCCAGATACAGCTACATTTGTTTTTCCTAATTGTAGTAGTAGTTTTTTAGAGCTTTCATTTTGTACAAAAAAGTATGTAAATGCGTTTAATGCTTTTCGATAAAAACCGCCATACCATTTAAAGAACATTTGTTTCTCTCTAAAAATCCCAGAAATTAAATAGGTTGGTGTTTTTTGTTTTTCTAATACGGCCAAATAGTTAATCCAAAATTCATATTTGATAAAAAAAACAAGTTCGGGGTGTACTATTGAGATGAATCGTTGTGCATTCTTTTTAGTGTCTAATGGCAGATAAACGGTTACATCTGCAATAGGGTTGTTTTTTCGTACTTCATAACCTGAAGGCGAAAAAAAAGTAAGTACGATTTTATGATGAGGGTATTTTTCTTTTATTTTTTCGATTACGGGTAGTCCTTGTTCGTATTCTCCTAAGGATGCTGCATGAAACCAGATGGTTTTGTCGGTTGTATTAATTTTTTGCTCTAATGTTTGAAAAACAGTAGCTCGGCCGTCTAAAAATAGTTTTATTTTCGAATTAAAAAGCGCAATGAGATGTAATACTGTTGAAGCTAAAAGGATCAATAAGTTGTAAAGGAAAAGCATGAGTTTGTTTTTTGGAAGGCTAAAATACATATTTTATTTCAGATTTATTTTGAGGGCAAGGTGTCGGTACCGTTATTTTTAGTCTTAATTGGAGTTGTGTTTTTCAATTAGAAGGCGGTTGAAATTAAATAAAAAAGACAATCTCAATCTATTGTTGCTATTAATTCTTAATTTTGTGCTTATAATTTTGATAGAATGAAAAAAATACAAATGGTTGACCTAAAAAGTCAATACGATAAAATAAAAGAAACTGTAAATGTTTCTATCCAAGAAGTTTTAGATACAAATGCTTATATAAATGGGCCTGAGGTACATAAGTTTCAAAAAAGTCTAGAAGATTATCTAGGTGTAAAACACGTTATTCCTTGTGCAAATGGTACAGACGCCTTGCAAATTGCAATGATGGGCCTTGGTTTACAACCAGGTGATGAGGTGATTACTGCCGATTTTACTTTTGCTGCTACTGTTGAAGTTATTGCATTGTTGCAATTAACACCCGTTTTAGTAGATGTGGATCTGTATAATATGAATATCTCTATTGAGGCTATCAAAAAAGCAATCACTCCTAAAACTAAAGCAATTGTTCCTGTTCATTTATTTGGACGTGCAGCTAATATGGAAGCGATTATGGCTATTGCCAAAGAACATAACTTATTTGTAATCGAAGACAATGCGCAAGCGATTGGTGCCAACTGTAAATCATCCGATGGCGTTAAGCAAAAAGCAGGAACGATAGGTCATGTAGGTGCTACCTCTTTTTTTCCTTCTAAAAATTTAGGTTGTTATGGTGATGGTGGTGCTATTTTTACAAATGATGATGCATTAGCACATACCTTACGCGGGATAGTAAATCATGGAATGTACGAGCGTTACCACCACGATGTTGTAGGTGTGAATTCACGTTTAGATAGCATACAAGCAGCAGTTTTGAATGCTAAATTGCCATTGCTAGATCAGTACAATGCAGCAAGACAAGATGCGGCTAGAAAATACTCTATAGCTTTTGAAGGACATGAAAATATTGTTGCACCTCAAATTTGTGACATTTGTGATTGTCACGTATTTCACCAATATACGTTACGAATTGTAAATGCAGATAGAAATGGTTTGATGCAGCATTTATTAGACAAAGGAATTCCTTGTGCAATTTACTATCCAATTCCGCTGCATTCTCAAAAAGCGTATAAAGATGAGAGGTATAAGGAGGAAGATTTTCCGGTAACCAATCAATTAGTTCAGGAAGTATTATCATTACCAATGCATACTGAGTTGGATGATGAACAAATAAAATTCATCACCGATAGTGTTTTAGAATTTTTAAAATAAAAAAGGTAGAGACGCGATTGATCGCGTCTTTTTCATAACATAAAACGAGATAAAGTTGGTTAGTATTTAAATAAATATAAAAAATGAAAATACTTGTAACAGGAGGATTAGGATTTATAGGTTCACATACTGTTGTAGAACTCCAGAACCAAGGTTTTGAAGTGGTTATTGTAGATGATTTGTCTAATACATCAATGACAGTTTTAGACGGGATTAAAAACATCACGGGTAAAGTTCCTGTTTTTGAAAAATTAGATTTAAGAGTTAAAAATAATGTTCAAGATTTTTTTAGCAGAAATCAAGACATTGCCGGAGTGATACATTTTGCAGCTTCAAAAGCAGTGGGAGAAAGTGTTGAGAATCCTTTGTTGTATTATGAAAATAATATCAATGCGCTAGTCTATCTTTTGCAAGAATTACAGAAAAAAGAGGCCGCTAGTTTTATCTTTAGTTCGTCATGTACGGTTTATGGTCAGGCCGAAAAAATGCCAATTACTGAAAATGCTCCAATACAAACAGCGATGTCTCCCTACGGAAACACGAAGCAAATAGGAGAAGAAATTATCACAGATACTGCTAAGGTTACGAATATCAATGCTATTTTATTGCGTTATTTTAACCCGATAGGATCACATCCTTCAGCTGAAATAGGGGAGTTGCCATTAGGAGTTCCTCAAAATTTAGTGCCGTTTATTACACAGACGGGAATGGGATTGAGAAAAGAACTTTCAGTTTATGGCGATGATTATCCTACTTCCGACGGAACTGCGGTACGTGATTATATTCATGTAGTTGATTTGGCGAAAGCCCATGTTATTGCTTTAAAACGATTATTGGATAAAAAGAACCTCGAAAAAGTAGAAACTTTCAATCTAGGCACAGGAACGGGAAGTTCGGTTTTAGAAGTGATTCAAGCATTTGAAAAAGTTAACGGACAAAAATTACCGTATAAATTGGTAGGACGAAGAGAAGGTGATATTACAGAAGCTTATGCGAATACCGATAAAGCCAATACTGTTTTAGGCTGGAAGGCACAATCAACTTTAGAGGAGGCAATGGCAAGCGCTTGGAAATGGGAACAAAAAGTAAGAAGCTAGTTGCTATTGAAGATACATTATATTTATAAAAAAAATCCCAAATTATCATTTTGATAGTTTGGGATTTTTTAATTTATAGACAATTGTAAACTTTGAAAAAAGATACTTATGCATTTGCAGTAGCGGCCTCTTTATCGATTTTTCCAATTAAACCAGCTAGTACTTTACCTGGTCCTACTTCAGTAAATAAAGTAGCGCCATCAGCGATCATTTGCTGTACTGATTGTGTCCATTTTACTGGAGCGGTCAATTGAATAATTAAGTTTTTCTTGATTTCATTAGCGTCTGAAACGGCTGCAGCTGTTACATTTTGATAAACGGGACAAATAGGAGTTGAGAAAGTAGTTGCTTCAATAGCAGCAGCTAGTTCTTCTCTTGCTGGTTCCATCATTGGCGAGTGAAATGCACCACCTACCGGTAATAACAACGCTCTTTTTGCTCCAGCTTCTTTCATTGCAATACAAGCGGCTTCAACAGCAGTTGTTTCACCTGAAATCACTAATTGCCCAGGACAGTTGTAATTAGCAGCCACTACAACACCATCAATAGCAGCGCAAACTTCTTCAACTACATTATCTGCAAGTCCTAGAACAGCAGCCATTGTAGAAGGTTTAATTTCGCATGCTTTTTGCATGGCTAATGCTCTTTGTGAAACTAATTTTAAACCGTCTTCAAATGATAAAGTACCGTTTGCAACTAAGGCAGAGAATTCGCCTAATGAATGTCCCGCTACCATTTCTGGCTTAAAGTCAGCGCCTAAAGTTTTAGCTAATATAACCGAATGTAAAAAAACCGCTGGTTGTGTAACCTTCGTTTCTTTCAATGCTTCGGCTGTTCCTTCAAACATGATGTCTGTGATGCGGAAACCTAAAATTTCATTTGCTTTCTCAAATAATTCTTTGGCTAAAGGGGAGTTTTCATATAAATCTTTTCCCATTCCTGTGAATTGAGCGCCTTGTCCTGGAAATACGTATGCTTTCATTTGTTTAATTTAAAGATTGAAAATGTGAAGATTTAATGCTTAAATCGGTTACAAAAATACTCTTTTTTAAGATATTGCGATTTCAAATGATTTTTTCTTTAAAATAAATCGATTTGCATGTAACAAAATCCTTATTATGAGACTTATACTGTACTAAATATTTTGTTTTCATGAAAAAAGTATTCGTCTTTTTATTTTTCCTTTTGGTTGGTTTTCTTCTATTTTATACTCAATTACCGGTTATCAGCTATGGTTTCTTGGGTTTGCCAATCTTGTTGTTATTCTTAACTTTTTTCTATATTGTGCTCTCTTCAGGATTAGCAGTTTCTCCAAAAACAAAACAATTAATTGTAGCTACTAGACCTAAAAAATTTTTATTTATAATCATTTTAGTATTGCTAGCATATGTCATTGGTTTTCCGATAGCGACAAGTCTTCCTGTTTTTAGAAGCGATTCGTATCAAAAATTAATTGGGAAGGTCAATAATGGTTCGAAAATTTCAAACCACATTGCTCCAATTGCTATAGATAAAATTAGAGTAGTCGATGAGGATTTAGCACATTTATTAGGCGAGAAAATTTTAGGTTCACAACCAGCCTTGGGTAGTCAAGTAGAGCTAGGCGAATTTTGTATCCAAAAAGTGAAAAATGAATTGTACTGGGTAGCTCCTTTATTGCATTCGGGATTTTTTAAGTGGATGAATAATCAAGAAGGAACTGCGGGTTACGTGATGGTTTCGGCTACTAATGAACGAGATGTGCGTTTGGTTCAAACGATAAACGAAAAACCGATTAGAATAAAATACCAACCAGCGGCGTATTTTCAGTCTAATATAGCAAGGCATTTGTATTTTAATGGATTCAATACCGTTGGATTAGCCGATTATACTTTCGAAATTAATGATGAAGGGATTCCTTTTTGGGTGGTTACTCAGTATGAAAAACGAATTGGTTTTGGTGGGAATGAGGCTGTTGGAGCCATTTTAATAAATGCACAAACAGGCGAAATCAAAGAGCATTCAATTGCATCTACGCCTAAATGGGTAGATAGAATCCAACCTATTAGTTTTATTGAAGAACAGTTAAACGACTGGGGAGAATATGTAAATGGGTATTGGAATTTTTCGAATGCTAATAAACTTCAAATTACCGAAGGCTTAACACTCGTTTATGGGAATGACAATAAATCGTATTGGTACACAGGGTTAACTTCTGTAGGGAAAGATGAGTCGGCTGTGGGTTTTGTTTTAGTCGATACAAGAACTAAAGAGACTACTTTTTACAAGCAAGGTGGCGCCACAGAATATGCTGCTCAAAGTTCGGCTCAAGGAAAAGTGCAAGAGAAAGGGTATCAAGCTTCATTGCCTATTCCTTATAACATCAACAATATTCCTACCTATGTGATGACGTTGAAGGATAAGGGAGGATTAGTTAAAATGTTTGCCATGGTTGCCATTTCTGATTATACTATTGTAGGAGTTGGGAATACCATGCGTGAAGCTTTGACATCGTTTAAAAACGTGTATAACATGGCCGATAATAAGATAAATCCCGGCGCAGTTGCTAATAAAAAAACAATAACCTCAGTGGTTACTCGAATCCAAAACGATGTGAAAAACGGAAATAGTTTTTATTATTTCAAAGTAAAAGATTACCCAAATATCTTCGTAGGCTCCTCGCAAATATCGAGTCAGTTGCCTATTACGTTGATTGGAGATACAGTCACTATTTCATTTGATATTGACACAGAGGAAGTAATTGATGTTTCTACTTTTGAAAACATCAATTTGAAAAATAAATAATTTTGGTTTATTATTTGTAGTGAAAAAAGGCAGAATTCATGTAGAAATGGATTCGGCCTTTTTGTTTTTAAAACTGCATTACTACTTGTTTAACGATGCAGTTTTGTAGATTCAATTATTGTTTCATTGGTACTTCCATCAATAAGAATTTTGCATCTGTCGTGGCTTTTATTTCTAAACTGTCAAAATCAGTAATTCCCAATCCATCGCGAGTAGCTAGCTCTTGTCCATCCACAGTTATAGTTCCTGAGATTACCATCAGGTACAGGCCATTTTCAGTTTTTTTTAAGTGGTATGTTTTAGAAAAGCCAGCATCAAAATCAGCCAAATGAAACCAAGCGTCTTGATGAATCCAAACGCCTTCGTCCTCAGAATTTGGAGATAATATTTGTGCAAAATCATTCTTTTGTTTGCTCGCGTCCAATGTAATTTGTTGGTATCGAGGCGTCACATTTTGCACTTTAGGAAACAACCAAATTTGGAATAATTGAGTTCGTTTGTCGGCATTGGGATTGAATTCACTGTGCTGTATGCCCGTTCCGGCGCTCATTACCTGCACATCGCCCGTTTTTATAGTCGATTCATTTCCCATACTATCCTTGTGGGCGAGATCGCCTTCAAGCGGAATAGTGATAATTTCCATGTTGTCATGCGGGTGTGTGCCAAAACCCATTCCAGCCGCAACGGTATCATCGTTTAAAACACGAAGCACACCAAACTGATTTCTATCTGCATTGTAATATCGTGCAAAACTAAAGGTATGGTATGCATTAAGCCATCCATGATCGGCGTGTCCTCTAGTAGCTGCTTTGTATAAAACGGTCGTTTTCATAATCGTATGTTTTTAGTGGTTATTGTTGTACAAATTTACATCGATAAGACAGATAGGGCACTTAACCTAGATTAAGAAATAACAAATCACCTTTTAATAATCTAAAATATATAATTTGGGCGTGTCCCTGCGGGCCGGGCTATTCGTTCCCGCTTTTATTATATGGCAAAAAAAAGCCATACAATAAAGAGCTCCACTACTATCCCTCACGCACGCAATGAAACGTACACTATCCAAAAAGTTATCGATGCAATATTTTGCTTTTCATTTTGCTAAAAAATTCAGGAGTAACTCCAATGTACGAGGCAATTTGTTTTTGAGGAACTTTTTGAATAAGAGTAGGGTATTTTGAGCAAAATTTTTCAAATCGCTCTTCGGCAGATAGACTTAAGTTGTCCATCAGTCGTTCTTGATTGACAACCAGTGAGTTTTCGGTTAAGATCCTGAAAAAACGTTCTAGTTTAGGAATTTCGGTATACAGAATTTCTTGATTTTCTTTCGAAAGAAGCGCCAGTTCAGCGTCTTCTAATACTTCGATAAAAAGATTCCCTGGTTTTTGAGTAATTAAGCTATACATGTCGCCTATCCAATAGCCTGCACATGCAAAGTTAAGTACGTGTTCTACAATGTTGTCATTGATGTTAAAACTCCGTAAAATCCCCGAATTGACGAAGTAAGAATACTTGCAAACTTCTCCAGAATGTAATAAAATAGTTTTAGCATCAAAATGATGTACTTCAATTTTAGATAAAAACAATTCTTGCTCTGCAGTTGTGAGTGCTATGTGTTTTGCAATATTTTGAAGAATCAAAGACATTATTTTTTTTCTTCGGGAAGGAGTTTAAATGCAGAAACAACAAAACGATTGTTTTTTATTTCACCTACAACAGCTGCTTTTCTAATGGAAGCGCAAAAACCGTCATTAGCGTGTGCATCACCGTGAGAATCAATCGATGTACCGTCTACGAAGTAGCTTTTTCCATCAATACGTACTGCTAATTCACATCCATGTCCTTCCATCCCAAACTGACATTGCCCACAAGATGCTTCTACAATTTGAGTTTTAGGAGCTTCTTTTTTTTCTTGTGCAGTCAAAGTAATACTGATCAAGAGCACAAATGGTAAAATTAATTTTTTCATGGCAAGATATTTAGTCCTACGAAAGTAGTGCTTTTATTTAGGAGACGAGAATAGTAATTCTAATTTTTGCACTTGTTTAAACCCCTTGTATTGCGTTATATGGAGTAATTTTTAAACATATAAATCCATAATAATCGTGAAAACCTGATGTTAAAAGGAGCCATTGCGATAATTACAAAAGCAATAATAGCAATTATACGCAAGTCGAACGCTTTAAGAAAGAAAAATTGCGCAATAACAAATGTAGCTATAGATTGTGCAACTGTTAAGCCATAATTAACATACATGGCTCCAAAAAAATAGCCTGGTTCTTTTTCAAATTTATTTTGACAATGTGAACAGTTTTTATTCATTTTGGGAAATCCGATATTAAAAAAAATGTTTTTCTCGTTAAAAACCTTGCCTTCGTGACAATGTGGGCATTCATTGTTTAAAATGTGAACTAGTGTATTTGCCATCTTTTTTTTTATTTATTATTTTTCAAAGGTATTGTACTGTTCTCGTCTGGCTATTTTATATATTCGCTATTGATAGCACAAAAAAGACATTTTGTAAAATGAAAAAATACCCTATTTACAACATCCAGCGTTTCAATTGCAATTCAGTCAATAGTGATTTTTATATTAATACGTTCAAGAATCATTTAGTCACCTATAGTTTTGTTGAAGAGCCGCATCGTCATGATTTTTATGTATTAGCCTTTTTTACAGCTGGTTCAGGGATTCACGAGGTAGATTTTGATAAATTCACTGTGCAGGCGGGTAGTGTTTTTGTTTTGCAACCAGGGCAAATGCATCATTGGAGTTTGTCTCAGGACGTGGATGGTTATGTAGTCTTTTATTCTAAGGAAATGTATAATCTGTATTTTGGACAAAAAGACATTGATAGCTTTCCGTTTTATTTTTCGGTGCATACAAAGTCAGAGATTGTATTGTCAATTGAAGAAATAGTATCACTAGAACCATTGTTTAAAATGATGCTGGATGAAAGTCTCAAAAATCAAACATTTAAGCAGGATAAAATTTTGAATTTACTGGATATAATTCACATCGAATTGGCTCGAAAATACGATGCGTTGGTAGTTCCTGAAGTGCATTTGTATACAACTAAAATAAAGCAATTTGCACAATTAGTAGAAGCCAAGTTTATTGAGCAAAAAGCGGCCTCTTTTTATGCAGATGGTTTAAATATTAGTTTAAAACACCTCAATCGAATTTGCAATGAAACCTTACAGAAAACTACTACGCAAGTAATTACAGAACGCATCATTCTGGAAGCAAAACGAATGCTGATGAATAAAAACTTAACGATAAATGAAGTTGCAACAAAGTTAGGTTACGATGATTACTCTTATTTTGTACGTTTGTTTAAGAAAAATACTTTGATGACTCCCAAGGAATTTCGACTTTCTAAACAGTAATTAAACCACATAGAATCATAGAATTACTAACTATTTAAAGATTTGAATAGTTGTATTACTATTCACATAGTTACGGAGAGTATCGAATGTTTTTTGTTTTTCTTAAATTAGTAATGAACTTCTATCAATGCGGCTGCTTGCTTTGCGCGATCAACTATTTCTTCAATCGGTGTTTCTAAAGTGTCGTTTGTTAATGCAACCGCCATTCTTCTGTATGGGCGAGAGCTTGGTTTTCCAAAGATTCTAAAATCAGTTTTTGGTAAAGCGGCAATTTTTTCAAGTCCCATGTATGTTGGTTTTGTACTGTTTTCGGATGCTAAAACTACGGCACTAGCTCCAGATTTTTCTAATGTTATTTCGAAAATAGGTAAACTTAATATCGCACGTAAATGCAATTCGAATTCATTGAAATTTTGCGTTCCTGCAAGTGTAACCATACCTGTATCATGCGGACGAGGAGACAGTTCAGAGAAATAAACTCCATCATCTGCAAGGAAAAATTCGACTCCAAAAAGTCCGGCACCACCAAGGGCTTCGGTTACTTTTTCGGCCATGTCTTGGGCTTCGTATAAATCCTTGTCGGAGATTCTGGCAGGTTGCCAGCTTTCTTGATAATCACCACGTTCTTGACGGTGGCCTATAGGTGCGCAAAATAAAGTAGGATTGTTATTTTGTGTAACGGTTAATAAGGTAATCTCGGAGTTGAATTTGACAAAAGCTTCCACAATTACTTCCACCACATCACCACGAGAACCTTCTACGGCATAGTTCCATGCTTTTTCAATATCTGCTGTTGTTTTTATTGTCGATTGCCCTTTTCCTGATGACGACATCAAGGGTTTTACCACACATGGCATTCCTACTGCTTCGACTCCTTTTTGTAATTCTTCGGCAGTGGTGGCGTAACGGTAATTCGCGGTTTTTAATCCTAATTCTTTGGAGGCTAAATCCCGAATTGCTTTACGATTCATCGTAAAGTTGGCTGCCTTTGCCGATGGAACCACTGTGATTCCTTGTTTCTCATAATCATAGAAACGTTCGGTACGAATGGCTTCAATTTCGGGAACAATAAAATCAGGTTGGTGTTTGGCCACAATTCGATCCAGTTCAATACCATCAAGCATATTGATAACTTCAAATCCATGAGCTACTTGCATAGCGGGTGCGTTTTCATAACTGTCAACGGCAATTACGGTTTGCCCGATGCGTTGCGCTGCGATTACAAATTCTTTTCCTAATTCACCTGAGCCTAGCAATAGTATTTTCATTTTTTGAAGTCTAATTTGAAATGTAAAAATACTGAATTGCTTTTTTGTGACCGCAAATTCGCAAATTATTTTTGTTAAAAATGGAGCTTTTTAGAAACAAAACTATTAAAAATGAAAGTAAAAAACTATTAAGAAATTAAGTTGCTTTTCGCTTAATGTAACTTAATTTCTTAATGGTTGAGGTTGGTTAAAAATGTATTTTGTATCGAAAACTCAAGAAATAGTTGCAGTTAGTGAAGTATGATATAAGCAAAAACTGTAACATATTTTAAAACTATTCGACATATTGAGATAAAGTAAAATGCTGTGTTTTAACGTTTAATAAAAATAGTATGGGTAGTCGAAGAAATTGGTTGAAACAGACAAGTTTAGGGATTGTCAGTTTAGGAATTATTCCATTAGAAAGTTTTGCTGTTTCAAAGGAAGAAATTCTAATTAAGGAAGAAGCTAATTTGATTCCAATTTATTTACGGTCAAATGAAAATCCGTACGGTCCATCGGACTTAGCAAGAAATGCGATGGCAAAAAGCATAAATAGTAGTAATCGTTATAATTGGGATTCAGTATCGGACTTAATTTCAAAAATTGCTAAAAAAGATAATCTCGCTGCCGAAAATATACTTTTAGGTGCCGGCTCAACAGAAATTTTAGATTTAGTAGCCCGCTATTGTGCTGTAAATAAGGGTAGTTTTATTTTGGCAGACCCAACATATAATTATTGGACAGAAGCAGTAGAAAAATTAGGGCTTACAAAAATCACAGTTCCATTGACCGAAGATAAGACTCATGATTTGTCGGCAATGTTAAACGCAATCCAACCCGACACAAGAATGATTTATATCTGTAATCCCAATAATCCAACAGGGACAATTTGTGAAAGAGTAGCACTGGTGAATTTTATTAATGAAGCAACTAAGAAAGTAATTGTTTTAGTTGACGAAGCTTATATTGATTTTACAAACCAAGAATCACTTGTGAATTTAGTGACAGAGAATAAAAACTTAATTATTGCTAAAACATTTTCTAAAATGTATGGATTGGCTGGAGCAAGAATTGGATATGGAATTGCAAACTCAAGTACTATTGAAAAAATCAGTCAACTACAATCTTGGAATAATGGAAGTATAAGTGTCGTATCAGTTTCGGGTGCTTTGGCATCGATTAGCGACGAAAAATTCGTGTTGGAAACTTATATGCGAAATAAAAACACAAGAGAATATACAATCAAAGAACTGGAACGGTTAAAAATACAATGCATTCCTTCTCATTCTAATTTTGTCTATTTTTCATTGGCTAATTATACTAAAGATTTTTTTGAGCAATTAAAAATGAACAACATTATAGGTACAAAAATCTACGAAGAAAAGGGGGAATGGTCAAGAATTACCATTGGAACTAAAAAAGAAATGGAACAATTTATTAAAGCTTTAGAATAAAATAACGAACGGTTTGCCGCGTGAGGGATTGAAGTGGAAATCCTTTTTATTACTGTAGCGTTAGCGGAAGGAATAAAAAGATTGCAACGGAAAGCCTGATCCTTTCGGTCACTTCCAAATTTAATCAATACAACCGATGCCCTTTTTAAAAGCATCGGTTTTGTATTTTAATGATATTGGTCTTCTTCAATTTCAAATTCGGCATCTTTTTCCCAAATTTCCATTTCGCAAGGTTTACAATTGAATTTCAGTTTGTATTCTAGTTCTCCTTGTTTTAAAACTAAAGGTTCTTTTAGTTTTTCTCCCATGGTTGCTTTCTGGTGAATTGGGCATTTGCCTAGTTCATATTTAATGCAGTATTTGGTGGTCATCACGCGCGATTTTCCGGGGTCCCATTGCAATTCAAATGCTTGTTCGATTTCGGTAACGCCATGCCTTTCGTAAAATTTCCGTGCTGTTTTGTTGGCGACATTGTGCATGAAATCCAACTTAGTTTCAGGATATGGGTGGGATGTTTTTACAATTTGATGCTCTTCACGGTAGTAATTGGCCAATCGAATTTCAGTTAGTTGTTCGAAAACCATTCTGCGCATCTCGTTGATTTTTGAAATTGGCATAAACCAGTTTTTGGTAAACATCACGTTAATTTCCTCCGCTTTATATGGAGTGAAGCCAGTTTTCGCCAATTGGGTTTTAATGTTCTCTTCCATAGAAAGTCCCGTTTTTGTTTCCTCTTTCGGGGTGTCCAATTTTACGGTACTCATATAACCATCTTCGTCAGTAGCGATTAACTCGAAGCCAGTTTCATTTTCAGTTAATAATAATGTTGTAGTAATTTTACGAATAGCACTGTCTTCACGTTCTACTAGTTTAATAAAAGCGGCATCATTGTTTCTATAGATAAAAGTACCTGCTTTAATTTCTTTAAAAACGTTTGGGTATGCCAAACCGTTTTCAGCTTTGTTTACGTAGATTCCTTCGGCTTCGTTTTGTTCATTTATAAAGCATAGGCCATCACCGTTGTTTAGCAATTCTCCGTTTTCAATTTGGTAAGCATTTCCAATGGTCTTAATCAGCTTACCAATGTATTGACCTTTTGATTTTGGGCTTTCCCAAGAACCAATTGCAGCATCTCTTCCGTTTACAAAATAGTCAGTATAGCCACGGTTGAAACTTTTATTCAAAGCCGAGTCGAATGAAAATGTGCAGGTTCCTGAAGAGGCTTTGGTGTATTTGTCGCTTCCTTCTAAAAAGGCATCTAGTTTTTGACGCAAGTACGAAACATTATTTTTTACATAAACAATATCCTTTAGTCGTCCTTCAATTTTAAACGATATAACTCCAGCTTCTACTAAATTAGGAATCTGATCGGATACGTCAAAATCTTTAATAGAAAGTAAGTGAGTGTTTTTGATTAGAGTGTCGCCGTTACCATCAATCAAGTTGTAGGGCAAACGACAGTTTTGAGCACAGGATCCACGGTTAGCAGAGCGTTCACCATTAGCAACACTCATATAACAGTTTCCGCTAAAGGACACGCAAAGTGCTCCGGTAACAAAAAATTCTAGTTCGACATCACTAGCGGCGCTAATTTCTTTTATTTGATGTAAGTTTAGTTCACGAGCCAATACCACACGCTTGATTCCAGCATCTTTCAAGAATTTAATCTTATCAGCATCACGGTTATTGGCTTGAGTACTCGCATGAATTACTATTGGAGGTAAGTCCATTTCCATGATCGCCATGTCTTGGACAATCAAGGCATCAACGCCAATATCATACAATTGATAAATCATTTTACGGCAATTCTCCAGCTCATTGTCATACAGAATGGTATTGATTACTACGAACACTTGGGCATGATACAAATGCGCATATTTTACTAAAGCGGCTACATCCTCTATAGAGTTTGTTGCATTTGAGCGTGCACCGTACAAAGGTGCTCCGATGTAAACTGCATCAGCACCACTATTGATGGCTGCCATTCCATGTATTAAATCTTTGGCAGGAGCGAGTATCTCTATTTTTTTCTTCATCGAGTTGATGATAAATTATTTATTTTTAAAAATTTAAGGTTTTTTTGGGCTTTCGCCTAAAAAAGTCAACAAAGTTCTTATAAATAATCCAAGATTTCTAATTTGAAATGAGGTTTTTTTTGAGCTAAATGGCAAAAAAGTTTAAGACCAATTTTGTGACTTCAATTGTGCAAATTGCTTTTTTTTAAAATGGAGTATGGTAAAAAAGAATTATTAACATTATTTAAAGTAAAAATCCATTGAGAAATTAAGTTCATTTAGCTTAATGAAACTTAATTTCTTAATGGTTTTTTGGGGTGTGAATGTGATTTATGTAAACTTATTTTTTGCGCTTTAGCACTATATTTTGAAAGGTTTTAATGCCTATGTAGCTATTTTTTCAACTTTGTACTAAGTACAGATTTGGTACCTGGTTTTAAAAGTATTGTATTGTTTGTTTTGCCTTTTATAGTCATAGAAATAGCAGTGATTCCTAGTCCATATATGGTAATTGTGTCTTCCTCTTGTACGATATAAACATCAGTCAGGGTTGAGAATGCTACAGTAGTTTTGTCTATGTTGACGGTTTTGACATTAAATAAAAATGCTTTTTTATCTTTTGAAAGACTAGTCAGTTGGTCACCAGTTGCTTTAAACGGACAGTTGTTTTGTTTCCAGCCAGATAGTTCAGGTGATTTGTTGCCTTCGTTTATTCGTCGGTCAAAATTATCATAAGGGTACAGCACTGTAAGGAAACTAAAGTTAGTTTGGTTTTCCTTATTTACAACGGTCCATTCCTTACCTCGTGATCCTGATTTTAGATTGCTATCAACGTCAGTCTGTGAAAAAACTTCCGTTTATTTCTTTCAAATATAACACTTAATACAATATAAAAGGAAGAAAAGTTGTATATTTAATGATGCAACACATCACAGGAATACCGCGCAATCAGATGGTCTTTTCAAGTTTAGAAGACATGATTTTACCAGATAATCCAGTTCGTTTTGTAGACGCTTTT
>NZ_JACRUK010000060.1 GCF_014305155.1 Flavobacterium muglaense
AAAAGGAGTAGAAATCAATAGATATCTACTCCTTTTTAGGTCTTAATTTATTAGAAACACTTTTTCAGTGCCCTCCTTCTCAGATAGGTTTTTTTATTACAACAAAGCTATTATTTCATTTTAGCTTCTAATGCTTTCTTCTCAGCAGTCATTTCTAATGCACTATATACATTCAATAACGTTTTACCTACATCCTCATTTTTAGGATCAACTTCAAATGCTTTTTCTAGTGTAGGGATAACACTTTTAAATATGTTTTGTCTTTCTACTTTCAAATCAGCATAACGCTTCATGTCTTTTGTAGAAGTACCCAATTTATTCATCTCTTCAATGATTGGTCTTTCTCTTTCCAATTTTAATGCTGCTAAATTAATATAAGCATTTGAATATTTTGGATCAATCTCTATTGCTCTTGTATAATACTTCTCAGCAGCAACAGCATCTTTTGCATTACCACTAATTACTCCTAAGTTAAAAACTAAGTCTGCATCATTTGGGTTTTTAACCAATACTTCATTGATTAACGTTTTATATCTATCAAAATCTTTCGTTTCTAAATATAAATTAGCCTCTGTCAATGTCAAAGAAGTATCCTCAGGATTAGCCGCTCTTGCTTCAGCAATCGCTTTTTTAGCCTCTTCTGTTTTTCCATTTTGAACTAAAATAAGTGCCATATTTTTATATATCTCACCTCTTTTTGACGGAATAACTTCTGTTCTTGGCTTTTCATGCGTACCCATTTTCACCATTCTATCTCTTTCTTGAAGAGTTTTAAAAAGATCCTCTTCAGATGTCAATTTATTAACTGCCAAATAATTAGTTCCTTTTCCAGAATAATTCATTGTTTTTAACTCATTATACAATCCTAATGCTTTGTCATACTCTTTCGCATTTACATATGTAGATGCCGCGTAATACAAGTTCAAAGTATCTTTTTTGTCTAATAAATAAGCATCATAGAGCTTTCCTGCACTTTCATGATCTTTACTCACTTTCGAATCAGCAATAGCACTGTTGATCAATTTGTATTTAATCGTTGTGATCGAAGTTGCTGCTTCGGTTGAATATTTAGCTTTTCCTGATGCTTTCTCTGCTGCAATTAAATCTAAATAAGCTGCAGATGCCACCGTTAAGTTTTTATCTGCATCAATGTTTTTATTTGCTAAGTCTAAAAAAGTATTTCCTTTTACGAAGAAAAACTGTGCTTTTTCAGCATCTGACGCATTAGCAATTAAAGATTCTGCTCCTTTTAAAATTGTAGCAGCTTCTTGTGATTCCCCTTTTTTTAATGCTTTTTCTGCTGCTTTAAGTTCGTCTTTTTGAGCAAAAGTAGCTACTGATATCAATAATGCTGACGTAAGTATTACATATTTACTTTTCATAATAATCGTGGTTTTTATTTAATAATTTTCTTTTGTTTTTTTTTTATTCTAATTATTCATCATCTTCGGCTTCGTCGTCTTCCGCTTCTTCATCAGCATCATCCTCTTCCTCCTCGTCTGAATCATCATCGTCATCTGCACCTTCTTCTTCTTCAAGAACTTCTAGTACCGGCTTCACTCTTTCGATTACTTCGCCTTCGATAACATTTCCATCTTCATCAACTACCACTTCTTCGGCATCGTCTTTCATTACTTTAGTTACTGCAGCAATAGAATCCTTCCCTTTTAAGTTAATCAATTTCACACCTTGAGTAGCACGCCCCATTACACGTAAATCTTCAATCGCCATTCTGATTGTTAATCCTGATTTATTAATAATCATTAAATCATCAGCATCCGTTACAGCATTAATAGAAATTAATTGACCCGTTTTTTCGGTAATATTTAGCGTTTTAACACCTTTACCTCCACGGTTTGTAATACGATAAACATCTTCTCCATCTTCGTCAACTAATTTAGTACGTTTCCCGTATCCATTTTCAGTCACAACTAAGACTTGCGTATCATTCACTGCATCTTTATCTACAGTAACCATGCCAATCACTTCATCATTGTCGTCTTTAAGTGAGATTCCACGCACTCCAGATGCGGTTCTTCCCATCGGACGCGTTTTAGTTTCTTCAAAACGAACTAGCTTCCCGGACTTAACAGCAAGGATAATTTGGCTTTCTCCATTAGTCAATTTAGCTTCTAATAATTCATCTCCATCTTTAATAGTAATTGCAGCAACACCATTCACTCTTGGTTTAGAATATTTCTCTAAAGAAGTTTTCTTCACTTGACCTTTCTTTGTGACCATAACTAAGTTATGCCCTTTAATATATTCTTGATCTTTTAAATCTTGAGTACAAATAAAAGCTTTCACTTTGTCATCACTTTCAATATTAATCAGATTTTGAATTGCTCTACCCTTGGCCGTTTTGCTTCCTTCTGGTATTTCGTATACTCTCATCCAGAAACATTTTCCTTTTTGAGTAAAGAACATCATATATTGATGATTTGTTGCTACAAACATGTGTTCCAAGAAATCTTGATCTCTTGTACCAGCACTTTTTTGACCAACTCCTCCTCTATTTTGAGTTTTATATTCAGTTAAGTTAGTACGTTTAATATAACCTGCATGTGAGATTGTAATTACTACATTTTCATCGGCAATTAAATCTTCGATACTAACATCTCCACCTGAATATTCAATAACAGAGCGGCGTTCATCTCCGTATTTCTCACGAATTTCTTCTAACTCTTCTTTAATCAAAGCAATTCTAAGATTTACATCGGCTAATAAAGCTCTTAAATGCTCAATTAACTTCATGATTTCATCATACTCTGTTCTTAACTTGTCTTGCTCAAGACCTGTTAATTGACGCAAACGCATTTCAACAATAGCACGAGACTGAATATCTGACAATTTGAATCTTTCGATCAACTTCTCTCTTGCTTCCTCTGTACTTTTTGACGCTTTTATCAAAGCAATTACTTCATCAATATTATCTGACGCAATAATTAAACCTTCTAAAATATGTGCTCTTGCTTCGGCTTTTTTAAGTTCAAATTGCGTTCTACGAGTAACCACATCATGACGGTGCTCTACAAAATAGTGAATCATATCTTTTAGATTCAGCATTTGTGGACGCCCTTTTACCAATGCAATGTTGTTTACACTAAAAGAAGATTGTAATTGTGTGTACTTATATAATGTATTCAAAACTACATTAGGCGTTGCATCACGCTTCAAGATATAAACGATACGCATACCATTTCTATCTGATTCATCACGAATATTTGCAATTCCTTCAATCTTTTTATCATTTACAAGATCAGCAGTACGCTTAATCATGTCGGCTTTGTTAACTTGATATGGAATTTCAGAAACGATGATACACTCTCTACCATCCACCTCTTCAAAACCAACTTTGGCACGCATCACTACTCGACCTCTACCTGTTTTAAAAGCTTCACGAACTCCTTCATAACCATAAATCACACCTCCTGTAGGGAAATCTGGCGCTTTAATATGATTCATCAATTCGTCGATTTCAATATCATTATTGTCCATGTAGGCCAATGTTCCATTGATTACCTCAGTAAGATTGTGAGGCGGCATATTAGTTGCCATCCCTACCGCAATACCAGTTGCTCCATTAATTAATAAAGTTGGTACACGAGTTGGCATTACTTTGGGCTCATATAAAGTATCATCAAAGTTCAATTGAAAATCAACTGTTTCTTTTTCAATATCAGCCATTATTTCTTCCGAAATCTTACGCATTCTAGCCTCCGTGTAACGCATGGCTGCTGGACTATCTCCATCTACAGAACCAAAGTTACCTTGACCATCAACTAATAAATAACGCATACTCCACTCCTGAGCCATACGAACCATTGCATCATACACAGAGATATCTCCGTGTGGGTGATACTTTCCTAAAACTTCTCCAACAATTCTAGCGGATTTTTTATGGGCTTTATTTGAAAAAACTCCTAAATCATACATTCCATAAAGAACTCTACGATGTACAGGCTTCAAACCATCTCTAACATCTGGAAGCGCTCTCGATACAATTACTGACATCGAATAATCAATGTAAGCTGATTTCATTTCATCTTCTATGTTAATAGGAATTAACTTTTCTCCTTCAGACATAAGTTGTTATATTAAATAATTATATTAGTTTCAAAACGTGCCAATATACGGCTTTCTGAAATTTTTCAAAGCATTTCGAACTACTTATTTCAATGATTTATTAACAAATTAACTTTTGCTTTTGTTTAATAAATTAACAAATATTCAACGTTATTTCGTCTTTTTTTTTGTCACTTAGCTGACACGACTACTTAGGAACGATTTTTGTTTTTCAAATAGTAATTCACTAAATTTACAGATACTAAATATATATTATGGATGATAATTTTTCACCAAGAGTAAAAGACGTTATAACTTATAGTAAAGAAGAAGCTTTGCGATTAGGTCATGATTTTATTGGCACTGAACACTTGATGCTAGGTATCCTTCGCGATGGTAATGGTAAAGCAATACAAATATTAAACAATCTTTCGGTTGACCTAGATCACCTAAGAAGAAAGGTAGAAATTCTAAGCCCTGCAACCCCTACTATAGATACCAATGTAGAAAAGAAAAACCTACATTTAACGCGTCAGGCCGAACGTGCATTAAAAACTACTTTCCTAGAAGCCAAGGTCTTTCAAAGCTCATCTGTAAGTACAGCTCATTTACTTTTATGCATTTTAAGAAATGAAAACGATCCCACAACCAAGCTATTAAATAAACTAAAAATAGATTATGATGTAGCTAAAGAACAATACATAAATATGACACCAAACGAAGAAGAATTCTTGGAAAATTTACCAAGAGCGACTGATTCCTATAATGAAGATTCAGGACAAGATGACAGTTTAAAAGAAAGCAACTTTAATAATCCAGCCAATAAATCCAATAAAAAATCAAAAACACCTGTTTTAGATAATTTCGGAAGGGATTTAACAGAAATGGCCGAAGAAGGAAAATTAGACCCTGTTGTAGGCCGCGAAAAAGAAATTGAACGCGTTTGTCAAATTTTAAGCCGACGCAAAAAAAACAATCCTTTATTGATCGGAGAACCGGGAGTAGGAAAATCAGCTATTGCCGAAGGTCTTGCTTTGCGAATCATCCAAAAGAAAGTGTCACGTATATTATTTAACAAACGCGTTGTTACACTTGATTTAGCAAGTTTAGTAGCTGGAACAAAATACAGAGGACAGTTTGAAGAACGCATGAAAGCGGTAATGAATGAATTGGAAAAAAATGATGATATCATTCTTTTCATTGATGAAATTCACACTATTGTAGGTGCTGGTGGAGCAACGGGTTCGCTAGACGCTTCAAATATGTTCAAACCGGCTTTAGCAAGAGGAGAAATTCAATGTATTGGAGCTACAACTCTCGACGAATACCGTCAATATATTGAAAAAGATGGTGCACTAGAAAGACGTTTCCAAAAAATTATTGTAGAACCAACTTCTGTTGAGGAAACAATTACCATTTTAAATAACATTAAAAACAAATACGAAGACCATCACAATGTTACCTATTCACAAGAGGCAATTGAAGCTTGTGTAAAGCTGACTAATAGATACATGTCGGAACGCTTTCTACCAGACAAAGCTATTGATGCTTTGGATGAAGCTGGTTCTCGAGTACATATTACTAATATCGAAGTCCCTAAAAAAATTCTTGATTTAGAACGCCAATTAGAAGACATTCGTGAGCTTAAAAATGTTGTTGTTAAAAAACAAAAATATGAGGAAGCTGCTAAACTTCGTGATGATGAAAAACGCATCGAAAAAGAATTAGCAATAGCACAAGAACAATGGGAAGAAGATGCTAAAAACAACCGAATCGAAGTAACTGAAGACAATGTTGCCGATGTAGTCTCGATGATGACAGGGATTCCTGTGAATCGTATTGCACAAACTGAGAGCAATAAATTAGCCAAATTGCCAGAGTTGATCGAAAGCAAAGTAATTGGTCAAAACGAAGCAGTTGTAAAAATTGCTCGTTCGATCCAAAGAAATCGTGCTGGACTGAAAGATCCTAATCGCCCGATTGGTTCATTTATCTTTCTTGGTCAAACCGGAGTTGGAAAAACACAATTAGCCAAAGTATTAGCCAAAGAATTATTTGATTCTGAAGACGCATTAGTACGTATTGATATGAGTGAGTACATGGAGAAATTTGCCATTTCTCGCTTAGTTGGAGCGCCTCCAGGATACGTTGGATATGAAGAAGGTGGTCAATTGACCGAAAAAGTACGTCGCAAACCGTATGCTGTTGTTTTATTAGATGAAATCGAAAAAGCGCATCCTGATGTTTTCAATATGCTGCTTCAAGTACTAGACGACGGTTATTTGACCGATAGTTTAGGGCGAAAAATTGATTTCAAAAACACTATAATTATCATGACTTCAAATGTTGGAGCTCGACAATTAAAAGATTTTGGTCAAGGTGTTGGTTTTGGAACAGCTGCCAAAGTTGCACAAGCAGATGACAATTCGAAAAGTATTATTGAAAATGCATTGAAAAAAACATTTGCTCCTGAATTTTTAAACCGTATCGATGATGTAATTGTTTTCAACGCATTAGAGAAACACGATATTGATTTAATTATCGAAATCGAATTAAAAAAACTATACGCAAGAGTTGCCGAATTAGGATACCAATTAGCTCTTTCTGATAAAGCGAAAGCATTTATTGCCGAAAAAGGATTTGATAAACAATTTGGCGCTAGACCGCTAAAAAGAGCCATTCAAAAATATGTAGAAGATTCTCTTGCCGAAGAAATTATAACTTCAAAAATAACCTCTGGTGATGAGATTTTCATGGACATCGAAGAGGGTGCGCAAGAATTAAATGTTAAAGTTAATAAAGCCATTGAGCCTACCAATTTATAAGGTATTCATGCTGTAATATTTAAAAGGTCTGTTATTTAATTTATAAATAACAGACCTTTTTCTTTATATTAATTGTACCTTTAATTAAAAAGTAATTTTTACATTTGAAAATTATAATTCAAGCAAAATAAAATAAATATGTCTCTAAACAAAGTAATCCTTGGTAGTGAAGAATGGTGTTCATTTCCTGAATTAGGAATCCCAACGATAAAAGCTCGCGTAGACTCTGGTGCAAAAACATCCGCTTTACATGCTATTAACATAGCGCCTTTTATCAAAAACGAATCTAATTGGGTTCGATTTGACATAAACCCCATTCAAAACAACCTAAAAACGGTGATTCATTGTGAGGCTCCGCTTATTGATAAACGAATTGTAAAAAGCTCAAGCGGCTTTAGAGAACATCGTTACGTGATTCAAACTAATTTACAAATTGGCGATGCTACTTGGGCAATCGAAATGACATTGACCAATAGAGATTCGATGGGGTTCCGAATGCTACTAGGAAGAGAAGCCATGAGCGGCCGTGTACTTGTTGACCCGGAACAGAAATATCTTTTAGGTCAACCTACATCTGAATCATTAAAAGAATTATATGTAAACTCTGAAAAAGCACCTACAGGCTTGCGCATTGGTGTACTAGCTAGTAATCCTGAACTTTACAGCAATAAACGTATTATGGAAGCAGGTGAAATGCGCGGTCATGAAATGCATTTCTTAAATATCAAAGAATGCTATATGAAACTGGATGCACAAACTCCAGAAATTCATTATAGAGGTGGAATTATTCTAAATCAATTTGATGCTATTATTCCTCGAATCCGCCCTAGCATTACCTTTTATGGCTGTGCATTAACGCGTCAATTTGAAGCCTTAAAAGTATACAGTTTAAACTCCGCAAACGCGATTACGCAATCAAGAGACAAACTGTTTTCTTTGCAATTATTATTAAATAGTGGTATTGGAATTCCTACAACTGGATTTGCCAACTCGCCTTTGGACACCAACGACTTAATAAAAATGGTAGGTGGCTCTCCTTTGATTGTAAAATTACTAGAAGGAACACAAGGTAAAGGTGTTGTACTTGCAGAAACTAAAAAAGCAGCCGAAAGTGTAATCAATGCTTTCAAAAGCGTAAATGCTAATATACTTGTTCAAGAATTCATCAAAGAAGCAAATGGTAAAGATCTACGCTTATTTGTTATTGATGGCAAAGTGGTCGCTACCATCCAGCGCGAAGCCATGCCAGGTGAGTTTAGAGCAAATATCCATTTAGGCGGAACAGCCTCTATCATAAAAGCAACTGCCGAAGAGAAAAAAATTGCCATCAAAGCCGCGAAAGCAATGGACTTAAAAGTAGCAGGTGTTGATATCATCCGCTCTTCAAAAGGGCCTTTATTATTAGAAGTAAACTCTTCTCCTGGACTTGAAGGAATCGAAGGTGCTACCAATAAAGATATTGCCGGAGAAATGATTAAAGCTATCGAAAAGAATTTCAAGATTAAATAGTTGTGAATCCTTACCTTGATATTGCAATTCGTACGGGAGCAGTCTATTTTTTTATGCTGATTGCATTGCGTGTTTTTGGCAAGAAAGAATTATCGCAGTTAAACACTAGTGACGTAATATTAATTTTGCTAATTAGTAATTCAGTACAAAATGCTATGGTTGGTGACAACACCAGTCTTTACGGAGGTCTAGCAGCTGCAACCATTTTATTTATCATCAATTATATCTTAAAAAAAATACTATATAAGTATCAAAAGCTTCATACCTTTTTTATTGACAAACCTGAAATTTTAATCCACAATGGAACCTTAGAATTCAAAACATTAAGCAGGCTGAATATAACTTCTGAAGAATTAAGGGAAGCAATGAGAGAACATGGTGTTGAGTATTTTAAAGATGTAAAATTATCCATGCTTGAAATTGACGGAAATATTAGCATTATTACTGGTAACGTCGACTTGAAACAGAGTCTTTACAAGCGAAAGAAAAAAGGAAAAAAGGCAATTCGGTAATTAAAAAAGACATCTATAAAACAAAAAGAGATCCAAGTTTATAAAAACTGGATCTCTTTTTTATTCCTGTACTAGCGATTCTATACTAGATAAACACACTCAAGACATAATAGACTAAAGCCGCTAGCAAGCCCGAAACCGGAATTGTTAAAACCCAAGCCCAAAGTAAACTTACAGTAACACCCCAACGAACTGCTGAAACACGTTTCGTCAAACCAACACCAATTATTGATCCTGTGATCGTATGTGTTGTACTGACAGGTACTTTAAAGTGTTCTGTGAAATAAAGCGTCAAAGCTCCTGCCGTCTCTGCAGCTACACCTTCAAATGAGGTTACTTTTGTGATTTTAGACCCCATTGTTTTCACAATTTTCCATCCACCACTTAAAGTTCCAATCGCAATTGCGGTATAACACGCTAGTGGAATCCACTCTGGCATTACTCCTTTGATTCCTTTTTCGTCATTTGGTAAAACCACTTGTAACCATTCTGGAAGACTTACAATATCAACACCACTAGTCTTGATATAAACCGCTACTGCTGCAGCAATAATCCCCATTACTTTTTGCGAATCGTTTCCTCCATGCCCTAAACTAAAAGCAGCTGATGATAACAATTGCATTTTTTTCAATACAGCATCTGCTTTGTGTAGGTTTAGACTACTAAATACTAAAGCAAAAACAGAAATTGATATAATAATAAAAGCGACTAAAAACCACTTGATATTATGAGATTCAAAGACAACACTCCAAAAAACAGAGCTTGCAAATCTTGGATCTTCTATTTTTTCGAAAGGTATCATTTGACTATAAACGAAGACAATAGACCCTATCATTAACGCAATGGTAAACAATTTTGGAAGTATCGTTTTCTTAGAAGCGTTAAGCAACCAAATTGAAATAAGATACGACATTATTGCTCCTAAAAGCGGCGCAAGTACAATAAATGCAATGATAATAACAACTCCAGAAGGCATTCCACCATCTTTCCCTGCTTTGTACCAACTCACGATATCATACCAATGTTTAGTATGTTCTACCCCATCCTCAACAATGCTATAATCAGCAAATCCATGTACAGCGATAGCGTGCGCGATAGCGGCTCCTGCAAATCCACCAATTAATGTATGCGAAGAACTTGATGGAATTCCTTGCCACCAAGTAATTAAATTCCAAATGATCGCTGCAACAACTCCCGCAAGAATCACCGTCAAGTTAATCTGACTAGAATCGGCTGTTTTTGCAACTGTATTAGCGACACCTAAACCAAAAACCCAATACGCCAAGAAGTTAAAAAAAGCAGCCCAAACAACGGCTTGAAATGGCGAGAGCACTTTGGTGGCAACTACAGTAGCAATGGCATTTGCAGCATCGTGAAAACCATTGATGTAATCAAAAATCAAAGCCAATACTATAATAACTATAAGTAGAGTAAACATAATTTTAATTGAAAGATTGAGAAATTTTCGAAATTCTTAAGAATGCTTAACAGCTATTGATTCTAAAACACTAGCAACACTTTTACATTTATCAGTAGCTGTTTCTAGAACAGATAATACTTCTTTGTATTTAATAATGTTTTTTGCATCAGTTTCGTTTTCAAAAATCTCAAAAACCGCTTTATTATAAACGTTATCTGATTTATTTTCTAATTTTGAAATTCTAGCACAAGCCACAGTAATATTTGGAATGTTTTTTAAATTTCTCAATTCTTTTACCGCTGTATCAATATTTTGACAAGCTTCAAGATTGATTTCGGTTAATTTCCTAATTGATTTGGTAATTTTATCCACTTGATACAAACGCATGATACTTGATGCTCCATGCAAACGATCGGCTACATTGTCAATTGAAGTCACTAATGAGTGAATATCTTCTCTGTCAAATGGAGTGATGAAATTTCTACTCAACTCTAAATTGGTTTGACGTGTGATGTCCTCACCTTTTTGCTCTAATTCATCTATTTTTTGAAAAATAGCTTCTCTTTCTTTCAAGGGAAGATTTACTGCTTCGTGCAAATTAGAAGCTAATTCTATCAAATTACTAGATGCTTCTTCAAAAAGAGGAAAAAACTTTTTATCCTTTGGTACTAAAAACTGGAAAATACTATTTAATGACATTGTATATATTTTAGGGTGCAAAAATACTTCATTATTTTAAGCCAATGTTAAGTAATTGTTAACAATCACTCCTCGATTTGAAAAGTATTCAAAAATGTAACCGTTTTCTCAATATCGTAATGTAGGATGCGGTCCTCGCTTACAAATGGGACCTCTTGGCGATAAGCCGTCAAAAACATTTCGATAAAATCACTTGATTGCAAAGGCCTTCTAAACTCAATTGCCTGAGAAGCATTCATCAATTCGATTGCTAAAATACGCTCCAAATTATCCATAACTCGCAATGCTTTTGTCGCGCCATTTGCCCCCATGCTTACGTGATCTTCCTGCCCGTTGCTTGACACGATACTATCTACACTTGAAGGTGTTGCCAACTGTTTATTTTGACTTGCGATACTTGCGGCAGTGTATTGCGGAATCATAAACCCAGAGTTCAATCCTGGATTATCTACTAAAAACGCAGGCAAATTACGTAATCCTGATATTAATTGATAGGTTCTTCTCTCGGAAATACTACCCAATTCCGCCAAGGCAATCGCCATAAAGTCTAGAGCTAAAGCCAATGGTTGCCCATGAAAGTTTCCACCCGAGATAATCTGATCACTTTCGATAAAAATATTAGGATTATCTGTGACCGAGTTGATTTCGGTTTTAAATACTTTTTTGACATATTCAATAGCGTCTTTAGATGCACCATGCACTTGCGGAATACATCTAAAAGAGTACGGATCTTGAACATGGGTTTTCACTTGTTCAATAATTTCACTTCCTTCAAGAAAATCTTTAACGCGATTAGCAGTGACAATCTGACCTTTGTGGGGACGTATAAAGTGAATTAATTCGTCAAAAGGCTCGATTCTACCATCAAATCCTTCTAAAGATATAGCTCCTATCAAATCGGCTAAATAGGAAAACTTATTGGCTTTCATTAAAATATGCGCTCCATATGCACTCATAAACTGTGTTCCGTTTAATAGTGCCAAACCTTCCTTGGACATCAAAGTGATTGGTTCCCAATTAAAACGCCTCATTATCACATTGCTGTGCACTCTTTTGCCTTCAAAATACACTTCTCCTTCACCTAATAAAGGCAATGACAAATGTGCTAAAGGCGCTAAATCTCCAGAAGCCCCCAATGAACCTTGGGTGTAAATTACAGGCAAAATATCATTGTTGTAAAACGCAATCAATCGCTCTACAGTTTGCATCTGGATCCCAGAATGACCATAGCTTAAAGATTGTATTTTTAACAGCAACATCAATTTCACAATAGCTTGAGGCACCTCTTCTCCTGTTCCGCAAGCGTGTGATTTTACTAAATTTTCTTGGAGCTTAGATAAATTTTCATTGGATATTTTTACATTACAAAGCGAACCAAAACCAGTATTGATGCCATAAATAGGCTCCGAATGTGAGGCCATTTTTTTATCTAAATAGTCTCGGCATTTTTGAATATTTACTTTGGCTTCCTCCGAAAGTTCAATTGTTTTATGATGAGCTATTATTTCTTGAACGATCTCTAGAGAAAGAATATCAGTACTTATATAATGCGTGTTGTCCATTTTGTTTTGAGTTTTGAGTCCCAAAATTCAATAAACAATTGTTAAAAAGCAACTTATATTGTCAATAATTTAAAATACCAATCAAAAACTAACAAGTTTGCAATTTCACCCCTAAAAATACGCTTAAAAACAATCATTTGATAACAATAAAACAAACTTGCCCCTAATCATTATACATTCAATGCCTAAAAACCCATACAACTTCAATCCGTTTTAAGTCAACTACAACCAAAAACGGACTGTTTCTACAGCCTCAAAAAACCAATTTCGCTCCTAAATCCTTTTTGAATCCAAATAAAAACAAGAATAAGCGCAATAAATAGCCGATAAAATAAGGAAACCATAACCTAAGACCTATAAAAGCTTCTTTATTGAAATATTCGTAAAAACAGAATAAAGGTTTTTCGTTTTTATAAAAAACTGTATTTTTGTCACATCATAATGAACAACAACAGAACTACATATCATCCTTCGATAACAACTCTTAACAGAGTTGCCATTTCTGTTACTTCAACTTTTACTACAACAACAACTACCCCTTAGGGGTATACATTTTACATATAATCCATTTTTGTATTTTTCTTTTTTAAGAAAGAAAGGTATTGGATGTATAAAAGACATTGCATTTTTCAAATTAAAACAATTACAATGAAAGTATTAAAATTTGGCGGAACTTCGGTAGCCAATGCACAAAATATAAAACTAGTCTTAGACATAGTACAAAAACAAGCTCATCAAGAACAATTAATTGTAGTAGTATCGGCTTTAAGTAAAGTAACTGATTTGCTTCAGCTTGCTTCTCAAAAAGCAGCCTCAAATGACGAAAGCTACAAAGAAATTGTTGCCGAGATCGAGAAAAAACACTTGGATACCCTAAAGGATTTTATTCCTGTAGGCGCGCAAAGTGGTTTGTTGAGCCATGTAAAACGCATTATCAATCACCTTGAAACGTTATTGGACGGCTGTTTCCTTCTAGGCGAACTTTCTCCTAGAACGGCCGATACAATTTTGAGTTTTGGTGAATTATTATCATCCTATATTATTGCCGAAGCTTTAAAGCAAAAGTTACCTACCGCCGGATATAAGGATAGTAGAGAACTCATTAAAACAAATAACAACTTTGGCAAAGCAGCGGTAAACTTTGACCAGACGAATCAATTAATCGTTGCTTATTTTGCTTCAATTGACAGTCCTGTTGTAGTAATGCCTGGTTTTATAGCATCTACTACAGATGGAATTAATACCACTCTAGGTCGTGGTGGATCTGATTATACGGCTGCCATTTTAGCGGGTGCATTAGAAGTAGCTGAATTAGAGATTTGGACAGATGTAAACGGAATGTTCACTGCCAATCCACGTATTGTAAAACAAGCACAACCTATCGCTACGATTTCATATCAAGAAGCAATGGAGTTGTCTCATTTTGGTGCCAAGGTTTTGTACCCACCAACAATCCAACCCGTTTTAAGAAAAAACATTCCGATTCTGATCAAAAATACTTTCGAGCCAGAAGCCGAAGGAACTTTTATTTCGAATAATGCTGTTGCAAATGGGAATCCAGTAAAAGGAATCAGCCATATTGACAACATCTCTTTGATTACTTTAGAAGGACCAGGAATGATTGGGGTTTTAGGATCGTCAAAACGATTATTCGAAACGTTATCACAAGCCAATGTGAATGTTATCTTTATAACTCAAGCTTCATCAGAGCACTCTATTTGTATCGGAATTTTGAATTCAGATGCCAATGTTGCCGAGGAAGCGATTAACAAAGCATTCGAAATTGAAATTGCGCAAAATAAAGTAGCACCTTGCATCGTTGAAAAAGACCTTTGCATCATTGCATTAGTGGGTGAAAACATGAAAAACCACCAAGGACTTAGCGGAAAAATGTTTAGTACTTTAGGAAAGAACAATGTCAACATTCGCGCCATAGCACAAGGTGCTTCTGAAAGAAATATCTCGGCAGTTATTAATGAAAGAGACGTTAAAAAAGCCTTGAACACGCTTCACGAGCGCTTTTTTGAAGAGAACACCAAACAATTGAACCTTTTTGTAATGGGTGTTGGAAATGTAGGGGAGAAATTCATTGACCAAATAAAACAACAAAAGAAGTTCCTAAAAGAGAATCTAAAAATAAACCTAAGAGTTATTGCATTAGCCAATTCTAGAAAAATGCTTTTTGACGAAGAAGGGATTGATTTAAAATCATGGCAAGCTAGCCTAGATCAAGGACAAAAAGCCGATCAACAAGGCTTTATCCAGCAAGTAAAAGAGTTGAATTTACGTAACAGTATTTTTGTAGATATTACTGCTAATGAAAGTGTGTCACAAACCTATGCGCAATACTTAAGAGAAAGCGTGGCGGTGGTTACTTGTAATAAAATTGCTTGTTCATCAGCATTTGATAATTACAAAAACTTGAAGAGCTTATCACGCAGGTACAATGCGCCATTTCTATTCGAAACAAATGTAGGAGCGGGATTACCAATCATTGATACCGTTAAAAACTTAGTGGCATCTGGTGATAAAGTGAATAAAATTCAAGCCGTTTTATCAGGTAGTTTGAACTTTATCTTCAATAATTTTGATGCAAACAATTCGTTTCACGACGTTGTGAAAGAAGCAGGCGTACAAGGATTTACAGAACCCGATCCAAAAATTGACTTGAGCGGAATCGATGTTGCTCGAAAAATTCTGATTTTAATTCGCGAAAGCGGATACAAAATGGAAATCGAAGACATTGAAAACGAATCGTTCTTACCTGCCGAATGTATGGCCACTACCAATAATGAAGAATTCTTTAAATCACTTACGCAATATGCAAGTCATTTTGAAGGAATTTTGGCGGAAGCCAATGCCAAAGACAGTCGCCTGAAATTTGTGGCCCAATTTGAAGATGGCAAAGCGAGCGTAGGGTTGCAATTTATCCCAAAAGACCATCCTTTTTACAACTTAGAAGGAAAAGACAATATTGTATTGTTTTACACAGATCGTTATGTTGACCAACCTTTATTGATTAAAGGTGCCGGTGCGGGAGCTGCAGTTACTGCTTCTGGAATTTTTGCAGATGTGATTAGAATTGGGAATGTGTAAGGACGTGATTAATCGTCTCTTAAAAATGTAAAAACGCGATTAATCTTGAAAATGTAAAGACGCGATTAATCGCGTCTCTACAATACAAAAAAATATATGAACGAAATAAAAATATTCTGTCCTGCTACTATTGCTAATCTGTCTTGTGGATTTGATGTCCTTGGATTGTGTTTGGACAATGTAGGTGACGAAATGATTATTAGAAAATCAGATCAAAAAGGAATTCGCATCACTAAATTAGTAGGTGCCGATTTACCGCTAGAAACCGAAAAGAACGTTGCCGGTGTTGCTGCTTTGGCGATGCTAGAAGCACTAAATTCAGATGCAGGATTCGAAATCGAAATCTACAAAAACATCAAAGCCGGTAGCGGCATTGGGAGCAGCGCTGCTAGTTCGGCGGGAGCAGTTTTTGGAATCAATGAATTATTAGGAAGACCTTTCGAAATCAAAGATTTAGTGCCTTTTGCAATGCAAGGCGAAAAACTAGCCTGCGGAAACGCCCATGCTGATAATGTGGCTCCTGCCCTACTGGGTGGATTTACGTTGGTACGCAGTTATGCACCGCTGGATATTATCAAAATAGAAAGTCCGCCAGAACTTTACGCTACGGTGGTTCATCCTCAAATTGAGTTAAAAACATCGGATGCGCGCTCGGTATTGAAGCAAACGGTTTCCTTAAAAAGCGCCATCATGCAATGGGGAAATGTAGGCGGATTAATCGCTGGTTTGTATACTAAGGATTATGACTTAATTGGTCGCTCTTTGCATGACGAAATCGTAGAGCCTTTGCGCTCGGTATTGATTCCGGGATTTGATTTAATCAAGCAAACGGCTTTAGAAAACGGCGCTTTAGGATCTGGAATTTCGGGATCTGGACCTTCTATTTTTGCTTTAAGCAAAGGAGAAGCTACAGCTCATAAAATTGCCAAAGCCATGAGCGCTGTTTATGACGAAATGAAATTGCCATACGAGATTCATGTTTCAAAAGTGAATCCTGATGGTGTGAGAATCATATAACACGAATTTCACGAATTGGCACCAATGTTATTTTGCTATAATTTAAATTAAAAAATAAATAAAATAAACGAATTCTACTTGTTCAATATAAATCGGTTTTACGCTACTTCATTACAACAGTAGCATTTAATTCGTGGAAATTCGTGGAATTCGTGTTGAAAAAAAAAACAATGAAATACTATAGTTTAAACCATAACGCCCCAAACGTTTCTTTTCAAGAAGCAGTAATTCAAGGATTAGCCAGCGATAAAGGATTGTATTTTCCGGAATCGATAACGCCCTTGCCGCAAGCCTTTTTTGATGAAATAGAAAATTTATCGAATGAAGAAATTGCTTTTGCAGCCATTCGCCAATTTGTAGGTGATGAAATTCCTGAAAATATTTTAAAAGAAATAATTGCCGAAACCCTTTGCTTTGATTTCCCGGTGGTAGAAGTCGAAAACGGAATCTATTCACTAGAATTGTTTCACGGACCAACAATGGCTTTTAAAGATGTTGGCGCGCGCTTTATGTCGCGTTGCTTGGGGTATTTTAACAAAGACAAAAAAGACAATAAAAACACTGTTCTTGTGGCGACTTCTGGAGATACAGGTGGTGCTGTAGCCAGCGGATTCCTAGGAGTCAATGGCGTCGAAGTGATTATTTTGTATCCATCAGGAAAAGTGAGTGACATTCAAGAGCGACAATTAACGACTTTGGGACAAAATATTAGAGCGCTTGAAGTGGACGGCGTTTTCGATGATTGCCAGGATATGGTCAAAAAAGCATTCCTGGACGAAAGTTTGAAACACCACAATTTGACGTCGGCTAATTCTATCAATATAGCGCGCTGGTTGCCACAAATGTTTTACTTTTTCTTTGCCTACAAAGCCTTGAAAAAGCAAAACAAACCTTTAGTTTTCTCTTGCCCGTCTGGGAATTTTGGAAATATTTGCGCAGGAATAATTGCCAAAAAAATGGGCTTACCAGTGGAGCATTTTGTCGCATCGACAAATGTGAATGATACGGTTCCACGATTTTTAGTTAATGGAAAATACGATCCAAAACCATCTAAGGCAACGATTTCAAATGCGATGGATGTGGGGAACCCAAGTAATTTTATTCGTATTCAGGAAATGTACCAGAATGACTTGGCGCAATTCAATACAGACTTTTCGTCGTTTACTTTTTCTGATGATGAGACCATTGCAGCCATGAAAACCATTTATGCGGCTAACGGATATATTGCCGAGCCACATGGTGCCGTAGGATATCTTGGATTGAAAAAAGAATTAGAAAACCATCCCAACGCAATTGGAATTTTCTTAGAAACTGCCCATCCAATCAAGTTTTTAGACACGGTGGAACCAACATTAAACGTAAAATTACCCATCCCAACACAAATTGAAAGTGTGTTAGGTAAGAATAAAATAAGTACTAAAATTAAGACTTACGAAGAGCTGAAAGCATTCTTAGGATAAGTAAC
Source organism: Flavobacterium muglaense (assembly GCF_014305155.1). Classification (GTDB taxonomy): domain Bacteria; phylum Bacteroidota; class Bacteroidia; order Flavobacteriales; family Flavobacteriaceae; genus Flavobacterium; species Flavobacterium muglaense. The sequence goes on from NZ_JACRUK010000060.1 coordinate 18,171, forward strand.
AACAATCACAAATACACCAACGACTAAAGAGTACTTTTTAGTCGTTTTTTTTATGCTTTATTTGGGCATGCCCCTACTTCCACTGCGTTGCAGTAGCGTCGGGCTGTGCGTTGCAATCTCCCGAAGAAAAATCGGGAGGATTTTCACTACCATCCCTCATGCGGTTAAAATAGTTAGTTCACTAATTCGTAGGTTTACTTTCCTTTTTTTAAAAATAAAATCACGATCTACTATGTAAGAAATAATGCTATATTTGTAAGAGGTGGTAGTAGCATAAACAAATTCTAAAACCACGAGCGATCAATTAAAAAAGTAATGCTTTGTGATGCTACAGAGTAGTTAGCTGTTATACTATTGCGAATCGTAAAAATAAGACTTATTATTTAATTTTTAATCTAATTTTCTTTAAAGTTAGTAATTTCTAACTTTTGTTTTTATATTTGTCAAACTTTTAGATTTTAAGTATTATGACAACTGAACCTATAGAAAGAGATATTGAAACTTTAATTGATTTACAATTACGTAAACTTGGTTGGGATGATAATCCAAAAAGTCCAAAAAGAAATATTTGGAAACAACAACCAAAAAAAATTGATGAAAAGAAAAATCTTGGTGGTTTAAAACCTGATTATATTTTATACAATTCTAACACTCACGAACCTTTAATTATAATTGAAGCAAAAAGACCTAGTAGAGATGTGTTTACTGCATTGATACAAGGTAAAGAATACGCTGAAAAAATAAATGCCCCAATAGTAATTGCAACAAATGGAATATTGGTAAAAGCAATACATTTGAAAACTGGTAATTATTTAATTTTGAACGGGGAAAATGTTGATACTTTTTTCGATGAAAATATTGCCTTAAAATTCATCGAAAATTTTGAGGTTGAAACAATAAGTAAAAAAATAATAAACTCTAGAAATGACCTAATCAAAATTTTTAAAGAAGCAGATAATTCATTAAGAAAAGAAGGTTTATTAGCTGGACACGAGAGATTTAGTGTTTTTTCAAACATTTTATTCTTGAAATTAATGAGCGAGATTCAAGATATTAATGATAAAGAAGGTGAAAGAGAAGTTATTCCAAAGGAATATAGATGGAATTTTTTTAAAAATAAAAGTGGTAATGAATTACAGAGTTATTTAAATAAAATTGTTTTAAAGAAATTTGATGAATTTTATAAAAGTGGAAATGAATCAATTTTTGATGAATTAAGAATTGAAAGCCCAACAGTTTTAAAAGAAATAATAAATAAACTTGACCAACTAGAATTAATAAATATAGATTCAGATATTAAAGGTGATGCATTTGAGTATTTCATTAGAAGATATAATGCTGGAGAAAAAGATTTGGGAGAATATTTTACACCAAGACATATTGTTAAATTTTTAGTTCAATTGTTAAATCCAGTATTTGGAGAGAAAATTTATGATCCTTTTTGTGGTACTGGGGGAATGTTAATAGAATCATTTAAGCATTTAGTGCGTTCCGCACCAAACAACAAATCATCATTAAAATTCTTAAAAGAAGAAAGCGTTTACGGAAGAGAAATTTCATCTACTGCTAAAATTGCTAAAATGAATATGATTTTAATTGGTGATGGTCATAACAATATTCAAAGGGTAGACAGTTTATCAAAACCAATTCACGACCTCTATGATATTGTAATAAGCAATATACCTTTTGCCTTACAAACTGAGTATGGTAGTTTATATGATATTCCTACAAAAGATGCAAATAGTATTTGTATTCAACATTGTATTGAAGCAATTGATAAAACAGCAACAAATGGAAGAATTGGATTAATCCTTCCTGAAAAAGTTCTATTTGATAAAAACTATGAGATTTTAAGAGAAAAAATTTACGAAAATTGTACTATAGAAAATATTATTTCATTACCAAGTGGTTCATTTGAACCATATACTGGTGTTCAAACTAGCATTCTCCATTTAACCAAAGTAAAAAGAAAAATAAAAACAAATAAAGTTAAATTTTATTTTGTAAAAAATGATGGTTATTCACTTGATAAAAATCGTAAAAAATTATTGGGTGAAAATGATTTAGATAATTTTTTCATAAAGGAAAATGACTACAATAGTTTATTTATAAATATTGATAAAATTAAAAATAATGCTTTTACTCTTCAAGGTAAAAAATATATCCCACCAAGAGATTTAGCAGAAATTACTTTTCAAACTATAGACCTTATAAAACTTTCAACGGTCTTAAAAAGAGTTAAAAACGTATCTGTAAAAATAGATGATGCAGATGATTATAACCTTTTAGGAGTTAGAAGTTATGGTTTAGGTGTTTTTAAAAAGCCATTAAAAGGTTACGATTTAAGTAAAGGAATGTCTTATTTTAAATCAAAAAGAAATCATCTTTTTTGGTGTAAAGTTGACACTAAAAACGGTGCTTTTGGGGTTGTGAAAGAAGGCCAAGATAATTGCATTTTCACAAGTAATATGTCAATGCTGGAAATAGATGAAAACAAAATAATTCCATATTTTTTTGAAATCTTATTTAGAAACAAAAAGGTTCAAGAATATTTTGATAATTATATTAGTGGTAGTACTAATAGAAAATATGTTAAAATTGATGAATTACTAGATTTTTACATTCCAAATTATACAATGCAACAACAGAAAAAGATTGTTGAAAGTATTATATTGGCAGAAAAAAATATAATTGAAAATCAAAATATAATTGAATTAAATATAGAAAAAACGAACTCAAAATAAGTACAACAGCTAATCGAGTAGACGGCTCCGCTAGGAACTAACGGAGTGCGCCTCTCACACCACCGAGCGTACGGGTCACGTACTCGGCGGTTCGCAAAACGATGGGTTAAGTTCGATGTAAACATCTGTCAAAGATTGATAGCCTTTTTGCCTTAGACGCTTCAAAGTAATGGTTGAACCTAAAATAGGACTCTGGGCAATTGCCCAACCGCCTTTACGAGTGCGACTATATGCATAAGCGTGGTCTAGGTCAACACCCAATCGAATCAGGTTTTTTCTTTTCCTTTCAGGCTTCTTCCAATCGTGCCAAATGCAATATCTTAGTCTATTTCGTAACCAGCCATCTATAGATCGTAATTTACCCATTATACTCGTGCCCCGAAAATAGTTTAACCATCCTCGTTGCACTTCTTTTATCTTGGCAATACGCTCTTCTAG
>NZ_JACRUK010000061.1 GCF_014305155.1 Flavobacterium muglaense
TTGCATTTAAACAAGAAAAAGTAGCTCTAAATACCTCTGTTTTATTGGATTTGCAATTTTTCAGCAAGCCCTAATTAACAAACAGTAGCTGTTCTTTATTAATCCTTAGCGGATCATCAAACGACTGATCTCCTCAAAAGTTTACTCTAAAGAAAAAACACCAGCCTTCCTGAGAACTTCTTTCCCATTTTGAAAAAGTAACAATACTGGTGCCGAAAAAACCATCAATTCTCCTCTAAGCAAAGGATGGCTTTCGAGTTTTATTTTACTGTAGGATAAATTTGGATAATGAGTCGCAATCCAAGGTTTTAAACGCTGGTCTAATGCAACACAAACCGAACAACGTTCGGTACTTACAAGTATTAAAATAGCAGAATAGCTGTTTATTTCGGCCTTAGTCATGATTTTTTTGATAAAGATAATTCTTCTAAAGTTAGATCAATTTATGCTCTTTGAAAATGAGTTTCAAAGTTTTCAAAAACTCCAATCAAAACATAGTGCCGCAAATCAAATTAAACAATAATTTAGCCTCACATAAAATATCAATTTTTACAATAACATCTTTAATAAAATGCCAGAATACTACCTTGACACGCAATACCATGACATCACTTACCGTGTAGAAGAGGTTAACTTTAAGGAGTTTGAAGCTTGTACTTTTACCAATTGTGATTTCTCACAATGCAACTTTATGGCTGTTATCTTTATTGATTGTAATTTTAATAATTGCAATTTTACTGAGGCTAAGATCAACCATGCGGCTTTTAGAACGGTTTACTTTAATAATTGCCAAATCAAGGATGTTAACTTTTCCATGTGTGACAAACTCATCTTTGAAATTCATTTTAAAAATTGCAACCTCGATTTCTCTAAAATGTACACCTTAAAACTAAAAGGGACTTCCTTTAACAATTGCAGCTTAGTTGCCGTTGATTTCATGAGCGCCGATCTAACCGAAGTACAATTTACCAACTGTGATCTTTACCGTGCCGAATTTGCCAAAGCCACTGCCAATAAAACCGATTTTAGAACGAGTTATAATTACACCATTGACCCCAGCAAAACAAAACTAAAAAAAGCACAATTTTCTATAGATGGAGTAAAAGGCTTACTCGCAAAGCACGATATTATTGTGGTTTAAATTTGGGTACTATTAAATAGCTTTATAGCAATATAGTAACTAACGCTCTTATTTTCGTTCTTTAATCAGGAACCACTCAAAAGGATTCGTATGGTCGCAGAGGAAATTTATAATTTAAACTTCTAAATTATTATTTTTTTAGTTTTATTTTTTATTTATAAGCAGTAAGGAGAGCCGTTTTTGACTACTATAAGAAAGCAATTCCTGATAAAAATATTACCTCTCTATTTTGACAAAATAGTTTAGTTTTTTTTTTAAACTTGGTATCATCATCCATACAGCCACGCATTGCGTGTTTGTCCTTATGTTTTGATAAATAAGGCTTTCATTGATCGCCTGCTCTTAAAGCCTGTAGTAAAGCTGTATCAGTATTCGAGAAAATACATTTTTTTAGTTTACCATCGGTAGTGAGGCGTGTACAATTACAGCTACTACAAAAAACTACACTTTAAATTTCTTTCTCCATTTTAAAATCTTCCATCAAATAGCCATGCCCTATTACAATATCTTCTTGACTCACTGTAGTAAAACCCATTTTTTCATAAAAACTACAAGCATTATTGTAGCGATTGACATTCAGCGAAATAGTAGTCGATGCGTTCTCTTTTGCGTAAGCGACAACTGCCTCAAGTAATGCTTTACCCGCCCCCTTGCCTTGAGCGGCTGGTAGCAAATATATTTTATGTAAACGAGTTTGTGGTTTTCCTAAATAATGATGTTCGAAAGCTGCAAATCCTAAGCAAGAAGAAGCATCATGAACCAAAATAAAATGATGATTTTTAACCACCATATTATCCAGCAATGTTTCTGTTGAATAAAATGCATCTAGCATATAGGTTAACTGCTCTTTTGATAAAATAGAACCATAAACATCTGGCCAAGTAGTATGTGCTATATTTTGAATTGTTGCAAAATTGTCTTGAGTTGCTGTTGTAATTGTTACCATAATTGCCAATAAATTTATGCTTTTTTAGGGATAAAAATCGAAAACTCCGACCCTACATTAGGTTCTGAAGTGACTTGAATAAATCCGTTATGATTTTCTACTATTCGCTTACAAATAGCTAATCCAAGCCCCGTACCCGAGTATTGAGCACCTGTTTCTAAACGTTGAAATAGAATAAAAATCTTGTCGGCATACTCTTGTTTGAATCCTATACCGTTATCTTTTATTACTATTTTATAAAAATTATCATTGGACACTTTTTCATTATCACGAATCTCATGCTCCTCAATTTCTTCTGAAAAAATAGAAATTTGAGCCGCAACATTTTCTTTGCAATACTTTAACGAATTGGAAATTAGATTAATAAACAGTTGTTCTATTTGAAACGAAATCACCTTTACTGTTGGCAAATCACTCACTGTAATCTTGGCTTTTTTTTCTTCGATATCCGATGATAAATCGTCTATCACTTGTAAAACCAATTCATTTAAATTCGTTTCTTCAAAAACTTTATCTCCTTTTATTGTTCTCGAATAATTAACAAGATCAATCAATAAGGTTTGCATTTTATTTGCCGAAGTTCTAATTTTAGAAAAATACACCTTTCCTTGATCGGATAAAGCATCATTTTCCTTGGCTTCAATTCTCGAAATAAACATTTGTATTTTATGCAGCGGTTCCTGCAAGTCGTGACTTACAATATTATTAAAAGACTCTAACTCTTCGTTAATACTCTTTAATTCCCTATTGTTTTCTTCTAGTTCTAAGGTACGTTTAAACTGGTCTGTCATGTCATAGTTCACACCCGTTTTTACCATTTCGCCATCGCTGTTTTCTACAAAACTACCTACTGACATGACATACTTCATCTCTCCGCTTGGCAATATAAATCTAAACATTATTGAAGTAGGTTTATATGTTTTTAACGATTGCAAATGCATATCAGACACATACTCTTTGTCATCGGGATGAATAAATTGTGATATACTTTCTAAACTAGGGGAAAATGACTGTGGTTCAACCTCTAGAAGTCGGTAAAAATTATCCGAAAAAGTATAGGTATTCGTAACTAAATTCACCTTCCAGTGTCCAAAACCAGCAATCTTTTCGGCTTCATTAAACGAACGGTTTAAAAACTTGAGTTCGTCATTGGCTTTCTTGAGTTCGTCAATATCAACATTCATTTTATTGAATGATAATAACAAAATCAATAAGGAAAGAATTACCAATAAAAATGCACTGATAATAGAATCTTGCAATTCAAACTGATGGTTGCTATTGTGAATTTTAACCTTGTCGCCTTCGGCATTAATGGTTTTGTAAACAAAGTTCTTCATTGCCTCGGTAAACTCATTACTTTCCTGCAATTTAGCGTTTAGTATTAAGCTATTGGGACTTTTACTCTTGGCAAGCAGCAAGGTTTCTCTAAAAAGCTCAAACCGGTAATCAATAAGCTCTTTAAGCCGTTTAACATCTTTAATTCGAGCTGGATTATTAGCCACTAATTTATCAATACGCTTTAAGTTAGACTCAATTTCGCCCTTTCGTAAAAACCTGTTCTTTAAATACGAATCGTCTTTTGTAATAATAAAACTTCTTAGATTGGTCTCGTATATACTAATGATCGATAGGACTTTTTCTAACTCTAATTGCGTCTCTGTAGCATTGGCTATTAAACTAACCGAAGAATCTAAGCTGCGCATTTGAGTATAAAACACTGACGCTATATACCCTACAAATACAATAGCAATACCTAAAGCTATTTTAAATACTTGAGAATTTTTATAGAGTCCTACGAATTTCATATCACTGTTTTATTATATACTAAAGAAAAAAGTCTCTTTATTCAAACCCGAGGAATGAAATTGCCAATTGATATCCATAACCTCTTTAATCACTTTTTTTAGTTTTGTAAAGTCATTGGGTTTTTTAATGTAAATATTGGCACCCTCAATAAAGGTTTCTTCTATATCTTTCTCAGAGGAAGAAGTAGAATAAATAGCAATGGAAACCTCTTTAAAACGCTGGTTTGCCCTAATTTCTTTTAGACATTCAAAACCCGACTTTAATGGCATATTTAAATCCAAAAAAAGTAAATGTGGCAATACAATATCTGGATTTGATAAATAATCCATCAACGCCATACCATCATTAAATAGGGTCAATTCGTTATCCATTTTTAGCTCCGTCATAGCATCACTAAAAAAAGTGCGATCATCCTCGTCATCATCAGCAATCAAAATACGCATGGAATCTTTATGTGAAATCATATTTTATTTGGGGTTTATTTTTATTTTAATAAATTTCTTCGTTTATCTACTATTCGTTTAAAAGCAGATGGAGTTAATCCCGTTACTTTTTTAAACTGACTCGATAAATAGGCAACACTGCTGTAATTTAATTTATAGGAAACCTCCGTTAATGTCAATTGGTCTTCGATAATTAACTTCTTGGCTCTTTCAATTTTCTGAATAATTATAAAATTTTCTATCGAAGAATACGTATGCTCCGAAAAAATATTAGTCAAATAACCATAGCTAAAGTTCAATTTATCTGATAAATATTGCGATATTGTGATCGAAGGCAATTTATCATTTTCATAAATCATTTCGACAATAGCGTCTTTTATTTTTTGAATAAGCTGACTTTTTTCATTACTTACGATAAAGATCGCATAGCGGTTTAAAGATTCTTGCAGCTCGGCAAAACGTTCCTCAGTCACACTATCACTTATTTCTATTTCGCCAAGCTCTAAAAGTTTGTGTTCAATATCCAATCGTTCCAACTGTTCTTGCAAAATCACCCTACAAGCAACGATTCCGTCATATTTTATATAGAGCTTCATTGTTCGTTTATTTAATTTTACTATCGCTTAAAGCGCTAAATATATACTAAAAAAAATAATTATCGATAAAAAAATATCATTCGAATAATACAAAAAAAGAGAACCCGTTTCTCTAAACAACCTCATCTGTCTTATTATCCTTACTATAATAATTGGTTTTACCCATGTATGGTCTCAGCCTTACCATAGTTAGCAATTACAGAAGCTTCAAACTCGATCCATTCTCTCCAGCGCTTCTCTACATCAATTCCCGTACCATATTTTCGTGCATAGGTAATAAATGTAGTATAATGCCCCGCTTCACTTTCCATTAAATCACGGTAAAAAACTGCTAGTTCCTCATCTTGAATGTTTTCGGACAAGATTTTAAAACGCTCACAGCTTCTCGCTTCGATCATAGCCGAGAACAATAACCGTTCTACTAAGCTTGACACTCTGCCACCGTTTCCATTTTTCTTCATATACAAATACAATTCATTTACATATTCGTCTTTGCGCTCTCGGCCTAACTTCAATCCTCTTTTAATGATGATGTTGTGCACCATCTCAAAATGTTCAATTTCTTCTTTGGCTAAAGCCAATAAATCCTTAACAAGATCTTGGTGTTCTGAGTTGTTAGTAATAATTGTAATGGCATTAGTAGCTGCTTTTTGTTCACACCACGCATGGTCTGTCAAAATTTCTTCTATATTTTTCTCTACTATATTAACCCATCTAGGATCTGTTGGTAATTTTAATCTAAGTACAGACATTTTTCTTATGTTTAAGGTTTAAAAAAATGTTTAAAGTTTAAAGCTAAGTCAATAACCAAAAAAAGTTTAAAGTTTTGCTATGTTTTTCAACAATCACAAAACTTTAAACTTGAAACCTTAAACTTGAAACTTTTTTTTAGAAAACGAAGATTGCTCTTTCGCTCATCATTTCATTAACTTCATTGGCTACTTGTTCAATAACAGCTTCGTCAGTATGGTTTGATATTACTTTATCAATCAAAGCTACAATTGTTTCCATATCTTCCTCTACTAATCCACGAGTAGTGATCGCTGGAGTTCCCACACGAATACCTGAAGTAACAAATGGTGATTTATCATCAAATGGTACCATATTCTTGTTTACCGTAATTTCGGCTTTTACCAATGCGTTTTCGGCATCTTTACCAGAAATCCCTTTATTTCTCAAGTCAATCAACATCATGTGATTGTCAGTACCACCAGAGATGATGTTGTATCCTCTTTTTACAAAAGCATCAGCCATTGCATTAGCATTTTTCTTTAATTGCATTGCATAAGTAAAAAACTCATCTTGCAACGCTTCACCAAACGCTACTGCTTTGGCAGCGATAATATGCATTAAAGGTCCACCTTGATTTCCAGGAAAAACAGCTAAATCCAATAATGAAGACATCATTCTAATATCTCCTTTTGGTGTAGTTAATCCCATTGGGTTTTCAAAATCTTTCCCCATCAAGATCAATCCACCTCTAGGTCCACGTAATGTTTTGTGAGTTGTTGTTGATACAATATGACAATGCGGAATTGGATCATTCATCAAACCTTTGGCGATAAGCCCTGCAGGGTGAGAGATATCAGCAAATAAAATGGCTCCTACACTATCGGCAATTACTCTAAAACGCTCAAAATCCATATCACGTGAATAAGCCGAAGCTCCAGCGATAATTAATTTTGGTTGTTCTTTAGTAGCAATTTCTTGAATTTTATCATAATCCAAACGTCCAGTTTCAGCATCTACACCATAAAAAACAGGCGTGTATAAACGTCCTGAGAAGTTTACTGGAGAACCGTGCGTTAAGTGACCACCGTGAGATAAGTCAAAACCTAATATTTTATCACCTGGTTTTAAACAAGCATGATAAACAGCAGTGTTCGCTTGTGAACCAGAATGTGGTTGTACATTTGCATAAACAGCTCCAAACAACTCTTTCGCTCTATCAATAGCGATTTGCTCAATTACATCTACTACTTCACAACCACCATAGTATCTTTTACCAGGATAACCCTCAGCATATTTATTTGTCAAAACAGATCCAGCTGCTTCCATTACTTCGTCACTTACAAAGTTCTCTGAAGCAATAAGTTCTAATCCGTGTATTTGTCTATCTTGTTCTTCTAGAATAAGGTCAAAAATTTGTTCGTCGCGTTGCATTTGTATGTTTTTAGTTAATTTGAAGCAAAAATACAAAAAAACATTTGTCAAACTGTTAGATTATGATATATTTGAAGTATAATTTTCAACAAAATAATTAACACAATATGCCAATATCAGCCAACGATACTAATAGAAAATCATGGATTGAAGTTCCTGAGAACAGTGATTTCCCTCTTCAAAACATTCCTTTTGGAGTTTTCCTAACCAAAGAAAACGTTGTTACAGTAGGAACCCGTATAGGTAATCATGCTATTGACCTAGGCGCCTTGCAACAATTAAATTACTTTGAAGGTATTGAATTAACTGATGATATGTTCATGCAAGATACCTTGAACGACTTTATCTCGGATGGTAAAAAAACCTGGAGGTTAGTCCGTAATCGCATTGCTGACATTTTTGACCAAACAAATCCAAAACTTCGCGATAATCCAAAGCACAAAGACATCGTTATATTTGATATCGCCGATGTCGAAATGCAATTGCCTGTACTTATAGGTGACTATACTGACTTTTATTCGAGTAAAGAACATGCTACAAACGTAGGAAAAATGTTCCGTGACCCAGAAAATGCATTATTGCCTAACTGGCTTCATATTCCTGTAGGGTACCACGGTAGAAGTTCTACTATTGTACCATCTGGAATTCCAGTTCATAGACCTATCGGTCAAACATTACCTGCTGGTGAAACAACTCCTGTTTTTGGTCCATCTCGTTTAATCGATTTTGAGCTTGAAACTGCATTTATCACTACTGATGCAAATGTAATGGGTGAAATGATCCCTATTAATGAAGCCGAAGATTACATCTTTGGAATGGTTTTATTGAATGACTGGAGTGCTCGCGATATTCAAAAATGGGAATATGTACCGCTAGGACCATTCTTAGCCAAAAACTTTGCATCATCCATTTCACCTTGGATTGTTACCATGGACGCACTAGAACCTTTTAGAGTTCCAGGCCCGAAGCAAAATCCAAGTCCGCTTCCTTATTTATTGCAAAAAGGAAAACACTCGTTTGATATTAATCTTGAAGTGGCTATCAAGCCCGAAGATGCTCAACCTACAGTTGTGAGTAATTCTAACTTTAAGTATATGTATTGGACCATGAATCAGCAATTAACACACCATACTTCTAATGGATGTCGTGTAAACTCTGGAGATATGATGGGATCAGGAACTATTTCTGGACCTACACCAGACAGTTATGGATCAATGCTAGAATTGACTTGGGGAGGAAAAAACCCTATCACTTTGAATGATGGTACGGAACGTAAGTTTATCAATGACAACGATACCGTAATCATGAAAGGCTTTTGTAAAAACAGTAAAGTGCGAATTGGTTTTGGTGAAGTATCTACTAAATTGTTACCGCCATTTGTACGCAAGTAAAAATAGCTTTTATATACAAAAAGTCCCGTTTCAAATAGAAACGGGACTTTTTATTTGGCGTTAAGCCAAAAACTAGAACTGGTATCTTAAACTTACAGCTACATCTGAACCGTAGTTGTTTTTGTAGTATCCGTTTCCACCAAATTCTGGTCTAAAATCTAACGAAATTAGCAATGGAATATCAAAGTTGTATTCTATCCCTACATCTCCTGCTGCAAAAACGAAAGTATCGTTGTATTTATTATTGTTATTGTCATAACTATAACTTCCTACTCCACCACCAACACCTGCATACCAGTTGAATCCTCCGTCAATATTCCAAACCCATTGGTACAAACCTGTTAATTTTATAGCGTTATCATCATAACCGTTATTATTAAAATTACTTCTGTTTCTCCAACCTAAGTCTAATTCTAATCTATTATCAGATGACAAAGCTCTTTGATAAGATACTTCTCCACCAAATCCTCCGCTGTTACCAAAACGAAGTCCTATTGCATTTTTCGATATATCTTGTGCCTGTGCGCTAAATGCTAAACCTAGTAGCATAACAGCTGATAAAATAATTTTTTTCATATGTCTATTTTGTTTTTTACAAATTTACAGTGCAAGAGCTCCTATTCCTTTACACTATAACTCGGAATTGTTATAGAATTCACATGTTTTAAAAAAAACTCTTATTTCGTTATTAAAATAGACTGTAACAATTGATCACTTACAAGATCTTCCATTTCAAATAGATTTTCATCCTCTTGATACTCATGTTGTTTGTAGTAATGCAATTTCCAACGCTTTTTATTGTATTCTAAAGCTGTTAAATTTTCGACCCAATCTCCTGAATTTAAATACAAGGTTTTCCCGTTTTTATTTTCTTTTTCCATAATTTTAGGCTCATGAATATGCCCACATATCACATAATCGTATTCTTTTTCAATGGCTAAGTCAGTAGCTGTTTCTTCAAAATCAGAGATGTGCTTCACTGCTTTTTTTACACTTGCTTTTATTTTTTTCGAAAAAGAATAAGGTTCTTTGCCTAGCTGCTTCAAGCACCAATTCACGAATCTATTAATAAGAATGAGGTAATCATACCCCAAGCCACCTAGTTTTGCAATCCACTTAGCATGTTGGACCGAAGCGTCAAAAACATCTCCATGAAAAATCCACGCTTTTTTACCGTCTAATTCTAAAACTAATTTATCAACTAAAGCAAGGTTCCCCATGTTCATGTCACTAAATTTCCGAAGCATTTCGTCATGGTTGCCAGTGATATAATACACCTTGGTTCCTTTGGAAGCGAAACTTATTATTTTTTGAATCACTTTTAAATGCGTTTGCGGGAAATACGATTTTCTAAACTGCCAGATGTCAATAATATCACCATTCAAGACTAAGACCTTAGGCTTAATAGACGATAAATAGGTATACAGTTCAGTGGCATGACTACCAAAGGTTCCTAAGTGTAGATCTGAGATCACCACCAATTCCACTTTTCTTTTTTTCAATGGTATCTAATTTGAAGTTTAACAAATAAATTCAATTAATCACAATTCTATTTGAACTAAAGGTTAATAAATTGGCTTTCACATTAATTAAAAGTCAATAAATGTGATTTCTTTCTTAAAAGTTTAAACTTTATACTTTTAAACTTTAAACTAAAATGCTACTTTTGTTCAAAACAAATAATAATGGCAGGAAACAGCTACGGGACACTATTTAGAATAACCACTTTTGGTGAATCCCACGGAGAAGCATTAGGTGGTATTATAGATGGTTGCCCATCAGGAATACAATTAGATTTAGAGGCAATTCAGCTTGAAATGTCTAGAAGAAAACCAGGCCAATCGGCAATTGTTACCCAACGTAAAGAACCGGATGACGTTCAATTTTTATCGGGACTTTTTGAAGGTAAAACAACGGGAACACCTATTGGTTTTATCATTCCAAACACCAATCAAAAATCAGATGATTACTCCCATATAAAAGACAACTATAGACCTAGTCATGCGGACTATGTGTATGATCAAAAATATGGTTTTAGAGACTACAGAGGTGGCGGACGCAGTTCGGCTCGTGAAACCGCTAGTCGTGTTGTTGCAGGAGCAATTGCTAAACAAATGCTACCTGAAATAAAAATAAATGCCTATGTATCATCTGTAGGACCTTTAGTTTTAGACAAAGCGTACCAAGAATTAGATTTTACCAAAATAGAAAGTAATCCCGTACGTTGCCCAGATGAAAAAATGGCTGCCGAAATGGAAGAGTACATTCGCGAAATTCGCAAAGAAGGAAATACTGTAGGAGGAACTGTAACCTGTGTTATTCAAAACGTTCCTGTAGGTTTAGGCGAACCCGTATTTGACAAACTACATGCTGAACTTGGTAAAGCAATGCTTTCGATCAATGCTGTAAAAGGTTTTGAATACGGAAGCGGATTTGCTGGAGCAAAAATGAAAGGTAGCGAACACAATGACTTGTACAATCCAGACGGAACGACAAAAACAAACCTTTCAGGTGGAATTCAAGGCGGAATAAGTAACGGAATGGACATTTATTTTAATGTTGCTTTTAAACCCGTTGCTACTATCATGCAAAAACAAGAGTCTCTTGACAATAAAGGAAACATTACAGAGATGACTGGAAAAGGACGTCATGATCCTTGCGTAGTGCCGCGTGCAGTGCCTATTGTTGAAGCAATGGCTGCTATCGTTTTGGCCGATTTTTATTTGATTAATAAAACCTATTAATCAAAGATTTGGGGCAAACCCCACACTAACCATTAACTAATAATAAATTAGATGAATTCTACTGAAACAAAAAAGCCGTCAATCTTATCCAATTTGACTACACAAATACTTATAGCAATGATTCTAGGAATCGCTCTGGGTATTATAATACACAACAACATTTCAGAAGAAGGCGCTTTACTATTTAGTGACAAAATAAAAATTCTTGCTACCGTATTCATCCGTTTGGTGCAAATGATTATCTCTCCTTTAGTATTTACCACATTAGTTGTGGGTATTGCAAAACTAGGAAACGTAAGCGCTGTAGGTAGAATTGGTGGAAAAGCATTAGCTTGGTTTTTTACTGCATCTTTCATTTCATTATTACTTGGAATGTTTTTCGTAAATACACTTGAGCCAGGAGTTGGACTTAATTTATCAAATATTGATTTAGGATCAGCATCAGAAGTTGCTGCCAATTCTAAAAGCATCTCTTTTGATAACTTTATCGCACATATTGTTCCCAAAAGTATCTTTGAAGCAATGGCTACCAATGAAATTCTACAAATCGTAGTTTTCTCTATTTTCTTCGGATTAGCAGCTGCTGCTATTGGAGACTACGTAAAACCCGTAGTTAACGGATTGGATAAAATGTCTCATATCATTTTAAAAATGGTAAATTATGTGATGAACTTTGCTCCTATTGGAGTATTTGGAGCCATCGCAGGGGTATTTGCCGTTAGAGATTTTCAAGAATTAGCAATTACCTATTTTAAATTTTTCGGTTCATTTTTAGTCGGAATCACTTCTCTTTGGGTAGTTTTAATTGCTGTTGGATATTTATTCCTAAAAAGCCGAATGACCGTTTTATTAAAAAGAATTGTTAGCCCATTGATTATCGCTTTTGGAACGACAAGTAGTGAGGCTGTATTCCCAAAATTAACCGAAGAGTTAGAGCGTTTTGGTGTAAAAGACAAAATAGTTTCATTCATGTTGCCACTGGGGTATTCATTTAATCTTGACGGTAGTATGATGTACATGACATTTGCTAGCATATTCATCGCACAAGCTTATGGAGTACACCTAGACATTGGAACACAAATGACCATGCTATTGGTTTTAATGCTTACTAGTAAAGGAATCGCTGGTGTACCTAGAGCGAGTTTAGTGGTTGTTGCAGCTACCTGTGGTATGTTTGACATTCCAATTGAAGGTATTGCATTAATATTACCTATTGATCACTTTTGTGATATGTTTAGAAGTGCTACAAACGTATTAGGTAATGCATTAGCAACATCAGTAGTAGGAAGCTGGGAAAAAGATGATGAACATGATATTACTGCTGTTGAAGCACAATAATCAGTTTTATGTACTTAATAAAAAAGCCTTTTACATTGCTGTAAAAGGCTTTTTTATTAGTATAAACCATTTTGGTAATCTTAGTACCAACGTTTTTTATTCTGCTTTGAAGCGCTTGATTTTCTTGATTTATGAGCACCACCACTTCTATTTGAATTATTGGGCTTAGTAGAACCTCCTGGAGCAGTTTCAGGATTTCCAGAATGCCAAGGATAAGGATGATCACTCACTATTTTTACATCTACTTTTATTAATTTTTGAATGTCTTTCCAGTAACCGTGTTCGTCTTTACTACAAAACGAGATAGCTACTCCCCCATTTCCAGCACGACCCGTTCTACCAATACGGTGCACGTAAGTTTCTGGGATATTAGGCAAATCAAAGTTAATTACAAATGGCAACTGATCAATATCAATTCCACGAGCAGCGATATCAGTTGCTACAAGTACGCCAACTTCTTTGTTTTTGAAAGCTTCTAAAACGCGTTGTCTCGCATTTTGAGATTTATCACCATGAATGGCTTCGGCAGCAATATTATTTTTGCGTAAAGCTTTCACAACATTATCAGCTCCGTGTTTGGTTCTTGAAAAAACCAATACATCTGTTAAGTTTTCATTTTTAATTAAATTGTACAACAAATTGCGTTTTTCTCCTTTTTCAACAAAATAAACTCTTTGCTCTACATTTTCGGCTGTTGACGAAACTGGAGATACCGTAACCGTTTCTGGATTTGTCAAAAACATCTCTGCCAATTCTCTAATTGCAATTGGCATAGTAGCCGAGAAAAATAATGTTTGACGATTCTTCGGTGTCAGCTTTACAATTTTCTTTACATCATTAACAAATCCCATATCTAGCATTTGATCGGCTTCATCAAGAACTAATGCATGCAAATGGTCTAAATCTATAAAACCTTGTTTGTGCAAATCAAGTAATCTTCCTGGAGTAGCAATCAAAATATCAACACCATCCTTTAAGGCATCAACCTGAGGATTTTGAGAAACACCACCAAAAATAGTAAGTTGCGTCAAATTAGTATACTTTGCATAGGTATCAAAACTCTGTCCTATTTGCACCGCTAACTCTCTTGTAGGTGTTACCACCAAAGCTCGAATTTGCTTTGCTTTTTTAGAAGAACCTACAATTCTATGTAGCTGATGAATAATAGGTATGGCAAATGCAGCCGTTTTACCAGTACCGGTTTGCGCACAACCAATGACATCTTTACCTGCTAAAACTAGCGGAATTGCCTGTTCTTGGATAGGTGTTGGATTAATATAGCCTTGTTCGTATACAGCTTTTTGGATACTTTTGGAAAGTGATAATTCTTCGAATAACATATTTTTGATATTAAATATCTTGTATTAAGTACATAGATAGTTGTGCAAAGATAGTGTTATTTATTAATTTGCTTAATTTGTTGGGTATTTTACATTCATAACCTTTAGTAATAGCGCCTGATTATTGATTTGATTTTACAAAATCAGCTACTAAGTACCCTATTAATTTCCCTATTAAATGATTGTTTTTATCTTCTCCAAGATCTGGAGCGCCTTCGCAAATATGCAAATAAGTCGCATTTTTATGTCGGCCAAAAAACGAAACAAATTGCCTTACCTCTTCGACCGAAAACCCACTTGGAGTCATTGCGCTACTGGCAATATTAGGCAAAGCGTCCAAGTCTATTTCAAGTCCAAAAGCATCTGATTTAATAAATTCTAATGCAACATTCATTTCTTCCGTAAAACTCTTTTCCTTTCTAATCTTGATGCTATCGTAGGTGTTAAAACGAACCCTATCATCTGTTTTCTTGATAATATCCAACACACTTTTGGAAGTATAATTCTCGTGCAACCCAAAAACAAAGTATTTTTTTAAGAAACCCTCTTCGTACGCATACGAAAAACCGTTTCCGCTATGACGGCCTTCAAGGATTCTAAAATCCGAATGAGCATCAAAGTTGATTGCATTGATTGGTTTTCCTTTGGCCAAAGCCGCCCCTTTTATATTTCCGTATGAATTATTATGCCCACCCCCAATAACTATAGGGGTTTTTCCTGCTTTTATTATATTAAAAATAATATTAGAAACATCCTTATCAATCTTCTCTACTAACTGACTTAGTTTTGAACGATCATCGATATCATTAAAATTAAGATGCGCTACTTCCCTCATTTCATCCTGAACATGAATGCTACCTAAAACTAGTATTTGGCTTCCTTTGCAAAAACGATTGTGCTGGATATTAGCTATATTTCGAATGGCACTATCCCATGCTGAAGCCGCTCCTGGCCTACCAAAATTAGCTCTCACACCTATATCCTCTGGAATACCTAGTAAAACAAATTTAGCTTCACACACCTTTAAAAAAGAAAGCGGGTCAGTTCCCTTTGGTACCGTTAGCATTTTTTCGCCAAATTTTATTTCACCACTTCTATGGTTCGTAACCTGAGCTAAATCATGCGAAGAAAAAGGTAGAATTTTGTCCATAAAAAAATATTTTTTTTTCAAAAATAATATAATTGCAACAACTTACGTTATAACTTAAATATATATTGTTAAATTTGGAAAAAATTATTTAAATATGGAAAATCAAAAAAGCAATTCGGGCTTAAAGGCGGTTATTGCTGTGTTAGCAGTTTTACTAGTTGGTAGTTTAGTATACATTTTTAAAGTGTCAGCTGAAGCTAAAACAGTAGAAACCAAACTAGAATCTACAATGACTGAGAAAGAAGTCGTTATGAAAGATCTACAAGAACTAAAAGCTACTTACGATGCTGCGATTTCAGAAAACACTTCAATGTCTGACGAATTAATTCAAGAAAGAGACAAAGTGGTAACTTTAATGGCCAATTTGAATAAATCAAAAGGTGATGTTGCTTCATTAGCAAAATACAAAACTCAATTTCTTGCTTTACAAAATAACATGAAAGTCTTAATGACCGAAAATGAAGGTTTGAAAAAAGCAAATACGACTTTGACTACACAACGTGATAGTACTGTTGTTGTATTAGGTGAATCTAAAAAATACAATGAAGTTTTAGTAGGACAAAATGAGGAATTGTCCAAAGCTGTTGAAAAAGGTTCTAAGCTAAGTGTTTTGAACATGCAAACATCTGCTTATAAACTAAGAAGCTCAGGAAAACAAATTGAAACAGACAAAGCAAGTAGAGCTGATGTTTTGAAAATTAGTTTTACAATTGCTGAAAACAAAATTGCTAAATCAGGAGACAAAACCTATTACGTACAAGTAATAGATGCTAAAAACAATGTTTTGGGTGATAAAAAGACCGAAAACTTTGGTGACGCTTCTCTAGTATACAGCTTTGTTACTAATGTAAAATATGAAAACAAAACAGTACAAGTAACAGAAGATTTACCAGGTAAAGACTTTGCGAAAGGAACTTATTTTGTTAATGTTTTTGACAAAAGCGAATTGGTTTCAAAAACTAGTTTTACTTTGAAATAAATAGATCAGTAAGGATAATAAAAAAGAGGAGCATTGCTCCTCTTTTTTTATATAATAATTTTTCCTTCTATATAAACCGCTTCTATTAAATTTGTACCAAAAGCGTAAGGCAATTGATAATAAGACGGAATGGGCTTCGTAACTATAAAACTCGCTCTCTTCCCTATTGTAATACTTCCATGCGTTACTGAAACCCCCATAGCATAAGCCCCGTTAATAGTTGCCGCATTAATCGCTTCTTCGGGTGTCATTTTCATTTTGATACAAGCTGTAGCCACAACAAAATTCATATTTCCTGATGGTGTAGAACCTGGGTTATAATCCGTAGCTAATGCCAAAGGCAATCCTGCCGCAATCATTTCACGAGCTGGGGTGTAAGGAATACTTAAAAAATAAGAACAGGACGGTAAAGCAACCGGCATAGTAGTCGTGTTTTTTAAGGCAATAATATCTTCGGGTTTCATAACTTCTAGATGATCTACAGATAGTGCTTCGTATTTTACACCTGCTTGAACTCCTCCGATTGAATTAAATTGATTGACATGAATTTTTGGCTTTAAGCCAAATTTAATTCCTGCTTCCATGATTTGCTCGGTTTCACTAACAGTAAAATAGCCTGTTTCACAAAAAGCATCGATATATTGTGCCAAATCATCTTTGGCAATTTCAGGAAGTATATCGTTAATTAATAAATCAATATAGCCTTGATGATTTTCTTTGTATTCTAAGGGAAAAGCATGGGCGCCTAGAAAAGTTGCTTTGATAGTAACCGGATAGTTTTGAGACAAACGCTTGATTACTCGCAACATTTTTAACTCTCCTGCTTTTGTTAATCCATAACCCGACTTGATTTCAACAGCTCCTGTTCCCAGACGCATGACTTCTTCAAGACGTTCTTTGGATTGGTTGTAGATTTCCTCTTCGTTAGAATCATTCAATTTATTGGCCGAATTTAATATTCCGCCACCACGATTAGCAATTTCTTCATAGGATAGTCCGTTGATGCGATCCACAAATTCTTGCTCTCGATTGCCTGCATATACAATATGTGTATGGCTATCACACCAAGTAGGTAAAACCATTTTTCCGGTTGCGTCAATGGTTTCATCGGCCGTTATTGCCGGTAGATTTTCCATAATACCATAATCTGAAATCAAATTGTCTTTGATCACTAAATAAGCATTTTTAATCGTTGGAAGAACTGCCATCTCGGCACCAGAAACTTTATCGATCGTAGTTTCTCGCACTTGAAGTAATTCCTTAATATTGATAATTAATAGTGTCATTTAAATTTATTCAGAAACCGTTATTTCAAATAGTGTATCCCAGTTTTTTCCAGTTACAAAAATGGTTTTGTTTTTTGGGTTGTATGCGATTCCATTTAAAACATCAGCATTTGCATTTTTAACTAATTTCTTTAATCCTGACATATCCAAAATACCTTCAACAGCTCCAGTTACCGGATTTACAACTGCAATGGCGTCTTTTTGCCATACATTAGTATAGATCTTCCCGTTGATCCATTCGAGTTCATTGATAGCCTTGATTTTAGCACTACCTGAATAAACATTGACATAATCAATCATTTTTTGAGTAGCAGGATCCATTTTCCAGATTTTCTCTGTTTTATCCGTTTGATAAATATACTTCCCGTCATTTGTCATTCCCCAACCTTCAATATCTTTTTCATAAGTAAAGGTTTTTTCCAGTTTTAATGTTTTTGCATCATAGATAAACCCCGTTTTTTCTTGCCATGTTAATTGGTATAATTTTCCATTTATAAAAGTGATACCTTCTCCAAAATACTGTTCGTCTAAATCGTGTTGCATGAATACTTTACCCGTTTTATAATCCAATTTTCTAAAATAAGAAGCCCCTTTTTGACCTGTACTTTCATACAAAGTGTCCTTATAAAACTCTAAACCTTCCGTAAATGCCAGCGTGTCATGTGGATATTTATTGATGATTTTATATTTCAAAAGTTTTGGTGTCACATTAGAAACGAGCTCAACTCTTGAGGTTGCTTCGGCAGTATCGCCTTCATAGTAAACTAATGCTTTCAGGTTTTGATACCCTAGTTTTTGATCTTTTAATTCTAATTTAAAATGCTCCAATCCTTTTTTTGAAGCTACTTTTAAATCATTTACATAGTAGATCACACTGTCTACTTCTTTCGAATTTAAGTTCGAAATTCCTAAATCAATAGCCTCTTGTGGCTGATATTGTTCCTTAAAACTAGAAATATCGAAGGTGAAAACAGTATTTTCTGCTTTTTTCGTTTCATTACAACTAACAAAAGTAATTCCTAATAAAATGAAAGATAGGAAGTTATATTTTTTCATGGCTTATTTTTTTGATATACCAATATACAATGTTATTTTTAGAGCACAAAGCCCTTGCACAAATATAAAAAGATTGTATATTTGCACCGGCAAGTCCTACACGACCAGCTCCTGCAGACTCCCCCAGGATGGGAACATAGCAAGGGTACGTGGTTGAGCGGTGCGATGTAGGTCGCTTGCCATTTTTTTTATAATCTGAACTTGTTTCAGATTTTTTTGTGCCAATTTTGAAATGTTTTCAAAATATAAATATATAGTAGTCTTCCTTATGGAGGATTTTTTTATTTTTGGTCTATTCTAAAATGCAGCTAAACAAAAGTCAATATGAGCAAAGTGGTTTTAATTACGGGTGGTTCCTCGGGAATAGGGAAATCTATTGGGGAGTTTCTACATCAAAAAGGATTTGTTGTTTACGGAACGAGTAGGAACCCGGAACGCGTTTTAAATTCGGTTTTTCCACTAGTTGCATTAGATGTTAGAAATACCGAATCGATTGAAGCTGCAATAGCCAAAATTATTGCTACTTCTGGACGTTTAGATATTGTTATTAATAATGCAGGGGTGGGCATTACAGGACCTCTTGAAGAAATTCCAACTGTGGAAATGAAAAATCATTTTGACACTAATTTCTTTGGACCTATAGCTGTAATGCAGGCTGCGTTACCGCAAATGAGGGCGCAAAAATCGGGATTAATTATCAATATTACTTCGATAGCGGGATATATGGGATTGCCGTATCGCTCGATGTACTCGGCTTCAAAGGGAGCGCTAGAATTGATTACTGAAAGCTTACGTATGGAAGTAAAATCTTTTGGAATTCATGTTACTAATGTAGCTCCGGGCGATTTTGCAACTAATATTGCTTCGGGGCGTTACCATGCACCTGTAATCAAAGGATCAGCTTATGAGGTTTCTTATGGTGATAACTTAAAAACGATGGATGAACATGTGGATGGCGGTAGTAATCCTAATGAAATGGCCGAGGCTGTATATGCCATTATCAATACGAAAAATCCAAAAATACATTATAAGGTAGGTGCTTTTATGCAAAAATTTTCCATTGTATTGAAACGACTTTTACCAGATAAAGTATACGAAAAAATACTAATGAATCATTATAAGTTGTAATTATGGAAAAGATAACAGAATTTTTGCCACAGGCATTATTTGCTTTATGTATCATTGTTTTTTGGTTTATACTACGTAAGATCTTAAAGTTGGTAAGTGACAAGGTAAATAACAACGAACTATACAAAGAAGACATGCTTAATGTTCTTGAAGAAATTAGAGACGAATTGAAAGAATTAAATAAAAAGAATTAAGTTAAGTAAATTTAAGTTGTAATTTTGCATCGGATTTTATTGATTTTACGATTGCGTGAAGGATCGCAGTGGAAATCCTCCCGTTTTTCAGGGAGATTGTAACGTAGAGCCTGACCCTTGTGGTCACGCCCAAAAAAAAGGAACACACAATTTAATATATATATTATGAAGTTTTTTATTGACACGGCTAATTTAGCTCAAATTAAGGAAGCGCAAGCATTAGGAGTTTTGGACGGAGTAACTACTAACCCATCATTGATGGCGAAAGAAGGAATTACTGGAAAAAACAACATTATGAAGCATTATGTTGACATTTGCAATCTTGTTGACGGTGATGTTAGTGCTGAAGTAAATGCGCTAGATTTTGACGGAATGGTTAAAGAAGGTGAAGAATTAGCTGATTTACACGAGCAAATTGTGGTAAAACTGCCTATGACTAAAGAAGGTGTTATGGCGGCGAAATACTTTTCGGAAAAAGGTATTAAAACAAATGTAACCTTAGTATTCTCGGCTGGTCAAGCATTATTAGCGGCTAAAGCTGGTGCTACTTATGTTTCTCCATTTATTGGTCGTCTTGATGATATATCAACAGATGGTTTAGCCTTGATCGAAGAAATTAGATTGATCTATGATAACTACGGGTATGAAACTCAAATTCTTGCTGCATCTGTGCGCCATACTATGCATATTGTAAACTGTGCAAAAATAGGTGCTGATGTGATGACTGGACCACTTTCTGCAATCTACGGATTATTAAAACACCCATTAACAGACAGCGGATTAGCGCAGTTTGTTGCTGATTTTGAAAAAGGAAATAAGTAATTTATTGCTTTTGAAATATGAAAAATGCCACTAGAAATAGGAGGGCACTGAAAAACTACGCATATTTTGATTAACGTCGTTTTCTAGAGATTAAAAAAGCGCTTATAATAGGATT
>NZ_JACRUK010000062.1 GCF_014305155.1 Flavobacterium muglaense
ATAATACTTTCTCCTTTGAATGATTCCATAATAAAATTCTTTCACGAAAGATAAGAATTTATCTTTACACCTCTATATATTTTTTCAGGACCGTCTCGGTCGTGGTTTTAAAAACTTTTTTTTCTATAGCTTTTTGGATGCCAGTATTGATGGTACCGGCATCGAGACAGATAAAATCGGTGGTGTTTGCTGGTGCAAGGAGGTAGGCTGATAAGTTAGATTCGTCTATTCCACCTCTTATTCCCAGTGGAACGACTTGAAAAGCGTAGTTTGTTGGCTTTTGTGCAAGCGCATTTATAGTAAGGAGAAAGAAGCTTAGCAATAAGTAGTTGGTGGTTTTCATGCTGGGTTAAAACTAGTTTTGGATTTAAAGTATAAATTTAGTCGCTTCTTTTTAAATGAAGGCTTTTTTTTGATAAATAGTCTGCAAATCATGAAATTGGTCTATTTTTACGTTGATTTTAACAGAGGAATAGTGGTGAAATTCAACTTGAAATAATATCTTTACAAAAAAATATAACAATTTTAACAAAAAAAGTTACAATGACAACAATAGCAAATCAATTCGGAATGAAAGAGGCTTTGGCACAATTGGGCATAAAGGACATAAATGAAGGAACATCTACGGGATTAAATCATTTTTCAAATGGAGAAGTTCTAGAGAGTTACTCACCTGTTGATGGACAATTGATAGCTAAAGTTAAAACATCTACGGCTGCAGATTATGAAAAAGTAATGGTGTCAGCAACTGCTGCTTTCAAGACATTTAGAACTATGCCAGCACCACAACGTGGAGAAATTGTTCGTCAGTTTGGAGAAAAGTTACGTAAAAACAAGGAGGCTTTAGGTAAATTGGTTTCCTACGAAATGGGAAAATCGCTGCAAGAAGGATACGGAGAAGTACAAGAAATGATTGATATCTGTGATTTTGCAGTAGGTCTTTCTCGTCAATTGCACGGTTTAACAATGCATTCTGAGCGTCCTGGACACCGTATGTATGAGCAATATCATCCAATGGGAGTTGTTGGGATCATTTCGGCATTTAATTTTCCAGTGGCGGTTTGGGCTTGGAATACTGCATTGGCTTGGATTTGTGGAGATGTTTGCGTTTGGAAACCATCTGAAAAAACACCACTTTGTGGAATAGCTTGTCAAAATATTATTGCAGAAGTAATTAAAGAAAATAATTTGCCAGAAGGAATCTCTTGTTTGATTAACGGAGATTATAAAGTAGGTGAAATGATGACAAACGATAAACGTGTACCATTAATTTCGGCAACAGGATCTACTCGTATGGGTAAAATTGTAGCTCAAACAGTAGCAGGACGTTTAGGGAAATCATTATTAGAATTAGGTGGAAATAATGCAATCATTGTTACTCCAGATGCAGATATTAAAATGACTGTGATAGGTGCTGTTTTTGGAGCTGTAGGAACTGCAGGACAAAGATGTACTTCTACTCGTCGTTTAATTATTCACGAAAGTATTTATGATAAAGTAAAAGATGCTGTAGTATCAGCTTACGGTCAATTACGTATTGGGAATCCATTAGATGAGAACAATCACGTAGGTCCAGTAATTGATACGCATGCTGTTGAAATGTATAACCAAGCTTTGACGAAAGTTGTTGCTGAAGGGGGTAAAATTTTAGTTGAAGGTGGCGTACTTACAGGTGAAGGATACGAGAGTGGATGTTACGTAAAGCCTGCAATTGCTGAAGCGGATAACGCTTTTGAAATTGTTCAACACGAAACGTTTGCACCAGTATTGTACTTATTGAAATACTCCGGAACGGTTGAAGATGCACTTGCTATTCAAAATGGTGTAGCTCAAGGGTTGTCATCGGCAATTATGACTAATAATTTAAGAGAAGCTGAGTTGTTTTTATCAGTTGTAGGTTCTGACTGCGGAATTGCAAATGTAAATATAGGAACTTCTGGCGCTGAGATTGGTGGTGCTTTTGGAGGTGAAAAAGAAACAGGTGGAGGAAGAGAATCTGGATCTGATGCATGGAAGGTGTACATGAGACGTCAAACAAATACGATCAATTACACTACTAGTTTGCCATTGGCACAAGGAATCAAATTTGATTTGTAATCATAGAATTTAAGATAATTAAAAACGGCAATTTGAATTTCAAATTGCCGTTTTTTTTATTTTTAAAAATCTACTGATCTTTATTGGTTTTTTTTTGTTTGCTTACAAATTAAATGAAGCGCCAATATTCACTGTAAATTGATTGTTTAAGTTGTATCCAAAGTCAACTTTATCAGTGTCGTATTTAGCCAATGGAACGCCAGCTTCTCCAAATACTCCAAAACCATCTGTAAAGAAATAACGGAAACCTAAATGAGCTCCAAAGTTTTTTAATCCTAGGTCTAGACCAGGGTACACATCCATTTTAGGGTCTAATTGTAAAACACTCCCTAAATTAGCGTTAAAACGTGCTTTAAGGTCAACACGATCCCCAAAGCTTGGAAGTTCACCAAGAGCATCTTTTGATGCAGACAGCAAATAATTTGCAGTCAATCCTATTGACATATTTTCACCAATTCCAAAATCTGAGGAAACGAATAAACCGCTACCGCCATTTTGAGCATTAAAACCTATTTGTCCTTTAACATCACCTTTTCCGCTAAATGCTTGAGCATTAACAAAACCTGCGCTACATAACAATAGTAACGTAATTACCTTTTTCATAATTATTTATTTAAATAAAATCTATACAAAATTAGCTATTTATATTTTAATTCCTACCTTTTTCGTCAAAATAGAGGTGATTTAATGGTTCACTTTGCCAGAATTCTTTTGTGTCAATATCCATAATGGTAAGAGGCCCTTTGAATGCCGCTCCAGTATCAACATTCCAAACGCAAGCCATTTGCACTGGTTCTGTTTTTCCAATTCGGGTAACAGGGGTGTGACCGATATACACTTCATCATACAATGTAAGTCGCTTGGGGTACAATAAATCATTTGGTTTGATAGCGCGATCAAGTGATAGTGCCGTTTCCCATAGAGTACGGTCCCAGTAAAACAATTTAGGAAAGAATTCATATTTGACTCCATTCATATTCGTGAAACCGGCATGAACAAACAAGCGATTCTTTTCGTCTAAATAATAGTCGTCTAAGGCTAGTAAAAACTCAATATGTAATTGTTTGGTAGTGGCATTGACTTTTTCGTAAGCTGTTACGGTAGCTTCGCCTCCGTGTTTATACCACATTAGATTGTCTTTACTATCTTTTAACCAATGTAATAATAACTCATCGTGATTTCCGCGAATAAAAACACAGTTGTTAGTTGTTTTTAACGCGATTAAATAATCTAGTACTTGTGGGGATTGACTCCAACCATCGACATAATCACCTAAAAAAATTAAAGTATCCTGTGGGGTTACATGGGCTCTTTCGATAATTTGGTGAAGGGCTCGTAGCCCTCCGTGTATGTCACCTATAACTAATGTTCTCATTTTGTGTATGGTCAATCGGGATTATGGAAAACGACAAGATTGTCGTTGTACTAATTGATAAAAATAGCAAAAAGAGTTGGGACAAGGCTGTTTTTTTTATTTTTTATTGAAAAATGTAAGCAAACGCAAGGAACTAAGAGGATTTTAAGCGTTAAGATATTTTATCAAAAAATCACTAATTTAGGTGATTGTTTGGTATCGATTTTTTTTTGTAGTTTTACATAAATCTTTAAATCATCAAAAAATGAATGCACTAATCGCTTTATCCGTTTTGATCATCCAAACAATTTGTAATTTTTTAAATGACATTTTATCATTTTTTAATCTTCATTTTTAGGATCGTATTTCATCTTTCTTAAAATACGCATGGCTTCTTTGAAAGATAAGTAAGTTGGTGCAAAAGGTTTTATAAGTAGCTTAGCTTCAATAAGTTTCTGCTTGGCGTCTTCAAATCCATTGAGGTGGCAAATCATAAAGGTAGAGGGTAAGTTCTCTAGGTCCTTTAATTCTCTTTCAGTCAATACAATTCCTTTTTTTAATTTTTGTAGTAAAGCTATATTCGAATTATAAATGTGAAAAAGTAATTTTCTATTAAATTCGGGCGGTTTAAAGAGCATTTTACTTTCTATTTTATAATACCCATTTTCATAAAAATAAATGGTTTGCTGCTCTAGGGGGTAATAACTTGTTTTGTCATTCAATCCTAGAGGAACATATTCGATAATGGTAAAAGTATCTTCGTCAAATGTAATGGTTACTACATCTTGAGCTGAGTAAAAAAGTTTTATTTGCTCATTGATCAGTTCGATGTCTACACGCGATAAATAGGTTTTGTCACGTACTTTTTTTGGGATTCCAGCCCAGCATATCACAAACAATTCTTTAAAAACTTTATAATTGGGTGCCATGTCTTTGTGGCGGTAGTTGATAAAATCAAAAACGCCATCAAGGGTATATTTGATATTGTTTCGGGAATTATTTTCGATATCAATTACCGTTTCGGTGTTGGCGTAATTTTTTTCAATTGCGTCTTCGGTAGGCGTTGTGTTGCTTCCTCGCCTGATGAAAGCGGCTTTGGCAGGAATGGTATGGATTCCTTTTTTGAAAAAAGAAGGGTTGTTTTTGGGTTTTATCGTTACCAGTCCTACTACTTTTCCTTTGGGCAAGTTAGGGAATGGAACATTTTCATATTGAATTTTGGGTGGATGCTCTAGGAAAGCATTCACTAAATTCTGAATGTGACTGTCGTCAAAGAAATCGTCGCCTACAATTTCGTTCTCTTGATCTTCGACACCCACCACAATATAGGAGTTATTGGTGGGATTAGAGTTAGACAAAGCGCAAATGTGTTTTAGAAATTTGGCTTTGCCTTCTCTGGTATGCAAGTTCAATTGTCGCTTTTTATCATAAAAACTATTCTCATCATTGTGAGCAAGTAAGTTCTTGATTAAAAGTCGTTTGTTGATCATTTGTTAGATTGATTTATTCACTATAGTCGAAGATGCTTGAGCAGTACTCATCACAATCAAATCGGCAATGTTTACGTGGTATGGTCGTGATACTACAAAGTGAATAATATCGGCGATGTCTTCCGGTTGCAAAACAGCAAAACCTTTATACACATTTTCAGCGCGACTTTTATCTCCTTTAAAACGCACTTCGCTAAATTCAGTTTCCACCATTCCTGGGTGAATCGCTCCTACACGAATTCCAAACGGATTTAAATCGATGCGCATTCCTTGGTTCAAAGCGTCAACGGCATGCTTTGAGGCGCAATACACGTTTCCGTTTGGGTAGACTTCCTTTGCAGCGGTTGAACCAATGTTAATGATATGACCTGATTTTCTTTCGATCATTTGCGGAATAATAGCTTTCGAAACATATAATAATCCTTTTACATTGATGTCGATCATGGCATCCCAATCATCGACATCACCGGTTTGAATAGGGTCTAAACCGTGTGCGTTTCCGGCATTATTTATTAAAATGTCAATGGTCGAAAACGCTTCTGGCAACGAGTTAATTGCTGCTTTTACCGCATCTTTATCTCTAACGTCAAACTGTAAGGTATGAACATCCGTTAGTTTAGATAGAGAGCTTGCTAGTTCAGCAAGGCGATCTTCTCGTCTCCCGCAAAGGATTAATTTATAATTATTTTTGGCTAATATTTCGGCTGTTGCTTTTCCGATTCCGCTTGTAGATCCAGTTATAAAGGCTGTTTTATTCATGTTTTTTGTGGTAATTCAATTGATAAATAGGACTAGAATAGTATTCGAAAAGAAAAAAATTAAGCCACTTCTTCACCCATACTTTCGGCCCAAATAGCAAACCAATCTTCTTTTTCAAGTTCTAATTCGACTGCCTTCATTAAGGATTGTATACGTGCTACGTTTACCGTTCCTGCTATAGGTATTACTTGGGCTGGATGTCTTAAAACCCAAGAAAGCAATAATGTGTCTGAACCCAAATGGTATTTTGAAACTAATGTGGCCAAGAGTTTTTTCAATCGATGTGTTTGCGGAATATCTTTTCTAAAAACGCAACCCAGTGGATTCCATGACATCGGTCGAATGTTATTCATTTGCATATAATCAAGACTTCCGTCTACCATAGGTTCAAAATTTGTTGCCGAAAATTGAACTTGATTATAACTGATTTCTGTTTTTTGATGGATCAGCTCTGTTTGTGAAGTTGTAAAATTCGATAGCCCGAAGTCGATAATTTTACCATCGGCTTTTAACTTTTCAACAGCTTCGGCAATTTCATCAGCAACCATTAGCGGGCTCGGTCTGTGCAATAAAAACACGTCTAAATAATCGGTTTGTAAATTTTTCAATGATTGTTCAACCGAACTGATTATATGGTTTTTAGAATAGTCGTAATGTTTGATTTTAGTGCTTTTGTTTTCGGCTAGCATCTGGATGCCGCATTTAGAAATCAACTGCATTTTTTCTCTAGCTATTTTGCTTGAAGCAAATGCTTTTCCAAAGTCGGCTTCCGTGGTATATGAACCGTAAATATCGGCATGATCAAAGGTTGTTATTTTGTTTTCTAAACATACATGAATCATGTTTTCCATCTCTTTTGGACTAAGGTTTTTATCCCAAACTCCCCAATTCATAGTCCCAGCAATTATAGGTGATAATGTCGTTTTACGCATAGTTTTTATTTTTTATCAAAAATCGAAATTCTTGAAATTCAAAGTATATTTTTCAAAGTTCTTAAAAATATGAAAATTGTATCATAATTAGTCCTTAAAATTAAGTGTTTGATAGAAGTTTTAACCATTTTTTAACATCTTTCCTCTAAAAAAAAATTCAATTTGCACTACCAAAAGTAAGGCATTAAATTCAAGGTTTTAAAAATAATAATATGGAAGAGAATACATCGACTTTAGACATTAGAGCAATCAATGAAAAAATAGAAAGAGAAAGTGCATTTATCGATCTTTTGTCTATGGAAATGAACAAAGTGATTGTGGGTCAAAAGCACATGGTAGAGCGATTGTTAATTGGGCTTTTAGGTCAAGGACATATTTTATTAGAAGGTGTTCCGGGATTAGCAAAAACATTAGCCATTAATACGCTTTCACAAGCCATTCATGGATCGTTTAGTAGAATTCAGTTTACACCCGATTTATTACCTGCGGATGTTGTGGGTACGATGATTTACAACATTAAAGCAAATGAGTTCTCGATAAAAAAAGGACCTATTTTTGCTAATTTCGTCCTTGCCGATGAGATTAACCGTGCACCTGCCAAAGTACAATCGGCTTTGCTTGAGGCGATGCAAGAAAAGCAAGTAACTATTGGAGATACTACCTTCAAGTTAGAAAGACCATTCTTAGTTTTAGCAACTCAAAACCCAATAGAGCAAGAAGGAACGTACCAGTTACCTGAAGCTCAAGTAGACCGTTTTATGTTGAAAACCGTGATCGATTATCCAAAAATGGATGAGGAGCGTTTGGTAATTCGTCAAAACTTAAAAGGATCTTACGAAAAAGTAAATCAAGTGGTCTCTGTAGAGCAAATTTTACGTGCACAAGAAGCAGTTCGCGAAGTGTACATGGATGAGAAAATCGAGAAATACATTCTAGATATTATTTTTGCAACACGTTACCCAGAGAAATATAAACTAGCCGACTTGAAGCCATTAATTAGTTTTGGATCATCACCGCGTGGAAGTATCAATTTAGCTACTGCTGCTAAATGTTATGCTTTCATCAAGCGTCGTGGTTATGTAATTCCTGAGGATGTTCGTGCAGTAGTACATGATGTATTGCGTCACAGAATTGGAGTTACCTACGAAGCAGAAGCTGAAAATGTTACCTCAGTAGACATCATCAATAAAATTATAAACGAAGTAGAAGTACCTTAAAATTTGTTTAAGGTTTAAGGTTTCAAGTTGCTGTAGCAAATGTGGAAACCTTAAACTTTTTTAAACTTTAAACAAATTAAATAAATGGATACAAAAGACCTTTTAAAAAAAGTACGTAAGATAGAAATCAAAACCCGAAGATTGAGCGATCATATCTTTTCGGGTGAATACCATACTTCTTTCAAAGGACGTGGAATGACTTTTAGCGAAGTGCGTCAGTACCAATACGGTGATGATATTCGTAATATTGACTGGAATGTTACCGCTCGATACAATGAAGCACATGTAAAAGTTTTTGAAGAGGAGCGTGAATTAACCATGATGTTAATGGTTGATATTTCTGGATCTGAAAGTTTTGGTTCAAAAAACCAATTCAAGAAAGATATTGTAACAGAGATTGCTGCAACGATGGCTTTTTCGGCGACACAGAATAATGATAAAATTGGTTTGATTTTATTTTCAGACCAAATCGAATTATACATTCCACCAAAAAAAGGAAGGTCACATGTACTGAGAATCATTCGAGAATTAATCGAATTTTCTCCGCAAAGTCAAAAAACAAATATAGCTCAAGCTTTAAAGTTTTTATCAAGCACTCAAAAAAAGAAAGCGATTGTTTTTATGATTTCAGATTTCATGTGTGAAGATTACGAGCAAACCTTGAAGATTGCTGGTAAAAAGCATGATATTACGGGAATTCGTGTGTATGACATTCGAGAGCAAAGCATGCCAAATTTAGGAATGGTACCCATGCAAGATGCCGAAACTGGAGAAATACAATTAGTGGATACCAGTTCAAAAACAGTGCGATTTAATTATGAAAAACACTATAATGACAAGTTGGTTTACTTTAAGGAAACATTTAGCAAATCAGGTTCGGGTGTTGTAAACACTAGAGTTGACGAAAGTTACGTAACTAAGTTGTTGAGCTATTTCAAATCGAGGTAATGATTAATGATTTTATTTCGAATATTAAAAAAGTAAAACAAATTTAAAACAATTAAGATCTTAGATATAAAATGAAACGTGATTTTACACCAATCATAAATCGTTAATCGAAAATCTAAAATCTCAATAATTAAATATGAAAAAATATATAAGCCTACTATTACTGCTGCTTTCAACAACCTTTTTTGCCCAACAAAAAAGACTAGTTACAAGTATTGATACCACAAAAAACAAAATTGGTGCAGAGTTTAAACTGACCATAAAAACGGATGTGGATACCTTATCTAAAGTAGTTTTCCCGAAGTTAAAAAACATTGGTGCTCTTGAAGTCATTCGATCATACCCTATTGATACGGTTAAAAATAATGACCGCTATGAATTGATCAAGAAATACGGTTTGACACAGTTTGACTCTGGAAAATATTCGATTCCTAGTGTGAAAATCATGATCAATAATAAACCTTATTATTCGGATTCTTTAAAGGTAGAAGTGGCTAATGTTGTGGTAGATACTTTGAAACAAAAAATGTATGACATTAAGGACATCGTACCTGTTGAAAATACTATTGGCGACTGGTGGAAATACCTTTTGGCAATTGTTATCATAGCAGGAATTGGTGCGCTAGTATATTGGTTTGTGAAGAAACAACAAAAAAAGAAAATTGAAGAAGAGGTTTATAAAACTCCGATAGAAAAAGCGACTAATTTACTGAACAGCTTAGAGAAAAAAGAGCTTTGGCAAAAAGGAGAAATCAAATCCTATTATAGTGAACTAACAGATATTGCTAGAAATTATATCGAAGAGGCAATTGAAATTCCAGCGATGGAAAGCACTACTTCGGAACTTATTGCTGGGCTAAGAGCAGCATCTGTCAAAAAGAAAATGACGGTTACTCAAGAAACAATCGAAAATTTAGAACGTGTTTTAAAGCAAGCCGATTTAGTGAAGTTTGCCAAATCGAAACCCGTTGAATATGAAATCACCGAAGACAGAAATAAGATTCAAAAAGCGATTTTAACCTTAGACAATGCTATTCCTGTTGAAGTAGAAATTGAAGAGGACACCTTGTTAAATGAAGCGCAAAAGCAAAAACAAATCCAAATTCAGCTGAAGAAAAAAAGGAATAAGAGAATCGCTATTACGGTAGCATCAGTACTTTTCTTATTGCTAGCAACTACAGCATATTTTGTGGCAACCAAAGGGTTTACCTATGTAAAAGATAATGTTTTAGGACATCCTACAAAGGAGTTGTTAGAAAGCGAATGGGTTAAAAGCGAGTATGGAAATCCAGGGATTGTTATTGAGACTCCAAAAGTGTTGAAACGCATTGATTTAACAAAGTCACTTCCTAAAAACGGTATGGCATTGATCAAAGAAATGAATTCATTTGCTTATGGTAGTGTTTTGGATAATTTTTACTTGCTGGTTTCTACCTATAAATACAAGCAAGATTCAACTGCTGTTGATTTAAAGAAATCAATGGAAGTATCGTTGCAAGCGCTAGAATCTCAAGGAGCACAAAACATGATTGTGAAACAAGAAGATTTTCAAACTCCCGAAGGTGTTACAGGAATAAAAGGATACGGAACCTTCACTCGAATTAATGAAGGTACACGCAGCAGTGAAAAATTGTATTATGAATTGTTGTTGTTTAGTCAAGATGGCGGTTTACAACAAATAATGATTTTCCATGAAGAGGGTGATTTGTATGCAAATGAAATATCCGAGAGAGTGTTGAACTCTGTCGAATTAAAACAAGTAAGTAAATAATGGGTAAGATAACTTTTTTAAATCCGGAGTTTTTCTGGTTGTTTCTTTTAATTCCGCTAGCGATTGTTTGGTTGGTTTATAAAAGAAATGAGCAATCGGCAACGTTAAAAATCAGTTCGATTCAAGGATTCAAGTCCACTCCTTCTTTATTGGCGAAGCTAAAACCTTTTTTGAGTGCTTTTCGTCTATTGGCGTTAAGCTCTTTAATTGTGGCAATGGCAAGACCAAGAACAGTAGACATTAGTAACAAAACGAAAACAACAAAAGGAATTGATATTGTTATGGCTGTCGATGTATCTGGAAGTATGCTAGCCAAAGATTTGAAGCCAAACCGTATGGAGGCTTTGAAAAGAGTAGCTGGAGATTTTGCTGCCGAAAGACCTAATGACCGAATAGGTTTAGTTGTTTATGCATCCGAAGCCTATACTAAAACGCCTGTTACTAGTGACAAAGCAGTCGTGCTAGAAGCGATAAAAAGCATTAAATATGATAATGTTTTACAAGACGGAACAGGAATAGGGATGGGATTGGCGACAGCCGTAAACCGCTTAAAGGACAGTAAGGCCAAAAGTAAAATAGTTATTCTATTGACTGATGGTGTCAATAATGCTGGTTTTATAGAGCCCGAAACAGCAGCTGATATCGCTAAACAATACGGAATTAAAGTATATACAATAGGAATAGGTACCAATGGAATGGCTGAATTCCCGTATGCAGTAGGGCCCAACGGAGAATTTTTATTCCAACGAATGAAAGTAGAAATCGATGAAAAATTGATGCAAAGTATCGCGAGAAAAACGGACGGTAAATATTTTAGAGCGACAAGCAATAGTAAGCTAGCTGAGATTTATGGAGAAATCAATAAACTAGAAACGACTGAAATTGAAGAATTGAAGTTCTACGATTACGATGAGAAATTTAGACCTTTTGTATGGCTTGCAGGATTTTTACTGTTGGCTGAGATTGGACTGAGAAACACGGTTTATAGAAGTTTTATTTAGATTGTAAACACGAAGTTCACAAAGTTTTCGCAAGGTTCACAAAGTTTTTCAATAGTGTAAATCAACAAGAGATGGACGAAAATGAAATATCAAAAATTGTTTTTGAAAGTGCTTTAAAAGTACACAAAGTTCTAGGTCCAGGATTGCTCGAAAGCGCCTATGAAGAATGCTTGTTTTACGAATTGAAAAAACATGATTTAAAAGTAGAAAAGCAAGTTGCACTACCATTAATTTATGAAGATGTGAAGTTGGATGTTGGTTATCGTATTGATATTATTATTGAAAATAAATTTATTGTAGAAATAAAGTCGGTTGAAGCCTTGAATGATGTTCATTTAGCGCAATTGTTGACTTATTTAAGATTGTCAAAATGCAAGTTAGGATTGCTAATCAATTTTAATGTTAGTTTGTTAAAGAATGGAGTAAAGAGGGTCATAAATGGCACTCTGTAATTTAAAAATAATTTGGTGTACTTTGTGTTAAAACTTAGTGCCCTTTGTGGTTAAGAAATATGGAATTAGACGAATCAAAATATTTATACCTCTTATTTATACTACCTATTGTGGTGGTGTTGTACTTGTTGAATTTCTATTGGAAAAGAAAAAAACAACGAGAGTTTGGAGATCTCGATTTAATTAAAAAATTAAGTCCAGAAACTTCTGTTTTTAAACCTGTTTTAAAACTAGTGGTGATGGTATTGGCACTAGCGGGAATTATTTTTGGATTGGTAAATCCGAAAATTGGCACCAAAATGGAAACGGTAAAAAGAGAAGGAATTGATATTGTTTTTGCGATGGATGTGTCCAAAAGTATGCTGGCCGAAGATATTGCACCAAGCCGTTTGGAGAAAAGCAAACAGTTGGTTTCGCAAATCATCAATCAGTTGGGGAACGACCGCATAGGAATTGTGGCGTATGCAGGAAGCGCTTTTCCAGTGCTACCTATCACATCCGATTATAGTGTGGCCAAAATGTTTTTGCAAAGCATGAATACCGAAATGGTTTCCTCACAAGGAACTTCACTTGATGAAGCGATACAACTCTCCGCCACGTACTTTGATGATAAAAGTAAAACAAGCAAGTTGTTGATTCTTATTTCGGATGGTGAAGATCATTCAGAAGGGGCAAAAGCAGCAGCAGAGGAAGCTAATAAGCAAGGAATGCGCATTATCACTATTGGAGTAGGAACCGAAAAAGGAGGAACAATTCCTTTAAAAAGAAACGGTATCGTAGAGAGCTATGTGCGTGATAATAGCGATCAAGTAGTGGTAACCAAATTAAATCGTGCCAGTTTAGAGACGATTGCCAAAGCCACAAAGGGAGGTTATGTGGATGGAAACAACACCAAAGAAGTACTTGAATACGTGAAAAACACTTTAAATACAATTCAGAAAACCGAGTTTGAAGCCACACAAATGGCCGATTTTCAATCGCAATTTCAATGGTTTCTGGGATTTGCTTTTGTCTTATTGTTTCTTGACCTTTTCTTTTTAGAAAGAAAAACAAGCTGGGTGAAGAAGCTGAATTTATTTAACGAATAAAAATAAATGTCAATGCGTCTTTTGCTTTTGCATTCGATGAAAAACATAATAATTGAAAAATGAAAAATTTAAAAAAATACATATTTACCTTTTCTGTATTCCTTAGTCTGGGATTTGGAGGACTGTTTGCCCAGGAGAAAGATAAAAGTCTGCCGAAAGCAAATGAAGAATATGCACAAAATAAATTTGTTGATGCTGAGGCTAATTATAGAATTTCGGGCTCAAAATTTCCCAATAGAACCGTTTCTCCTTACAATTTAGGAAATGCGATTTACAGGCAAAATCAAGCTTCGGAGGCAAAGTTCGCTTACGCAAATGCGTTAAAGAAAGCCAAAACAAGATCTCAAAAACACAAAGCGTTCCATAATATAGGAAACGTGTTCATGAAGGAAAAAAATTATACTGAGGCAGTGGAAGCATATAAAAACGCATTGCGAAACAATCCAGCCGATGATGAAACAAGGTACAATTATGCATTGGCCAAAAAGATGCTAAAAGAAAATCCGCCTAAAGACAATAAAAAGGATAAGGATAAAAAAGACAAAGACAAGGATAAGAAGGACAAGGATAAGGACAAAAAAGACGGCGACAATAAAGATAAAGACAAGAAGGACGGCGACAAAGACAAGGATAAAAAAGACAATAAAGGCGACAAGGACAAAGACAAAAAAGACAATCCTGGTGACAATGGGCAACCAAAGCCACAACCTGGAGGAATCTCAAAACAACGTTTAGAAAGCATGCTAGACGCTGTTAATAATGAAGAAAAGAAAGTTCAGAATAAAGTAAACGCTCAAAAAGTAAAAGGGAAACCTACGAAAACAGAGAAAGATTGGTAGTATTTGTTTTGGTGTTTATTCGTTAATTCGAAAATAATAAAACAAAGAGGCAGTTAAACAATTAAAAAACGAATGAAGAAATATTTAATTCTATTATTATTCACTTTTCAAGGACTTTTGGCTCAGGTGCAATTTGAGACAAGGGTGAGTAAAACAACCCTTGGTCTTAATGAAAGGCTAAGAGTCGATTTTTTTATGAATATCGATGGTGATAATTTTAACGAACCTTCTTTTGATGGTTTTAGAGTGATTGCGGGACCTAGTCAACAAGTGAGTCAATCATGGATAAATGGCCGCAGTTCTTTTGAGAAAATCTATTCGTATTACCTTTTGCCCAATCAAAAAGGGAATTTGGTAATTAAACAAGCAACGATTGAATACAATGGGCAAGTGTACAAAACGGCACCCGTTAAAATCACTGTTACTGCTGCAATCGAGCAACCTAGGGACCCTAATGATACTAGTGTTTCGGTAGATAACAACTTATACTTAGTTGCGGATATTTCGAAAACAAATCCTTATGTCAATGAACCTATTACGGTGGTTTATAAATTATATTTCAGTTATAACATTGGTATTTCAAATTTTAAACAATTAAGTAATCCAAAATACAATGACTTTTGGAGTCAAAACATTGACATTAAACAACCCGTTGCAGAAGAAGGGATGTTTAAAGGACAGAAATTTCGATATGTAGTATTGAGAAAAACAGTGCTTTACCCCCAAAAATCGGGTAAGTTAGCAATTGAGCCTTTATCATTAGATATTGATGTTCAAGTACCAACGAACAGGCGTGATGTCTTTGGTAGAGTAATGCTTGTTGATGAGAATAAAAGAGTTTCTGCTGGTGCAAAAACGATTACAGTAAAAGCGCTACCAGAAGCGGGTAAACCAGATGATTTTTCGGGTGCAGTAGGTAGTTTTGATTTTACAGTCGTTCCAACAAAAACGGATCTTAAAAACGGAGAAAGTCTAGATTTAAAAGTAAGTGTAAGCGGTAAAGGGAATATGAAGTTATTCACCCTGCCAAAACCAGTAGTGCCTAATGCGCTAGAAATGTACGATGCCGTTCATACAGATGAAGTGAATACCTCACTAGCTGGTATGGCTGGAAAAATGTCTGACAGCTATACTATTGTTCCGGTTTATAAAGGAAATTATCCTGTAAAACCGCTTCGTTTTTCTTATTTTGATTTGGGTTCTGGTACGTATAAAACGATTACTTCTCCAGAGATTATGATCAATGTTTTGGATGGTCCTACGGATACACGAAACGCTACCAATCCAAATACTAAGAAAAATACAATTGCAGTTCAAGAGCAGTTTAAGTTTATCAAGCTCAAAACAACATTGCAATCTAGTAAGCGTGACGACTTCTTTGGTTCTAATTTATTTTTAGGATTGCTGTTTTTACCGTTTTTAATTGTGCCAATTATCATTTTACTTAAAAAGAAAAAAGAAGCAATTGACGGAGACGTAGTGGGTAACCGAATTAGAAGAAACAATAAATTAGCTAAGAAATATTTATCTGAAGCTAAGAAACAAATCAATAATAAAGAGCCATTTTATGTAGCGCTAGAAAAAGCGATGCATAATTTCTTGAAAGCAAAACTGCATATTGAAACGTCAGAAATGAGTAAAGACAATATCAAAGAGCTGTTGCTTACTAGAAATGCAAATCCGGATGTTGTCAACGAATTTATTACACTAACGGAGAATTGTGAGGTAGCTCGTTACGCACCAGCATCAAGTGCAACCATTCAGAATGATTATGACAAAGCCGTTTTAATAATCTCTGAATTAGAAAAGCAGATTTAATAATTGATCATTACAATGAAAAATATTTTTTACATAGTATTACTTACGTCTCAATTTTTCTTTGCCCAAACAGGCTTTGAAACCGGAAATGATTTGTATCAAAAAGCAAAGTATCAAGAAGCGTTGAATGCTTATGAAAGTGTAGTAAGCGGTCACCAAGAATCGGCTGAATTGTATTATAATGTGGGTAACTGCTATTATAAATTAAATAAAGTGGCGCCGGCTATTTACAATTACGAAAAAGCATTGGTGTTAAAGCCCAATAATAAAGATGTACAAAACAACTTGCGTTTTGCTCAAAAAAGAACCATCGACGAAATAAAAGTAATCCCTAAAGTAGGTTTTGCAAAATTGCTTCGTGATTTCACTGGGATTTACCACTACAATACTTGGGGTTGGATTGCTATTGCGTTTTCGGTCTTGTTTTTACTGTCTTTTATAGGATACTATTTTTCGCAATTAACCGTGGTGAAAAGAATATTTTTCTTCTCGATGTTCTTGGTTATTGTATTACTACTTATTAGTGTAGCCGCTGCTATTTTTGAAAAAGACCATTTTGACAATGAAAAACCGGCTATCGTTTTTGCCGAAATGACAGATGTACGAAGCGAACCGCAAAAAATGGCTTCGACAGTAGTAGTCTTGCATGAAGGCACAAAAGTTTTTGTTGAAGAAGCTGTTCAAGGTTGGAAAAAAGTACAACTAACCGATGGAACTGAGGGTTGGATAGAAAGTAATGCCATCAAGGAAGTAAAGTAAATTACTTTTTGGCAGTAGCTTCATTTGGTGTCGTAGTTTTATTCTTTTCTTTAAAATCGTCGTACCAGGTTTGTAGCTTCGGGTAGATAAACTTAGAAGTTTCTTGAATAGGATTGTAAAAAGTAGAATTATTGAACGTTTCTTCCTTGACAAGCATGTTGTTGATGTTAATTTTCTGAAAAAGATTGAATACAATACTGAGCATCAAAACAGTTTTTAGTACACTAAAAGTACCACCAGCTAGCTTATTGATCCATCCCAAAAATGCAAAATCCATGATACCTGTAAATATTTTGGCCAGCAAGTGAATAGCGATCACTACCGCTATGAATGTTAGCCCAAAGGCAATAATTTCAATATATTTTGGCGACCAAGACACATGACTAGCAACCACAGCACGCACGGCATCCGAGAATTTTATGGCAATATAAATTCCTAAAATCAACGACAAGAGAGAGGCAAGTTCTATAAAAAGCCCGTTTTTCATACCTTTATACAAAGCGTAGATAAGCAATGCGCCCAAAACAATGTCAAGAAATCCCATAAAAATTGATTTAGATAAAATTAAACAGCAAATATAAAAGAATTATCAAACATCCATTGTCAATTTTCAAGTTGTTATCTTTGCTAAAATAATTGTATAATTGTGAAGCTACATTTCACAACTCACTATTCACTTTTCACTAAAAATAAAATGTCAAGAGACACACAACTTAAAGAACGCTGGGAACAGCTCGTAACTATATTATCAGATCAATTCTCGCAAGGAGAAGATTTAGATCTAGACGCTATCATTTATTTAATTGGCGTACAAGAATTAGGAAAAGTACACCGTGAATATAAAAAAGACGAAAAACTAAACTTGATGCACATCGCGATTTGTCGTTTATTAGAACCTTATGGGTTTTATGAATTCGACTATTTTGATGACGAAGGTTGGCCGCATTACAACGTAAAAGAAGAGTTGCCACCACTGAAAGCAGGAGAGCAATCGGTATTGATGAAAGAAGCAATTGTTAGTTATTTTCTTGAAAGAGAAGTGATAAATTAATTTGTTTTAGTCGCAAAGATGGCATTCTAACAATTTAATAGGGAAACTTTAAACTTTAGACTTTAAACCTAAAAGTAATTTGCTAAATTTGCACACGAAATTATTGAATGAAAATGATAGATAAAATAAAAGAATATATCGGTGAAGCACAAGCTTTCTCGACCCAAGATCCAGCAGAATTAGAGACATTTAGAATTAAATTTCTTGGAAGTAAAGGACTTTTAAAAGAGTTTTTTGCCGAATTTAAAAATGTTCCTAACGAACAAAAAAAGGAATTTGGTCAAGTAATCAACTTGCTAAAATCATCGGCCGAAGAAAAAGTAAAAGCAATACAAGAATCTTTAGAGAATAAAGAAGAAAGTAAAGGTTTTTATGGTGATTTAACGCGTTCAAGTGAACCGATCACTATTGGTTCACGCCACCCTATTTCATTGGTTAAAAACCAAATTATTGATATCTTTTCAAACATCGGTTTTAACGTATCCGAAGGTCCAGAAATCGAAGACGACTGGCATAATTTCACCGCATTAAACCTGCCAGAATACCATCCGGCACGCGATATGCAGGATACTTTTTTCATTCAAACAAATCCTGATATTTTGTTGCGTACCCACACATCATCTGTTCAAGTGCGTTACATGGAAAACAACAAACCACCTATTCGTACTATTTCTCCGGGAAGAGTTTTTCGTAATGAGGCTGTATCATCGCGCTCACACTGTATCTTTCACCAAGTGGAAGGATTGTATATTGACAAAGACGTTTCGTTTGCCGACTTGAAGCAAACCTTATTGCATTTCACTCAAGAGATGTTTGGGAAGTCAAAAATACGCTTGCGTCCTTCTTATTTTCCATTCACGGAGCCAAGTGCCGAAATTGATATTTATTGGGGTTTAAAAACCGAAACCGATTATAGAATTACCAAAGGAACTGGATGGTTAGAAATTGGTGGGTGCGGTATGGTAGATCCTAATGTGCTTAAAAATTGCGGTATCGATCCCGAAGAATACACCGGTTTCGCATTCGGAATGGGAATTGAAAGAATCGCGATGTTGAATTATCAAATTGGTGACATTCGTATGTTTTATGAAAATGACGTGCGTTTCTTAGAACAATTTAAAGCAAGCATTTAAAAATTGAATTAGGAGCTTTTTCCAGCTATTCGTTACAATCTTTTCTTGTTTTAAAGAAAAACAAGAAAAGGATTTCCACTGCTATCTGGGCTAGGAGTTGCGCTAAGTAGTCAATATGGACAAATTTA
This sequence comes from Flavobacterium muglaense, assembly GCF_014305155.1. Classification (GTDB taxonomy): domain Bacteria; phylum Bacteroidota; class Bacteroidia; order Flavobacteriales; family Flavobacteriaceae; genus Flavobacterium; species Flavobacterium muglaense. Next base: position 18,838 of record NZ_JACRUK010000062.1, read on the forward strand.
GGGCTAGGGCAACTTAATTTTTTAATAGTTTGAAATGGTAACTTTCAACGTTATATCACAATGAAAAAAGACATAATAATACCCGAAGTAGAAAACGTTTTTGTTGCGGCAGTCCAGGAATGGAGTGACGATTTTATGGAAAAAGTATGGTTTGCATACTTAGTAAACGACAGTGATTTCTTGATCGAAAGTGTGATGGTCGTTTCAAAAGCATTTGGAACCATCGATGGCGAAATGAAAAAAACATCGCTTTTACGTCATGCTTTTGTAGAAGTTCCAGCTGTTTCCGTAGTAAAAATTGAGATGATCGAAAAAAGCGTCTTAACGCTTAATAATGAATTCTCAGTTTCTTATTTTATTGGAAATAAATTATTCGATAAAAAATTCATATTTAAAGCCAACTTTGATTCGGTATCCGAAATTGAAGAAGTACCCATCTTATTTGTAGACGGAGTTATAGAAAGATAATTTGTGCTTACGCAAAAAAATAAAAAAGCCACATCAACTGAAATATAAATCAGATCGATGTGGCTTTTTTTTATATAATTTGTTGGGATTATAAAGGCATAACCTTGGTCAAATAATCCGTAGCTAAAAAACTTTTATCTTTGTTTAAGTAGGGCTTGCTGAAAAAGTATTCTCAATTTTCATATAACTGGATTTAATTTCACCAAATAATCACTTTCATAATTGG
>NZ_JACRUK010000063.1 GCF_014305155.1 Flavobacterium muglaense
TGGTTAAAAAAACTCAGCGTATTACAATAAATTGCCGGAAATTTTAAACCAAATAGAAACATAGATTTAGATTGTAAATAAAGATAATTGTAGAAATAATATTATTTTTAAAATAGATTAACCTATGCGAAAAGTAAAACATCTATCCAATTCTTTTTATTTATTAAAACTAGCTCTATTTCTATGTGGTTAAAAAACAATAACAAATGAATAAAAACATCCTGTCCACAACAAATCTTAGCATTGGCTACAAAACCAAAGCTGCCGTTACTACTATTGCCAAAAACCTCAACTTGAATTTACAAGAAGGAAAACTAATCGCATTAATAGGCGCTAACGGGATTGGAAAATCGACTTTATTACGAACGATTACCGGAATTCAAAAACCTCTGGAAGGTGTTGTATACTTAAACAATAAAAAAGTTACCGACTACGAACCGCTAGAACTGGCTCAAAACCTGAGTATTGTTTTAACCGAAAAATTGCCTCCTAGTAATCTGACTGTTTTTGAATTGGTGGCTTTGGGACGACAACCCTACACCAACTGGATTGGTACTTTGTCAACTGACGATGTTGCTAAAATCAATGAAGCGCTAGAACTGACACAAATCAGTCATTTGGCTACTAAAAAACATTATGAAATCAGTGATGGACAACTACAAAAAGTGTTAGTAGCACGTGCTTTGGCGCAAGACACACCACTTATTATTCTTGATGAACCTACCACACACCTCGATTTATTGCATAAAGTAGCACTGTTTAAATTATTAAAAAAGCTAACAAAAGAAACCAATAAATGCATCCTTTTTTCGACCCACGATATCGATATGGCAATTCAATTAAGTGACGATATGATATTGATGACGCCCGAAAATGTCATTCAGGACGAACCATGTAACTTAATATCCAAAGGGAGTTTCAACACTATTTTCAACGACGAACACATCACATTCGACTCTGAAAAAGGGAAGTTTATAATCCAATAAATTTATTTTTTCAGGAGCATTTTCCAGCTATCCGCTCTATCTTTTATTTTTTAAAGAAAAAAATAAAAGGATGCCGCTTCTATCTGGGCTAGGCTATGGATTTCCCAATACTACTTGATTCCAATCTGTCTTTTTGCTTCCCCAATTACAAAGGCTACCGAGTTGGCAATATTAAAACTTCTGATGTTTTCAGACATAGGAATCTTTAAATGATTGTCAAACTGAGCCAATACTTCCTCACTTAAGCCCTTGCTTTCTTTACCAAAAACCAACCAATCTCCATCTTGAAATTCGATTTCTAAATACGACTTTTGAGCATGAGAACTCATTAAGAAAACACGTGAGCTATCTGGAATAACTGACTTCCATTCGGCTACATTTTCATATTCCGTTACATCAAGATGTATCCAATAATCCAATCCAGAACGTTTTAAGTTTTTATCATTAATAACAAAACCAAAAGGATGAATCAAATGCAACCTGCTTTCCGTTCCTACACACAATCTCCCTATATTCCCTGTATTATTTGGTATTTCTGGCTCTACTAAAACGATGTTTAACATTTATTAATTATTAAAAGATTGAACAATTTTAAGATTGAAAGATTAAATCCTATCCTACTAAATTTCTATTTAAAAATCAGAAACTTCAAGTACTCCACCTGCTTGTAACCCCCCCAGATGTACGTTTCCTATACGAACACGAACCAATCGTAGGGTAGGAAAACCAACAGCTGCAGTCATTTTTCGAACTTGTCGAAATTTACCTTCATTGACCGTGATCGATGCCCAAGTAGTTGGACCATGTCTTTCGTCACGAATTTTTTTCCCTCTAGGACCAAAATCGGGAATTTCATGAACCAAACGGGCTTCGCATTTTTTGGTTCGGTATTTTTCACCATCAAAACCAATCTCAACTCCATCTTTTAGAACATCGATGGCTTCTTGCGTAATCACGCCATCCACTTGCACATAATATTCCTTTTCTACTTTTTTAGACCGAATTTGTTCGCTTACTTTTCCATCCGTAGTCAATAAAAGTAATCCTTCCGAATCTTCATCCAAGCGCCCAATAGCCATAGTGCCTTCGGGAAAATCATATAATTCACCCAAAAGTTTCTTTTTACGTTTCAATTCATAAATGAACTGACTCAAATAACCGTAGGGTTTGTGCAGGATAAAATGATGGTGAGACATACGAATTGTGCTTATTGCTGCAAAAATACATTATTAAACCACATTAATTACCATTCATCTAAAACTCTAATGCATCTTAAAAATCAATATTGAGCGAATCAATTACTGTGTTTTAAAACAGTTCACCTTTCTTAAAAAGAACTATTTTAGATAGAACTTATCTTTAAACCAACTATTTGGATTGTTTTCAATGTATTTTACAATATTAAAATAAGCCTTTTCATCTCTAATAATATGATCATGAAACGAACGGTGCCAAGCAAAATCATCATATCCAAGTTCATGAATTAACTTTGAACTAGTTGTTTTATATGCTCCCATGATTTGTGATAGTGATTTTATTTTCACCACTGGAGTTAATTCAAAACCTGAGCTAATGTTCTCAGCTAAATTCGAATCGATTTCAATTATTGCATGAATATGGTTGGGCATGACCACAAAAGAGTGAAGAACAATATATGGATATTGCTTTTCGATCCATTCCAACTGATTGTTTGCTATAATTCCGAATTCATTTAAAACCATTATGGCGTTTATTTCATGCATATTGGAATTATGTACAAACAAGTCGCTCCTCGTCCCTACTGACACAACATCACCAAAACAACATTCCATGTTTTTTACACAGGATGTGACAAAATACAAATTGTTTCTAGAATAATCATATCCCTTCAATCTATTGCGTTTTCTGCTTTTCATATCAATTTTACATGCTATTTTTTGACTCTACATCCCTTTTGGATCGGCCATACCAAAATTATGCTAACAAATTACAAATTTATTTCCCACTTACAATACACATCTCGTACGGACAGGTCGCGACCTGTCCCTGCGCAAACAATTACACACATCACACGTACGGACAGGTCGCGACCTGTCCCCACGCAATAAAAAACACATTTCAATTGCGCTTCGCAATAAATTATTCTTACTTTTACTACTCTATAAAAACAAACCATTTCATGTCAAATATGCTGCCCTTTTTATTGCTTTTTATCATTGCATTGGCGATTGGAATATTTATCGGAAAACTTATTTTCTCTGCTCGGTTTCAGTCTGAAAAAACAAGTTTAGAAGAAAAATTAATTGCGTTACACTCACAATTTGAACAACAAAAACAGCAGTTTTCAAACGATCGTGCTTTATTCGAAAAACAATTACAAAATAATACACTAGAAAAGGAAAACATTAGAAATGAAAAAGACAGTCTAGCGATACAGCTTTCAAAGAAAGAAGTGGATTTTGAAAATCTATGGGAACGCAACAAAGAACAAAAAAATGAAGTCGAAAAACTACAAGAAAAATTCACCAAAGAGTTTGAAAATTTGGCTAATAAAATATTAGACGAAAAATCAAATAAATTCACGGAACAGAATAAGGAAAATATGAAAAATATCTTGTCACCTTTACAAGATAAGATTCAATTGTTTGAGAAAAAAGTCGAAGACACCCACAAAGAAAGTATTGATTATCATGCCGCTTTACGCCAACAAATTTTAGGCTTACGCGAAATGAACATTCAAATGAGCAAGGAAACCGTCAACTTGACCAAAGCATTGAAAGGAGACAGTAAGATGCAAGGGAATTGGGGCGAACTTGTTCTAGAACGGGTTCTAGAAAAATCAGGACTAGAAAAAGGCCGTGAATACGAAGTGCAACAAAGCTTTACTACTGCCGAAGGAAACCGTGTTTTTCCCGATGTAGTGATTAATTTGCCTGATGGTAAGAAGATGATCGTCGACTCTAAAGTTTCATTGACTGCTTATGAGAAATATATCAACGAAGACGATGACGAATTAAAAAGTAGTTACTTAAAAGAACATGTAAACTCCATAAAACGCCACGTAGAACAATTAGGAAATAAAAACTACCAGGATTTATACCAAATAGAAAGTCCTGATTTTGTATTGCTGTTCATCCCGATTGAGCCTGCTTTTGCCTTGGCACTAAACGAAGACACTACTTTATACAACAAGGCATTCGAAAAAAACATTGTGATTGTAACTCCTGCCACTTTATTAGCTACATTGCGAACGATTGATAGCATGTGGACCAACCAAAAACAACAAGAAAACGCCCTTGAAATTGCGCGCCAAGCAGGTGCGCTGTATGATAAATTTGAAGGTTTTGTAACTGATCTTATCAAAATAGGAAAGAAAATAGACGAAAGCAAAACCGAATATAGTAGCGCGATGAACAAGTTAGTAGAAGGAAAAGGAAACTTAATTACTAGCGTTGAAAAATTAAAGAAAATGGGTGCAAAAGCTAAAAAATCACTTCCAGAAAACGTGATCAATAGAGCCGAAAAAGACGAAAACCAAATAATAAACTAAAACAGAACATGAGAAAATTTATAGGAATTACAATAGGAATACTCATTCTATCAGCAGTGAGCTATTTTAGCTTTTTGTACTACGCAACTTATAGTGAAGGAATACGCTCGGGCGAACTTATAAAATTCAGCCACAAAGGGATGCTGTTTAAAACATGGGAAGGCGAAATATCGCAAGGAATTTCAGGAGCCCAAATTTTCCCGTTTTCAGTACTAGATAGCGATAAGGAAGTCATTGCCGACTTGAAAGAAATGGAAGGACAATATGTAAAAGTGAGCTATGTAGAACGCTATAAAACATTTCCTTGGTGGGGAGATACCAAATACTATATTGTGAAGGTAAAAAAAGAAAATTCTCCTTTTAAAGTCAAATAACATGGAAAAGGTACACAAAACTGTGGCTTCGTCAAACATTAGCATATCAGAGTTAATGTTGCCATCACATACAAACTTTAGCGGCAAGATTCATGGTGGCTATATCCTGTCTTTACTGGATCAAATCGCTTTTGCCTGTGCATCCAAATTCTCAGGTAATTATTGCGTTACAGCATCTGTAGATACAGTCAATTTCCTGAAGCCAATCGAAGTAGGCGAACTTGTAACCATGAAAGCAAGCGTTAACTACGTTGGCAAAAGCTCCATGATTGTAGGAATACGCGTTGAAGCCGAAAATATTCAAACAGGACATATTAAACATTGTAATTCTTCCTATTTTACGATGGTCTCGAAAGATAAAGACGGTACAAACGCTAGAGTTCCAGGACTCATCTTATCTAACTTAGATGAAGTACGTCGTTTTTGCAATTGCTTAAAGCAAATAGCCCTTAAAAAAGAACAAGATAGGCACGAGGAAAACTTCAATTATAGTTCGATCGAAACATTGGCCAGCCTTCAAAAATATAATGTTTTAGTTCAATTGAATTAAAATTCACTGATAAACAGCGCAAAAAAAGGGTTGAAAAATATATTTTTCAACCCTTTTTTTTGTTTCTCAACGCCCCTAGTTGTGGATATTTTTTCGTAACTTTAGTTGAATCCTAAGATTGTATTATGAAAAAAACTATACTCCTACTTTTATTCTTTCTTAGCTCCGGACTTTACGCACAAGATAAAATGAGTACTACAAACGCAATCATTTCGTTTGAAGCATCAGTACCTTATTTTGAAGCAGTAAAAGCTAAAAACGAAGCTGTAAGTTGTTATTTAAATACAAAACGATCTAGCTTGTCTTTTGTAGTCTATGTTAATATGTTCCGCTTTGAACGTAGTTTAATGGAGGATCACTTTAACGCTAATTACCTCGAAACTAAAAAATATCCTAAAGCCACTTTTAAAGGTACGATTGAAAAATTTGATTTCAAAACACTAACAGAAGTCGAAAAAACGTATTCTATAGCAGGAAAAATATTCATTCATGGAAAATCAAAAAACATAAAAGTAGCTGCGAAAATCAAAAAAGGAAAAAACGGAATTGAACTAGATTCTAATTTCACCATCAATACAGACGACTTCAATATTGAAATTCCTTATATTGTACGCAATAAAATTTCGAAACAAGTGACTATAAAACTATATTCTGTTTTGCAATAAGACTATTTTGGTAAACAAATCTTCAATGCTTGTTTCAGGTTTTTGTGCTTAAAAACAAAACCTTCATTTTCTATTTTATCTGATGAGACTCTCCTACCAGTTAAAACAATTTTTGACATTTCACCCATTACTATCTTTAAAACAAATGCTGGAACATTCGGCAACCATAAACTATGTCCAAATAGTTTTGCCAAAGTTCTTGAGAAGCTAGCATTAGTAGTATTATCATTAATAGCAGCATTATAAGGCCCTACTAATTTTGAATTTGAAATAGCTTCCAAGTAAATGCCACACAGATCTTCCACATGTATCCAAGGCATATATTGATCACCAGACCCCAAAGCAGATCCCAAATTCCACTTAAAAAGGGGTACCAGCTTATTTAAAAACCCATCATTCTTTCCCAAAACCAAACCCGTACGAACTTTGACTGTACGAATTCCTAGACTACCTACTCTATCCGTAGCTGCCTCCCATAACTTGCAAGTAACTCCCAAGAAATCATTCGCTTCTGCTGTTTTTTCAGTGCAAATAGCCTTACCATTTATCGCTCCATATATCCCTACAGCTGACGCCGAAATAAAAGCGTCTAATTTTTTATTGTGCTCTCGCAAAACCGAATACATCAATTCAACTGATTTTTCTCTACTCGCTACAATTTCGGCCTTTCTATTTTTTGTCCATCTTTTAGCCGCGATGTTTTCGCCGGCCAAATGAATGATGTAATCTGCTTGTAAAATAGCCTCTTTTTCAATCTGCTGCTTAGCAACATCCCAAGTGTAATAAAAAATTGTGTCAGAATTCTCTTTTTTTCTCCTACTTAATATAGAAACTGTATATCCGTTTTCAATCAATAACGCCGTTAAGTTTCTTCCCACAAACCCAGTACCTCCGGTAATTAAAACATTTTTTTTCATGACAATTTACAGCTAATGATTAATAATAAACAAATATACGAAATAAATTTTTGTTTAACTTTAACTATATTTAATTAAACAATAACTATCTTTATACTCTAATTTGAAATTTTCAAGAAAATGGCAACAAAAAAAGCAATACTTAGTAAAGACAAAATAGTATCCATGTATATGGATTACACATTGGAAAATAATGAAAAACCAAAATCAGTATACCAATTTATGAAATTAAATGGACATACTGAAAATGAATTTTATTCCTTTTTTGGATCCATTGAAGGAATCGAAAAAGAAATATATGTGGTGTTTTTAGAAAAAACAGTCGAGCTATTACATCAAAACAAGGACTACGAGACTTATGACATGAAAACTAAAATGCTGAGTTTCTATTTTACTTTTTTCGAATTGTTAACCGCTAACCGTTCGTATGTTGTGATGAGTCTAAAAGCACATCAAAATCAATTAAAAAATTTAATGCAGCTGTCTGATTTAAGAGTTGTATATAAGGACTATGTACTTTCTATTTTAACGGATGATTACCGTATTAAAAATGAGAAAGTACAAGAATACCAAGAAAAAGCAATTAGTGAAGGTTCTTGGATACAATTTTTAATGACCCTGAAATTCTGGCTAGAGGACTCTTCACCAGCATTTGAGAAAACAGATATTTATATCGAAAAATCCGTCAAAGCCACCTTCGAATTAATGAATATAAGTCCGCTTGAAAGTTTAATCGATTTTGGGAAATTTATGTTTAAAGAAAAAATACAAAAAAAATCATGAAAACGATAGACTACATCCCTACTTCAAAAATCGAGAGAGCAACAAAATTAGTGCAAACAGGCGCTAAGGTTGGTGTAAACTACTTGAAATATTATGGCGAAAAAATGGTCAATAGTGATCTTACTCGCGATAAATTAAATGAAGACAATGCCGAAGATATTTATGACGGACTAAAAAGCCTGAAAGGTAGTGCCCTTAAAGTAGCGCAAATGCTAAGCATGGACAAGAGTTTCTTGCCTCAAGCTTATGTAGAGAAGTTCTCATTGTCGCAATTTTCTGTTCCGCCATTATCAGCACCTTTAGTTTTAAAAACATTCAAATCTAATTTAGGTAAAACCCCTTATGAAATATTTGACGAATTCAATGCAACCTCTGTCAATGCAGCAAGTATAGGCCAAGTACATCATGCAGAGAAAGACGGTAAAAAACTAGCCGTAAAAATTCAGTATCCCGGAGTTGCTAATAGCATTTCGTCCGACTTGGCTTTGGTTAAACCTATCGCGATAAGAATGTTCAATCTGCAAGGAAAAGATTCTGATAAATATTTCAAGGAAGTAGAAGATAAATTAATTGAAGAGACTAATTATTTACTAGAACTAAAGCAAAGTCAAGAAGTTGTTGCTGCTTGCGCAAAAATTGATAACTTAACTTTCCCTAATTACTACCCTGAGTTTTCATCAGAGAAAATAATTACAATGGATTGGATGACAGGAGTTCATTTATCTGAATTCAAAAATACAAATCCTGAAATTGCTAATAAACTAGGACAAGCATTGTGGGATTTCTACATGTACCAAATTCATATTCTGAAAAAAGTGCATGCTGATCCGCATCCAGGGAATTTCTTGGTAAACGATAAAAACGAATTAGTAGCACTTGATTTTGGATGTATGAAAACCATTCCAGATGACTTTTATGTCCCTTATTTTGAGCTTATCGACGACAAAGTAATCAATGACCCTGCATCATTTAGTGCTAAATTGTTTGAACTTGAAATATTACGTGCAGATGATTCTAAAGACGAAATTGTGTACTTCACCCAAATGTTTTATGACTTACTGTCTTTGTTTACGAAACCGTTTCAGTCTGAAAATTTTGATTTCTCAAACGAAGAGTTTTTCAACGATATCGCACAATTAGGAGAACGATTTTCAAAAGATACCAACCTAAGAAAGATGAACGGTAATCGCGGTTCTAAACATTTTATCTATATGAATAGAACCTTCTTTGGGCTGTATAATTTAATGTTTGATTTGAAAGCGACTATTGTTGTTAACCAATATGAAAAATATAGATAATGGAAAGAGTACTCGATGACCTTGATAAAGATAGAATCATAGAGATGGCTTGGGAAGACCGAACCACATTTGAAGCAATACAAATGCAATTTGGTTTAAAAGAGCAAGAAGTGATTGACTTGATGCGTACCGAAATGAAGCCGTCTAGTTTTAGAATGTGGCGAGCGCGAGTTCAAGGACGAAAAACAAAGCATGAAAAATTACGTGACTTTGCAAAGGGCCGCTTTAAATGCAGCCGACAACGACAAATAAACAATAATAAAATTTCGAAAAGATAACTACTACATGAAAAACATACTTATCATAGGCGGAAGCAAAGGAATAGGAAGCGCTATTTTAATGCAGCAATTAGAACAAAATAAAGTGTACAACATCAGCCGCAACGCTCCTGATCTTACGCATCCTAATTTAATACATTATTCTATTGATGTATTAAAAGATACTCTGCCAGATCTAGAAGCCATTGACACTTTGATTTACTGCCCAGGATCAATCAATTTAAAACCCATTGCGAGTTTGAGTATTGATGATTTCAGAAATGACTTTGAGATCAACGTGATTGGAGCGGTAAAAACCATTCAGAAATATTTACCTGTTTTAAAGAAGGGAACTAATCCTTCTATCGTTTTATTCAGCACTGTTGCTGCAAAACTAGGAATGCCATTTCACGCTAGTATTGCGACTTCAAAAGCGGGTGTAGAAGGATTAGTTAAATCGCTGGGAGCCGAGTTGGCATCGGTAGTACGCATCAATGCCATTGCTCCCACGATTACCGAAACAACTCTTGCAGCTGGCATTTTACGCAACGACCGCATGAAAGAAAATATGGTAGAACGCCACCCGATGAAAGGCTATTTGAAGCCTGAAGAAGTAGCTGGAATGGCCGACTTCCTAATTTCGGAAAAAGCCAAATCGATTTCTGGACAAGTTTTTGAAATGGATTATGGAATCGTATCTTTTAAAATATAAGCACCACATAAATTGCAATAACCAAGCACATGATTAAACAAATGAAAAATTACGAAAAAAAAGAGCACTACAACACGGATACCACTACCGTATTAACCGAAAATTACAAAACAATCATTCATGGTTTAGGCGAGGATGTTACCCGTGAAGGAATCTTAAAAACACCCGAAAGAGCGGCAAAAGCCATGCAATTTTTAACGCACGGTTATTCATTAGATCCTTTAGAAATATTAAAATCGGCACTATTTACAGAAGATCATAGCCAAATGATTGTGGTTAAAAATATTGAAGTATATTCGATGTGTGAACACCATATGTTGCCTTTTTTCGGGAAAGCACATATTGCTTACATTCCTAACGGTAAAATTGTAGGGTTGAGCAAAATTCCTCGTATTGTAGATGCTTACGCACGCCGCATGCAAGTACAAGAACGATTGACTGACCAAATTAAAGATTGTATTCAAGAAGCGCTACAACCACTAGGTGTTGCCGTGGTAATTGAAGCACAACACATGTGCATGCAAATGCGTGGTATTGAAAAACAAAACTCCTTTACAACCACTTCCTCTTTTACGGGTGCATTTGAAAAAAATAAAACTAGAAAAGAATTCATCAGCTTGATTTCTAATAAATTGAGTTAAAACACAAAAACCATGAAAATTCTCTTAACAGGCGCAACAGGTTATATCGGGAAACGACTTTTACCTATTTTGGTAAATCAAGGACACGATATCATCTGTTGTGTGAGAGATAAAAACAGGTTTTATATTCCGCTTGAATTAAAAGACAAGATCGAAGTAATTGAAGTTGATTTCTTAAAAAAAGAAACTTTAGAAGCGATTCCCATAAACATTGATGCTGCTTATTACCTCATACATTCCATGTCTACTTCCAGCAAAAATTATGATGAGCTAGAGCAGCAATCAGCAGAACATTTTGTTGCTACAATAAATACCACAACGGCTCAGCAAGTGATTTATTTGAGCGGCATTGTCAATGACAATTCCTTGTCTAAGCATTTATCTTCCCGTAAAAATGTCGAAAACATCCTTAGTAAAGGCACAGTCCCTTTAACCACTTTACGTGCCGGTATCATCGTGGGATCAGGGAGTGCATCTTTTGAAATCATTCGGGATTTAGTCAACAAACTTCCGGTCATGATTACGCCCAAATGGCTCAACACTCGTTGTCAGCCCATTGCTATAAATGACGTACTTGATTTTTTATCCAAATCTCTTTTAAACCCCATTACTTATAATCAAAGTTTTGACATTGGTGGACCTGACATCCTTACGTATAAAGAAATGTTATTGGCTTTTGCCAAAGCACAAAAACTAAAACGATGGATATTTACCGTTCCCGTTATGACACCAAAGCTTTCCTCCTACTGGTTGTATTTTGTAACCTCAACTTCTTATAAACTCGCTTCGGCCTTGGTAAGCAGCATGAAGGTTGAAGTCGTTTGTCGTGATACTAAAATCAATCAATTATTAGATGTCAAACCCATGAGTTACGAGCAAGCTTTATCAAGAGCCCTGATCAAAGTAAACGAAGATAAAGTAGCCTCAAGTTGGAAAGATTCTTTAGTAAGTGGGCGTTTTAAAACCAATATTTCGACTTATTTAAAAGTTCCAAAGAAAGATTGCTTCATCGACCGAAGAAAAAAAGAAATCATCAACCGAGATTTTACCATTAACCAAATCTGGTCTATCGGCGGAGAAACCGGTTGGTATTACGGCGATTGGTTGTGGGATTTGCGCGGCTTTATCGACAAACTATACGGTGGCGTGGGCTCTAGACGAGGCCGAACAAATAAACACTCCATTCACGCTGGGGATGCCCTAGATTTTTGGCGCGTTTTATACGCCAATAAAGAAGAAGGCAAACTCATCCTTTTTGCCGAAATGAAACTCCCAGGCGAAGCTTGGCTAGAATTCAAAATCATTGGAAACACCTTGTATCAATCGGCTACATTTAAACCAAGAGGCATTTGGGGAAAATTATATTGGTACGCCGTCTTGCCCTTTCACGGTTTTATTTTTGAAGGAATGCTGAGTAAGTTGATTAAATAGTTTTTTCAGGAGCTTTATCCAGCTATTTGCTCTATCTTTTCTTTTTTAAAGAAAAAAAGAAAAGGATGCCGCTCCTATCTGGGCTAGGGATTTAGTGCTCTATAAACATTTTGCTCAAAAAATGATATAAAGTTCATAAAATAAAACCATTAGGTAATTAAGAAAAATTAAGTGTAATACTTAATGAAACTTAATTCCCTACTGGTTTACGAAAAGAAACGTAAATGTTAAAATCATTTCAGTATTCCTGCTTTATAAGTCGCAATCGCTCTATCTCGAGCCATCGCATGTTCAACCATTGGTTGTCCATAACCTAAATCGAATTCAGGAATCCATTGGCGAATATAAATGCCTTTTTCGTCAAACTTTTTCAATTGAATCTCAGGATTAAAAACTCTAAAATAAGGCGCTGCATCACAGCCTGTTCCAGCTGCCCACTGCCAGTTCCCTACATTGGCCGAAAGTTCATAATCCAATAGTTTTTCGGCAAAGTAAGCTTCGCCCCATTGCCACTGAATGAGTAAATGTTTGCACAAAAAACTCGCTACCACCATACGTACACGGTTGTGCATATAGCCAGTTTCGTTGAGTTGACGCATACCCGCATCCACCATAGGATAACCCGTAGTTCCTGTACACCAGCGTTTGAATTCTTCTTCATTATTGCGCCATTCTATTCCATCATAAGCTGGTTTGAAATTGTGGGTCATCACTTTGGGGAAATTATACAGAATTTGCATAAAAAACTCTCTCCAAATCAATTCGCTTAAGAAAACGGCATTCTTTTTAGCAGCCCAATTCACTAATTTTCGTACACTCACAGTCCCAAAACGCAAATGTGGCGATAAATACGAAGTGCTATCTATGGCAGGAAAATCACGTGTTTCGTGGTAATTAGCAATTTTAGTAAGGTTGTGTGGTTTTACTTTGATCGTACTTTCAACAAAACCTATTTGCGTTAAACTCAAAAATTCAAAACTACTTTTATAAAAACTTGAAAAGTGCGCAGCGCAATCAAATTCGGTTACAGGAGCGTTGCTATTGTATTTTTCTAACCATTTATTTTTATAAGGCGTGTACACCGTATAAGGTAAACCATCGGCTTTTGTGATTTCGAGTGCTTCAAAAATCACTTGATCTTTGCATGAATTTACAATCGTATTTTTTGTTTCTAACAGTTCCCTAATGGCAGTATCGCGAGCTATTGCATAAGGTTCGTAATCTTTATTATAGAAAACTTCTTTGACATCATACTCGTTGATGATCTCTTGCCAAACAGCAGCAGTTTTCCCTTTTTTGATTAAAAGTGAACTTCCTATTTCTTGTAATTCGGTATTTATTTTAGCCAATGAATCATGGATAAAACCAACTCTTGCATCATCACTAGGCAAACTATCCAAAATAGCATCATCAAAAATAAACAAGGGAACTACAGGAAAATCAGACTGCAAAGCCTGAAACAACCCCACATTATCTTCTAAACGTAAATCACGACGCAACCAAAAAAAAGTTACTGCTTGCTTACTCATTATTTTGAATTGAATAATTTGTCGACCATTTTTTCTCTATGTGCAAAAATTTCATTCAATTTTCCCTTTACCACCAAGGTGTTCATGATACGTCCAAGGATTCCTAAAGGCAATCCATAATGGACAACATCAGTCATTTTAACCCCTGTTGCTGTAGCTTCAAAAAAATGTTTATGATGCCAGAAAGAATAAGGCCCAAAACGTTGTTCGTCTATAAAATAACTTTTGTCTTGTACTGATGTAATTTCAGTAGTCCAAGACAGCTTCAAACCCGCTAAAGGCGATACTTTGTATTGAATAATTTGACCTGGATACATGCTTTTACCATCGTAATCCGTGATTTGAAAACCCATGTTTTCGGGTGTTATTTTTTGCAAGTTTTTTGGACTTGAAAAAAAAGACCAACATTCGTCTAGACTTGCATTGACATATTGTACTGATTCTTTTTTATAGAGTTTCATGATAAGAATTATTTAAAAATGTAGGAGAATTGCGTGAGGGATAGTAGTGGAGCTCTTTTTTATCCATTGTCTCGGGTCTAAACCCGAGACAATGGATAAAAAAAGCGGGAACGAATAGCCCGACCCGATGATCCCGATAACTATCGGGATTGTCGGGTCACGCCCAAAATAGTTTTACATTTTGTAGTATTTGAAAGGTACAAATAGCATTCCGAAGCACTCGCCGTCTTCTTTTCCTAGATGTTTATGGTGTACTTTATGGGCTTTTCTAAGTCCTACTAAGTATTTATTTTTGGTGTTTTTGAACCATTTAAAACGTTGGTGAATCAATACATCGTGAATCATGAAATAGCAAAAACCATAGGTGGTAATTCCAAGCCCGATAAAGAACAAATAATTGAGTCCCCCCTCTACACCAAAGTAAAAAAGTACGATGCTGGGAATGGCAAAAATGACAAAGAAAATGTCGTTGCGCTCAAATGGGTGTGCGTATTTTGGTTGGTGATGATCCTCGTGAAAATACCACATGAGTCCGTGCATTACATACTTGTGCGTGAGCCAAGTCACACATTCCATAAAAAGGAAAACGCTTATGAAAATTAAAAAAGATATCATTGTTGTTTTATTTAAAAGTAACCGTTATTTTATGATTTTTTAACCACATAGAAACATAGATTTTGTAATTTTTTTGAAAGTCGTTTCACTTTTTTATAGAAAACCATAACGCTGTGAACCCAAGAATTGGGCTATCTAACTCTGTTTTTCTATGTTTCTATGTGGTTGAATTTTTTGTTTGGTTGTTTATTTTATTTTTATATTAAATCCAAGTGATTAAAAGATATAATTTCTATACTAATTTCAATTTATAAGTTACAAATGACTGAGCCAAAAGTCCTGCCTTGGTGTAATTTGATACTCGGATTCTAGCATTACCAATTTCGTGATAAGGGGTGTTTTTTAACTTTTTGAGTAATTTTTTGTAATACACATAAGCGGTATAAACCCCAAATTTAGCTTCGATAGGGAGTTTTCTAATCCCTTCATAGGCCACTCTAAAATCTTCTTCAATTTCAGCAATAATCTGCGCTTTTGCTTTTTCATCAAATGATTTCAAATCGACACCTGGAAAATAGTTACGGTTTAAAACCAAATTATCATCTTTCAGGTCTCTTAAGAAATTTACTTTTTGGAAAGCAGAACCTAGCCGCATGGCTTCCCCTTTTAGCTGTTCGTAACGCGTTGCATTTCCTTTTACAAAAACCTTAAGGCACATTAAACCCACCACATCAGCAGATCCATAAATGTAATCCTCGTACTCATCCTGCGTATCATAATCAGACTTTACCAAATCCAATTTCATACTTTTCAGGAAGGCCTGAACGAGATCATCAGTGATGTTATTTTCCTTTACAGTTTGTTGAAAAGAGTTCAAAATAGGATTTAAACTAATTCCTGCTTTGAATGATTTATAATATTCTTTTTCGAAATCATTAATCAAATCTTCTTTGTCAAAACCGTGGAATGAATCCACAATTTCATCGGCAAAGCGCACAAAACCATAAATGCTGTAAATCGCATCCCTGATACTTGGCGAAAGCATGTATACCGCTAATGAAAATGAAGTACTGTAGTTTTTTGTTACTAGCTTACTGCATTTGAACGAGACGTCATCAAATAATTGCTTCATAATTAAGATTCTTTAAATTACTTTTTCTATTAAGTCTGCTACTAATTTACCGGAAATCAAGGCCGGTGGCACTCCTGGTCCTGGAACCGTTAACTGTCCCGTAAAATAGAGGTTATTGACTTTTTTACTTTTTAATTTTGGTCTTAAAAAAGCAGTTTGCAATAAGGTATTGGCCATTCCATAGGCGTTACCTTTGTACGAGTTGTACTCTGATACAAAATCGTTTTTGCAAAAAGACTCTTTAAATATAATGTTTTTTTTGATGCTTTGTTGCGTTAAACGTTCAAAACGATCTATAATTTTATCAAAATACGCTTCACGCAAGGCCTCCGTATCTTCAATTCTTGGTGCTAGCGGAATCAAGAAAAAACCCGATTCCATTCCCTCCGGCGCTGCGGTTTTATCAGTAATTGATGGGAAATTAGCATAGAACAAAGGTTCTTTTGGCCATTGTGGTTTATCATAAATATCAACCGCATGCTGCTTGAAATCGACATCAAAAAACAAGGCGTGGTGTGAAATATTTTCTATTTTTTTATTGAAGCCTACATAAAATAATAATGAAGAAGGTGCAAACACACGGCTTTCCCAATATTTTTCAGAATAGGCTCTGTGCTCTTGATCTAATAAAGTTTCGGTATGGTGGTAATCGGCACCACTTAATACAATGTCCGAATCAATGCGTTGCCCATTAACAATGATTGCCTTGGCAGTTTTGTTTTCGACAATTATTTTTTCGATTGCGGCATTCGTATGAAATGTCACACCTAACTCCCTTGCCAAAGTTTCCATGGCATTCACCACATCAAACATTCCTGTTTTAGGATGCCAAGTCCCTAGTCCAAAATCGGCATAATTCATAAAACTATAAAAAGAAGGCGTATCAGATGGTTTAGCTCCTAAAAACAGCACCGGAAATTCTAAAATTTGAATTAGTTTTTCATTTTTAAATTTCTTGCGAATGTCTTTACTAATGTTACTAAAAAATTGCCCCACTTTCATGGCGGTATCCACCGTTACTAACTCTAAAGGCGACACTCCAGGACGATACACTAATTCCTTGATTGCAATATTGTAATTACTTTGCGCTTCCATCATGAAATCATGCAAAATTTTGCCACTCCCCTTTTCAATTTTCTCAAAGGTTGCTTCAATTTCGGCAAGATTATCTGCAATGGCAATAAACTCATCTACTCCATAATAAACACGATACGCAGGAGAGAGTTTAATGAGCTCGTAATAATCAGTAGTTTTTTTACCAAAATCAGCAAAAAAACGATCAAAAACGTCAGGCATCCAATACCAACTTGGCCCCATGTCGAAGGTAAAACCTTCTTTCTTTAGCTGTCTTGCTCTACCACCTATAGCAGCGTTTTTTTCGTAAACCGCTACTTCGTGACCACTCTTTGCTAAATAACAAGAAGCCGAGAGCGCAGAGAAGCCAGAACCTATAATTGTAATTTTCTTTTTCATTTGTTTAGCAAATATACGAAAAGATTAAACAAAAAATCAAAGTTTTTCTACTAATTCTGAAATGGAATGAAAAAGCACCACATTATCTTGGAGTTTCTCCATTTCAATAAACTCAACTAATCGTCCAATATACCAAAGTGACGTAGTTTCATCAAGCAACTGTTCTTGCATCTCATCGACATATTCATTGATCAGGCTGCGTTCCGGCTGTACAGTTAAATAAGACAAAAATACTATCGATTGAAAATGCTTTTTAAGGTCTTTTAAATTTTCAATAGGCATGCTTTCGCCTAGATATATAGCTTTGTAGCCATGTAAAAGCACTTCGTAATTCAAATACATCAATCCTAATTCATGGATCTCGTTCATAGGGAGTGAAAGCACAAAAACTTTATCTGTTCTAGTAGGTTTTTGAGACTGCAATTTTTCTATGTTTACAACAAGTTTCTGCTTGATTAGGTAACTCACAAAATGCTCGTGTGCCGGCGAAATAGTATCCGTTTGCCACAACAACCCCAATTCATTCATGAGCGGAATGAACACTTGGTGAAAAACCTCTTTGAATGATTTTTCAGCAATTAACCAGTTGTAAGTATTAAAAAAAAGCTCTTGATCGAAGTTCATCATCGCCATCTTAAACGCACTAATCGCATGGTTTTTAGCATTTTTAGACGAAGTTATTTCACGTACAAGCGAGGGTATTTTATCTTCAGAATAGGCCGCTATCTTAGAAATTTTATAGCCATGATCATGCAATAAAGTAATATTTAACAGCTTCTGTAAACTAGCCAAATCATACAACCTTATATTTGTATCAGTTCGCATGGGTTGCAAAACATTATACCTTTTTTCCCAAATTCGAATAGTATGTGCTTTGATCCCAGAAAGGTTTTCTAGGTCTTTTATACTGAACACATTTTTTACATTGTTTATCATTTATCGAAATTTAATAAACAAATATAGTTTAAAAAATTGAAATAAATACTAAAAACATTTTTTACAGTGCTACATGCTGAAAATCATTAAGCTTTTCTAAATGCAAAATAGTCTTTGAATTATCAGTACTTCTAGAGTACATTGACTCAAACTTAGCTCCATAAACCACTTCTTCAAAAGTATAAGAAGTACGAATTGCCACCGTATTGCTAAACATATCATCAAAGGTTTTGACATAAACTAGAATTTCACCGTGTAGGTTAGCATAATCTTCTTTGGTAAAATTATACAGCGGGCTATCCTCATTTATAGGATGCACTAAAGTCCAACTTAAATTAAGCGCACTGATTTTTTGCAATTCTAAGTCGAGTGCATAAAATCTATTGACCACTTTACCATCTTCCTCTACATTCATTCCTAGAGTCATTTGCGCTTCGGCATCACTAAAATTAGTGTTTTTATATGGAGTCAATCGAATCATCAAGCCAGTACCATTCCCATAAGGAGCGACAACTGCATTGTGAGAAAATTTAAGAAAAGCTGTTGGCCTACTAAAACGTCCAAAAAACAAACCCGTTGCAATTGCAAAACTCAACAACCCCATAAGCGCCTCAGCGGCAGATAATGCACTAGTTAAAAACCCAACTGGACTAATATGACCATATCCCACAGTTGTAAAGGTTTGTGCACTAAAAAAGTATGCTTTACCAAACTTCTCAAACTCATTGTCAGACAAGGCAATTCCGTCTAAATGCTCAATTCCTAATCCATAGTATATTAAGGCAAAAACAAAATTGATACAAATGTAGAACAACAAAATAATGGTCATGAACTTCCATCGTGGCATCTCGATCATTGTATGATACCAACTAATGCGATGCAAAGCGTGCATGCCTCGCTTTTCTATATTGGCCGAGCCGTTTTTATTTACAAAACGCCCACCATAACTGTTTGCATTAGTACCAAATCCGGTATTTTGCTCTGCTTTTGCTTTCAAATTAATTCTGTCTAATAATGCCATTCTACGGTAATTCTTTGTCTGTAAAATTAAACAAAAAATGCCACTATCAGAATTTCCCACTTCTATTACTAAAAAATCAAAAATACTGTCACAAAACTGCTCAATCTTCAGCGCAGCATTATTCTTAAGTGATTAATCTTAAATTCGAATTAAAATTAAATCACCTTTTAATAAATGCTAAAAAATAATGAGTACTTATACCGAACAAAAATATAATATAAACCAATTTTGATAATTGGTTTTTTTATATTATATTTGGTCTATATTATAAC
>NZ_JACRUK010000064.1 GCF_014305155.1 Flavobacterium muglaense
AGAAACATAGCTAGTTTTAATAAATAAAAAGAATTGGATAGATGTTTTACTTTTCGCATAGGTTAAATCTATTTTTTAAATAATATTATTTCTATAATGATCTTATTTACAATTAAAATCTATGTTTCCATGTGGTTTAAAATTTTGGAAGCTTATTGAAATATTCATTAATTAAAGTTATCTGTCCTTCTTTAAAAATATTAAAGCAATTAAAATTAATTAAAATTCCTTTAGGCGATTGTAATAGTTTCATATAAGTTAGCAATTGCGCTTTATGAACAGGATTGATTTCAGTCACAGCTTTTAGTTCTACCACTAAACAGTTTTCAATAAATAAATCACATTTAAAATCAATTTTAAGTTCTTTGTCTTTGTAAAGAACCGGAATTTTCATTTCTGTTGAGAAATTAATTTTTCTGGAATTTAGTTCTTCAATCAAACAATGATGATAAATATTTTCTAATAAACCTCTGCCCATTATTTTATGAACTTCAATCGCAGAACCAATAACTTCATAAGTTAATTCATCTAAATGTTTTTGTGTTACCATTTTTTGCATCAATTAAAAAGATTACCCCATCATTTTTCGTTTTCGAACCAATAACCAAATAACAACTGGTGCCCCAAGTAATGACGTAATTGCATTAATAGGCAGCGTGATGTCAAAGCCTGGCATTTGTGAAACGACATCACAAACAAGCATAATTCCGGCTCCTAGAAGCAACGTACTCCAATATAAAACCGAATGATTACTTGTTTGAAATATAAGTTTGGCAATGTGCGGAACGGCCAAGCCTATAAAAGCAATTGGTCCTGCATAAGCAGTTATGCTTCCCGCCAATATGCTAGTAGCAAGAATAATAATTAGTCGTGTTTTTTTGAAATTGAGACCAAGGCTTCGCGCATAATTTTCTCCAAGAAGTAAGGCGTTTAGAGGTTTGATGCTAAACAAGCTCAATAGCAATCCGATGAATACCGAAACGGCTAAAATTCCTATCGAGGTCCAGGATAAATTACCTAAAGTTCCCATGGACCAAAAAGTAAATTTTTGCAATTGTTCGGCAGTACTAAAATACGTTAATGTTCCCACGATTGCACTGGTAAAACTACCAAACATGAGTCCTACAATCAAGATAGCCATCGTGTCTCGCAAGCGATGAGAAACGAGTAAAACAGCTAGTAAAACGATAGAACTTCCCATGGTTGAGGCTAGAACGATTCCGTACGAGGATAACAAAATATTGCTTATAAAAGTGGGCATAAATGCAGCTCCTAGAATTACAAATGCCACTCCTAAGCTAGCGCCAGAACTGAGTCCTAATACATAAGGTCCTGCAAGCGGATTTCTAAATAAAGTTTGCATTAATAATCCACTTATAGAAAGTCCCATTCCTACTAAAACGGCTGTAATCGCTTTGGGTAATCGGTAATTAATAATGATGTATTCCCAAGTCGATTTGCTGGCTTGCCCACCCGTTAAGCTGTTGTACACCTCCTTGAAAGGAATAGTGATAGAGCCAAAACTGATGTTTGTAAAAAACAAAACGACAAGGCTTAAACCAAGTAAGGAAAATAAAAGAATATTACGTTTTTGATTATTCAATTAGTGTTTTTTATTTATTTGTATTTCGTTTCGTAATAATTTATCAGTTTTTAAAAACGAATTGAAGCTCATCTTTGTCTTCCTCTTCTTTGGAGAGGGTTGGGGATAGGATTTAGTTCAGTTTTTGCGCAAAGGTAAAAGTATAATTTGGAAGTAATTCAGGATGGAAGATTTTGATGAAATCTTTTAGAACTAAATCCGGACGACTTGGTGCCGATTCGTAATATATTGTTCCACCAGTCGCACCTATTTTACCTTCAAAAGTATAGACTTGTTTGGTTTTAAAAGCATCAAATTGACTGTAATGCGGATTGATTTTTTCTAATTCGGCTACCGTTTTATAAGGTCCCGTAGCAATCCAGTAGTTCGCAGTTTTGGCTTTTTCTAATACTTTTTCGAATGATAATCCGATGCTTCCCGTTCCTTCAACGTCTGACCAAAGGTAATTGGCTTTGGAATCCTTTAAAAATTGTGCAACCCAGCTGTTGGCTTTGGCTACGTACCATTGATCTTGGTACATGGAACCGTATAATACCGTTGCTGTTGGCTTTTTGGTGGCAACCAAATTCAACGCTTCTTTGTAGTTTTTAATGATAGCGTCGAACTGTGTTTTTGCTTCTTTTTCTTTGCCAAATAAGGCACCGTATAGTTTGATCCATTCTGCTTTTCCAAGGGGTGATTGCTCCATCCAATCGGCTTGAATCAATACTTTTAATCCACTTTTCGTTAGATTATCAATCATTGGGTTATTATTGTCAATTCCAAAAGTAACTATAAGTTCAGGACTCATTTCGATCAATTGTTCCATGTTTAATTTTTCGTTTTGACCTACATTTTTAACCGTTCCGTTGTCAATTAGTTTTCTGGTTTTTGGTGACGAAATATAGTCGGTATGCGGGAAGCCAGCTAGTTTATTTTCGACCCCGAGCATTTCTAAATACGGCACAATAGTAGTCGAAGTAACCACAATAGACTGCAAAGGCACTTGTATTGTATTGTATTTTTGTAAGCTATCAGGAACAACGCTGTTTTTTTCTTTTAAAATATAAGTAAAATCATTCTCGGCATTGGGCCAAGGATTAATCACCTTCACAATCGAATAGCCATCGTGTTTGTAAATGGCTAAACTACTGGCGTATTCTATTTCATTTTGGGAATTTGATACTGGTTTGTTTTCTGATTTAGTTTCTTTTTTGCAGCCTACAAATGTAAGTAGTGTAAATAGGAAAAGAATTTTATAAGCGAAAAGTTTCATGTCGTTATTTTATGATTAGGGCAAAGGTATAAGAAAATACAAAAAAATCTTGTTTATTTTTTAGTCTAAAAAAATCAACAAATACTATCTTTACCACATGAATGGTATAAAAACAAAAGAGTGCTCAAGTTGCAGAACCACATTTGGTTGTGGTGATACACCAGAAGGAAGTAAATGCTGGTGCAATGATTTTCCGCCTTTATTTGTTCCTACAACTGCAATTGACTGCCTTTGCCCGGCTTGTTTTAAAAAATCCTGCTCAGACAAAATTGACGAATATATAAGTACTATCACTCCCGAAACCGCGCTTGATAACAAGGCTGCTTTGTTGCCAAAATCAACTCATTTAATAGAAGGAATCGATTACTATTTAGAGAATGGTAATTATGTTTTTAAAGCATTTTTCCATTTAAAAAGAGGTAGTTGTTGCGGGAACGGCTGTAGACATTGCCCATACAAATAATTGTTAATTATAAATTGTTAATTATGAAGGATAATATTGTAAAAAATAAGAGTTTTGATTTTGCAGTTCGAATTGTGAAGCTATATCAGTACTTATGTGTTGATAAAAAAGAGTACGTACTTTCAAAACAATTATTGAGGTCAGGGACAAGTGTAGGCGCAATGATACGCGAAGCAGAGCATGCAGAAAGTAAACAAGATTTTATTCATAAACTTGCTATTGCTCAAAAAGAAGCTAACGAAGTTGTTTATTGGTTGGAATTGCTAGAAGCTACAGACTATTTAAGCACAAAAGAATTTGACAATATCAACAGAGATGCCATAGAGATTTTAAAATTGATTACAAGTATTTTAAAAACTACAAAAGGACAATGTAAGAGCTAGTTTTTATTTATGGTGTAATTAATAATTAACAATTTATAACTAATAATTGAAGATGATATATCTGATAACAGGCGGAGAACGCTCAGGGAAAAGTAGTTATGCCGAAAATTTGGCTAAAGAATTATCGGCTAAGCCCATGTATGTTGCCACGGCAAGAAAATGGGATGATGATTTTCAAACAAGAATTGATCGTCATCAAAAAGACCGTGACGAACGCTGGATTAACATAGAAAAAGAAAAGCATTTGAGCGAAATTGATTTCTCTGGAAATGTTGCTATTGTGGATTGTGTTACGCTATGGCTTACTAATTTTTTTGTAGATACTAAAAATGATGTGCCATTGAGTCTAGAACAAGCTAAAACGGAATTTGATACAATAGCAAATCAAGAAAATGCAACAATCATTATTGTTACCAATGAAATAGGGATGGGCGTACACGCTGAAACCCACATTGGTCGAAAATTTACCGAATTGCAAGGATGGATGAATCAATATATTGCTAAAAGAGCAGACAAAGTGGTTTTAATGGTCTCAGGAATTCCTGTGACAATAAAAGGGCAATAATGAGGTTTCTAACTTCTTGGAGCGGCGGTAAGGACAGTTGTTATGCAATGATGCTGGCGGTCAAGCAAGGTTTTGTACCGCAAGTGTTACTCAATATGATGAACGAGAACGGGAAAATTTCGCGCTCTCACGGATTGCCGTTGTCCATTTTAAAGCAACAAGCCCAAAAAATGCAGCTACCATTAGAAGGTGTTCCTGCAACTTGGGGCGACTATGAAGCAAAGTTTATTGCTGTTTTAAAGATGCTTAAAGCAAAATATACTTTGGATGCTGCTGTTTTTGGCGATATCGATTTGCAAGCGCATAAAGATTGGGAAGACAAAGTGTGCGAAGCAGCTAGTTTACAATCAATTTTACCTTTGTGGCAACAAGACCGAATCACTCTTGTAAATGAAATGATTGATAATGGGATCGAGACCATGATCGTTTCGTGCAACACCGCAATGGGAGAAGGATATTTAGGTAGGATTTTATCGAAAGAACTGGCCATCGAGCTACAGGAAAAAGGGATTGATCCTTGCGGCGAAAACGGCGAGTTTCATACTTTGGTTTTAAATTGTCCGTTGTTTTCAGAACGGATAAGTCTGCCGGATTATTCGACAAAAATGCACAATGACTATTGCTTTATAATTTGGGAAGATTTCCATAAGGATCAGCACTAATAAATAAAAAGAGGATGACTCATTTAGATAAAATTTTAAAATCCCGTCGTGATACCCGTCATTTTACAAATGATCCCGTTCCTGATGCTGTAATTCAAAAAGCGTTGCAGGCGGGACATTGGGCGCCATCTGTGGGTTTGACTGATGCTACAAAATATTATTTGGTGAAGTCGGATGCGATTAAGAAAGCGGTGAAAGAACTGTTTTTGGATTACGATACTAAGGCTGCAAATCAAACCGATAGCGAACAACAAAAAGAAGACTACAAAGCCTTAAAGCTAGAAGCAATTGAAGAAGCTCCGCTTGGTTTGGTGATCTGTTACGACCGTTCCGTTTTGAATAATTTTACGATTGGAACCGTAGGAAGCAACGAAGCAATTAAGTTTAGTGCTGTTTGTGCAGCTCAAAATATATGGCTTTCATTGACAGAGCAAGGGTTTTCGATGGGATGGATTTCGATTCTAAATTATTATCAATTCAAGAAATTGCTAGGGTTGCCAGAACATATTGAGCCGCTGGGTTATTTTTGCGTAGGCAAACCCGCCACCGATTATGACAACCAACCGATGTTGCAACAATTAAATTGGAAACAAAAATCGGATGTTCCTTTTGTCGAAGAAATTGTAGTCTCAGTTCCTTTTGCAAAAGCTATAGATGAAAAAAAACAATTTCATCCAGAAACGGCATCAATCAAGGAGGTCTTGCAACAAAAAATGGATGCTAAAACAAAACCCTTAGGTTCGTTAGGAACGCTAGAAAAGTTAGCCTTACAAATTGGTGAAGTTTTTCAAACGGTAACGCCCAAAATAATTCAACCTAATATTGTGGTTTTTGCTGCTGATCACGGAATTGCCGCTCATGGCGTAAGTGCATATCCACAGGATGTGACACGCCAAATGGTAACTAATTTTCTAGAAGGAGGAGCCGCAATAAATGTTTTTTGCAAACAAAATAACATCAAATTATCGATCGTAGATGCGGGAGTAAATTATGATTTTCCGTCTAATACCAAGCTGATTTCGGCCAAAGTAAGCAAGGGAACGCAGTCGTATGCTACTGGACCAGCAATGAGTAGAGGCGAATTAAATTTGTGTTTTTCTAAAGGAGCAAAAATTGTTAATGCTGTTGCAAAAACGGGCAGTAACTGTATCGGTTTTGGAGAAATGGGGATTGGAAATACATCGACAGCTTCGGTTTTAATGAGTTTGCTTACTGCTATTCAATTGGAAGACTGCATCGGTCTGGGAACAGGAGTGAATGATGCTACATTTTCGGCGAAACAAAAAATACTAAAAACCGCAGTAGAAAACTATGCAGGTTCAGCTGAATTAGAAGAACAGTTGGCTTATTTTGGCGGATTCGAAATCTTGCAAATGGCCGGCGGAATGCAAGCAGCTTATGAAAATAATATGCTTATTCTAGTTGATGGTTTTATTTGTACGGTTGCTTTTTTAATTGGATACAAAAAAAATCCTGCGATAATCAAGAATGCAATTTTTTGCCATTGCTCTGCTGAACAAGCGCATGCGAAGCTGTTGAATTATCTAGAAGTAGATCCTGTTTTACAATTGGGATTGCGCTTAGGCGAAGGGACGGGTTGCGCAGTTGCGTTGCCAATCATCGAGTCGGCGGTGGCTTTTTTAAATGAAATGGCTAGTTTTGAAAGTGCCAATGTGAATAATAAACTATGATGAATTAATTGCCAATAGCTTTAGCTATTGGATTTATAGAGGGATTATTATTGGCTTTAGCCAAATTGACAAAAGAGATTTTAATACAATTATGAAAAAAGAACTCCATATATTTTTTACAGCATTGATGTTTTATACTAGGATTCCATGCCCGAAAAACATCGATCACAATCCCGATTATTTAAACAAAGCCTCGCGCTATTTTCCTGTGATAGGTTGGATAGTGGGTGCTGTAGCATTTGCAGTTTTCGTACTAGTGAATTACTTAATTAGCCCTGGAATTGCAGTTCTTTGTTCGATGGTGGCCTCAATATTAGTTACAGGAGCTTTTCACGAAGATGGTTTTGCCGATGTTTGCGACGGTTTTGGTGGAGGATGGACCAAGGAAAAAATCCTTTTAATTATGAAAGACAGTGCCATTGGTGCTTATGGCGCAATAGGTGTTGTTTTATTGTTGTTATTGAAATTTCAAGCGCTTAATAATCTTGTCGGTACATTTCAAATTATGAATCAAGAGTCGGTTATTTATACTCTTTTGTTATTTGTTTCAGCGCATTCTGTGAGTCGTATGGCGGCTATATCTATTGTTTTTACACATGAGTATTCAAGAGAGGATGCCACGAGTAAAAGCAAACCAATTGCCCAAAACTTTAGTTGGAGAGAAGTGGTAGGCGCATTCTTTTTCGGACTAGTGCCATTGCTAATTTTGGCTTGTTTTCAATGGCAAATGGTATTCGTTTTGGCTCCTGTTTTCTTGACACGATTTTTTCTAGCACGTTATTTCCAAAAATGGATTGACGGTTATACTGGGGATTGCCTTGGGGCGACTCAGCAAGTTTGCGAACTAGTATTTTATTTATCAGTTATTATTTTATGGAAGTTTATTTAGTACGTCATACCGAAACGGTTTGTGAAAAGGGAATTTGTTACGGTCAATCGGATGTTCAAATTTTAGAACCTTACCTCGAATTATTCGAATCAATAAAACAACAAATTCCTGAGGATGCGATGGTATATTCGAGTCCGTTGTTTCGATGTACAACGTTGGCTAATTACCTTTCGAATCAAATAATTAAAGACAGCCGCTTGCTAGAAATGAATTTTGGAGATTGGGAATTGAAAAGTTGGGATGCCATTCCTGCTGACGATTTTGCCCCATGGATGAATGATTTTGTGAATGTAGCTGTTCCAAACGGAGAGTCATTTGTACAATTGTACCATCGAGTGAATGATTTTTTAGAAAACGAACTTAAAACTGCTTCTGAAAGACCAATTGTGATTGTAGCACACGCAGGAGTGATTAGAAGTATCCTTTGTAAAGTGTCTAATGTGCCATTAAAAGATGCTTTTAATAACAAAGTCGATTTCGGTTCTGTAATTAAAATAAATATTTAACTTACTCATTTGTAGTTATTTGCATTTTCGTTTATAAGATTTTGTGTGAAAATCCATTCAATAGTTATTACAAATTTGTTTTAAAGCTGAATTAAGCTTTATATTTGCCGCCGTATTGAGGTTGTGTTTTAGGCTCGTAGTTTCGGGTTTAAAACGCATTAAAAGGGAATCAAGTAAAAAATTAGGAAGTAGAATCCTAACACAATAATCTTGAGCTGTACCCGCAACTGTAAGCTATCAAGCTTGTTGTTATCTACAAAACCATTGTTCCATTGTTTTGGGATGAGAAGGTAAACAACAAGACGCAAGCCAGGAGACCTGCCTAGTACGTACATATTAACAAACTTTCGGGAAAAAAGGTTTAGAAATTATGACTACAAAAAAAACAGTTACATTTTGTTTGATATTATTGTGCCAATATATTTCGGCGCAAACGGACAGTATAACAAAGTTACGAGAAGTAATTATCTCCGATCTCAATCTCAAGAAATTTTCCAGTTCCCAGTCGGTTTTTCATTTCAATGATTCGATAATTAATAAAAACGAAGCCTTATTAACCGATTTGTTAAACTTCAACACCGTGCTTTATTTTAAAGAATATGGCCGCGGCATGTTGTCTACGGTTGCGTTTCGAGGAACAACAGCTTCGCAAACCGCAGTGATCTGGAACGGGATCAATATAAATTCCCAAATGAACGGGAGTACAGATTTCAATACTATTTCATCGGCTAATTTTAATTCGATCAGTGTAAAAGCGGGTGGTGGAAGTGTTATTTATGGAAGTGGAGCCATAGGAGGAACCGTGCATTTAAATAATGATTTGGTTTTTAAAAAGCAGTTTTCGAATAGTTTGAAATTGGATTACGGTAGCTTTAATACCATAGGAGTGAATTATAAAATGGAGGTAGCCAATGAAAAATGGAGTACCCAGTTTGGTTTTACTAAAAACAGTTCTACCAATGATTATCCTTATTTGAATTCTTATAATTGGAAGGGAATACAACGTTGGAATCAAAACGGGCAGTATGATGTGATGGGCTTGAATGCTAATCTAGGCTATAAAATTAATGGTAATAATACCCTGAAATTATACAGTCAAACGTCTAATACGGATCGGAATATTTCATTGATATCCGAGTCAGAAGCAAAGACAAAATACGTTAACGGTTTTAGTCGCAATTTGTTGGAGTATTTAGGGAATTTTGATCGGCTTACCGCCAATGTAAAAGCGGCTTATATCTTTGAGAACTATAACTATTTTCCGGATATTGAGAGCAAAGATCATAGTTTTGGAGAAACAGGAAGCGTGATTACCAAAGCTGATCTGGGTTATCAATTCCAGAAAACATTCGAACTAAAAGGAGTTTTCGAATACAGTAAAACCAACGGTTCAGGCTCTGGATTTGGAAGTCATGTGAGAGAAATTAGTTCGGCAGCGTTATTGGCAAAGCACAATATCAATACAAGATGGCTGTATGAATTAGGTGTTCGAAAAGAGTTTACTACCAATTATAAATCACCAGTTTTAGCTTCCTTAGGGTCGACTTATGAGTTTAGTAAGTTGTACAGTTTGAAAATGAATTTTTCTCGAAATTTTCGTATTCCAACCTACAATGATTTGTACTGGGAAGAAGGAGGGAACCCCAATTTAAAACCCGAAAGCTCCTATCAAGCAGAGCTAAGTAATGTGTTTTCATATCGTGATTTTACGCTTTCGCAAACGGCGTACTTCATTAAAATTGATGATTTGTTACGATGGATTCCAGGTGATAAAGGGATATGGTCTCCCCAAAACACAGATAGAGTTAATACTTATGGAACCGAGTTCATTTTAGGATGGGCACAGCATAAAGGGAAGCATTATTTTAATGCAAATGCAACCTATGCGTATACCATTTCGGAAAACAGGGAGACTAAGAAACAGCTTTTTTTCGTGCCATTCAATAAAGCAACAGGATCGCTGGGGTATTCATACAAGAAGTTTGCTGCCAATTATCAGTTTTTATACAATGGATTTGTCTTTACTCGATCAGATAATGATCCCAATGAAATTATTAAATCATACACCGTTTCTAATGTAGGTGTTGATTATGATTTTGCTTTTTTATCTTCTTTTAAACTGGGTTTCCAAGTTTTAAATGTCTTTAACGAGAACTATCAAAGCTTAGAAAACAGGCTTATGCCAGGAAGAAATTTTAATATGTACATAAACCTTAAATTTTAATATAATGATGAAGTTATCAAGATTGTTTTTAATTGCAATAAGTGTTTCACTTTTTGTTTCGTGTTCACAGGATGACGCGCCAGCTGAGCCAAAAGGCCTATACGAAAATGGAATTTTCGTTTTGAATGAAGGAGGTTCTGGATCTGGATCAGTTTCTTATATCAGTAATGACTTAACTGATTTTACTCAAAGTGTTTACACAACAGTAAATGGTACTGATATTTTGGGTAAATATGTACAATCTATGTTTTTTGATGGGGACAATGCTTATATTATCGTAGGTGGTTCAAATGTAATTACTGTTGTTAATCGGTATACTTTTAAATTAATTGCTAAAATTGAAACAGGTTTAAAAACGCCAAGATACGGAGTTGTAAAAGACGGAAAAGCGTATGTAACTAATGCGAACACCTATTCGTACTCAAATCCTGCTACAGGAAATACAGATGATTATATTGCGGTTATTGATTTGCAAACGAACACGGTAGAGTCTAAAATTGAATTAAACGCAACTGCCAATAGAATTCTACTTGAAAACGGTAAACTTTATATCACAGAGCCTTACAATAACGATAAGTTATTAGTGGTTAATCCGAGTACAAAAGCGCTTGAAACAGCGGTAGCAATTGGTTCGGATGCTAATACAATGGAAGTGAAAGATGGTGTTTTATATGTATTGAGAAGCCCATACGGAGGAAGAAGCGAAATGGTAAAAGTAAAATTATCAGACAAAACAATGACAAAGGTTGTTTTTCCAGAATCGTTAGACGGAGTTGGGAATTTAGATATTTATGATAATAAAGCATATTATACTTTAAACACATCAGTATATGCGATGAATGTTAACGCAACTGAAGCATCTACTACTGAAATTATGAAATATACATCAACTTCAGCTTATGGAAAAATGTATGGTTTTGCAGTAAGAGACAATCGTATTTACATTGCTGATGGAGGAGATTTTTCGGCAAATAGTAAAGCGTATGTGTATTCATTAACAGGAACAATTCAAAAAGAATTTACTGTGGGTGTTGGTCCAAATAGTTTTTATTTCAACGACTAATGATTTTGTATTCTTAATAAAAAAAGGCTTTCGTGAGAAAGCCTTTTTTTATGAAATTCAAAATTATATTATAGTTTAAAACCATAAGCAAGGCGTAAACCAACTTGTCCAACTCCTTTACCTAATGTTCCATTATTGTTAATGCGATCAAAGTCGGCATAATGATCATAATGTACAGATATGTCGATGTATTTTGTTGCGTAACCAATGCTAGGAGCAAGTAATAAAGAAGTATCATTATTTCCGTTTGAGACTGCAAATGCAGCTCCTGCTTCACCCATTACATAAAACTGGTCGTTCCAGATGAAGGCTTTGAAACCTGCTTTTGCGGGAATAAAACCCACGTCATTTCCATCGGCTTTGCTTACAAATAAGTTAGTGTATCCCGTGGTTAACGTAAGGGAATACCTTTTAGATAAATCATATTGCAATCTTGCATCGGCTCCTAGAGCTAGCTTGTAAGGATCATTTACAGCGTATCCCGCATTTAGACCAACTCCTAAACGGAATCCTTGATCATAATTGGTACTGCTTGTGTTATCTTGTGCAGTCGAAGTATTAGTTACGAATGATGAAATGGCTAATACTAATAGTGTCTTAATTTTTGTTGTCGTTTTCATAAATCTGTTTTTTTATATAGTTACTATTTTATTGTCGTCCTATTTTTAGCGCATTTTCTGCGGGATGACTTTGACAAATTTAGAGCGCAACCACTCCTGATTTGTTATAGAATTATTCGATTTTGTTACAGAATAATTGACTTCTTAAAATAATGCTAATAAAAAAGGGCTATATATTGATTAATTCAACGGCAATCAAATGCTTCTATTTATATTTGCCTAAAAAAAAATAACAAATTGACTTTATCTATATACACTAAAGAATTCTCTTATAATTTACGTTTGGCTTATCCCATAATATTAGGTATGTTAGGGCATACTGTTGTAGGGATCGTTGATAATATCATGGTAGGGAAATTAGGTCCTACGGAACTAGCAGCGGTTTCTTTAGGGAACAGCTTTGTTTTTATAGCGATGTCACTAGGGATTGGGTTTTCGACCGCGATCACCCCATTAGCTGCTCAAGCTGATGGCCGCAAAAGTGTTTCAGATGGTAGAACGGCTTTCCACCACGGATTGTATTTGTGTACTATATTGGGTGTGGTACTCTTTGGGGTGATTTTTTTATCAAAACCCATTATTGCATTTATGGGACAACCAGCCAATGTGGTTGAATTAGCAAAACCATACCTTGATATTGTTGCTTTTTCATTAATTCCGTTGATTATTTTTCAAGGTTATAAGCAATTTGCTGATGGAATGAGTGAGACTAAAATATCAATGTGGGCCACTATTTTGGGGAATATGGTTAATGTGTTTTTGAACTATTTATTTATCTATGGAATTTGGATTTTTCCCGAGTTAGGAATTGTTGGAGCCGCTATAGGAACCATTGTTTCACGTTTTGTTATGCTGGCTTACATGCATTTTAAAATGAAGAAAATGGTCAAATTTCATCCTTTTTTCGAAGGTTTTTCTTTGAGTAAAATCAAAAAAGAAGTAAATAGGTCCATCATCAGACTTGCTGCTCCATCAGCGATGCAAATGTTTTTTGAAGTAGGATTGTTTACGGGAGCTATTTGGCTATCCGGCCGATTAGGGATTACCAATCAAGCAGCAAACCAAATCGCATTGAGTCTAGCATCATTTACCTTTATGTTTGCTATGGGGATGAGCGTAGCAGCAACCGTGCGAGTAGGAAACCAAAAAGGTTTAGCTGATTATAAACAACTCCGTGTGGTAGCTTTATCGATTTTTTTGCTAGCTATTTTATTAGAAACTGTCTTTGCAGTAGTATTTATTTTGTTTCACCAGCAGTTACCGGCTTTATTTGTTGACATGCATAATATGAAAGATCTGGCCGTGAATACAGAGGTGGTTGCAATTGCAGCTCAGTTACTGCTAGTGGCGGCTGTGTTCCAAATTTCAGATGGAATTCAAGTAGTGGTTTTAGGAGCTTTACGTGGTTTGCAAGATGTAAAAGTGCCTATGTACATTACGTTCATTGCCTATTGGGTAGTTGGTTTTCCTATTTCAATCTATTTAGGGATGTATACGGATTTAAAAGCAGCTGGAATTTGGATCGGATTACTAGCGGGATTAACAACGGCAGCTATATTTTTGTATATTAGATTCAATAAATTGACTAAAAGGTTAATCCTTGAAAATCCAAAACCATAAAAAGGGCTGTGATTTTGAAACAAGCCTACAAGTCTACTTAAAAAACAAAAAATGATCATACTTATTTTCCTTGGAATTGTATTAATTGTCCTGAGCTTTTCAGTAAAGAACCATCAGAGTCAGTTGGCTAAATTTTCGAATTTGTTTAAAATTATCGGACTATTATTAGTTATTTTGGGAGTTTCATCGACCATGTTCAAGCAAATTGAAGCGGGACAAGTAGGTGTAAAAGCATTATATGGAAACGTTGCGCCAGACATTTTAGAAAGTGGCTTACACGTCATTAATCCATTATTAGATGTGACCGAATTTGATATTCAGACGCAAAACTACACCATGTCAGCCGATCATTCTGAAGGAGCGCAGCAAGGAGATGATGCCATTCGAGTATTATCAAATGATGGTCTGGAAGTAGTGATTGATTTGACTGTTTTGTATCGAGTGTCAGCTGTAGATGCGCCAAAAATATTTCGCCAAATTGGGGTGAATTATACAGATAAAATTGTACGTCCGGTGACTAGAACACGTATTCGAGACAACGCAGTTTATTATGATGCAATTGCCTTGTATTCGACAAAAAGAAATGAATTTCAAGATCGAATATTTAAAAGCATTGAAGCCGATTTTAAAAAAAGAGGTTTGATTCTAGAACAATTACTAATTAGAAATATCAACCTGCCTTCTTCGGTTAAGAAAACCATCGAAAGTAAAATTAACGCCGAGCAAGACGCCCAAAAAATGCAATTTGTTTTGCAAAAAGAAAAGCAAGAAGCCGAACGTAAACGTGTAGAAGCGCAAGGGATTGCCGATTATCAACGTATTATTGCAACTGGATTGACAGACAAACAATTGCAATACGAATCAATCAAAGCTCAAAAAGAACTTGCTGCTTCGCCTAATACAAAGATCATTTTTATGAATAGTAAGGGCAATGCACCAATTATTCTATCTGACAAATAGATTTTTTAAAACTTTATTCGGTTCTTTGTTTTGTTTTGGAGGCAAATCCAAAAGCACAATAAAATGACATCAATTTATAAATAATACAAAATGGAATTACCAAAATTTTTACTTGGAGATAATACTGATTTTCCGGATGATATTTTTATCATTCACCTAGATTACCCTCGATTTATCATTAATTTAAAAGATGATGAGGTGGAGTTTATGGAAGAAGCAGAAGACCTTGATGAAGCAGAACTAAATACGGAGATGGAAGGATTAATAGAACAAGCCAATACCTTCTACGATCGAGAAATGGAACGTTACGAAAAAGAATAAAATAGTATTTAAAATACTTTTCTAATCAAAATCATCTAAACGGAAATTAGTATGACATCAGATAACAAAAAACACCAATTAATGTTTGTTTTAGGCCTTTACATAGTATTAACAGGAATCCGTAGATTTCATTTTCTACCATTAGAAAATAATATTCACTCCTTTAGCTATTCATTGGGTAATAATGTGGGTTTGATTTGTAGAGTGCTATTAGGTTCAGCGCTTTTGACAAAAGGAATATTCTTTTTAAAGAGAACATAACTCAAGAATAAAATATTATTTAAAATACTTTTCTAATAAAATTTGAGCGGCTGCAAAAGGTGAAATTTCATCATTTTGCACCGCTTTTTTATTGGCTTCAAGCAATGTAGTAACTTCAGGATGATTATAGAAATTCAGTTTCAATTGTTCGTTTATGGTTTCAATTAACCAATATTCATTTTGCTCTGATCTTTTTTTAGTAAAATAAGCGTTATCACTCGTTAGTTTCACAAACTGCTCAATAGTTTCCCATACTTCATGAATGCCGTCATGGGTAATGGCACTGCAGGTGGCGGTAGTAGGCGTCCATCCTGATTTTTTGGCAGGAAAAAGATGCAAGGCTCTGTTGAATTCGGTTTTGGCTAGCTTCGCTTTTTTAATGTTATCACCGTCGGCTTTATTGATTACAATTGCGTCGGCCATTTCCATGATACCGCGTTTAATCCCTTGCAATTCATCGCCTGCTCCAGCGATTTTTAATAAAAGAAAAAAATCGACCATGCTGTGAACAGCAGTTTCACTTTGTCCTACACCCACAGTTTCAATAATGATGACGTCAAATCCACAGGCTTCACAAAGCGTAATGGTTTCTCTGGTTTTTCGAGCTACGCCTCCCAAAGTATCACCTGATGCCGAGGGACGAATATACGCATTAGGATCTTTAACAAGCTCTTCCATTCGGGTTTTATCACCTAGAATACTGCCGTGCGAGATCGAACTACTGGGGTCAACAGCTAGAACAGCTACTTTTTTACCCAGGCTCGTTAAGTGTTTTCCAAAAGCTTCTATAAAAGTACTTTTACCCACTCCAGGAACACCAGTTACACCTATTCTGATGGATTTGTTGGCGTGTGGCAAACAAGCGTTGATTACTTCATTTGCTTTAAGCAGGTGATCTGTATTTCTACTTTCTACTAGTGTAATTGCACGACTTAAATCAGTGATCATACCGGCTAATATGCCTTTGACTAGTGCTGCCGCCGAAGGTTGTACTTTTCTAAATTTCTGAATTTTTTTGACCACAACATCGCTCACAAAGTCTGGTGGAGCAATGCCTGCTTTTTCATGTAGCGCAGATGTAGATTTTTTTTGATCGTTCAAAGTAATCGTTTTGGAAAGTAAAAGTAATGAAAACCAAAAGAGTTTCAAAAGGGAATAGCCAACTAAAAATAATAAAATAAAGCCTTTTAAAAATACGGGAGTTTGTGTTGTTTTTATAGGCGCTAAAATGGTATTTTTGTCACAACTCATTACTATGGCTACTATAATTCTCATTTTTGTTTACATCGCGCTTGGTCTTTTTCTACAAAAGGCTAGTTGGTTTCCCACCACCACCTACAAGATGCTAAATAAAGTAGTCATCTATGTCTGTTTACCAGCGCTAACTTTATATTATATCCCAAAAATTCATTGGAACAATCAATTGCTTTATCCCATTGGAGTGGCTTGGATATGCTTTGCGGGTTCTTATTTTTTATTTCGCTTTTTAGGCTATAAATATGGTTGGTCAAAAAAACTCGTAGGTTGCTTAATTCTTACCGCAGGGCTGGGGAATACCTCGTTTTTAGGATTTCCAATAATCCAAGCTTTGTATGGTGACGAAGGGATGAAAACAGCTATTCTAGTCGATCAACCGGGCTCTTTTGTAGTGTTATCTACTTTAGGAATTCTAGTGGCTACTTTGTACTCAAATGGAGGGCAAAGCGGTGGTCAAATCATAAAAAAAATAGTTCTATTTCCGCCTTTTTTAGCCTTTGCTATAGCTTGTTTGCTCAATATTTTTCAATTTGATTTGGAGCAATTTGTACAAAAAGGACTCTTGTTGTTAGGTAAAGGAGTGACTCCCTTGGCACTTATTTCTGTAGGGTTACAATTGCGGTTCGAGACCAAGAGCCAGCATTGGCCATTTCTAGCACTAGGACTATTGTATAAATTAATCATTACTCCCGCATTAATTTTTGTACTTTATGTAGTGGTTTTTCATCAAAGGTCTCCAATTATCCAAGTCGCAATTATGGAAGCAGCCATGGCGCCCATGATTACAGCCTGCATACTCGCATCTTCCAATGGCTTAAAGCCCCGACTGAGTAGCATGATGATTGGTTTCGGAATCCCTATTTCGTTCATTACCTTAGTTTTTTGGTACTTGATTGTCCAGTTTATCTAGGGGTTGTTTTTGGTTTTATTTATGACTTGTCTCAGCTGAGGTGTAGTTTTTTTTGACTAATTTTAATCGAACAAAAAAACAAACTATTATGGCAACATTACGTTTAGGAGATACCGCTCCCGATTTTACTGCAGAAACAACTTTAGGAAAAATAAATTTTCACGAATGGCTAGGTGATTCATGGGGCGTTTTGTTCTCCCATCCAGCCGATTTTACTCCCGTTTGTACGACCGAATTAGGAACTGTGGCTAATTATTACCCAGAGTTTGTAAAACGCCACACTAAGGTGATTGCCTTGAGTGTAGACGGTCTAGAATCACATCTAAAATGGATTAAAGACATTGAAGAAACCCAAAACGTTTCCTTGCAATATCCCATCATTGCCGATGAGAGCAAAGAAGTAGCCCATTTATACGACATGATTCACCCTAATGCAAATGAAACATTTACCGTGCGCTCTGTATTTATCATTGGATCCGACAAGAAAATTAAATTAATTCTAACCTATCCCGCGTCTACAGGAAGAAATTTTGACGAAATACTGCGCGTTATTGACAGCCTACAATTAACCGCTCACTACAGTGTAGCCACTCCAGCCAACTGGAAAGATGGTCAAGATGTAGTAATTTCACCAGCGATAAAAGACGAAGATATTCCCGCCAAATTCCCCAAAGGATTTCAAAGAATAAAGTACTATTTAAGGATGACACCACAACCTAATAAATAGACATACATTATAGTTAAGAAAGGGAATTCATTTGAGTTCCCTTTTTTTATGGACATGATTTTTTAGGAGCATAACGATTCCTTTTCAAAACTACTTTCAGTCCTGCTGTACATTACAATCCTCACCCTTTTAGCTTCGCAAGGGTTCGGGATTTCCATTTCCATCAGGGCTCATGAGATCGTTTTTGTAGCTATAATAATTATTCGTTTTTTGTAAATAATTATGGATACATTTGGGAGTAGGAGGTATGATATAAACCGAATTAAATCTTTAAAATGAAACTATGAAAATAATAGGTATGATTGTGATGATGGTTGTTGTAAGCTCGTTTTCTTATGGACAAACAACTGAAAGAAACTTTTCGAATATTTTACAAAACTATTATGTATACAAAGACAAAGACTTAGTCGACAAAACTATTGATTTTGTAAATCACTCAACAATCACGTACCAAAAAATAGAGCCAATTTTGGAGGGCACTGAAAAACTACGCATATTTTGATTAACGTCGTTTTCTAGAGATTAAAAAAGCGCTTATAATAGGATT